>DATJVM010000010.1:0-42632 GCA_035501775.1 Gemmatimonadales bacterium | reverse complement strand
GCGGATCCACGCGTCCGCGACAGAGAGGCTGTAGATGAACCCGCTGCAGGCCTGACGAATGTCCAGCGCGGGGATCGGGCCGATGCCCATCATTCGCTGCAGAAAGACGCCGTTTCCGGGGACGAAGTGGTCCGGCGAAGACGTGGCATAGACGATCGCATCCAGATCGGTGGCCGCGAGCCCGGCCATGGCCAGCGCGCGCTCGCTGGCCCTGAGCGAGAGGTCCGCGCCGGTCTCGCCCGGGACGACCCAGTGCCGTTCCTGGATCCCGGTGCGGGTCCGGATCCACTCGTCCGTCGTGTCCATGACCCTGGAGAAATCGTCATTGGTCATGACCCGTTCGGGCACGTGGAAGCCCGTGCCGACGATGCGACTGTGGAGCATGAATTTCCCCGAGGGGGTGGGTGGATGAAGCGCCCTAAGGTGGCTCATGCCTCACCGGGCGGCAAGGGAAGGCCCGCTGGGAAACCTGGGGGACGCCGGGGGGTCTTACCAACATGGTTTCCCTTCCCGATCCGCTGGACGATGAATTCCCGCTGGGCGATGGCGTGGCCGACCTGGAGGCGGAGGTCACTTGCCCGTGCTGCGGAGAAGCGGTCGTGATCGCTCTCGATCCGGGTGGCGGCGCGGAGCAGACATACGTCGAGGATTGCCCCGTGTGCTGCCAGCCGTGGCAGATCACGGTGCACTACCACTCGGACGGCAGGGCCGATGTAGAGGTAACCGCGGAGTGAGCACCGCCCGGCCCGGAGGCCGGGCCGGGGCTATTCGTAGCGCAAAGCTACAATCGGATCGAGACGGGCGGCGCGCTGCGCCGGCCACAACCCGAAGATGATTCCGATGGCGGCACTGGTCCCGAAGGCGATGAGGACGCTCTGTGACGAGACCAGCGTGTTCCACCCGTTGGTCCTGGCCAGGATGCGCGTGACCCACACCCCCAGCAGGATCCCCGCGATTCCCCCGGATAGGCAGAGCGCAAGGGCTTCGACCAGGAACTGGTACATGATGTTCCGGCGGGTGGCGCCGAGGGCCTTGCGGACGCCGATCTCGCGGGTCCGCTCGGTCACCGAGACCAACATGATGTTCATGATCCCGATGCCGCCCACCACGAGGCTCACCGCCGCGATGCTGGCGAGCAGCGTGGTGAACACCTGGGTCGCGGCCTGCTGGGTGGAGAGGATGTCCTGCGAGTTCCGGATCATGAAGTCGTTGTCGCCGCCCGGGCGGATCTTGTGCTGGCGGCGCAGTGCCCCTTCGATGTCCACCATTCCCTGCGCCAGCGGCACGCCCTGGCGCACCTGCACCGTGATCTGCCGCAGGCGGTCGGTCCCGAAGACCCGGTAGCGCGCCGTGCTGAGCGGGATCACGATCTGCTCGTCGGGATTCATCCAGGACCCCGCAGCGCCCTTCGGGGCCATGATCCCTATGATCTCAAAGGTGATGCCCCGGATCATGATGTCCTGGTGCAGCATCGCCTGCGGGTTGGCGCTAACCATGTTCGGGATCTCGGATCCGAGCACCGCGTACCGCTCCCTCGCTGCGTCGTCGCTGGCGGTGAAGAAACGGCCGTACGCGACCGTGAACCGCTTGACGGCGGGGAAATTCGGGGTGGCCCCTTCAATCGTGGTATTGATGTTTGTCGAGCCGTACTGGACCTGCTGGTTGCTCTGCATCTCGGGCACCACGCCCGAGAGGAGCGTGGTCTTGTCCCGGAGGGCGGTCGCGTCATCGACAGTGAGGCCGACGCGGGTCATCGTGGCCACGCCCTTCGTATACATCATCCCCGGGTAGATCGTGAGCAGATCGGCCCCCATGGCCTGAATCTGTTCCTCGACGGCCTTCTGCGCCCCGGTGCCGAGGGCCACCATGGTGATCACGGCCGCGACCCCGATGATGATGCCAAGCGCAGTGAGCACCGACCGGAGGGCGTTGGCGCGGATGGAGCTGAGCGCGACCAGCAGGGTCTCGAGTATCAGCATGGCTACTGCCCCGTGCGAGTGGACGACTTGCTGCTGTTCGACGACATACCCGGCAGCCCGCCGCCGGTCATGCGTTGGATCCGCTGGGTGAATTCCTTCTGGGACTGGATCAGACTCGCGCTTGGCAGGATGAGCACCGAATCGCTCTCGTTGAGCCCCGAGACCACTTCGGCATAGTCAAGGTCGCTGAGTCCAGTCCGAATCGGTACCGCCTCCGGCTTCCCGTTCCTGGCCACGAAGACGACATAGCTCCCGCCCTGCGTCGGATTGGCCGATGTGCCGCCTTGCGGGCCTGCTCCAGCCCCGCCGCCCCGCTGCATTCCCTGGAAGACGCGGCGCACCAGGGCTCGCTCGTCAGCGGTCGGCTGGCCGCCGGACATCCGCTTCTGCATGATGGCGCGGACCTGGGCTTCGGTCACCCCGGCTGGAAGCGGAATGGTGCGGCCGTCGGGCAGCGTCATGGTATTGGAGGAGGTCGGAACCGCGGCCGCCATCGTCTGAGTGGTCCCGCTGTCGCTATGTGGCTGATTTCGCGCGAGCTGGGCGGTGACCTGGTCCATGCTGAGCCCCAGCACGTCCGCCGCGCTCGCGACATCCTTGCTGGTCCGGAGGGCCGTGGTTGGTACCGCGAGCACGCTGTCCCGCTGGCCTATGTGGATCTGCACCTCGGAGTTCATTCCGACCTTGAGAAGCCCCTCGCGGTTGTCGATGCGGATCAGCACCGGGAACATGGTGACGTTCTGGGAGACGGTAGCCTGCGGCTCGATCTTGAGCACCCGACCCTGGAAGGTCCGGTTAGGATAGGCATCCACGGTGATAGAGGTGGCCATCCCAGGCTGGATCTTGCCGATGTCCGTCTCGTCTACCAGGGTGCTCACCTGGACGAGGTTCATGTCGGCCATCTTCAGAAGGTCGGTCCCTCCGCCGGCGTTGCTGATCGGCGATGAGATGATCTGCCCGCGGTCCACGTCCAACTCGATAATCGTCCCGGGAGACGGGGCACGAACTTGGGTCTGGTCCAGCGTGATCTGGGCGTTCTGGAGGTTGACCTGGGCGGTGACAACCCCGGCCTTGGCCGTGGAGTAGGCCAGGACAGCGCCGTCGTATTCGGTCTGCGTGATCGTCTGGGACTTGAAGAGCGCTTCCTCCCGATCGAGCTGGGTCTTGGCATTCAAGAGCGTTGCTTGGGCCACATCGAGGGCCGCCTTGGCCTGGTCGACATTGTTCTTGGGGATCCTGGGGTCGATGACTACCAGGAGATCGCCCGGCTTGACCACCTGGCCGGTCTCCACCTTGACCTGGAGGACCTCCCCAGAGGCCTGAGATCGGACGTCGATGATGGTGTCAGGCTGGATGGTCCCGTTGGCGCTCGCGGACACCACGATGTCGCGCCGTTCGACGGGAATCGCCTGGTAGACGAGGGCAGGAGGCGCGGCGGTCTTGTGACAGCCCGCGACGCTCAGAAGTCCGACGATAATGGCGCTCTTTCTCATGCTCATAGTGTGGCGTCTGGAGTAGGTGTTGGCAAATCGCGCCATGCGTCACTTCCGCGGCGTGGCAAAATCCCGCTCGATCTTTCCATCCAGCAGATGGATCTGACGTTCGGCGTGTTGCGCGATATCCGCTTCGTGAGTGACCAGCACGATCGTCTGGTTCTGACGATGCAGTTCATTGAAGAGCGACAGAATCTCGATGCTTGTGGTGCTGTCGAGGTTGCCGGTCGGCTCGTCGGCGAGGAGAATGCTCGGACGGTTCACCAGCGCCCGGGCAATCGCGACGCGCTGCCGCTGGCCGCCGGAGAGCTCGTTGGGCCGGTGCGACATCCGGTCCTTGAGGCCCACCCGGGTGAGGGCATCTTCGGCGCGTTCCCGGCGTTCGCGCGATCCGGTGCCGGCGTACACCAGGGGAAGCTCCACGTTGTGGAGGGCATCGGCCCGGGGCAGCAGGTTGAAGGTCTGGAAGACGAAGCCGATCTCGCGATTCCGGATACGGGCCAGGTCGTCGTCATCGAGTTCGGAGACCCGGTGCCCGTTGAGCCAGTATTCGCCCTCGGTTGGCGTGTCCAGGCAGCCGACCAGATTCATCAGCGTGGACTTGCCGGAGCCCGAGGGACCCATGATGGCGACGAACTCGTTGCGGCGGATCACCAGGTCGACGCCCCGGAGCGCGCGGACAACCTCACCGCCCATGTCGTAATCGCGGTGCAGGTTTCGCGTCACGATCACCGCGTCGCGCGGGACATCAACCGGCAGCTGGGCCATGCGTTCGGCCGTGGTCGAGATAGTGGTCATAGCGGACGTCCGATGATGGCCTCGATCTGGGCCTTGGCGTTGAGGTAGGCAAAGCGAGCGTTGACTTCGTTGACACCGGCCTGTGCGAGCGAAGCCTGTGCGGTCAGGACATCCACGATGGTGGCGGCGCCGACTTTGTAACGCTCGTCCTCGACACGGAGGTTCTCCGTCGCGGCGTCCACACTGGTCCTGGTAATGCCAATCTGCACCTGCGCGGCACGCAGCGCGGCGATCTGTGTCGCGAGGTTGGCCTGCACCGCCCGGCGCGTGTCCTGGGCCGTCGCCTCTGCCGCGTCGTAGGCCGCCTCGTTGACCGTGATCGTCTGTTCCCGCTGAAACCTCGAGAAGATGGGCCAGGTCAGGCCGAGGGTGAGGGACCGTTGTGGGTATAACTGATAGTCCAGATTGTGGCTCCCCAGCCAGCTCGTCGAGCCGGTAAGGTAGACTGTTGGCCAGTAAGCGGCCTTCGCTGAGGTGATGGTGGCGCGGGCGGCGTCGGCGGAGGCATTTGCCGCCTGCACGCTGGGAGAATTTGCCAAGGCCTCCTTCAACAACTCCAGCGTGTCCAGCCCGAGGGTGAACTTGTAAAAGGCCGAGTCGTCTGCCGCGGCGACGCTGCCAGAAGCACCGACGGCTCTGCCGAGCCCGGCTTGCGTGCTGGCCACGCTACTCTGTGCACTGACCAGGTTGAGTTCGGCCGTGCCGAGGTTGACCAGAGAGCTGAGCGAATCCGCCCGAGTCGCTGCCCCCACATGGAGCTTGGCGATCGACTGATCGAGCTGCTCCTTGGCGACGCGCACGCTCGCCTCCTGGACCGCGACCAGCTGCTGGGCGGCGAGAGCCGCGAAGAACTGCTCAGTCACCGTGAGGGCGACCTGATACCTCGCATTCGTGAGATTTGAGACGGCGGCGGTCTGGTTCGCTCGCGCGGCGCGATTGTCGGCCCCGCGCTGAAAGCCCGTGAAGAGGTTGATGGTTGCCGACAGGCCGGCGCTCACCGTCGTGCTCGTGGCGTTGCCGCTCTGAATAACCCCGGTGATGGGATTGACGCGGGAGGGTCCACCGGCGAATGCAGTGACCCCCGAGGAGTTCGCGTTGAGGTTCGGCAGGTACTCGCCTTTGGCGCTCCGCACACTCGCGTCCGCCGTCCGGACATTACCGACCGCGGTCACCACGCTGGGCGTGATCTGCTGTGCCATCTTGATCGCCTGATCGAGCGTGACCGCCGGCGTCTGCCCCGCGGCCGCCGGCGCTATCATGGCGAGGAGTATCATCAGAAGAGCGGCTGAGCCGGCCTTGTGGAGGCGTCGGTGCGCAGTCATCGGTTGATGGAGTCCTGTCTCATTTCTTCGCGACGGTGGGCGTCAAGCCGAGCCGTGACCTCGGCGTAGCGGCTCTGCTGTTCAGGGGTCAGTTGAGTCCGGACATCGGCGCGGATCGCCTCGCGGATGCGATCCATCTGTGGGGTCATCTCGGCGTACAGCGAATCCAGCCCGCCGCGGTGGCGGCGCAGGATGGCGCGAACGCTGTCCTGCTGCACACTTGACAGCTTGAGCTCGTGTGTCAGGAGGTCCACGTACCATTCGCTGCCGTGGCCCGAATACAGGCCTGGACCGTGGGTAAGCAGCTCGGCGGTGGTAACACTTCCCAGCGCCCCGCCGAGCGCCACGGCGAGGACGAGAAGCAACGCGGCTTTGGGGCGGCTCTGCACGAGCGTTACCGGCTCCGTCCGAGGACTGCCCCCATGAGGGCCTCGGTATCCATGGAGCGTCCCGCGGCGGCGAGCTCGCCGGTTGGCTCCGCGGCCGACTGCGCCGTTTCCCGGGCGACCGTCCAGTAGCCGAGGGCGGCGGCGATCAGCACCGCGGCTGCGATGCCCGGGCGGGCCCAGCGGGCAAGCACATCCCACAGGCTGGCTCCCTGAGGCAGCCTGGCCATGACGAGGGCGGCAAACGCGTCGTGATCGGCCGCCTCGAAATGCCGCCGCAGCAGTTCACCCAGCGCGGGGTCCCTGCCGCTGTCGAACGGCTCACCGATCGTCATCTCTTCCCTCCGGTTCGCGCAGGGCGGCCCGCAATGCCCGCCGAGCATGAAAGACGTCCGAACGCACTGTTCCTTCCGGGATGCCTAACAACATTCCAACTTCGGCATGGGCGTACCCTTCCACTTCATAGAGCAGGATCGCGACCCGCTGCCGTTCAGGCAGGGCCGCGATGGCCTCTGCCAGCCGAGTTCGAAGCAGAAGATCGTCCGCCTCCGCCCGTGTGCTACCTCTCATAAGCGCGGCCCCGGCGTCCAGTGGCTCGGTTGCCCGGACCGCCCGGCGACGACGCAGGTCCTTGGCGGCGTTCATCGCAATCCTGGCCAGCCACGGAGCCAGCTTCTGGCCAGCATCGAACCGGTCGATTGCCAACCACGCCGAGAAGAAGGCGTCCTGGGCCGCATCGTCCGCGTCTTCGGGGTCACGCAGGATCGCCCGCGCGAGTCGCCGCACCATTGGTGCGTGCCGCACCACGAGCTCTCCGAAGGCTTCCCGGTCGCCCGCTTGGGCCCGCCGGACCAGCTCGGCTTCGGATTCAGCAGGAATACGCACCGCTCCCGACATTTGTTGAACGTCCCGTTCGCTCACCCGAGCGTGCGCTGAATTGTAAAGCATTGCGGGTGAGAGGTTTGGCCGAGCGGGCTCTGCCGGCCCACGGCGCGAGCCTGTTGCGCTCAAGAAGTTGTTGTGCGCCAAGGGGCTGGCTTTCCCGCCTGCCGCGAGCGGTGGCTCAGGTTGTCCGCATTGTTCTTGACTGGGGCGTACGTGGAGCAGGTGCCTCCAGGTTTCTCAATCGAGAACGGGGCGCCTGCGGCAGGTTCGCGGCAGTTGTCCAGAGCGGTAACATAATGCAGAAATTAGACTTACGCGATAACGTCACCCCGCCGCCTGAGCTCACAGCGGCTCTCGGCGCCGCCACGCCTGCAACGCAGCGGGAATAGCGAGCCAGAGGCAGAGCCCCCCGAAGACGTAGCCCATCACTCTCGGCCAGGCCACTGCGAGCCCGCCAAGGACCGCCAGCACCAGACTCATCGGCCCGAAGAGCGAGCGGAGCGCGCCGCTGGCCAGACGGTGCCAGGCAACCACCGTGCGGGCCCTGAGCTCCCGGCGGCCCCGCCGCTTGTTCCCCGGCTGTTCCCCGCCCTCCCGTGCGAGCCGGCTTGGCACCATCCGGGAGAACGCGGAGGGGACGTTCCGGGGCTGGCGCACTACCTCCACGCTGCCGGCGAGGTCGCGCCTGAACTGCTGCTCCATGGCTCGGGCAAGGGCGGGGTCCTCAATCAGGATATCCAGCTCGTAATTCCCGATGAGGCTCACCGCGTTCAGGTTGCTGGTGCCGACCCTGGCCCACCGGGTATCGGCCGCCAGGGTCTTGCCATGGATCATCGGCCCGTTCCACTCGAAGATGCGGATGCCGGCCCGGAGCATGTCTCGGTACCCCAACCGGCTGAGGTTGCGAACCACGGGGAGGTCGCTGGTGCCGGGGAGGAGGATACGGACATCCACGCCGTCGCGCTCGGAGGTCGCAAGGACGTCGTACAACCGGGGCGTGGGAACGAAATACGCATCGGCGATCCAGACCCGGCGGCGGGCCCCGGCCACGAGGTACTCGAAGACCCGGGCGGCCCGCTCCCTGCCCGGCACGCCTGCCACGACCCACACCGCGGCCTCTCCCGCCTCCGGAGCCTCGCCGGCGTGATCCTGGGCCGGCAACGGCGGACCAGTGAGACTCCACACATGATCGAACGCGAGGTCGAGCGCCTGACAGGCCGGCCCTTCGATCAGAACCGCCGTATCCCGCCACGGAGGCACGCCGGTCCCGTTCTCTCCTGCCCACTCATCGCCGATGCACAGGCCGCCGACGATGGCCTGCCGACCATCGGCCACGACCAGCTTTCGATGATCCCTCGAGATGCTGCGCAGAGGGTGCAGAAACGATGGCGGGTTGAAGCCTCGCACCTCGCAGCCGGCGGTCCGGAGGTACCTCCAGAGCCGGCGTGAGGTCCCGAGCGAGCCAAGCCAGTCGCAGAGAACCCGGACCGGCACACCGCGCTCCGCCCGCTCGGCCAGGGCCTTTGCGAAGCGCCACCCGGTGGCGTCCGAACGGAAGATGTAGTTCTCGAAATGAACGAAACGCTGGGCCCGTTCGATTATCTCAAGCATGGCCGGATAGACCTCGGGTCCATCCTGCAGCAGTGTCACTCGGTTGCCCGGAAGCGGACGCGTGGCCGCGGCGCGATCGATCGCCTTCAGCGCCTCGGGGCGGCTGGCGATCGAGGCCCGAGGTCGAGGCGGGAGCGCCTCGCTCACGCCGTTCCCAGTCCGAGGGTACCCTCGACCGGCCGGAGTGCCTCGAGCAGGAAGGCGATGTGATCATCGAGAGGCACGCCCAGCTCGGCCGCGCCCGCCATCACGTCCTCTCGACTCACTCCGCGGGCGAAGGCCTTGTCCTTGAGCTTCTTCTTCACGCTGGAGACCTCGAGGTCCTTCAAGCTCCGCGATGGGCGAACCAGCGCGCAGGCGACGAGGAAGCCGCACAGCTCATCCACTGCGAAGAGCGCCTTGGCCACTGGGGTGTCACGGGGAACTCCGCAGTAGGTGGCATGGCCCAGAATGGCCCGTTGCAGGTGCTCCGGGAACCCCTGGGCGCCCAGGATGCGGACGCCCTGTGCGGGGTGCTCCTCCGTGGCGGAGTGCGCGGCGTTGGGAAACCGCTCGTAATCGAAGTCGTGCAAGAGCCCCACCAAACCCCACTCATCGGGATCTGCGCCTTGACGCACCGCAATGGCGCGCATTGCGGCCTCGACCGCCAGCATGTGCTTCCGCAGCGCGTCTGACTGGGTGTACTCCTGCATCAGGGCGAGGGCACGGTCTCGGGTCCAGGGCTTGGGGGCGGGCATGGCATTTGGGTTGGGGTGGGGTTCAGCCTTCAGCCGTCAGCCGTCAGCCGTCAGCCATCAGCCATCAGCCGTCAGCCGTCAGCCGTAAGGTACAGGGCTTCGCCTTATGTGCGAGTGGGTTGGGGATTCGAGGAGGAGTAGAACAGCCGACCCCCTCTACCCTGGGCAGAGGGGGTCGGGTTGGACAGTGTGGCTAGAGCATCCGCCTCACTGGCTCGCAACCGTCGAGGTCAGGGTGCGGGACAGGTGACGCTGCCACAGACCGGGATTGGCAAGGAGGTCCCGTAGGTCGCGTTGATAACGGATGCGAGGCTGTCCGCGACCAACCGGTGGACCACCCCACTGGGGTGAATCCCATCCAGCGTGAACCAAGATCCGAAGCGGACGGGTGCCGCAAGCGGATTCGGGGGGATCTGTGGGAACGGCTCGACCTTGCTGGTGTCGGCGTGGGCCGCAAGGAGTGGGGGGTTCGGATCCAGGTAGGCCCACCCGTTGGCCGAAGCAACAGCCTGAATATGGGCATTGAAGGCAGTCGTCGCCGCATGTAGGCCCGCCAGTTCAGTGGCGGTCACGACCTGATTGTCGTGAGTGCAGTCGAGGGTGTCGGTCGCGCCCTGGGCGGCGGCGAGGATGAGCGGAACGCCGATCGGCCAGGGCACCAGGGTCGTGTCGCCAAGGCCGGGTCTCGGAGCACAGGTAGGACTCACGTAGAACGTGGGCGGAAGCGCCGCGGGCAGGCCGCAGCCGCCCGCCGCTCCAGCCGAGAGGCAGTAGTAGAGGGTTCCCTTGGAGCTGTAGGGGATGACCGCCACGTCGGCCACTCCGATCAGAGCTGCCTTGGCCCCGGTTGCCTTGATTGCGGCGGCGATGGAATCGACCTCGGCGTTGAAGACGGGGCTGGACGTGATCAGCGCGGGGTCGCCGGGATTGGTCAGGCTCAAGAGCGAACCCAGCACATCGTTGTTACCGATCCACGCGGTCACGAAGGTCGGCTGAGCCTCCGTCATGCGCTGGATCTGGGTGGCTCCACCCAGGAAGAACGTCGTGAGCGCGTTCGCGGCCGAGTCGACGCCGAAGTTGCTGAGCAGGTCCTGGGCCTGAGCGCCCGGCACGGCGACATTGTTGATCGGGCCACTGATTGGCACCCTCAGGTCGCACGTGGTCGGAGTTCCGCTGCCGACTCTGGTTTGCGTGACGTTGTTGGTGAACGGCGGTGGGCAGCCGCGGCCGTTGAGGCGCGGGTAGTTGAAGGTCGTCCCCATCGCCTTGGCGAGCAGAACCGCATAGGAACGCTGCTGGGTGCTGTCGTCGATGCCGGCGGACTGGAAGCCGGCCGTGATGCTGTTGCCCATCGACACGTAGCGCCGGAACATGGCGTTGCTGACGGCGGGCGGCATGAGCTTCTCGTCGGTGCGGCATCCCGCGAGCACCGGCAGCGCGACGAGCAGGGTCGAAACGAGTCGCTTGATCTGCATGGTGTGGCTCCCAGGACCGTCAGAAGGTGTAGGCTAGAGTGGCCCCTACCAGGCTTGCCTTGAATGAATAGAGCCCGTTGTCCGGCTGGCCGAACGGCACGGTGCGGCCGCGGCGGGCCTGCTGGTTGATGTACTGGTAGGCCAGATCCAGGTGGAGGTCGCCGGTGAGACGGGCGCCGAGGCCGGCGGTGAACTCCGCGCGGGCGCCCTCGGGCAGGTTGGGCGTGACCGAGCCGGTCGGTTCCGCCCCGTCATGGCGGAGGTACCCGGCGCGAAGCGCCGTCGAAGAAGAGAGCTCATACTCCGCGCCGAAGCGGTACGCCACGGTCGAGCCGAAGTTCTCGGGGAGGACCACCTCGGGCAGGTTGGCGAGCACGATGGCGAGGGTGTCGAAGACCTTCCAGTTCTGCCAGGTAACGTCGAACAGGACCTTGAGCTTATCTACTGGCTTGATCATCACGCCACCCACGAACTGCTCCGGCATCCGGACCGCGGTCTTCGCGCCCTGGGTCTGGAGCGGGCCAGCACCCCTGAACTGGGGCGCCAAGAGGGAGTCAACGGGTGTGCCTGCCGGGGCACCCAGAGGATTGTTCGGCGCCAGGATCAGGCCGGTGCCGACCTGGCTGATAGCCGCCGTACCATTGTCCACCGTGACCTTCTGGCGTGACAGATAACGGATGCCGAAGCTGATGTGCTTGTCAGGCTGGAAGATCGCGCCGACGTGATATCCGACCCCGGTGGCATTCCCGGTGAGGTCTACGTTGGCGAACGCGGTTCCGGTGGGGATCCCCAGGTTCCCGAAGGTGACGCCGGGAGCAGCCTGCTGCGCCGAGAGGTCCAGGTGCTGCGCCAGCTCGACGTGGAAGAAGTTGATGTCGAAGCCCGCCCCTACCTTGATATACTTGCCGACCTTGGCAGCCAGGGTGGGTTGGACATAGATGGCCCGAATGACGCTCTTGTAGCCGAGGAACTGCGCCTCGCCGTTGGGGGACCACTCGGTCGTGAGGCCATAGGGGGCGTAGAGCCCGATGCCGGCGCTCACATCGTTGGTTAGGCCACCGGTGATGTAGAGCTGCGGCACCGGATAGATGTTGTTATCCATCGGCGTCACTAGCCCGGTGGCGTCGTTGGTGAACGTGCCGCGTGGGGCGATAAACGTTCCGCCGACGGCGATGGTCCAGCGTCCCTTCTCCGCGTTCGCCACGCCGGCGGGGTTGTAGAAGATGGCGGAGCCATCGGGGCAGGGGTCGGCCACGGCGGTGCCCGCACGCGCCATGGCGCAGGCACCGTACTCATTGACGCTGAAGCCCTGGGCGGACAGGGCGGACGGAACGCCCGCCAAGGCAACCAGACCTCCCGCGCCCAACCATACGAGGAATCGCCGCATAGCAGAGGAGCTCCGGAATAGGTGGCTCGCGTGGAAGACCAAGGATGTGAAGGCAGCGGTTTGGCGGTTAGTCTATTCCCCGGCGACAGCTTTGTCAAAAGCGACAACTCTGTCCGTTGATGGATTTCTTCAGGCTTCGTTACGTGATGTTTCGTCGGGAATCAGTGCAGTGCGCCGCCCTCGGGGCCGGGGATGGGGGCGGCCGTGAGGGGTACGCGATAGACGCCGCCGCCATCGACGCTGATCTCGAAGGCGTACTGGCCGGGGCGCGGGAGAGGAAGATCGAAGACCAGCACGGCGCCCGCCTCGACGTCGGTGACACCGGCCGGAGGCTCGCCGAATTGCACGGCCCCCTCGCCCTCGACCAGCGTCTCGCCGCGCTCATCGACGAACCGGATGCGCATGGAGTGGTGCCCGATTTCGGTGCGTCGTCCGCGGACCCGTAGCACGAGGTGCGCGCGCGGGTGCATGGCTGGAAAACCGGGCACCCAGACGTGCTGGAAGAGGCCGAGCACCGAGAGCTTGCCCTGCTGGTCGATCAGCGCATAGTCGGCGAGAACAGCGAAATCGAGATGCAGGTCAGGCCACCCGGATGGATGTGATGACGTCGCCCTTCCGGATGGCGTTCACCACATCCATGCCCTTGGACACCTGCCCGAACACGGTGTGCACCTTGTCCAGGTGGGGCTGGGGCGAATGGCAGATGAAGAACTGGCTGCCCCCGGTGTCCTTGCCCGCGTGCGCCATGGAGAGTGTCCCGGCCACGTGCTTGTGGACGTTGCGATGGGTTTCGCACTTGATCTTGTAGCCCGGGCCACCGGTCCCGACCCTGGGGTCGTTGGCGTCCTTGGAGTAGGGATCCCCGCCCTGGACCATGAAGTTGTTGATGACGCGGTGGAACCGGGTGCCATCGTAGAATTTCGAGTTGGCGAGCTTCTCGAAATTGGCGACGGTGTCCGGAGCCTCCTCGTCGAAGAGGTCCGCGACGATTGTGCCCCGCGCCGTCTCGAAGGTGGCGTGCTTCATGTCGAGCCCTGATAGAGGTCCGCCAAAGATAGCCTACCAGCCCACCTCCTTCACCTCCGCCAGGATGCCGTCGAGATCGTTGAACTTGAGCGCCTTGGGCTTGGTTGGCATGGGCGGTAACGGGATCTCGGTGCGGGCCACCATCCTTGGGGAACCACCGCATGTTCTGCCAAAAACTCCGCTCGATCTGCTATTCGAAGTCCGCCGTGGAGGCCATCCCGCCCCTGAAGTTGGGGTAGAAAACGAGCAGGGGGATTCAACTCGCGTTCGATCTTCGACTCCGTTGCGGTCAGCGTCAACGCACCCCGGTGAGGCGAGTGAGCGTTTCCCGCCACCCCTCGAGCGTGGTCGCTGGAGCGAGGCATGCGGCGCCTACGCACGCGAACGCGCGCGTGCCCTGGGCCGTGTCAAGCATGGCCTGCACCGCGGAGGGGAGTCTGCCGACCGCTCCACCCGGGTCGACGCGCTGCACGACGCGCCTCGGCGCGAAGGTTTGCAGTGCCAGGCGGTGCAGTTCGTCTGCCAGGGTCCGCTCGACAGGGTCCCGGCCTGACACGATAACGAAGTGCGTCGGAGGGGAGAGGCTCCAGTCGAGCGCCTGAAGCAGCGTAGCCCCGTAGAGACCAAGCGGCACCGCCGCTCCCGCAAAGGCGCGCACCAGCGCGTCGCGACGCGCTGCCCAGATGGAATCGCCGGTCAGCTCGGCGAGCCGCGCCGCCGCGAGGGCCGCCACACCATTCGCCGACGGCGTCGGGGTGTCCTGGATCGGCTTGACGCGGATCGGAAGGAGCCCCTCCCCCACCCGCGCTGGGGTATCGAAGAGCCCTCCGCGCTCCGAATCGTGGTACTCCGCCCAGACCCGATCGAGCAGGGCTCTGCTCCACTCGAGCCAGGCGTGGTCGCCCGTGGCCTCGTAGGCTTCGATCGACGCCAGAGCGGTCTGTACCTGGTCGTCCAGCAGGCCGCCGATCCCGGCGGGCGAGTGGGGGAGCGCCGCCGGGTCGGGCGCCTCGGCTCGAATCCTGGCCAGAGTCCTGAGTCCGTGCCCCAGCGCCCAGGCATCGTTCAGTTGCCCGCCCGCCCGGATACACGCCGCCGCCAGCATGGCGTTCCAACTGGTGTAGCGCGCCCGGTCCACCGATGGCGTGTCACGCAGCGCCCGAGCCTTCCGGAGTCTCTCCTCGGCGACGCGCAGCCGCTCCGTGGCAGTCTCGACCGAAATGCCCAGCTGGCTCGCGACCGCGGCGAGCGGCTCGGCAACGAAGAGCACATTCCGGGCGGGGTCGTGCTGCATTTCGCCCGCGGTGCCGATGTCGTAGTAAGCGCTCGCGACCTCGAACGCGCCGAGGTCGCCGATGGCCTCCCGGGCCTCGTCCAGGGTCCAGGTGAAGTAGTCGCCGTCGTCCTCGAGTCCGACGTCCGCATCCTGACTCGCGCCATAGCCGCCCTCCGGATCGGCCAGCACCTCCCGGACCCAGCGCACGATGCCCCGAGCCGTCTCGGCGAACCCGTCCTCCCCGAGCGCGGCGTGGCCGTCGAGATACGCCTTGAGAAGCTCGGCATTGTCGTACGACATCTTCTCGAAGTGCGGTACGATCCAGCGCGCGTCCACGCTGTAGCGATGGAACCCGCCTCCGAGCTGATCGTGAATGCCGCCCCGCTGCATCGCGGCGAGGGTTCGCTGCGCCATGTCACGGGCCCAGTCTTCGCCCGTGTCTCGCCAACGCCCGAAAAGGAAGGTGACCGCGGCGGGGTG
The DNA here is from genome assembly GCA_035501775.1 of Gemmatimonadales bacterium. Classification (GTDB taxonomy): domain Bacteria; phylum Gemmatimonadota; class Gemmatimonadetes; order Gemmatimonadales; family GWC2-71-9; genus JADJOM01. Next base: position 27,777 of record DATJVM010000010.1, on the reverse strand, counting down.
CGGGAACTTGGGCTCGGTGCCGAACCCTCCGTTCCGGAAATCGAACAGCCGCGCCATGCGTTGCGCGGCCTCGGCCAGCAGATCGGGTTCAAGGTCGCCTGGCGCCGCCTCATCGAGGTGGTCGGCCAATGCCCTGCGCAGAGTATCCGCCTGTGCCTCGACTCGCGAGCGGTCCCGAGCGTACACCGTGCGGATCTGCTCGAGAACGCTGTGAAAGCCGGGACGCCCGTACTTTCCGTCCGGGGGGAAGTAGGTGCCGCCGTAGAAGACTCCGCCCTCCGAGGTGAGGAAGGCCGTTAGCGGCCAGCCGCTCTGCCCGGTGATGGCCTGCACGGCGCGTTGATAGCGGGCATCGACGTCCGGGCGCTCATCGCGGTCCACCTTGATGCAGACGTAGTGCTCGTTGAGCAGCTCCGCGATGCCGGGGTCCTCGTACGACTCTCCATCCATTACATGGCACCAGTGGCACCACACCGCGCCGATGTCGAGCAGCACCGGCCGGTTTTCGGCGCGGGCCGCCGCGAAGGGCTCGGACCCCCAGGCGTACCAATGAATCGGTTGATGCGCCGCGGAGCGCAGGTAGGCGGAGGCGGCGTGAGCGAGGCGATTGGACATCGTGAGAAAGCTCGGCGGTGGCGCGGATTACGCAAGCGAGGCGAGGTTGACCGTGGACGGGAACCGGCTAAGATCATCGCCCCGGCCCGTTTCGGGTGGGAGTGCGACATGTGTGCCTCACCTTGCGGAGCGTCGGGCCTGAAGGCCCGCGACTTCGCTTCCCTGTGGTTGGCGCGGTTCGGCCCCCCCGGCTCTCTCGGGAACCGGCGGTTCCGGGCTTCGCCAGCATCCATCTGACAATGGACCTCTACACCTCGGCCCTCGTGCTCGGCGCGCTGGGCCTGGCGCTAATGGCCATCGGTGGGCTGGGCCGCCACCTCCGGGCCGGGGCCGGCGGCCACCATGGGATATCGCATGGACATGGCGGCCGAATTCACGTGGCGCGTGGAGGACAGTCCAGGTTTTCTCCCGCGACGTTTCTCGAACCGAGACTTCTCTTCAGCCTTCTGGTCGGATTCGGGGCGACGGGGCTCCTGCTTCGCGCCTGGCTCAGTGGTGTCGCGCTCGTGGTCCTGGCGGTGGTTGGAGGGGCGATCTTCGAGATCCTGGCGGCGGGCCCCGTGTGGCGGTTCTTCTTCCGATTCGCGTCCCGTCCCGCTTCTACCCTGGAGACCACCCTGTACGATCAGGCCTACGCCGTGACCAGCTTCGATGCGGACGGCCACGGTCTGGTCTCGGTGGAGCTGGACGGGCAGCTCGTGCAGGTGCTCGCGACCCTGGTGGCCAGCGACCGCGCGGCGGGCGTGCGGGTCCGCAGCGGCGATCCGGTACGCATCGAGTCGGTCGATGCCTCGCGGAACCGGTGCTCCGTTTCGGCCATTGGCCGCTAGGGTCCTCTAACTGTGGAGTCGGTCATGAACAGCGTGATCCTGGTCGTCGGGGTCCTCCTGGTGGTGTTCGTGCTGATCCCGATCGGTGTTGCCTCATTCCTCCGCGATGTGAACGCCGGAACCATCCGGCTGGTGAGCTGGCTGACCGGGGGGACGGTGATCTACCGCGGGCCCGGGAAATCGAAGGAGGTGCCACTCTTCACCAAGGGCACGACGATCTCGAGCAAGGTGATCAACGTCGACCTCGACATCACGGATCAGACGGCCGACGTGGACGGCGCGGGGGTGCCGCGGCCGATCAAGGTGCGAGTGCTGGCCAGCGCGATTGTCTCGATCGGCGATACGGACGAGCTGATCAAGACGGCCGCCAACCGGTTCTTCGCCAAGCCCGAATCCGACCAGCTCAGCACGCTGACGGACCTGCTGTCGAGCTCGGGTCGCCGGGCCATCAATCTACTCACCCACGACCAGCTCTTTTCCGCCAAGGCGGGACCCGCGCGGTCCCTGCCGGCGCCGCAGACCGGCACGGCGCTCGCCTTGCCGGAAGCCGTGGACGCCGGCGAGGAGTACGATGATCCGCTGGCCGTCATCATCCGGCGCGCCTGTTCCCGGGAACTGACGGACCTCGGGCTCATTTTCAGCTCGCTCAATATCAAGGTCGTTCAGTCCGAGGTGGCCGACGCGCGGCGGCGCGAGTCCACGGCGGAGGCCCAGGCGAATGCCGATATTGTCGCGGCCCAGCAGGCCCGGCGCGCCAAGGAAGCTGAGTTGGAGGCGGAACGCGCCATCTCAGACAAGCAGCGCGAGCTGGACCAGACGCGGGCCGCCAATGCGGCCTTGGTGGCGCAGGCCGAAGCAAAGAAGCAGGACGCGTTGGCGGTGAAGCGCACGGCGGAACTCGACGCGACACAGATCGCGCAGGCGCGCGCGGACGCGGAGCGCGTCAAGATCGAGGCGCTGGCGGCCGCGGAAGCCGAGGCAGTGCGGATCCGCACCGTGGCCGACGCGAATGCCGAAAGCATCCGCAAGGTGAATGACGCGATTCAGGCCGGGGGTGAGAGCTACTTCCGGTACCGGCAGATCGAGATGCTTCCGGAGATCGCGCCCGCCATCGCGAACGCCCTTTCGGACGCTCGCCTGGTGACGATCAGCAGTGATGGAGGGGGCGCTCCCGATTCTACCACCCAGAACATCGTCAGCGTGATCCACACCGTTCTGGCGGCCCAGCTGCTCGGCAAGACCAGTCTGCTGGGAGGCGAGGAGCCCTCCCGGCCCGCTGCCTCCTCCGCGTCTCCGGCTCCGCCGCCGTCAGCTCCGGTCCAGGGGCTGTCGCAATCCTCTTCCCCGGTTCCTCGCGGTGCGCGTCGGAGTTAGTCGCGGTTCAGGTGCCGAGAATCAGGCTGTAAAGCAGCAGCATCAGGACCAGCGCACTCACCGCCACGAAGAGGCGATCCCGCTGCCGCCAGAAGGCCACGAGCATCAACGCGACTCGGGCCACCGGCGTCGCGAGGAGCAGAACTACCCCCAACTGAATGAGGCCTCGCCTCCCGCCGGTCCAGGCGGCGTGAAAGATCCCGGGGAGGCTCCGGAGCTCCGCGGGCTCGCCGCGGAAGACGCCGAGGGCAAGCGGCTCGGTGCCGTGCTGGATCAGATACAGCACGCCTCCGATTAGCGTCACCAGGGCGGCGGTGAAGACCCCGGCCCGGAGGAGGTGGGCGATCTCCTTCTCGACGGCATCGTCGCTCCACTCTGGTTGGTCGTTCATAGGCCTCCGGTGATTCCTTTGTAGAGCATCTCCAGCGCCAGTACGACTACGACCACCGTGAACAGCCGCCGGAGCGCGAGCGTCGGGGCCCGGGTGAGCAGGTCCGCGCCCAGGCCGGCACCGAGTAGCACGCCGACCATGACGGGCAAGGCGATAGTGGGCTCGATGTAACCGCGGTGCAGGTATACCCCGGCGCCGGCGGCGGCGGTGACGCCGATCATGAAGTTGCTGGTGGTGGTGGACACCTTGAACGGCAACTGCATCGCGCGGTCCATCGCCAGGACCTTGATGACTCCTGATCCAATGCCGAGCAGCGCGGACAATACTCCCGCAAGCAGCATGAGGCAGAAGCCGAGGGTGATGCGCCTGGCCGAGTACGGGATGGGGCCCTCAGGGCCGGGATAGGTCGAATCCAGCTTGAGTCGCTTGCTCCACGGGTCGAGCGGACCGGTGTAGAGATGTTCGTGATGGGCGCCCATCGATGAATAGGCCGTATAGAGGAGAACCACGCCGAACAGGATGCCGAGGGCGGAGGCCGGGGCATAAGCGGCGATCGCCGCTCCGAGGAGCGCCCCGAGCGTGGTGGCTACCTCCAGAAAGATCCCTACCCGGATGTTGGTATACCCTTCGCGGACGAACGCGGCGGCGGCGCCCGAGGATGTCGCGATGACCGCGACCAGCGAGGCGCCGATGGCGTAGCGGATGTTGACGCCGAAGAGGATCGTGAGCATCGGGATGATGACGATGCCGCCGCCGAGGCCGGTCAGCGCACCCAGCAACCCGGCGGCGGCCGACCCCGCGATGACCAGGACGGTGAAGAGGACGAGGCTCACGCGAGGGGGGCGAAGCGGGCCGTAAAGTGCCGCAGGAACGGCGCCTGTTCAACGAACCGGTAGCCGCGCACCGCACTGCGCCGGGCGTGGATGTTGAGGATGGCTTCCACCACGTAGTCCACATGGCTCTGGGTGTAGACCCGCCGGGGAATGGCCAGCCGGACCAGCTCCATGGGCGCCGCAGTCTCCGCTCCGGTGGCCGGGTCCCGCCGCCCGAACATGACGGTGCCGATCTCCACCGCCCGGATGCCGGCTTCGCGGTACAGCTCGACGACCAGAGCCTGCCCCGGCAGCTCGAGCGGCGGAATCTGCGGGAAGAGAGCGGCGGCATCGATGTAGACCGCGTGTCCTCCCGGTGGCTCGACGATCGGGACGCCGCGCTCGGCGATGTGGCGTCCCAGGTAGGTCGTGGAGGTGATGCGATAGAGCAGGTAATCCTCCGCGAGCGCCTCGTACAGACCGACCGCGATCGCGTCGAGATCCCGGCCGGCCAGGCCGCCGTAGGTCGGAAACCCCTCCGTGAGGATCAGGAGGTTCCGTTCCTGCTGCGCTACCTGGGCGTCGTTGCTGGCGAGGAACCCGCCGATGTTGGCCAGGCCGTCCTTCTTTGCCGACATGGTGGCACCGTCCGCGTGCGAGAACATCTCCCGCGCGATCTCGATGGGTGAGCGATCGGCGTAGCCCGCCTCCCGAAGCTTGATGAAATACGCGTTTTCCGCGAAGCGACAGGCGTCGATGTACAGCGGAATCCGGTGACGACGACAGAGATCGGAAACGTCGCGGATGTTGGCCATCGACACCGGCTGGCCGCCTCCCGAGTTGTTGGTGATGGTGAGCATGCAGAGCGGGATCCGTTCACGGCCCTCCACCGTGATCAACCGTTCCAGCGCCTCTACATCCAGGTTCCCCTTGAAGGGATGGAGCAGGCCGGGCTGACGTCCTTCGGCGATGAGAAGATCGACCGCGCGGGCCCCGGCAAACTCCACGTTGGCGCGGGTCGTATCGAAGTGAGTATTGCTGGGGACCACATCTCCGGGCTTGCACATCACCGAGAACAGAATCCGCTCGGCGGCCCGGCCCTGGTGGGTGGGGAAGACGTACTTGAAGCCGAAGATGTCGCGGACGGCCTGCTCGAAGCGGTAGAAGGAGGGGCTGCCGGCGTAGGATTCATCGCCCCGCATTACGGCGGCCCACTGCTCGCTGCTCATGGCCGACGTGCCGCTGTCGGTAAGGAGGTCGATCAGGACGTCCTCGGAGCGGAGCAGAAACACGTTGTACGCCGCCTCGGCGAGGCGAGCCTCGCGCTGAGCGACGGTGGTCATGCGGATGGGTTCGACCGATTTGATGCGGAACGGCTCGATGATGGTCTTCATGAGCGACCGGCGAACGGGGGACGAATCGGGACCCGGAGGAATATGTCAGAGTCCTCCGGCAGTCACCATGTCGCCGGCGCGAGGCAGGGCGCTCGAGGGGCGCGTGGCGCCCCCCGAGCCGACGTCGTCAGATGCCGAAGTGGAAGCCCGCGGTGATCGGAATGAAGCTGCTGCTGCCGCCGCTAGTCTGGATGCTGAGGAACCGCCCCTCGACGAAGAAGCTCGACAGCTTGAGCCCCGCGCCGCCACCGATCGTGAACTTGGTGGAGGAGGCAGAGCCAGTGACGTCAGTCTTGACGTTGAACAGGCCGGCGCTGCCGATGAGATAGGGCGTGACGCCCGGGGTGTGGGAAAGCGAGTACGTGATGTTGCCGAGGCCGCCGGCCAGCTTGAACTTCCCGCTCCCGGCCTTGAACGTGTTCTGCCCATAGAATGCATCGGCCCGGATGCCGAATCCGCCTTGCAGATCGACGCCCAGATTGGCCAGCGCATGCCACCCGGTCTTGGCGGCGTCGCTGAAATTGCCGGTGGGAATGGTGACACCGCCCCCAACGCCGAGAGAGAGCGATTGAGCACTCGCCTGCGAGGTGCCGAGCACGCTGGCGAGAGCGAGAGCCGATACGACGGAAAGCAAGCGCTTCATCTTCCTCTCCTGTAAAAGGACGCCCTTGGTGTCCTGGCCCTGGTGGCCGTACGCGGGGCGCCCGGTCAATATAAACAGCCCGTCACAGCCCGCCGAAGGAAATCCCTCCAGTGAGCGCAAGGAACTGCGGCTTGGTCCCGCTGGTGTAGACGTTCAGATAGCGTGCCTCGACAAAGAGTGCGAACGCTCGCACACCGAATGAGCACCCCGCGCCCGCATCGAGCGCGGGGTCGGTGCTGGTCACCGTCCCAAAGGACGCCCCAGTCTCCTGGGTGCGCACATAGCCACCCCCGCCAAAGACGTAGAGGCGGTTGGGCGTGCGGCGTGCCCCGAACTGGAAGACCAGGTTGCCGAGGCCGCCCAGCTCGGTGCGATGGCCGTCCGTCACCTTGAACACGTTTCGCGCATAGAGCGCGTCGAGCCGGAATCCCAGCGAAGCCGACGCCCCTGGGAAGTAGGCCAGGTTCGCCATCCCCATCCACCCCTTCTTCACCAGATCGGCATCGGCGCGGAGGGGCAGGGTGAGGCCGCCGCCCAGCCCCAGCCGGATATCGCCCTGGGCGGCCGCTGCCAGCGGGAAGCCGATCAGCAGCAGGAAGAACGCGAGCGTCGGGCGCATGCGCATGCAGGCCTCGGGGATGAGGTGACGGGAGCGCCAACAGATGCCTCGCGCAAGGGTCAGCGCGCGGTAACGAGGATCACGGCGAAGGGGTAACGCAGGATACGCTGCGAACTACTTGACCAGCTGCACCAGCTGCTTGAGAGAGTCGACTGAGGCGCGCACCACGAGCGAGTGCCAGTAGCCGGCATCGCCCAGCCAGGTGGCAATGCTCACCCCGTTGTCGGCGGACCGGTACTGCGTCTCGCCGCTTTCCAGGCTCGGATCCTCGATCGGCCGGAAGCCGCTGCTGTCGGCGGGGATGAGTTGCTGGTCCAGAAGGATCCGGTCGCCGTCCGGCGCCCGATACACCGTGCGGATCACATCCAGCTTCGACTGGGCGCCGGCCACCGCGGAGGCCGGACCGACTTCGTAATGATCCACGGTAAGCCCGGCGATGGTCCGGAGCGGTCCCCCCAGGCGCCGGGTGGCTTCGGCCAGGGAGATGGCCCGAAAGCCGGGCGACACCGGGAGCGGCATGGCGCCCGCGTTCCCACCGGTGGAAGGGAGGTTCCGGGGCGAAGCGGGTGGCGCGGGTGCCGGCCGGGCCGTGGATGGCCGTGTGGGAGCGGGTGCGGGAGTCACCGAGTCCCGGCGGCCAGCGGATGATTCGGCTGGAGTGAAGGGTCGACTGCCGGGCTGGTAGCCGCCGTTCAGGACGGAGACGTTGTCCGGCACTCGGGCTTCCTTCGGCTTCAGGGCCCCGTACACCGCCAGCACCCCCATCAGGATCACCCCCACCCAGAGCGCGGTGGTGAGATCCATCTCCAGCACTCGCCGCTTTTCCTTGGTAGGAAGGAAGATGAGGCCGTCGGTCGAGACCCGCGCGGAAGGCGCGTGCTCGAGCGCCAGCTCGGGGAAGCGTTGATCAACTTCCGCGACGTTGTCCCGCCACTCCTCCAGCCGCTGAGCGCACGCGCGGCAGTCTTCGACGTGACGGCGGATTCTCTCCACATCCGCCTGCGTGGCCGTTCCGTCGACCAGAGTCTGGAGCGTACGATCCGTAAGGTGGGACATCGGGAGAAATGTACTCCGCCACGCCCTGGTCCGCCGCCTAGTGAACACGGGCGATCATCGCGCGAAGAGAGTCGGCCGTGAGAAACCCCGTAAGTGCCACAAGAAAGCCGTGTTGGTCGATCCAGACCACCCGCCGCCGGCCGCCCTCGGCGGGCTCCTCCAGGGTGTCGCCCTGAAGGACCTCGCGGGGCGGCCGAAGTTCGCCAGAGGCCAGCCGCCGGGAGCGCTGCTGGTCCAGCCAGAGTTCTCGGCCGGGCGGATCCTCGTACACAATACGCACCAAGTTGGCGGACGAATCAACAAGCGGCGCCGTACCACCACTACCGAGAAGTACGCGGGCTGGTTCCAGTCCATCAAGAAGACGTATCGACCCCCCCAGCACTCTCACCGCTTCCTCCATGGTTCCCCGTTGAAAAGACGGTGGCGGCTCGGCCTGCTTGGCGGCAGTCGAGGTCTGGTCGAGCGTGAGCTGGTTGCTCTGGAGCGCCCGGGCATCCCGGCGCTCCGCGAGGGCGCCGGCCGGCGCGTTGAGCCCACCGGTCGCGGCCCCACTCTCCACCCCTGGGGGCGAGGCTGGAACGGGAGAGGCAGCGCGAGGCTCCTGGACCCGGTGGGCGACCTCACCGGCTGGTTTCACCGTCGCAACCGGCGCGGCTGCCGGGGCCGGCCCACCCGCCGTTGGCACCGTCTTGGCCTCTCCCGGGATGGTGGCAGGGGCAGGGGCTGCCTGTGCAGCCCCATCGGATTCCCTCTGCGGAGTTGGAGGCGCAGTCGCGACCTCGCGGTAGCGCATGTCGCTGGCCATCCACCCAAGGCCAACGGCGGCGGCGATGCTGGCCGCCCACGCCAAACTCCGCCAGCGCCTGAGTGGTCGGGGCTCCGGGTTGCCGCCGGATCGGCGCTCAACAGGTGCGGACAAGCCGGGGGCCGAAGCGGGCGCGGGCAGGTCGAGCGAAGCCACCAGGCCATCGGCCTCCGTTGCCATGACCCTGATCTCGTCCAGCAGCCGGCGGCAATCCGGACAGGCGCCAAGGTGGGCTTCCACCCGGCGCCGGGCATCCGGCTCGAGTTCATTATCAACCAGGGCCGTCAGCAGCCCGTCATCAAGATGCGACATGTCGGTTCTTCTCCTGCTCCCGGTACGCTTCCACCAGTCGGCGGCGCGCGCGGGACAGGGTAGTCCCGATGGCGCTCTTGGCCAGCCCGGTGGCGGCGGCAATCTCATCGTAATCGAAGCCTTCCGCCTTGAGGACCAGCACCTCACGGTCGATGTCCCTGAGCTGCTCCAGGGCGGCCCGGACCGCGCGTGTCTTCTCCTGTCGGTCGAATTCGTCGTCAGGGGGCGGGGCGGTCGAGGCCGTCTCACCCTTGAGGAGCATGAGGCGCCGGCCTTGGCGGACCGCGCGGCGGCCATCATCCCGCACCAGGTTGAGGGCGACGGCGAACAGCCACGGGCGCGGGTTGTCAGGTGGAGTAGCCACCGCCCGCGCGAAAACCTCCTGCGCGAGGTCCTCGGCGCGATCGCGGTCGCCCGTGCGCCGATACAGCATGCGCACGAGCGACCCATGGTACTCCCTGAATAGCTCTTCGACCGATACCGGCATCAGGCTCCTCGGAACGCCTTGGCGAAGGCCTCGACCTCGTCCGGCCGGAGCGTCTCCCGCCCCGCGGAGTCCACCTTCAGCGCGACCCGCCGTCCGGCCACCACCAGGCTGTCGCCCACGCCGAGCATCGGTCCAAGCTCGGGCACGGCGCGGGCTACCTCAAAGTACGCCTGGCTGAACGGGGCCACGGCCAAGGTGGGAACGGAATCACGAAGCGAGACGTCCGTCCAGACTCCCTGTACTTCGAGGAAGACCCGCCCTCCGGCGCGTCGCACCGCGCGCGATCCCAGCAGCGCGCTGGCCTTTCGTTCGGCAACCGCATCCGCTTCCGCCACGTTGGCTGCCCCGGACAGTGCCCCGCTCTCCTTGGCGCGCAGGAACGCCTCGGTGCCGGTCTGGGCCGACGGAGCGTTGGCTGGCATGGGAGGGGACACACCGAGCCGACTGAGGACCGGCATCGGGGTGGAGGGCAGACCAGGCTCCTGCACGAGGTATGAGGTGTACTCCGTCAGAATGCCGTATCGAAGTCCGAGGTCGCGAACCTGCTGAATGACCGCATCGGTCGGTCCTTCGAGACGGATTTGCCTGGTCAGGTCTCCAATCCGGCGTGACGCCCACAGCCGCGGGATGAAGTCGTTGCCGCTGGCGGTTCCCGGGAACGATGCCTGTGCCGTGAAGCGCTCTCGGTGCCCGTTCCGCTCACCCTCGATGACCACCCTTCCGCTCCCTTCTCCATGATAGCGCCCGAAGACGACCAGCTCCTCGCCGTAGAACAGGTCCGGCAGGCGCGCTGGCGTGAGATCAGCCAGCGGCACCGGGCTCTCCACGATCCGCAGGTCAACCAGAGCCGGCCGCTGGAGCTTTGCCACCAGCCGACCCACCGCCTCCTCGACGTTGGCGTCCGGTGCCACGTACTCCACGGCGCCGTGGCCCTCCTGCGCCAGTCGGTCCAGCAGGTAGGTGTTCACGTCCGGTCCGAGGCCGATCGTGAAGATCCGTGTCCGACCGACCCGGGACGCGGCCGTAGCCGCGATCCGGTCCGGCTGCTGCTCGCCGACCGAGGGAACGCCATCGGTCATGAAAAGGACGATCGGCAGCCGGCCCTCCGGCACGGCCGACCCCAGCACCTGGTCGAGAGCGCCGGCGATGTTGGTGCCGCCGTCGGCCTCCAGATTATCGACGAACTCGCCGGCTTGCTGGCGGGCCTCCGGGGTCGCCGGGGTCCATCCCTCCCGGAAGCTTCGGACCGAGGTGCTGAACGCGATCAGCCGGAACCGATCCTCCGGGCGGAGCGTCCCCAGGGCCTGTCGGAGCGCTGCCTTGGCCTGATCGAGCTTCTGGCCGGACATCGAACCCGAGACATCGACGACCAGGGTGAGATCGCGCGGGATTACCTGCCCTTCCGGCACCGCGGGCGGGGCCAGCAGCAACATGGCATACCCATCCTCGCCGGGGCTCGCGTTGGCCAGCACGCTCATGCCGACGAGCCCGCGGCGGAGCGGGAGGAAGAGATCGATATCGCCCCCGTCCCTGGTGTCGATGGCGACCTCGAGGCGACCGTCAGCCCGCCGCGTGACCAGAGGATGGGTGGGAGAGTAGGGCGCTCCATAGGTCTCCTCGTCGGGCGCAGAGAGCCGCCAGGTCCCTGCAGCGCCGCCGCGGGTTCCGAGGGCGTAGCGGATCCGCAGCGCGTCTCCCGAGCGCTCCAGCAGCTGCGTGTAGCGAAGGACGATCTTCCGGGTTTCCCCGGGCTGGATGGGAAAGACCTGGGCGCGGACCAGGCCATGACCGGCCAGGGAGAGAAGGGCCGGGTCCCGCTTCCGCCTTACAATCTCTTCGTAGATGCCACGGGCCTGCTCGGCATTCAGCACTTCCCCCTTGAGCTCCTGTTCTCCCATCCAGAGGGAGAAGTTCCTGAAGACCGCCTCTCCCGGCAGTGGATAGAGGTAACTGCCCTCGGCCAGGCCGCCCCCGGTGTTCTGAAAGCGTTCCTCGACTTCGACCTGGGCCACGGGGCCGTCGATGGCGACGCGGACCTCCGAGCTGGTCCGGAGAAGGTTAGGAAGGGCCGGCCCTGGAAGCCGGGGGCGTTCGAGTTCGATCCAGCCTTGCGCGGCCGCGGGCGGCGCGACGAGGATGAGCGCGAGGGCAGACAGCAGGTGGCAACGCATGGACTCCGACCTGTTCAGGACGGTCGGGGGATGCGTGGAGGGGGGCGACTTGCACAACGACGGCCCCTTTATAATTCCGCCATGAGGACAATTGAGGTTCGGCGCACCTACCTGGAAATGACCTCTCCTGCCGACCTCCGGCCGGCGGACGAGGCGCCCCCCGACGCCCGTCTCGAGGCGATGCTGCCCTGTCCCTGGCACTTCTACCGGTATCTGTATGTCGAGGTTGGCCGGCAGTACCACTGGAAGGACCGGCTGGGATGGACCGAGTCCGAGTTTCGGCAGTACCTCGCCGGGCCCAGCACGGTCTGGCTTCTGACGGTGCGCGGCGCCCCAGCCGGCTACTTCGAGCTACGGCGACACGACGATGGCTCGGTGGAGGTGGCCTATTTCGGACTGCTGCCGGAGTTCGTGGGACGGGGACTCGGGAAGTTCCTGTTGAGCCGCGCGGTGGAGGAGGCCTGGGCCCTTGGCCCGACACGCGTCTGGCTCCACACCTGCACCCTGGACCATCCGAGCGCGCTTCCCAACTATCTCAAACGAGGGTTCCGGAAGACGAGAGAGGAGACCTATCAGACTTCCTTTCCATGAGCGCGATGGGCGGCGCCGGAGGAGCCCGTCCCGCCCCGCTTCCTGCCCTGCGTCGGCGTGACGATCGCCGAAGGACAGAGGTTCAGCAGCACGCACTCCCCGCAACGGGGCCGCCGAGCGATGCACACCGCGCGGCCGTGCAGGATGAGCAGGTGGGATACGATCGTCCAGTCCTCGCGCGGGATGATCTCCATGAGGTCGCGCTCGATCCGGACCGCATCGGCATGGCGAGTGAGCCGGAGGAGCCCCGTCAGCCGGATGACGTGCGTGTCCACGGTGATCCCCTCGTTGATACCGAAAGCATTCCCCAGCACCACATTGGCCGTCTTCCGCCCGACACCGGGAAGGGAGTGAAGTTCTTCCATGGTCCGGGGAATCCGGCCGCCGTGCTCCGCTACGACGGCTTGGGCCATGGCCACGAGGTTCCTGGCCTTGTTGCGGAAGAAGCCGGTGGACTGAATGAGCTTCTCCAGCGCGGGCTGGCTGGCTCTCGCGAGGTGGGCGGGGTCCGGATACTTCGCGAACACCGAGGGGGTGACCATGTTGACCCGGGCATCGGTGCACTGTGCCGAGAGGATCGTCGCCACCAGCAACTGGTACGGGTCCTTGAAGTGCAGGGCACAGGCGGCGTCGGGATAGGCCTGTTTGAGCCGCCGGATGACCTCGAGCGCTCGCTCCCGGTTCCCTGCTAGCGAAAGGCCTTTGCGGGGCGTCGCGGCCCGGCGGCGGGAGGGAGTCACCGGCTGCGTCGCCCTGCGGCGTGGGCGAGGAACTGGTCCGCGCTCAGAGTATTGAGCACTTCTTCCGGCGAGAGCCCACCCTTCCGCGCCATGGCCACCCCGTAGTCTACGTTCCCGAGGCCGGCTAGGCTGTGGGCGTCGGCGCCGATCGAGACGCGGACGCCCAGCTCGCGGACCCGGCCGAGGTAGCGCCAGTCGAGGTCGAGGCGGTGCGGGTCGGCATTGATCTCCATAGCTACCCCCGTCTTCGCCGCGCTCTCGAGCACGGCGTCGATGTCGATGGGATAGGGGTCGCGAGAGAGAAGCAGCCGGCCGGTCGGGTGGCCGATGATGGTGAGGTGCGGGTTCTCCATCGCGCGGCAGACCCGCTGCGTCATCTCGTTCCGAGCCATATTGAATCGGCTGTGAATCGAACCGATCACGAAGTCCAGCCGGGCCAGCACCGCGTTGTCGAAATCGAGCGAGCCGTCGGCCAGGATGTCGGCCTCAATGCCTTTGAGCACGCGGACACCGAGGCCCTGGCCGTTGACGGCGTCGATTTCGTCCGCCTGACGAAGCAGGTCATCGACGCTCAGACCGCCGGCATACGCGGCGGTCTTGCTGTGGTCCGTGATGCCGAGCCAGCGATAACCGGCCTCGTGACAGGCCCGGGCCAGCTCTTCGATGGAATTAGTGCCATCCGATGCGGTAGTGTGGCAATGCAGGAACCCCAGAAGATCGGCGCGCTCGACCAGCCGGGGCAGCATGCCCTTCCGCGCCAGCTCGATCTCGTCCCGACCCTCCCGGAGCTCGGGTGGAATTTCGGCCAACCCCAGCGCGGAGTAGAAGGTCGCCTCGTCGGTGGTGGGGACGAAGGTGCTTCCCTTCCAGAGCGCCGCGCCATCGAGGGTGAAGCCCCGCGTCGCCGCATAGGCCGCGAGCTGCGCCAGATGCCCCTCGCTGCCCGTGGCCTGCACCAGCACCGCTCCGACGTTTCGAGGCGTGGTGACGATCACCTGCGCCTGCGGTCCGCCGCTCACCCGCAGGGTGACTCGACGCTCGTCCTGGCCGGCGAATTCGTGCACGCCAGGCATCTCGCCGATCCGTCGGAAGAGCTCCTCGGGCGCCACATCCGCGACGAGGACAACGAGAACGTCGCGGACGATCTCCAGCCGGCGGCGGATCTCGCCGGCAACGACGGCCTGTTGCACGCCGGGAAGCCTGGCCAAGGCGGCGCGAAGACCCTCCGCCTCTTCCGCGGCATGATGCGCCAGCTTGTAGGCGCTCGCCTGCCGCAGGAAGGCGATGCTCTGGAGAATGTTCTCGGCTGTCTTCTGGCCAAAGCGCGGCAGCCTGGCGAGGCGACCGTCGCGCGCGGCCGCCTCCAGGTCCGGGAGGGAATCGATGTCGAGCGCTTCGTGAATCTGCCGGATCTTAGCGACGCCGAGCCCGGAGATCTGGAGCATCTCCACGAGGCCGGGAGGAACCTGCTCGCGGAGTTCCTCCAGCACCGACGAGTGCCCGGTGGTCGCCACTTCCTGGACGATCTGCAGCGTGGCAGGGCCGACGCCCTTGGTCTCGGCCAGGGTGCCGTCCCGGAGCGCGTCGTCGAGGTCGGCGGGGAGCGCGCTCACCGCACGAGCCGCGGTCCGGAAGGCGCGGACCCGGAAGGTGTTCTCGCCCTTGAGCTCCATGAAGGAGGCGATCTGGTCGAGGACCCGTGCTACGGTCTTCTTGTCGCTCATGGGCAGGCGCCTACTTCCACCGGATGATGTGGACGGTGAGTCCGCTCGGTTGCGGCCAGCGCCTCGATGGCCAGAGGCACCGTGCGGGCCGCCAGCTCCAGCAGCTCTTCCTCACCGACGATCGAGTGGAGCCCGGCCGCGTCGCCGCCGGGCAGGACCGGCGCGAACAGCGGCGATCCATCGGTTCGCGCCGGATCGTCCTCGGGGAAGCCATCGGTGTCCACTACGGAAAACCCCGCCCGGCCCGGGTGCATCCCGAAGATCGCAAGCAGGAAGTAGCCCCCTCCCGGCCAGGGCCGGACGAAGAGGCCATCCAGCGGCTCATGCGGCTCGCCGGGGGCCAGCTCCGCCCAGAGGAGCCGCTCCGGAAACTGGACATAATAGGCGGCCGGCGCCGCGACCGCGCTGGTGGGGGGCGCCGGGGGCGCCGCCAGCAGTTCTCTGGCGCGGTCCGGCGTGAGGCTGAGCAGCCAGCCCCCGGCTTGCCAGTAGAGGTAGGCGTGCTGCAGCAGTGCCACGTGCTGCAGGACGGCCTCGCCTACGCCGTCTTCGGGAACCAGCTCGCGGAGCATCGCGGCTACCGCGCGGTCCATTACGAAGGCATCGACGTCGTTGGGATCAATCCCGCTCTGCTCCAGCGACGTCTTGATCAGGGCAAACCCGCTCTCCGCGTCTGTGCCGAAGGCGAGGTCGAATGGCGTAGGGCGCATCTCGAGGGAAGCTACGAGGCGGGGAGAAACGCGTCCATGAGCCGCGTGAAAGCCTCCGGCGCCTCGACGTAAGGGACGTGGCCGCAGCGGGGAAGCAGGTGGAACTCCGCACCGAGGCAGTCGGCCAGCTCCCGGGCCGTCTCCCAGGGGATGGGGTCGTCGTCGCCATGGATGACCATCGCCGGAAGGTGGAGCAGGCGGAGCCCGGGCCTCAGGTCGAACGCGCCCAGGCTGTCCCACACGTCGTGCCGAGTGCGCTCGGTAATCCGGAAGGGCGTGAGGGCGGTGGCAAGCCGCTGGTCGTGGAAGTAGCCCGCTACCGCCAACTCGAACATTCGCCGGGCGTGCGCCTCGGGATCTCGCTCGCGCAGGCCGCTCTCGCGGAGCGCCTTTCGTTCGGCCTGGAGCGCGGGGGCAAGAGTTCTGGCATCGAATTGGCGCTCGAACTCGTCCCGAGCCGCCCGCCAGGCCGGGGCGGAAGAGACCAGCGCGAGGCGCTCCGCCCGATCGGGGTGGCTCGTGGCATAGAGCAGCGCGAGGAGGCCGCCCCAGGAGTATCCCGTGAGCGTGAGGCGATCAATCCCCCAGAGGACGCGAAGCGCCTCGAGGTCGGCCACGTGCTCCTGCCATCCGACCGGCACATCGCGGCCCACGGGCGACCGGCCGCCGCCACGCTGGTCGTAATAGATGAGGGTGCGTCCCCGAGCCAAGGTGTCGAACCCCGGGAGGAGGTAATCGTGATGGGCCCCCGGGCCCCCGTGCAGCACCACGACGGGCGGCCCCTGGCCTATTCGCCGCTCGAAGAGTTCGACGCCGTTGACGGCGCGGACGGTGGTGGTGAGGGGAAAGGGGCCGGGCAAGGGGAAGGGGGAAAGGGGAAGGGGGTGAACTATAGGAGTGCGGCGAGGCCGTCGGCCACCGCGCGCACCGCAGCTTCTTCCTCCTTGGTGAACGGGTTGGGCAGGTCGCTATCGACGTCGATCTGGCCCAGCACCAGAGATCCGCGGCGGATCAGGACGACGAGCTCGGAGCGGGTGAACGTGTTGCAGGCGATGTAATTCTGAACGGCCCTGACGTCCGGGATGTTCTGATCGGCTCCGGTCGCGACAGCGGTGCCGCACACGCCCTTCCCCACGGGGATCCTGGCATGCTCGGTGGCTCGACCGCTCCACGCCTCGAGCACCAGTTCCTCTCCCTGGAGCATGTACATGTAGACCGAGGTGTAGGGCTGCCCCGCAGCCCGGATCCGATCGGCGGCAAACTGCAGGAGCGTTTGACGGTCGCCGTCCCGTGCAAAGACGCCGCGGAGGCCGGCCAGAACCGGGTGGGGATCGAGCACCGGCATCAGCCGCCTCGAGATCCCAGGGTGACGCTGACGCGTTGCTCCGCTCCGTCGCGGAGAAACCGTACCTCGACCACATCTCCCGCCCGATGCTGGCGCAGCGCGTTGGTCATGGTCTCGAGGTTGGTGACCGGCAGGCCCCCGATCCCGGTGATGACGTCGTTGCCTCGGAGCCCCGCCTTGTCAGCGGGGCTTCCGGCCCGAACGCCAGTGAGGCGAACCCCGCCGGTGGAATCCGCCATGTCCGGCACCGTGCCGAGGTAGGCTCCGTAACCCGAACTCTGAGGCGCCGGGACCAGCTCGGGCTCGGGCACGTTGACGAAGGTGAGCGGTGCTCGGCGGTCGGCGAGGGTGCGGACGAGGGTGGCGGTGAAGTCCGCCACCTTCTGCAGGCCATCGGCGTTGATCTTCTGCCAGTCGTCGGTGGTCCGGTGGTAGTCCTCGTGCAGGTCGGTGAAGACGAACAGAACCGGCTTCCCAGCCCCGTAGAAGGAGGACTGGTCGCTCCGACCCCAGCCATCGCCGGATGCATGGAGGTCGAAGTGCGCCTGGCGGTTCAGCGAATCGAGCAGGGCGGGAAACTGGGTCGCGGTTCGGGCGCCGTAGACGATGAGTCGGTCGTTCCGGAGGCGGCCCACCATGTCCATGTTGACCATGGCGTAGGTGTCGGCCAGCGGGAAGATCGGATGCGTGACGTAGTATTCCGAGCCGAGGAGCCCGACCTCCTCGCCGCTGAAGGCGATGAAGACGATGGTGCGGCCGGGAGGATCGGGCACGAGGCGCTTGGCGATGTGAATCAGCGCGCTGGCGCCTGAGGCATTGTCGTCGGCGCCGTTATGGATGCGGCCGGTGCTGTCGGGGTCGAGCGACCCGAATCGCCCCAGTCCGAGGTGATCGTAGTGGGCACCGATGATCACGATCTGGTTGCGCAGGTCGGGATCGCTTCCGGGCAGGATCCCGATCACGTTCTCGCCCACGGTGCCGCCGATCCGGGCCTGGACGGTCGCGGGCGTCCCCGATGGAACGATGAACTTCTGGAACCAGCCTCCCGGCGCGGGTCTGAGGCCGGTCTGCTCGAAGCGCCGGGCGAGATAGGCGGCGGCGCTGTCGGCTCCCGGGGTACCTGTGAGGCGCCCCTCCAGGGCATTGCTGGCCAGGTAACGGACATCGTTGAGGAGGGCGACCGCATCCGCGGTGGTCTGGGCTGCCACGTTCGGCACAAGGCCTGCTTGTGCCAAGGTGAGTAAGAGGAGTGACCGGAGGAAGGCGCGCATCGGGCCCCAAGATAGCGGGAGCCGGCCGGCTGTTGTACCCAAGCCTCGCATCGGGGCCGTAAAATACGCTAACCTATTGCAGGACTTGACGGTAGCTCTTATGTTGGAGCCACCAGATCGCCCGAAAAATGAGCACGCCAGTAGCGCTGATTTCCGACCTTGCCACCGTGATCCTCCTGCTCCGGGACTTCCCGGATCGGAAGGAGGAGCAGCGGGCTGCCTTCAAGCGATTCGTGGCGGACATGCCTCATGCCGACCACGTGCTTCGGGTTACCCCCGGGGGCTTTGCCTGGGACCAGATCGAGGTGCCGGTTGGCCTCGGTGAGGTGTCCGCCCTGCACGACCACTTCAAGGGCCATGGGGTGGGCGAGATTCGGATTCCTATCGGTCTCATGACCTCGACTCTGCTGTCGCTGGTCCGGGTCCTGGCGGTGCCGGTGGGAACGTACGGATCCTTCGATCACCTCACGGCGCGGCTCGACGCAGCCGGCTGTGGCACCATCACGGTGCTGCCCCTCCCGGATCCGGCGGAGAGCCCGGCGGTGCAGGAGGCGCAGCGGGTCGTCTCGCCCAGCGCTACCGGGGCGACCGGGTCGCGGCCCCGAGTGGACGACGAGGGCCATCTCAACGCACTGGGTCCGGATGCGCTGACCGAGGCGAAGGTGGGCCTCATGCATTTCGTGACGCTCCAGATGCAGACGCTGGGGCCGACCGACGTGCTGGTGCACGAGCTGGCGGGGGCGACCTCTGATGCCGCGATCACCGACCGGCTCAACGCGATCATCGCGGCGGGTGAGGCGGCCGCCCGGCAGGGTGATTGGCATGAGGTCCTCGTGGCCGCCTACGGGTTGGTGCAGCTCGAAGGCCGGATCGGGGAGCATCGCGGCTTTGGGATCGCCCTGCGGCGCCTGCTGCCGCGGTCGGTGCTCGAGCAGATCGCGCGGCTCACCGCGCAGGGGACGAACAAGACGGAGGCCGCGGCCGTGCTCCGCCGGATGGGCGCGGACGGCACCGAGGTGCTGTTGCACGCGATGGTGAATGCCGAGGAAATGGCGGAGCGCCGGGCGTACTTCACTGCGCTCAAGGACATGACCGAAGGCACGGATCTCCTGGTCCACATGCTGAGCCACGACCAGTGGTTCGTGGTGCGGAACGTGGCGGACCTGTGCGGGGAGCTGCGACTGGAGAAGGCGGTTCCTGCGTTGGCCAAGCAGATGGGCAACTCGGACGAACGGGTGCGGCGCTCGGTGGCCGGGGCGCTCGGGCGGATCGGCGGGAGCGGTGCCGCGGACCCGTTGCGGCGCGCGCTCCGCGATCCGGCGCCCGGGGTGCGTCTCGAAGCGGCGCGCGGGCTGGACGGCCGGCGGAACAAGAACCTGGCGATGAGCGTGGCCGTGGCCGCCGACGACGAGACCCTGCCCGACGTGCAGAAGGAGATGTTTCTGGCGCTGGGGCGGATCGGCAGCCCGGAGGCGATTCAGGCGCTGCAGAAGGCGGCGGAGCCCGGGGGGAAGGTGTTCCGGCGGAAGCAGGTGAGCATCCGCCTCGCGGCGGTGGCGGGGCTCCATGCGGCCGGTCCGTCGGCGGCCAACGCGCTCAAGGACATGCTCAAGGACGACGAGCGGGACGTGCGGGACGCGGTCGAGCGCTCGCTCGCCACGCTCTGGGAGTGACGCCTACCGGGGAACGAAGTCGGTCTTCGCGCTGATTCGTCTCGCGAAGGCGGCGAGCAGCGCCACCGCGCGATCGAGGTCCTCGAGAGCCACCATCTCGTTCGGGCTATGCATGTAGCGGAGCGGCACCGAGACGAGTCCCGTGGGGACGCCCCGCAGTGCCGTGAAGATATTGTCCGCGTCGGTGCTGGTATCGCGCGGGGCCGCCTCGACCGAGTAGGGAATCCCCTCGGCTTGAGCGGCTCCGGCCAGCAGATCGAACACTACGGGGTTGATGGCCGACCCCCGGGAGAGGACGGGCCCGCCGCCCAGCCTGTAGTCGCCATGCTTGCGCTTCTCTACTCCGGGATAATCGGTGGCGTGCGTTACGTCCACGACGATGGCGACATCCGGCTCGAGCCCCACGGCGCCGGTGCGAGCGCCGCCGCCGCTGGAGCCGATCTCTTCCCGCGTGGTGGCCGCGGCGGTGACCCGGGCCGAGGGAGGGTTCGCCCCGGCGAGGCGACGCAGCGTCTCCAGGACCACGAAGGCTCCCACCCGGTTGTCGAGAGAGCGGGACACCACGCGTCCGTTGGGAAGCTCCAGCAGGCGGGCGGCGAGGACGCCGGCGTCGCCTACGCGAAGGCGCGCCTCTGCCTCCTTCCGGGTGGTTGCGCCGATGTCGATCCAGAGGTCCTCCGCCTTCGAGACCCGTTCCCGTGCCTCCTTCTCCATGAGGTGAATGGCTCGCTTTCCGATAACGCCTTCAACGGCGCCCCCGGGGCCAAGCAGCACCACCCGCTGGCCGACGAAGACCTGATGATCCCAGCCGCCGATCGTCTCGAAGCTGAGGAACCCGTCATCGTCGATGTAGGTCACCATCACGCCGATCTCATCGACGTGACCGGCGAGCATGATGCGGGGCGTCGCCTTGGCGTTCAGGGTGGCGAACGAATTGCCGCTCACGTCCGCGGTGACGCTTTCGGCGAAGGACTCGGCCTCGTGGCGCCACACCCGCGCGGTCTGGACCTCGAAGGACGACGGCCCGGGGGTGTCGAGGAGCCGTTTCAGGAATTCCAGTGCACGCGGGTCCATGAGCCTCTCGGTTGGGGCTTGGGAAGCCGGGAATCTGAGCCGGCGGGCGAGAAAGTCCAGCGGCCGACGGGTGACTGGCGTCACCGGTTCCGCGGGAGCGAAGTCGTTGAGCGAGGCGGGCCGGTGGTCCATGTTCGACGTTCCCCAGAGCCCGGGTCGCGGTAGTGCACAGACTTTCGCATCGAGCCATCATCTCCTCGCTGTTCCTGGGCTGCGCGGCCGGCGGCAAGGAGAGCCTCGGCCCCGGAGTGAGCCTGACCGGTCTCACGATCGCGCCTGATACCGTCACACTCGACCCCGGAGCATCGGCCCAGTTCAGCGCCACCGGCAAGTACAGCGACGGCAGCACAGGCAGCGTGACCGTGGGCTGGAGCGCCACGGGTGGCGCGATCTCGAGCGGCGGGCTCTATCAGGCGGGCCCCACGGGCGGGGCCTACCTCGTGGTGGCGAAGGTTACCGGACAGAGTCTGGCCGATTCGGGTCGGGTGACGATCCGGGACACGACCACGCAGCCATCGGGCGGAACGGTGCTCTTCAGCGAGGGCTTCGACGACGCCAACGTGGGAAGCCGGGGATGGTACGACAACACTCACCCGGCGATCTCCACCTCCGACTTCCACGGTGGGACGGGCTCGCTGCAGATGGCATGGCAGCAGGGGGCCCTGCTGCCGGCGCAAGGGGGTGCCCTGCGCCACAAGTTCACGCCCACCGACCGGGTCTACCTGCGCTACTGGGTGAAGTACAGCGACAACTACGTCGGCTCGGGGCAGAACTACCACCCGCATGAGTTCTACTTCGTCACCGACGCCGAAACGGACGATTACATCGGACCGTCGGTGACGCACCTGACCACCTACGTCGAACAGAACTACCTGAACGGCGGCCGGCCCCAGCTCGGCATGACCGACGTGATGAACATCGACACCACCCAGATCAACGTCGATCTCACCAACATCACGGAGAACCGCGCTTCGGCCGGCTGCAACGGGAGCGCGGACGGGTATCACACCGACTGCTACTTCGCGGGAGGTCAGTGGCAGAACGAGAAGATCTGGCGCGCCGCGACTCCCTCGTTCCTGCCGAATCCGGGGCCGGGCTACAAGGGCAACTGGAACCTGGTCGAGGCCTACTACCAGCTCAATTCGATCGTCAACGGCATCGGTCAGAAGGATGGCGTGGCGCAGTACTGGTTCAACGGCCAGGCCATCATCGACAACCACAACGTGGTCTTCCGGACCGGCGCGCACCCCAACATGAAGTTCGACATGTTCCTGATCGCGCCCTACATCGGCGACGGCTCGCCGGTAGCGCAGACCTTCTGGATTGACGACGTCGTCGTCGCCACGTCCAAGGTCCCCTAGCGGCCGCGCCCGCCCTTCCGTCCTTCGAGGTTGGCCCCCGTTCCCGCCCGGAGCCCTTCGCGGCTCCGGGCGGTGTGCATGTAGAATTGGGGGAACCCTCACCCGGCCCTCCCGACGATGACCCAATCCCCGGTCGCGCGGCGTACCCTCTCGTTTCGCGAATCCGTGATCCGAGGCATGTCTCGCCTCGCCGCGGAGCACGGGGCGATCAACCTGGCGCAGGGGTTCCCCAACTTTGCGGCGCCCGAGGTGGTCAAGGAGGCGGCGGCGCGCGCCATTCGCGACAACCTGAATCAGTACGCCATCACCTGGGGAGCACGGCGACTGCGGGAGGCGGTGGCACGCAAGTACGGGGCGTGGTACGGCATGACGGTGGACCCGGAAGCAGAGGTGACGATCACCTGCGGCGCCACGGAAGGGATGATCGCCACCCTGATGGCGCTGGTGGACCCCGGTGACGAGGTGATCGTCTTCGAGCCGTTCTACGAGAATTACGGCCCGGACACGATCCTCTGCGACGCGGCACCGGTTTACGTGCCACTCTATCCCGGAGAGCCGATCGACATGGATCGGCTGGCGGCGGCGTTCAGCCCTCGCACCCGGGCGATCATCGTGAACAGCCCCGCCAACCCAAGCGGCCGGGTCCTCACCCGCGCGGAGCTCGAGGGGATCGCGGCGCTCTGCCAGCGCCACGGCGCGTGGGCCGTGACCGACGAGATCTACGAGCATATCCGCTATGGGGCCGAGCACATCCCCATCGCGACCCTGCCCGGGATGGGCGAACGGACGGTGACAATCAGCGGGGCCTCGAAGACCTTTTCGATCACGGGGTGGAGGATCGGTACCGTGGTGGCGCCTCGCGCCGCAACCGAGGCGATCCGGAAGGTGCACGACTTTCTCACGGTGGGGGCACCCGCTCCGCTGCAGGAGGGGTTGGCCACGGCGATGGGCATGCTGGGGGCGGAGTTCTACGACGCGATGGCCGGAGAATACCGGCGCCGGCGTGACCTCCTGTGGCGGGCCGTCACCGGAGCCGGGTTCCGCGCCACCCCACCCGAGGGAGCGTATTACATCCTGGCGGACTTCTCCGGTCTCTCCGATCTGGACGACACGGCGTTCGCCCACTGGCTGGCGCGGGAACGCGGCGTCGCGCCCGTTCCCGGATCGAGCTTCTTCAGCCGGCCCGAGCTGGGCCGGAAGTTTGTCCGGTTCGTCTTCTGCAAGACTGACGACCTGCTGGAGGAAGCCGCTCGGCGCCTGGCCGGGGGCGGGGCCAGGGGGCAGGGGGCAAGGGAGGTGCAGAGGTGAGCGTACAGTGTTCAGCGTTCAGCGTACAGGGTAGAGGGATTCCGTGCGTTGCTAGTGCTAGTGGGATAGCAAGGCCCCACGGGTATCGATGAGTTTCCCTGTACGCTGTACGCTGTACGCTGAACGCTGCTACAAGTGGTACCTCACTCCCCCGTAGACCGTCCGCGGCTCCCCGGGTGAGACGAAGCCGCCCGCCCGGAGTTCCGTGTAGCTGTGATCGAAGAGGTTCCGCACGCCGACCGAGAGCTGGGCCTTTCCGAAGCGTACCCCGGCGTCCAGATGCAGCAGCCCGTAGGTCCCGACTTCCACGCCGGGCTCGTCGAACGGCGTGTAGGGTCCCTGGATATTGCCGCTCACCCGCACGTACCAGGAGGCGGTGGGCGGCGCAAACCGAAACCCGCCCGCGCCGACAAACTTCGAAGTATTGAACACCGGCCTGCCATTCAGCGTGTCGCCATCGTCGGTGACTTCGCTGGTGTACTTGGCGTCGAGCACGGTGAAGTTGCCATCGAACGACAGCGCGTCGGTAAACTGAGTGCTGAGCGAGAGGTCGATCCCCTTCCGCCGGCTCTTGCCGCCGCTGGTGGACGCGAGGGTGATCGGGTTGAAGGTCTGCTCATTGCTCACGTCGATCTGGAAGAGAGCCGCGCTGGCGTGGACCCGGTTCACATCCAGCTTCACGCCGGTCTCGTATGCCCACTCGGTGATGAAGGGCAGAGTCGGATCCTCGATGACACCGTCGGTGCGACGGTAGCCCCTGGAGATGT
Source organism: Gemmatimonadales bacterium (assembly GCA_035501775.1). Lineage (GTDB taxonomy): Bacteria > Gemmatimonadota > Gemmatimonadetes > Gemmatimonadales > GWC2-71-9 > JADJOM01. The sequence continues at coordinate 3,704 of DATJVM010000010.1, read as the reverse complement.
TGCCGTAGATCCCGCCGAAGCCTGGAATCTGGTACAGCAGGCCGAACTTGGGGGCGAAGACGCCCTTGGTGGTGCTCACGTTCACCGACCCGGTAGGCGATCCTGAATCGGGCTCGGAGAGGATCCCCTGCGCCTCGTACCGGCCGCCGATGTCCACGGTGAAGCGCGGCAGGACGTTGGTGCTCGACTGGAGGAAGAGCGCGCCCGAAGCCTGCCGGGCCGAGACCAGAATCTGCGCCGAGTCCACGACGCGGTCGGTGGTGAACCAGTTCTGGTAATGGGAATGATCCCACCGCGCTTCGGTCCCGATCGTGATCGTGCTCTTCGAAAGGGTCCAGGTGAGAGCGGAGGTGGCACCGAACCCGTAGCGGCGATCGTACTCCTCGAGCTGGCTGCCCGACCCCTCGGTCCCTCCGCCCTCGGGGGGCGTGGTGAGGTAGAACTGCCAGCGGCCTTGGGTGGAGTACACGGTGCTCCGCCAGATGAGGGAGGATCCGAGGAGTACCCTCAAGCTCACTCGCTCCTGGGCGTGGTTCTTCTGGCCCCCATCGGTCGGATTCGAGACGTTGCCGAAGGCTCCCGCGTTGAACTGATCGACCGTGAGGAAGCCCGGCGAATTCCACCCCGCCGAGAACAGCTCGATGCCGGCGTCCAGGCTCACGTTTTCGGACAGGTCGTGGATGAGGCGCCCATGGACCTGGCCCAGGTCGTACCCTGCGTTGGGACGCCACCCGTCCTCGCGGAGGCCCCGGATACCGAGCACGCCAGAGGTGCTCCCGTGGTCGAAGCCGGTAAGCAGCGACCCTTCGAGGCGGCCATACGAGCCACCATCGACGGTGAGGTCAGTGCCATCCTGGTGCTTGATGGTGAGTACGTTGACCGTGCCCGCGAGCGCAAAGTTCCCGTACAGCGCGCTGGTGGGCCCCTTGATGACGTCGATCTGCTGGACCGCCTGTGGCATCAGGAGGTTCCAGTCGTTGTACCCCTCGGCGTGCCCGTTGATGGGCTCGTTGATCGGCACACCGTCGATCCACAGCGCGATGTCGGTGGAGTGATCGGAGCTGAACCCGCGAATGGCGAGGTCGGACCCGAAGCCCGGCCCCTGACCCTGGTCGTGCACTTCGACGCCCGCCGTCTGGCGGAGCAGGTCGTAGTTGTTATAGGCCGGTGTTTCCCGGATCTCCTGCGGTGTGACCGTCTCGGTGGTGCGGGGAGCCTCCCGCCTCACCGGTGTGGCGGTGACAGTAATCTCCTGGAGTTCCGGCGGATTGGTGTCCTGGCGGGCTCGGAGCGAATCGGTCGGCGCCTGCGCGGCAAGCACCGACGGTCCCAGCACGAGGGCCAGGATACCGTAGCGACTGAACATGCGTTCTCCTGATGAACGAGATCGGGTATGAGGGCGATTTCGATCGAATCAGGAACGCGGAGGGCCTTGGGCAAAGGGGAGGCGGTGGAGCTCGGGCGCCGCGGTCGGACGTCCCGAGTCGAGGGGCGGGCGATCGTCTACAACGGTGACACGAGGAGCAGGAACTCTGGGGGGAGCCGGGAGTGTGGGAGGCGTGGAGCAGCAGCCCACGCACAGATCGCAACAGTCCGTGTTCCGCCCGTGAGGGGCGTGCTGCCGATCCGGGTGGTGCTGGGCCATCCCGGCCATCCCGGCCCCGCTGCCGCAACCGGCGGCCATCAGGGCCATGGCCGGCACATTTCCCAGGGTCCCCAACACGAGGACCAGGGCCAGCAGGCGAATCAGGGACTTCGGGACCCGGCGCAGCATGGGCCATTTATACCCCGGCCACCGGGGAGCGTCAAGGAATCGCCCATTCCCGGAGAACCACTTTCCGGCCCGCGTCGTTCTCACGTGGACAGCCCGGTTCTCCCACTCTCTGAACGAGGTGCCCCCGTGTCTCGCGTTAGCCGCTATGGTCTGGGCGTTCTTCTGCTCGCCTTGCTGGCCGCCCCTCTGGCCGCGCAGGAATCCAAGATGATGAAGGACAGCGCCATGAAGAGTGGCATGATGAAGGACTCGATGATGAAGGACTCGATGTCGCACGGCATGATGATGGACCAGATGATGATGGCGCCGCACGGCATGTTCACCGGCGCGCACGACCACGCAGTCTCCGGCGGCTACACGATTGCCGAGCAGAACGGGCGGCGAATGCTGGTGCTCGGCGACGATTTCTCACTGGACGGCGCACCGGATCCGTATGTGGTGTTGAGCGGCAGCGAGATGGGCTCGGGCGCGGGAACCCTCAACCTCGGGCGGCTCACCCGCGTCAAGGGAGCCTCTTCCTACGAGATACCGGCCGGTACCGACCTCGCGACCTACTCATCGGTGCTCATCTGGTGCAAGAAGTACGATGTCACGCTCGGCCGGGCCGATCTGGCGGCCGGGGGCGCGATGATGCATAAGTAGGCCATGACCCGTCCCGCCCCTCGACCTCCTGATGCGGAGCAGGCGCGCGCCGCGGGTGAGCCCGGCGCGCGCATCCTCACGCTGGAGCACGAGGCGTCCCTGCAGGCCCGCCTCCTGGCCCGCGACGAGCGGGCGCTGCTGGAGTTGATCGACCTCGCCACGCCATGGCTTCTGGGCGTGGCGCAGGCCATGCTCTCCGACCAGGACGAAGCAGAAGAGGTGGTGCAGGAGGCGTTCACCATCGTCTGGCGCCGGGTGGACCTCTTCGACCGGGAGAGCGGAAGGCTGCTGCCCTGGCTGCTCCGCATCACGCGAAACCGGGCCATCGATCGGCTGCGCGCCCGGCGCCGGCGCCGGCTCAAGACCGAACGCCTCCAGGCCTATCAGGCCTTCGGCGAGGGATGGACGGCGGCCCGCGAACCGAATGAAGCCTCCCGTCCGGGCTGGCACGTCCACGAGAGCGTGCACGCCGCGCTCCGCGCGCTTCCCGAAGACCAGCGCCTCGCCGTCCAGCTTGCCTACTTCGAGGGCCTTACGCAGTCCGAGATCGCCGAACGCCTGGGCATTCCGCTCGGCACGGTGAAGACCAGACTGCGCCTCGCATTCGATAAGCTCCGCACGACCCTTGCTCCGATCAGGGATTGGGCCTTATGACGACACCTCACGACTGGTTCATCGAACACCGGAGCGCCTTCGTGATCCGCTCCCTCGAGCCCGAAGAGGAGCGCTCCTTCAACGAGCACCTCACGGGGTGCGAGAGCTGTCGGACGGAGACGGCCCGGATCGAGCGGGAGCTTGCCTGGCTGCCGATGGCGGTTCCTCCGGTCACGCCGCGGCCAGGGCTGGCGCGGTCACTGGCGGAAGCCGCCCTGGGCACGGGGTCCCGCGTACCACGCTGGGCCGTGCCGGTCTCGCTCGCGGCGTCGCTGCTGCTCGCGGTGGGAGCGTGGGGCTGGGCCTCGCAGAGTGTGCGAGCGACGAGAGCGGAGCTGGCGTCGGTGCGGGACACCCTGAGCATCATTCGCGACGCAGCCAAGGTGCGTTTCGCCAGCATCACGATGGACAACCACCAGGGCGGCGTGGTCCTGTTCGCGGACGAGCGCACCCACCGCTGGAACGTGGTGGTGTATGGGCTCCCCACCCCGCATGCGGGCGAGGTATGTCAGTTCTGGTTCATCACCGACCAGGGGATGATCCGCGGGGTGCAGGTGAAGAGCGAGCCGAGCCTACCGGCCTTTCTTACTCTTTCCATGCCTAACGACACCAGTCACTTCGTCGGGGCGGCGCT
>DATJVM010000009.1:0-52844 GCA_035501775.1 Gemmatimonadales bacterium | reverse complement strand
ATGGGGTCATCACGATCGAGTTCCCCCACCTGCACCAGACGGTGGTCGGCAACCAGTTCGACCAGGTGTATCACGAGCACTTCTCGTACTTCTCCCTGTACTCCGCCGAGCGCATCTTCGCGGCGCACGGGCTGGTGCTCTTCGACGTGGAGGAGCTGCCGACCCACGGCGGGTCGATCCGCATCTACGGTCGTCACGCCGAGGACGAGTCCAAGCCGGTCACCGACCGCCTGCTCGACCTCCGGGCCCGGGAAGCCGCGGCCGGAGTGGACACCCTGGCCTACTACGCCGACTTCGAGGAGCGGGTGCGCGAGACGAAGCGGAAGCTGCTCGAGTTTCTCATCCAGGCCAAACGGGAAGGGAAGCGGGTCGTCGGCTACGGCGCGCCCGGCAAGGGCAACACGCTGCTCAACTACTGCGGCATCCGCACTGACTTCCTCGATTTCACGGTCGACCGCAATCATCACAAGCACGGAAAGTTCACGCCGGGCACCCACATCCCCATTCTGCACCCGGACAAGATCCGCGAGACCCGGCCCGACTACGTGCTGATTCTCCCGTGGAACCTCAAGACGGAGATCATGAGCCAGCTGGCCTACGTCCGGGAATGGGGCGGGAAGTTCGTGGTGCCGATTCCCGAGGTGACGGTCTACCCGTGATCTTCGAGCCCACGCCACTGGCGGGCGCGGTCACCGTCGAGCTGGAGCGTCACGAGGATGAGCGGGGGTTCTTCGCCCGGAGCTTCTGCCGCCGGGAGTTCGAGGCGCAGGGTCTCGATCCCTGCGTGGCCCAGTGCAATGTCTCGTTCAACCGCCGCCGCGGCACCCTGCGCGGCCTGCATTGGCAGGCGGCACCGCATGGCGAGGCGAAGCTGGTCCGTGTCACCCGGGGCGAGCTCTATGACGTGATCGTAGATTTGCGGCCCGACTCGCCGACCCTCGGGCGGTGGTTCGGGGTGGAGCTCACGGCCGACAATCACCGCGCGCTCTACATCCCCCTGGGGTTCGCGCACGGCTTTCAGACGCTGGTCGATGAGGTCGAGGTGTTCTACCAGATGTCCACCTTCTACGCGCCGGAGGCGCAGCGTGGCGCTCGCTGGGACGACCCCGCCTTTGGCATCCACTGGCCGATCCTTCCTCCCTTTCTGAGCCAGCGGGACGCGACCTATCCGGATTATGACCTCGGGGCGCGCCCGTGAGCGCTGCGCCGGTGTCCGAGGAGGGCGCGGCCATGCATGCGCTTATCCGCGAGCTCTACCCCATCTGCCGGAGCATCACGGGGGAGGGGTTCCGTGCTTCTCTGCGGCGGCTGGCCGAAGTGGTGCCGATCGAACTGCAAGAGGTCGCGACGGGTACCAAGGTCTTCGATTGGACGGTGCCCAAGGAGTGGAACATTCGCGACGCGTGGATCGCCGATGCGACCGGGCGCCGCGTGGTCGATTTCCGTGCCTCCAATCTGCACGTGGTCAACTACAGCGTGCCGGTCCGCGCCCGGATGACGCTCAGCGAGTTACGCCCGCGGCTCCATACCCTTCCGGAACAGCCCGACCTCGTCCCTTACCGGACGACGTATTACGCCGAGGACTGGGGGTTCTGCCTGACCCACCGCCAGCTGCAGGCGCTGCCGGAGGGCGAATATGATGTCTGCATCGACGCGACCCTGGCGCCGGGGCATCTGACCTACGGGGAGTCCGTCCTGCGCGGCGAGAGCGATGAGGAAGTGCTCATCAGCGTGCACAGCTGTCACCCCTCTCTGGCCAACGACAACCTCTCCGGAATGGCGGTCGCGGTATTCCTGGCCCGGCATCTCGCTGCCGGCCATCGGCGCCACACGGTCCGATTCCTGTTTATCCCGGGGACGATCGGCTCCATCACCTGGCTCGCCTTGCACGAAGCCGAAGTCGGCCGCATCCGGCACGGCCTGGTCCTGAGCTGCCTGGGGGACCCGGGTCAATCCACCTACAAGCGGAGCCGGCGGGGGAACGCGCTGGTGGACCGGGCGGCCGCGCACGTGCTGGGCCACGCGGGGCCGCACGCACTGCTGGACTTCGTGCCCTATGGCTACGATGAGCGCCAATACTGCTCGCCCGGGTTCGATCTCCCAGTCGGGTGCCTCACGAGAACGCCGAATGGCCGGTTCCCGGAGTACCACACCTCCGCCGATAATCTCGACTTTGTGCGGCCGGAGGCCCTGGCCGATTCGCTGGAGAAGTGCCGGCGGATCATGGAGATCCTCGACGGGGACCGCACCTACCTTAATCTGAACCCCCGCTGCGAGCCGCAGCTCGGTCGGCGGGGTCTTTACCGGGCCACCGGGGGGCGCGACCTTCCCGGGTTCGAGATGGCCCTGCTTTGGGTGCTCAACCTGTCGGACGGACGACACACCCTCCTTGATATCGCCGAGCGGTCCGGAGTGGCCTTCAGGGTCATCCGGGAGGCGGCCCGCGCCTTGGAGGGGGTTGGGCTGCTCCGGCAGGACCCGGGGAGGGCAGGCACGGAAGCTGCTGGGCAGGCGGGCTAGGTTCAAGCTGGACTTGGAGTTTACGGCTTATCGACGGGGGTAAGAAATGCGGGTGCTAGTGACGGGGCACAACGGCTATGTGGGATCGGTCATGGTGCCGCTGCTCCAGAAAGCCGGCCACCAGGTGGTGGGCCTCGATACCTACCTGTATGAGGACTGCACCTTTGGCTCTCCCGTCCCCGATGTTCCGGCTCTCCGAATGGACCTCCGGGACGTCACCCCGGGCGACCTGTCGGGGTTCGACGCCGTAATCCACCTGGCGGCGCTGTGCAACGACCCGCTGGGCAACTTGAACCCGAACTCCACCTACGACATCAACTACCACGCCTCGGTGCGGCTCGCCAAGGCCGCGAAGGCCGCGGGCATCAGGCGCTGGCTCTTCGCGTCGAGTTGCAGCCTGTACGGGCTGGCGGGCGACGAGATGCTGACGGAGGAGGCGCCGTTCAACCCCATCACGCCGTACGGCGAGTCGAAGATCATGACGGAGCAGGAAGTGCGTCGCCTGGCGGACGACAACTTCAGTCCCGTCTACCTGCGGAATGCCACGGCCTATGGGGCCTCGCCCCGGCTGCGATGCGACATCGTCGTGAACAACCTCGTCGGCTATGCGATCACGCAGGGGGACGTCCTCATCCAGAGCGATGGAACGCCCTGGCGGCCGCTGGTGCACGTCGAGGATATCGCGCGGGCCTTCCTGGCGGCGCTCGAGGCCCCACGCGATGTGATCCACAATCAGGCGTTCAACGTCGGCCGGAACCAGGACAACCTGCGGGTGCGGCAGATCGCCGACATGGTCAAGGCCGTGGTCTCCGGCTGTTCCATCCGCTACGCCGAAGGCGGCGGTCCCGACCCCCGGAGCTATCGAGTCGATTGTGGGAAGATCGCGCGCATGCTGCGGGGCTTTCAGCCCAAGTGGACGGTGCAGAAGGGGGTCGAGGAGCTGTGCGCCGCCTATCGCGCCGCCGGCCTCACGTCGGAGGAGTTCCTCGGCTACCGCTACCTGCGCCTGAAGCAGATCAAACGTCTGCAGGACGCCGGTCGCCTGGACGAGGATCTGCGCTGGAACCAGCCCGCCCCGGTGGTCGCGTGAGGCGGCTGGAGCGGAGGAGACCACGATGAAAGTCGTTCTGTTCTGCGGCGGTCTGGGGATGCGGCTCCGTGATTATGCCGACAACGTGCCCAAGCCAATGGTGCCGCTCGGCTACCGCCCCATTCTCTGGCACCTCATGAAGTACTACGCCCATTACGGGCACCGGGACTTCATTCTCTGTCTCGGCTATCGGGGCGACCTGATCAAGAACTACTTCCTGCACTACGAGGAAGGGCTGTCGAACGACTTCATCCTCTCGGAGGGTGGGCGCAAGCGGGAGCTGCTCACGAGTGACATCGAGGACTGGCGCATCACCTTTGTCGAGACCGGCCTGTCGAGCAATATCGGCCAGCGACTCATGGCGGTGAAGAAGCACCTGGCCGGAGAAGAGATGTTCCTGGCCAACTACAGCGACGGTCTGACCGATCTTCCGCTGCCCCAGCAGGTGCAGGCGTTCCAGAAGAGCGGGGCGCATGCCTGCTTCCTCTCGGTGCGGCCCAACCTGAGCTACCACTTCGTTTCGGTCGACGCGGCGGGTCGCGTGCAGAGCTTCCGGGATATCGCCCAGTCCGGGCTCCGGGTCAACGGTGGATTCTTCGTTTTCCGGCAGGAGATCTTCGACAACGTCCAGCCGGGAGAGGAACTGGTCGAGAAGCCCTTCACCAGGCTGGTCGAGCAGCAGAAGCTGCTGGCCTATGAGTACGATGGGTTCTGGGTTCCGATGGACACGGCCAAGGACAAGGCCAGGCTGGACGAACTGCACGCTTCGGGGAAGCCCCCGTGGTACGTATGGAAGAACGGCAACTTCGGTTCGCACCCCTGAGGCTGACCCTTTAGGCAGGCTCCGGACGAGGATCCATGCTCGCTCGACTGAAAGAGTTCCGACTGCTCTGGCTCGGCGGGCTGGTGCTGGCGGTGACTGCGGCGGTGTCTCCCGGAATCCGGGTGCGGCTCGAGATTCTCGCGCTCAAGGCCGAAGGCGAGCTCCCCGAAGTCAGCAAGTGGGACCTGGTGCCGCTCATCAGGCCGCACTCCGGCTTCGACCTCGATGCCCTGCTGGAGACCCGGTCTCCATACTCGTCTCTACTGATGCCGGCCCGTTTCGAGGGCGACTCGGCGCGGGGCGCGGTGATCTTCGCCAGCCATTGCGCGGTCTGCCACGGTGCGGAGGCCAGGGGCGGGATGGGGCCCTCACTCGCCTCGGCCGACCTGCGCCACGGGGCAAGCGACTGGGCCATGTTCCGCACCGTGCGCGACGGCATTCCCGGTACGGGGATGCGCTCGCTCGGACTCTCCTTTGACGATGCGTGGCGTGCCATCGCGCTGATTCGCTCGCTGCAGCGGGCCGGGACCGCCGCGGCAGCCACGCCAGTGGGGCAGGCCGCCGACCGCGCCGCCCCGATCGCGGACCACGACCTCGCCACCGCCGATAGCCGTGACGATGAATGGGTGACCTACGCCGGCGGCTGGCGGGGACATCGCAACAAAAGCGTGCCGGAGCTGACCCGGACCAGCATTCAGCGGCTGCACCTCGCGTGGGCGTATCAGCTCCGGGCGGACCCCGTGGCTTCCCAGAGCACGCCGATCGCGGCCCGCGGGCTTCTCATCGTCACCACGGCCACCGATGTGGTCGCCCTTGATCAGCGGAACGGCGACGTTGTCTGGCGGTTCCATCGGGACCTCCCGCTCGATCTCAAGCTGTGCTGCCTGCGGGCCAATCGGGGCGTCGCCGTCTACGGACACGCGGTCTTCTTTGGCACCCTGGATGCCCATCTGATCTCGCTCGACCTGGGGACGGGCGCCTTGCGCTGGGACATTCCCGTCGCCCGGCGGCAGGACGGGGCCAGCATCACCGGCGCTCCGCTGATTGCCGACGGCAAGCTCATCATCGGAATCTCGGGGAGCGAATTCGGGGCGCGTGGCTTCCTCGACGCCTATCGGCCGGAGGATGGGACTCACCTCTGGCGGTTCTATACGATCCCGGCGGCTGGCGAACCGGGCAGCCAGACCTGGCCGTCCGACCGCCGGGCTGCCCTCGGCGGTGGGGGCGGCGCCTGGGTCACGGGGGCCTACGATCCCAATCTCCGCCTCCTCTACTGGGGCGTGGGGAATCCCTCGCCCGCCTACGCGCCGGACACTCGCCCCGGTAACAACCTCCACACCTGCAGCGTCATTGCGCTGGACATCGACAGCGGAACGCTCAAGTGGAGCTACCAGTTTACGCCGAACGACTCGCACGACTGGGATGCGGGGCAGTCTCCCATCCTGACCGATGCCGTGTGGCAGGGCAAGAAACGGCAGCTCATCCTGTGGGCGAACAAGAACGCATTCTTCTACGTGCTTGACCGCGCGACGGGTGAGTTCCTTCGGGCCACGCCGTTCGCCAAGCAGACCTGGAACGACGGATTCGACAGTTTGGGCAATCCCCGGGTGCGGGCCGCCTCGCTGCCGACCCCGAAGGGTGTGCTGGTCTACCCCGGAAACGCCGGTGCAACCAACTGGTGGCCCCCCACCTACAGCGAGGGCCTGGGACTCCTCTACGTGCCGGTGTGGGATGGCGGGGGGTGGTTCTTCCGCGACCCGCACCTGGATCGCTCGGACGGCCTCTTCACCGGCGGACGGGTCCTGCCCGTCCCCGGCGAACGGGCCCAGCATCTTATCGTCGCGCTCGACGTGGCGACCGGCCAAGCCCGCTGGCGCGCCCCCTTGTTCACGTTGCCGCATGGAGCCAAGTCTGGTGGCCTGCTCGGCGTTGGGGACCGACTGGTCCTGGGGTCCGAGGAGTCCAGCCTGGTCGCGTTCGACGCTCGGACCGGCGAACGAGTCTGGCAGGAGAATCTCGGCGGTGACATCGGCGGCGCGCCGATGGTCTTCCGGGTCGATGGCAAGCCGCGGCTGGCGGTGACCGCGGGGGCCGTGCTGTTCGTCTTCGACCTGGGCGGTCCCGCCACGCTGGCCAGCCGCGGGCCGGCCCCACCACGCATGTCAGGCACCTTCGACCGGTCCACGGCCATCGCGGCTCGGGAATGAGCGGCCTCCGCTTCGGCACCGGACCGGCTGGCCTGCGCCGGGTGCTCTTTCTCGGGGCGCATTCCGACGACATCGAGATCGGGTGCGGTGGGCTGGTGCTCGAGCTGCTTCGGCGGTATCCAAGAGTGGCTTTCAGGTGGGTCGTCTTGAGCGCCGCGGGCGTGCGAGGCTCTGAGGCTCGGGACAGTGCCCGCCGGTTCCTGGGGTCCCGGACCGAGCGGGCGTTGCGACTCTTCACCTTTCGGGACGGCTTCTTCCCGGCCGAGTTTGCCGACGTGAAGGAGGCCTTCGAAGAGATCGCTCGGGGATTTCAGCCAGACCTGGTGCTTACCCACACCCGCGACGATCGGCACCAGGATCATCGCGTCGTGTCGGACCTGACCTGGAACACCTTCCGTCGTCAACTGATTCTCGAGTACGAGATACCGAAATGGGATGGGGACCTCGGCCGGCCGAACTTCTATGTTCCTCTGTCCGGTGCCACGGCTCGCCGGAAGACCCGGCTTCTCATGTCGGGGTTCGCCTCGCAACGGAGCAAGGACTGGTTCTCTCCCGAGACCTTTCTGGGCCTGATGCGGCTGCGGGGCATGGAATGCCGCGCCCGAGGTGGTTACGCTGAAGCGTTCACCGTCCGAAAGGCCTCGCTGGAGCTTGGATGACTTCGAGCGCTCCCACGGCACCCAGCCGTCCGCTCGCACCGCGTGAAGGTCAGCCGACCGTCCTCCTCCTCAACCCGAGCGGCTGGGGGAACCTGGGGGATGCGGCGATTCTCGATGCCACCATCCAGGCGATCCGCTCCCATTGGCCGTCCGCCCGCATTGTGGGGGTCACGCTCGCCCCCGGTGATACCGAGGCGCGCCACGGCATCGAGGGCTTTCTGCTGGCCGGGCGGTCGCTGTCCGGGTATGGGATGATCGGGCGACCGGAGCGCGGCGAACGCCCCATGGGGAACCGCCTTCCCGGCGTGACCCGGCTCTGGCGAATCCCTTTTCTGCGTCAACCGCTCCGCTTCGTGAACGACACGGCATTGACCCTCCTGGCCGAGCCCGGCCATGGGCGCGAGGCCGCCCGGCTCGTGGCCGGCAGTGATCTCGTCGTGGCTGCCGGTGGTGGCCAGCTCGACGAGTTCTGGGGCGGGCCGTGGGGACATCCCTTCGCCCTGTACAAGTGGGGGCGCCTGGCCAGGCGCGCGCGGGTGCCATTCGCTCTGATCAGCGTCGGCATGTGCGAGCTCGAGACCGCCCGGGCTCGCTGGCTGGTTCGCCGCGCTGTCGGTCAGGCGGACTACCGATCGTTTCGGGACAAGGTCTCGAGCCGTCGGGCCGAGGCGCTGGGGCTAAAGGCGCCGCTCCCCGTCGTGCCGGATCTGGCGTACGGGATTCCCCTCCCCCGGCCGGCGATTCCGGTCGGCACCGGCTCGGCCCGGCGGGTGGGGGTGAGCCCGATAGCCTATCGCGATCCGCGGGTCTGGCCGGGCGGCGATCCTGCGTTCTTCTCGGGGTATGTCCAGCGCCTGGCGGCTGTCGTTCGCGGCCTCCTCGCGGACGGGTGCGAGGTGTCGCTGTTCGGCACCGACTGGTGCGATTGGGCGGTGGTGGAGGACTTGCGGGCCGTTCTCACCCCGGCCGAGCGCGCGGCGGTACGCGTGGCCGACACCAAGAGCGTTTCGAGCCTGCTCGAGTACCTGGTGGGCCTGGACTTGGTGCTGGCCAGCCGCCTTCACGGGCTGCTCCTGGCGCAACGCGCCGGTCGCCCCACGATTGCGCTCTCTTACGATCTCAAGGTCGACACGCTCATGGCCGACATGGGGCTCTCGCACCTGTGCTTCCCGATCGCCAATGCCTCCGCCGACACGCTGCTCGCCGCGTATCGGGAGATGGTACCGGAGCTGGCGGCCATCCAGGGCCGGGTGATGGATCGCGTGGAGGCATACCATGGGCGGGTGATGGCTCAATTCGACCAGATGTTCGGCACCGGGGGACTGCTCTCCCGTCGATGAGTTCCCAGAGGACGGGCCCGCTGGTGAGCGTCGTGACGCCGTTCTACAACACGGCCGCTTACCTTGCCGAGTGCATCCAGAGCGTCCTGGCGCAGACCTTCACGGACTTCGAATACCTCCTCGTCAACAACCAGAGCACGGATGGCTCGGACCGGATCGCCGCGGAATGGGCGGACCGCGACCCTCGGATTCGGCTGGTTCATAATCCGAGGTTCGTGGGCCAGGTCGAGAACTACAACGGCGCCCTCGAGCAGGTCGACTCGCGGAGCCGCTACGTGAAGATCGTGCAAGCCGACGACTGGATCTTCCCCGAGTGCCTGGAGCGGATGCTCGCGGTGGCGGAACGACACCCCACCGTCGGCCTGGTCGGCGCCTACTATCTCGAGGGCAATCGGGTGCAGGGATATGGCATTCCCGTCGAGATGGAGGTTCTCGGAGGGCATGATACCAACCGTGGGCACCTGCTCGGAACCTGCGGCGTCTTCGGAACGCCGACCACGCTCATGTACCGCGCCGATCTGGTTCGCGAGCGGCACCCGCCCTTTACGCTTGACCGGGTGCACGAGGATTCGGAGTTCTGTTTCGAGGTGCTGAGGAAGAGTGACTTTGGCTTCGTGCATCAGGTGCTGAGCTACCTGCGAGTCCGTCCGGAGTCGATCCTGGCCGGCGCCAGCACCTACGACTGGCGCGAGCTGGATGCCTATATCACTCACCGGATGTTTGGGGCCGAGTTTCTCGGACCCTCGGAACGCCAGATGAGGATGCGGCGCTTCGAGCGACTGCACCTGTCAAGGCTGGGTGAAGCGGCGCTGCTGTGGCGCGAACCTGCCTATTGGGCCTACCATCGGCGCGGTCTTGCCACGATCGGAGAAAGGCTGCGTCCCTTCGCGATCCTTCCCTATGTCGGCAAGGCGGCGCTCAAGGCCGTGCTCCGCCCTCGGTGGGCCCTGGCCCAGGCGCGGGTCAGCCTTCAGGCGCGCCGGCGGTGAGTCGAGATGCCTTCGGCTGGGCTCTCTCCGCTGTCATCGCCCTAACGCCGAGCTCCCCAGTCGGGGGGCAGAGTCTACGGCGTCCGGCGCCGATTCTGGAGACCCTGGTCGGTCGGCAGGGGGCGGCTCGGGGCCCCCTCCGGGTAAGCCGCCAGAATCCGCACTACTTCGAGACCCCCTCCGGTGAGGCCGTTTACCTGACCGGTTCCCACACCTGGTCGAACCTTCAGGACAACGGCACCAGCGACCCGCCCGCTCCCTTTGATTACGCCAGCTATCTCACCTTTCTGCGGGAGCACGGCCACAACTTCTTTCGACTGTGGGCTTGGGAGCAGCTCAAGTGGACGGCCGAGATCCAGGGGGACTACTGGTTCGACCCGGTGCCGTTCCTCCGAACCGGGCCCGGCCTCGCCCTCGATGGCAAGCCGCGAGTAGACCTCACGCGGTTCGACCCGGGCTACTTCGCGCGGCTGTCGGACCGCGTCCGCCTGGCTCAGGCGGCAGGGATCTATGTCTCCGTGATGCTCTTCGACGGATGGAGCCTCGGGATCAAGGGGACCCTCAACTACGACAATCCCTGGCGGGGCCATCCGATGAACGCATCAAACAACATCAACGGCATCGATGGCGACCTGAATCACGACGGGTTCGGCTACGAGGTCGAGACCCTCGCTCGCCCGGAGATCACCGCCATCCAGGAAGCCTATGTTCGCCGGGTGGTGAATGCCGTGAACGAGTTCGACAATGTGCTCTATGAGATCAGCAACGAGGGTGACACCAGCTCGGTGGCCTGGCAGCTCGATATGATCGACTTCCTCAAGCGGTACGAGGCGGGCAAGCCCAAACAGCACCCCGTTGGTATGTCCTCGATCTGGCCCGACGGCAACAACGCCGACCTGCTGGGGAGCGAGGCCGATTGGATCGCCCCGAACGGAGATGCGGAGGATCGGCCCGCGGCATCTCCCGCGAAGGTGATCCTGAGCGACACCGACCACCTGTGCGGAACCTGCGGGTCGATCAACTGGGTCTGGCAGAGTTTCACCCGCGGCGAGAATCCGGTCTTCATGGATGGGTACGACGGGGCGGCCATGGGGGTCGGCGCCGGCGACTACGACCGGGACGACCCCAGGTGGGAGGAGATCCGTCTCAACCTCGGCTACGCCCGCGCCCTGGCGGAGCAGGTGCCGCTGGCGGCGATGGTCCCGCGTCCCGACCTTGCCTCTACGGGCTTCTGCCTCGCGGCGACCTCGATCCCGCACCCCGTCTACGTGGTCTACCTGCAGGGGTCGCGCCCGGTGATGGTCGACCTTTCAGCGAACGACGGCTCGTTCCAGGTTGCCTGGCTGGATCCGGCGAGTGGCCTGCTCACGGAGTCCGGGGCCGTCCGGGGTGGAGCGACCCGCACCCTGGCCCCTCCATCTGCCGGACCGATGATCCTGTTCCTTCACTGATCAGCGCGTGCGGGTCCGGGTGGAAGGCGCTCCGGACAGCGGGTATCATCCTAGCAGAGCCTCGCACCACCGACCTTCATCGATGACCGAATCAGGTTCCGCCAGCTCGATGCCTCCCGATCCTCCGAGCCATCCGGCCGGGGCGGTCGTCGTGCTCACGCACGGGCAACCGGTGGTGGTCACCGAAGCGCTGGACTCCCTCCTGGCTGCCGCCCGTGCGTACGGGGCGGAGGTGCTGCTCCTCGCGACGCCGGATGCTGGCGGGTCGCCTGCCACCGACGCCTCGCCTCGCCGGGTCGCCCTCGAGTCCGGCACCTCGGAGGCCGAGGCCCGCGCCCGCGCGCTCGCGGAAACGGGCGCGGACGTGATCGAGTTCATCGACCTGGACCGGGCAGCGCAAGTCCGATGGGACGACGTGATGCCGCTTCGGCTGGGGCTGGTTCGCCTCACTGCCGCACCGATGACTGACCTGCGCGCCGCCCTTGAACGTCTGGGTGTCCCGCAGCCAGCCGGTCTCCCGGGGCGGAGGGGGTGAGATGGAGAGTCCCCTCGGAGGGCCGGGAAGGCCGCTGCTCTCGGTCATCGTGCCTGTTTCCGACGGGCAGGGCCACCTGGGAGCCTGTCTCGATGCCCTCCTCGCGAGTGACCTCCCGCGGGAAGCGTGGGAATTGGTCGTGGTGGACGATGGCAGCCTGGACCGCTCCTCGGCCATTGCCGGGGCCCGGGCTGACCTGTTGGTGCGGGTTCCGGGCCCTCCCCACGGACCAGCGTACGCGCGCAATCGAGGGGTGGATGCCTCGCTGGCCCCGATTCTCCTGTTCGTGGATGCCGACGTGGCTGTACACGCCGATACCCTCCGGCGCATCCTGTGGGACTTTGCCGGCCAGCCGGATCTCGGTGCGGTGTTCGGCAGCTATGACGCTGATCCTCCGGAGCCCGACGATGTCTCCCAATACCGGAACCTGCGGCAACACTACGTGCATCAGCGCGCGGCTGGGCCGACGGGGACCTTCTGGGCCGCATGCGGGGCCGTCCGCCGGGACGCGTTCGCGCAGGCGGGTCAGTTCGACGAATGGCACTTTCCGAGGCCCCAGATCGAGGACGTCGAGCTGGGCTATCGACTGCGCGGACTGGGGTACCGCATGCTCCTCGACCCCGCGGTGCAGGGTACCCCTCTCCGGCGTTGGACCTTCCGGCAGGCGGTGATCGCCGATGTCCGGGACCGGTGTGTCCCGTGGGTGCGGCTCCATTTGGCGCTCGGGTCCGCCGAGCGACCGGCCAGCCTGTTCTTCTCGAAGCGCGAATGGCTCAATAGCGCGCTGGTGGGCGCCGCGGCGCTCCTCTTGGTGCTCGACCTGCGGCTGAGGCGGACGGCGGTCGGCTATCTCGCTCTGGCTCTGCTGCTCGTCGTGGTAGCGTCGAACCTCGGCCTGTACCGGTTCTTCCGGCGTCGCCGAGGCCTTCGCTTCGCGATCCGGATCATTCCAATTCACCTCTTCTACTACTTCAGCAACGGCCTGGCCGCGGTGTGGGCTTGGGGTGCGCACCATCTGGTCGGCCCACCGGGACCGCCAGCTGAGGTCCAGGCCTATGTGGAGAAGGGGCTCAAGGCCTGGCCGCCCCAACCGCAGCGGCTGGAGCGCGGCGCGTGGCGGGCGCGCGGTTCCTCGCCTGGAGCGTGATCCGTCGCGAGTCCGCTGCAGAGTGGCGCCTGTCCCGCGCCCCGGGCAGATTCCTTGCGCATCGTCTACTGATCGGCAGATCGCACGCATGCACACACCTGGAAGCGGGGCCGCGGCTGCCGCGGTTCCCGAGCGGCTGCCCCTCGTTATTGGCGGCCATGTGGACCACGGGAAGAGCACCATCCTCGGGCGCCTGCTCGCGGACACGGGCTCGCTTCCGGAGGGGAAGCTGGCGCAGGTAAAGGCGCTCTGCGAACGCACCGCCAGGCCGTTCGAGTACGCCTTCCTGCTCGACGCGCTCAAGGACGAACAGGCGCAGGGGATCACGATCGATTCGGCCCGCGTCTTCTTCAAGACCGCCCGACGGCACTACCTGATCATCGATGCGCCAGGCCACATCGAGTTCCTGAAGAACATGGTGACCGGCGCCGCGCACGCCGAGGCCGCCCTGCTGGTCATCGATGCGCGGGAGGGGGTCCAGGAAAACAGTCGCCGCCACGGTTACATGATGTCGATGCTGGGCATCCGGCAGCTCGCGGTGCTCATCAACAAGATGGACCTCGTGAAGCACCGTCAGGAAGACTTTCGTCAGATTGTCGAGGAGTACGGACGGTTCCTGGACCGCATCGGTCTCAGCCCGCTGTGGTACATCCCCGTGGCCGGGCGGGAAGGGGACAACATCGTGGCGCGCTCGGCCGCCATGCCGTGGTACGACGGCCCGACCGTGCTCGAGGCGCTCGATCGCTTCGAGGCGGAGGCTCCGCCGGTTGATCGGCCATTCCGGATGCCGGTGCAGGACGTGTACAAGTTCACCGCGGATGGCGACGATCGCCGGATCGTCGCGGGAACCGTTGCGACCGGGCGACTCGCGGTTGACGACGAGATGATCTTCTACCCGTCGGGGAAGAAGAGCCGGGTGAAATCGGTGGAGAGCTTCCATCGACCGCCTCAGTCCGGCGTGCGTGCCGGCCGCGCCACGGGCTTCACGCTCAGCGAGCAGCTGTACGTGATGCGGGGAGAGCTGGCGGCGCGGGTCGGTGAGCCGGCACCGGCGGTGACCACGCGGATGCGGGTGAGCCTCTTCTGGCTGGGGCGGACCCCGCTGATGCGCCACCGCGAGTACATCCTCAAGCTGGGGGCCGCGCGGGTAGCCTGCCGTCTGGAGGCGGTTCACCGGGTCGTCGACGCTTCGACCCTGGGCGCGAACGAGGCCCGTGACATCGTGGACCGCCACGAGGTGGCCGAGTGCACGCTGAAGCTCAATCGCGCCATCGCCTTCGATACCGCCGATGCCCTGCCGCTCACCAGTCGGTTCGTGCTGGTCGCCGACTACGAGATTCAGGGGGGCGGGATCGTGCGGGAGGCGATGCCCGACCAGCAGGCGGACATTCGCGCCAAGGTCCTGCTCCGGAACGCCAAGTGGGAACCGAGCATCATCCCCCCCGACCGACGAGCCGAGAAATACAGCCAGAAGGCCTCGCTGATCCTCATCACCGGCGCCCCGGAGGCCGATCGCAAGGCGCTCGGAAAGGCTCTGGAGGCTCGCCTCTTCGAGGACGGACGGGTGGTGTACTTCCTTGGCATGGGGAACGTGCTCTACGGGGTGGACGCGGACCTGGGGCGCCAACTCGAGAACCGCACGGAACACCTCCGCCGCCTGGGGGAGATTGCCAACATCCTCCTCGATGCGGGGACGCTGCTGATCGTCACCGCCCAGGCGATCACCCAGGAGGACCTCGACGTGTTGAAGACCGCCGTACCCCCGGATCGCATCGAGGTGGTCTGGGTAGGCGACCGGATCACTACCGACCTCGGGTGCGACCTGGTGCTGGGAGATCAGGAGGCGGCGGCCGAGGGCGTGGACCGGATCAAGGCCTTCCTGCAGGACAAGGGAGTGCTGTTCCGGCCGTGGTAGGCGGCGCCCGCGGGGCGCCGGTGAGACTCACCCCCAGCATGGGAAGACATCGTGACGAGCGGCGTCCCTGGTAACACCGGCGGGTCCGTGCCGGTCGAGTCCCTGCGATTGAGCGTGCTGGTGCCGGTCTATAACGAAGAGGCCACCGTCGAGGAGTTGCTGCGGCGGGTGCGCGCGGTCCCGCTCCGCACGGAGATCATCGCCATCAACGATGCCTCGCGTGATCAGAGCGGCGCGATCCTGGAGCGCGCCCGCACCGAGGGGCTGGTGGACATCGTCGAACACCACCCCGCCAACCGGGGCAAGGGCGCCGCACTTCGCACCGGCATCGCCGCCGCCACCGGCGATGTCATCGTGGTGCAGGACGCGGATCTCGAATACGATCCGAGCGAGCTGCCCCGGTTGCTGAGGCCGATCCTCGAGGGCAAGGCGGACGCGGTCTTCGGGTCGCGATTCACCGGCGGTGAGCACCGGGTGCTGTACTTCTGGCACTATGTGGGCAACAAGTCGCTCACCCTGCTCTCGAACATGTTCACCGACCTCAACCTGACGGACATGGAGACCTGCTACAAGATGGTGCGCGCCCCACTCATGAAATCGCTGGCGCTCACCAGCGAACGGTTCGGGTTCGAGCCGGAGCTGACCGCCCGGCTCGCCCAGGCCGGGGCGCGGGTGTGGGAGATGCCCATCTCGTACGCCGGGCGGACCTACGCCGAGGGCAAGAAGATCGGATGGCGCGATGGTGTTGCCGCCGTGCTCCACATTCTGCGCTATAACCTCTTTCCGCCTCGCCGCGCCCTCCCCGGTCCGGACCGATGACCGGCGATTTCCGGGTCACACCGGATGCGTTGGTCCGGCTCGCCGCGCTTGCCGTCGAGGCGGGACAGGCGGTGCTCGAGGAGTATCGGCCGGACGTCGCGGTGGAACTGAAGACCGATCGAACGCCGGTTACGGCGGCCGACCGGGCAGCCCAAGACGTCATCCTGCGGGGGCTGACCGCCTGGACGCCGGACATTCCGGTCGTCTCCGAGGAGGGGGAGATTCCCGGCCCGGCCGCCCGCGCAAGCTGGCCCCGCTTCTGGCTGGTGGATCCCCTGGACGGCACCAAGGAATTCCTCAAGCGGAATGGCGAGTTCACCGTCAACATCGCGCTTGTCCAGCGCGGGGCGCCGGTCCTCGGCGTGGTGCACGCTCCGGCACTCGGCGTGCTCTATTATGGGGGTGATGGCCTCGGGAGCTGGAAACGGGTTGGAGACGGGCCTGCCGAGCGCCTCACGTCACAACCTCCGGCGCCGGGACAGCCACTCCGCGTGGTGGAGAGCCGCTCCCATCCCTCACCGGAGTTGGATCGCTTTCTCGCCTCTCATCCGGTGAGCGAGCGCCTCCAGGTGGGCAGTTCCCTCAAGTTCTGCTGGGTAGCCGAGGGCCGGGCTGACATCTATCCCCGCTTCGGACCGACCATGGAGTGGGATGTCGCGGCCGGAGACTGCATCTTCCGGAACTCCGGGGCAGGTCGTCCGCGTGCATCGCCCCTGCGCTACAATCACCCCGATCTCAGAAACCCGGGCTTCGTGATCGGCCTGGACGATCCGCCGCCGTCGGGTGGGAGTGCCCAGGCCGCCGTCGTCTGGCTCACGGGACTCTCCGGCGCGGGCAAGAGCACGATAGCCCAGGCGGTGGTTCAGGCCCTCGAGACACGGGGCCGGCCGGTCGAATACCTCGACGGCGATGTGATTCGGGAGGCCTTTCCGACCACGGGATTCACCCGCGCTGAGCGGGACGCGCACGTCCGTCGGGTCGGCTGGGTGGCGAGCCGGCTGGAGCGCCATGGGGTGACGGTTGTCGCCTCGCTGATCTCTCCCTACGCCGAGTCCCGCGCCTTCGTCCGAGGCCTGTGCCGCCGGTTCATCGAAATATGGGTCTCGACTCCGCTCGAGGAGTGCGCGCGCCGGGACGTGAAGGGCCTGTACGCGAAAGCCCGGGCGGGCAAGCTGCCCCACTTCACCGGCCTCGACGACCCCTACGAGCCGCCCTGCGACCCGGCCCTCACCCTCGACACCACTTCTCTGTCGGTGGATCAGGCGGTGGAGCGGGTCCTGGGGGTATTGCTGCCCGACCAGCCGGACCGGCGGAAGCGGTGACCCGCCATCCCCTTGTGTTCGGTCCCGACGTTCGGCAACCTTCGGCCCCATTCCTGCAGAGCCCAGGGGCATGAGCGAGACGGCTGTCGACCACCTCGACGAGCTCGAGGACCGGAGCATCCACATCCTCCGGGAGGCCTATGCCAACTTCAAGAGCCTCTGCATGCTCTGGTCGATCGGCAAGGACAGCACGGTCCTGCTCTGGCTTGCCCGTCGCGCCTTCTTCGGCCACGTGCCCTTTCCGCTCGTGCACATCGATACCGGGTTCAAGATCCCCGAGATGATCCGTTACCGGGATCGCCTGGCCGGCGAATGGGGGCTGACCCTCATCTACGGACAGAACGAGGAGGCCCTGCGGGCGCGGCGGACTTTCCCTGATGGGGCGGTCGACCGTCTCACCTGCTGCAGTCTGCTCAAGACCGAGGCGCTGAAGAAGACGCTCTCCGGAGAGTGGCCGCGCTATCGCTTCAATCCGGCCCGGAAGGGATACGAGCGCGATCCGAACACCGAGCCCTATACCGGGGTGATCGTGGGTGCCCGCGCCGACGAGGAAGGCAGTCGGTCAAAGGAACGCTACTTCTCTCCCCGAACCCAGCAGTCGGCGTGGGACGTGGGAGACCAGCCTCCGGAGTTCTGGGACCAATACAAGACCGACTTCGCGCCCGGAACGCACGTCCGCATCCATCCCCTGCTCGACTGGACCGAGCTCAACATCTGGGAGTACATCGAACGGGAAGCGATCCCGACGGTGTCCCTCTACTACGATCAGGGGACCGGGAGTCGCTACCGGTCCCTGGGGTGCGGTCCCTGCACTCGGCCGGTGGAGTCCACGGCGCGGAGCGTGCCGGAGATCATCGCCGAGCTGAAGACGGGAAAATTCGCGAATATCGCGGAACGCTCGGGCCGGGCTCAGGACAAGGACGATGGTGGTGGGCTCGAGACTCTGCGCCGTGACGGGTACATGTGAACCTCCTGGCCCCGTGGGGTGGAGAGCCTTGATGCTCATCGACGCTGCGCTGCTGGTGCTGCTCTTGCCGGTCGCACTGTTCACCTACGCCTATCTGCTCTACCCGGTGCTGCTCAAAGGCGTCGGTCTCCTCCGGTCCTGGCACGTACCTGTGGGAGACCCCGAGGTCTGGCCGTCGATCTCAATCGTGGTGCCTGCCTACAATGAGGAGCACGCCATCCGGCGGACGCTCGACTCGGTGTTGGCCCTCGACTATCCGGCCGACCGGCGCCAGATCCTCGTGCTGTCGGATGCCTCGACGGACGGCACCGACGCCGCGGTCGAGAGCTACGCCTCACGTGGCGTCGAGCTGTTCCGGCTGCCCGTGCGAAGCGGCAAGACCGCGGCGGAGAACGCGGCGTTGCCGCGCATTCGGGGGGAGATCGTGGTCAACACCGACGCCACCATCCGCATTCTCCCGGGCAGCCTCAAGCCGCTGATCCGCATGTTTCAGGATCCGTCCATCGGCGTGGCGTCGGGGCGGGACGTGAGCGTGGGCGACATCACCGTCGAGGCGAGCGGCGGCGAGTCGGGCTACGTCGGCTATGAGATGTGGGTTCGATCCCTGGAGACGCGGGTCGGCTCGATCGTAGGCGCCAGCGGGTGCTTCTACGCGATCCGGCGGCCGCTACATCTCATCGAAGTGCCGCCCGCGCTCTCCCGCGACTTCGCGTCCGCGCTGACCGCCCGGGAGGCCGGCCAGCGCGCAGTCTCGGTCGACGCGGCGGTCTGCCTGGTGCCGCGCACCGCCTCACTCATGCGGGAATTCCGCCGGAAGATACGCACCATGGCCCGAGGCCTGGCGACCCTCTGGTACAAGCGGCGGTTGCTCGATCCTTTCCGGTATGGGCTCTTCGCGTGGATGCTCTGGTCGCACAAGTTGGTGCGCTGGCTCGTATTCCTGGTCGCCCCCCTGGCGCTCATTGCCCTCATCATTCTGAGCGCGCGATTCCCCGCGGCGCGACTGCTGCTCACCGCGAGTGTCCTGGGCGTGGTGCTGGGAGCCGTCGCCATGCGGGCGCCGGAAGGAAAGAAGCTGCCGAGGCTGGTCGCACTGTGCGGCTTTGCGCTGGCGAGCCACGTGGCGGGCCTGCTGGCGTGGAAGCGACTGTTCCGTGGCGAGCTCAACGTGATCTGGGAACCGACGCGACGGCCGCTCTAGGCCCCGTGTCACTCAACGTCGATGCGCCGCTCACGTGCCAGTTCTTCCTTGAGGATCACGCTGTCCGGCACAGCTACCACCACCTGGCGCGTTTGAGAGCCGCGCTGGCGGCTCCGCGGGTTCGGCTGGCCGTCTAGGGGCCGTGACTTGTGCGGGGGCCGGGCCGCCTCGGCCCTCCAGGAGGCTCATGGGCATGAATGCCAACGCTCGGCTCATCGAGACACTCTACGAGGCCTTGTCCCGCCGGGACGCCTCTCGCATGGCCGCGTGCTACCACCCCGAGGTCGAGTTCTCGGACCAGGTCTTTCCGCGGCTTCGGGGCGCCGAGGTCCCGGCGATGTGGAAGATGCTGTGCGAGCGAGGGACGGACCTGAGAATCGAGTGGAACGGGGTCGAGGCGGACGCCGAATCCGGGCGCGCCCACCTGGAGGCGTGGTACACCTTCGGAGCGTCCGGGCGGAAGGTGCACAATCGAATTGACGCCGAGTTCCGGTTTCAGGACGGCCGGATCATCCGTCAGCGTGACCAGTTCAGCTTCTGGCGCTGGTCCCGACAGGCGCTGGGCCCGCCCGGCTGGCTCCTGGGGTGGTCGCCGGCCCTGAGGCGTCGGGTTCGGGCCCAGGCGGCAGTAGGTCTTGCCCGGTTCCTGAGGACGGGGGCTGGCTGAGGGGGCGCGAGGCGGGCGGGGGAGAGGGAGTGCCCCCCCGCCCCCGGAAATGCGATCGGCCGGGTCCTAGGGGCCCGGCCGACGCAGGTCGAGGGGTGCGGAGGCCTGCTTACCAGCCGCCCTTCTTGAAGAGGATCACCGGGACCGTCTTGAGCATGATCCGGATGTCCTCCCAGAAACCCTGCCGGCGCAGGTACTCGAGGTCGAACTGCACCTTGCGTCGCACGTCCTCGAGGGAGGTATCGTATTGCTGACTCACCTGGGCCAGGCCGGTGATGCCCGGCTTGACCTGTTGGCGGTACTCGTAGGCCGGAATCGACTTCCGGAGGTCGGCGAAGATGCTCGGGCGCTCGGGTCGGGGGCCCACGATGTTCATCGATCCGTCGAGCACGTTGAAGAGCTGCGGCAGTTCGTCCAGTCGGTACTTCCGCAGATGGCGTCCAATCGAGGTGACCCGCGGATCCTCCTTGGCTGCCCACACGGCCCCGGTGAGGTGCTCCGCGTTCACACACATCGTGCGGAACTTGAAGATCGTGAAGACGCGACCACCGAGGTCGTCCCGCCGGCGATGCACCATGTCCAGCGGTACGGGGCGGCCGCGGCGCCGATCCAGCCCAACGCGGGTCTGGGTGTAGAACACGGGTCCCGGTGAGGTGATCTTGACCAGCAGGGCGATAACGGCCATCAGCGGGCTCAGCGCGACGAGCGCGGCCATCGCCAGGCTGATATTCAGGGTCCGCGCCAGCCATTCCAGGCGCTCGCGCGGGGCCGCAACCGCTACCGAGTCGAGGGCGGTCGGGGTACGGCGTCCCGACGCAGTGGCCTGCGCCGGGGACCACGATTCGCTGGGGTGAACTATTTCTCCAATTTGGCTCACCAAGCCCCCGCCAGTTTTCCGATTCCGTAGATGCCGAGGATCAGTCCCGGAATGACCGCGACGGTCTGCACGGTCTGCCACGTATTGTGGACCGGCTTCACCCCGACATCAATGACATCGCCCGCTCGCAGGTTGAGCTGGTCAAGCGACCGTCCTTCCTGCAAGGCCTTCGCGAAGTCCTCTCCTTCGAGGATCTTCTCATCGCCCCGGCGCACCACAGACCGCTTGAACTCCGTGCCCGCCTGGAGCCCTCCGGCACTCATCACCGCGTCACTCAGCATCATTGCGGCGTCGATCTGATAAAACCCCGGCTTGACCACGCCATCGATGATCGAGATCCGGATCATCGGTGTTGCGTGGACCTTCACGTCCCTGATGTACTTCCCCATCTCCTGGGTCAGGTACCCTTCAATCTCGGAGCGGAGCACCCCGCGGAGCGGGATGTCCGGCAGTCCGGGGAGAGAGAGCACCCGGCCGCCGCCTACTGTCTGGAGTCCTGAAGTCTTGTCGTCCCCGAAGACGTTGACCTGGATCTGGTCCCCGACCTGGAAATCCCCTTCCTGGAGGCGCTCTCGAATCAGCGCGGCCTCCTGCTGCTTCGCGTCGCGGAAGGCCCTGCTGTAGCTGCCGCTTCCTGCGATCCGGTCATCTTCCGCCAAGGCGGCCTGAAGCTCTGCCCTCGTCGCCACTGCCCGGCGACCGTTCGGGCTCTCCTCCTGTGCCCGAACCGCGGCGGGGGCTCCAACGGCCATGGCGAGGAGCAAGCTCCATACCAGTCTGGTCGTGGAAAAGGCAGGGATATCGAGACTTAGGCCGCTTCTCATGATCCAGACTCCATGAATGATTGTAAGCCCTTGTGGGTTGCGCCTGAGGCCAATTCGGACGGAGCCCCCGGGCTGGAAAATCCCCATCTCACTGCTCGGCAAAACTTGCCACCGGCACCGCGGCCCCTCCCCTGGTTGCAGCACCCGCGCCACGACGCTGTGGCCCCCGGCGGTCAGCCGCGAAGGGCTTCGCAGGGCCCCTTCCAGCGCGGTGTTGCGAGCTAGTTCCCGTCACCTTAATGTGCTACGTTCTCCGCGCCATCCACGCTATCGGTTGGGACCCTGATTTGCGGGTCTCGGTCAGAGTCAGATCCTGCGTTCGGCATCCGACTCCTCCTGGCCCCGACGACTCATATCCATGATTGAGCGTGATCGTTTTCCCCGACCACCGCTAGTGCTCGTCGCGAACGATCAGGAGTGGTCGGCCAGATCGCTCGAGAGCATTCTGGCCCCCAACGGCTACGCCGTGCTGCGCGCCTACACCGGTCGTCAGGCCCTGGAGCGGGCCCGGGCGGCGCATCCCGACCTCATCATCCTCGATGCGCAGATGCCCGACCTTCACGGAGTCGAGGTCTGCCGCCAGCTCCGCAGCGACCCGCGCTTTCCCGCCACCGTGCCGATCATCATTACCACGGCGGGCCCCTCCGGTCGCGCGCAGCGCCTCGAGGCCTACCAGGCCGGTGCATGGGAATTTTTGGGCCAGCCGCTCGACGGGGAGAGCCTGCTCTGCCGGCTCCAGACGTTTCTGGTTGCGAAGTTCGAGGCCGACGGGCTCCTGGAGGAGAGTCTGGTTGACCCCGTCACCGGCCTCTACAATATGCGCGGTCTCTCCCGCCGCGCCCGCGAGGTGGGGGCGGATATCGCGCGCCGGCATGCGCCGCTGGCGTGTGTCGTGTTTTCGGCGGAGCCTTCCGGCGCTGGGAGCGGCGGAGAGGTGGATGTTACCGAATCGGTGGGGGCGGTCCTCAGGCGGCACGGGCGCGCCTCGGACGTGATCGGTCGGGTGGGGGAGTCGGAATACGCTGTCATCGCTCCGTCGACTCCGGCCAGGGGCGCGGTCCAGCTGGTCGAGCGGATCGAGGGCCTGCTCAAGGCGACCGAGGGGGGCGAGGTAAAGCCGGTCCGGCTCCGCGCCGGCTACAGCGCCATCCCGGATCTCTCCGCGGCTCGGCTCGACGTCCTTCAAGTCCTCACGCAGGCCACCAGCGCCCTGCGGAGTCTGATGGCGGAGTCGGGGGGAGCCGACGCTCCGCGGATGCGCGCGTTCGAAGAAGTCCCGCCAGCGAGCTCGTGAGTCCTCAAGAGGATTCACTCTCGCCGCTCCCCCCCGCTCCCGCCGTCAACTGGCCCGCCGTCGGCTCCTCATCGGACGTGTAGCCGTAGATGTAGTTGTAGTAGCGATAGACGCCGCCCGCCTCAACCTCATTCAGCACCGCCCCCAGCACACGCACCGGCAGCCGCTCGAACAGGGGAAGCTTGGCCTGAGCCATCTGGCGGTCGGTCTCGCCCGCGCGGAACACCAGGATCAGGTGGCCGGTCATCGTACCGAGCACGAACGGGTCGATGCCAGCCCCGAGGGGCGGGCTATCAAGGATGATGACGTTGAACCGGCTCTTGAACCAGGCCATCAGGCTCGACATGGCGGCGGATCCGAGCAGCTCGGGTCCGTGATGGCGCCGGCTCCCGCAGGGAACGATCCACAGGCCGCTCTGGTTGGTCGGCCGGACGATGTCTTCGTGGCTGGCGGACCCGGTGAGATAGTCGAGCACGCCGGGACGGCGGTCGACGCCGAACATGCGGTGCAGCTCGCCGCGGCGGATGTCGCCGTCGATGAGCAGCGTACGATAGCCGGCCTGCGCGAAGGATACCGCCAGGTTCGAGGAGACGAACGACTTGCCATCGCCCGCACCCGGGCTCGAGACGGTGAGGGTGACCGGCCCCGCCACGCCGTAGGAGTGCGCGAGGTTGAGCCGGATGGTGCGGAAGGCCTCCAGGACCTGCTGGGCCTCCTCGGGGGCGATTTCCCCCGCCCGGTTCTTCCGACACGCCGGCACCGCGCCGAGGATGGCGAGGCCCAGTTCGTTGGTGACCTGCTCCGGGTAGCGGAACCGGTGGTCGAGGTGATCCAGCGCCAGTGCCAGGGCCATGGCCAGGCCGATGCTCGCGACCAGCGCGACCAGGATGATGCGCGGCGCGCTGTTGCGGCTGGGGCGCGTCGGCGCCACCGCGGATTCGAGGATCCGGATGTCGGGCACCGCGCCCAGCTCGGCGAGACGCGCTTCCTCGAGCCGGCCGGCGAGCATCTTGTACAGGTCGTTGGCCGCGTCGTACTCGCGCTGCAGCCGCATCTCGGTGATGGTGGTGGTCGGCACTTCCTTGAGCTCGTTGCCCGCCGTCTGGATGCGCCCGGCGAGTTCCTTCTCCTGCGACTTGAGCTGATCGATCAGCCCCTGCGCCAGCGCCGGGATCTGGACCTTCCGGAGCTGGTCGATCTGGCCCTTGAGCGTGACCATGAGCGGGTGCTCGGGGGTGTAGCGGCGCAGGTCCGCCGCGTACTCGTTCTCGGCCTTGGTCAGGTCACTCAGCGCGGCGGACAACTGCGGGGCTGCCTTCACCGCCGCGATCGTCAGGAACGCGTCGGTGGTGTAGGATCCTCCCTGGCGCGTGCGAGCGAGAACCGACTCGAGCTGCTCGCGGTCGGACCGAATCGCTTCGAGATTCCCCTTCTGGGTGAAGTACTGTTGGGTGGCGGCCGGCTGAGTCGCCACCAGGCCGGGCTGGATCAGCACCTGGTTGTTCCGGGGCTGGGTGATCGTCTGCACCTGGAAGGTCCGCAGCCTGGACTCGGCCTGACGGAGACTGTTCTGGGCCTGCGACACCTGCGAGTCGAGGGCCACCCGGTATTCCGTCACCTTGCGACGCTTGAACTCCGCGGCGACCGTGACGAACTGGTGGCAGATGTCGTTGAGGACCGGTGCCAGGTTGGACGGGTTGGTCCCGTCCAGGCTGATCCGAATGAAGTTCCCGTTCTCGGGAAGAGTCGCCACCAGGTTGCCGTTGATCTGGTTGGTGACGTCGCGCGCCTGGTGGACCGAGAACTGTATCGCGCGCCCCTTGCCCAGCAGAGTGCGCGAGGGGACCCAGGTCCAGCCCAGGTTGGCCCCGATCGGCGCGCCGGCGGCCCCGTGGGCCACCTCCATCTTGCCCTGCCTGAGACTCCAGCTCTCCCCATCGGCCGACACCACCAACGTGAAACTGCCGAACACGTAGCGGTCGCCGACCGCGAAATCGGCAAACAGGGCGGAGTCGGCCGCCTGGGCCGGAGACAGGAAGAGGCGCTGCTGCACCACCACCGAGTCCAGCACCGCGCCCGAACGCAGCAGGTCGATCCAGTTATCCGCGCTCAGCAACTCCGCGGGGCGGAGCGGCCCGCCAGTGGCCGCCTCCCCGTGCTCCACCCAGACTGTGGCGTTGACGGTGTAGGTCGGCTGCATGAAGCGGGTGGCCACGATCCCGCCCGCCGTCCCCAGAAAGACGACCAGCGCCATCAGCCAGCCGTAGCGCCGGAAGGCGGAGAGGTATCGGCTCCAGTTGATCGCTTCGTCTTCGGGCTCCCCCGGCGGGGCCGCCATGGGCGGGGGCGCGGCATTGAAACGCTGGAGGAAGTTCCGGTCAGGATCGCCGGGTCCCCCCACCGTCGAGACTACCATGTCGTTGCTAGCCATGAGCTGGGTACTCTCCGCCTGAGCGAGTCTGGGCCAGACCGGTCGAACTCCCACAGCAAGGGCGGTACCGTGCTGGAGAGCCCCTATCTCCTGATCCGGTTTGGGGTCCCGGTCCTACCCCCGAACTGCACGTATTCCTGTATGTTGCACTGCAGTTACAGTGTTGCGGACGAGCAGCAGCCCGGGTTGTGATGAGGCCTCAGCACTGTATGACGGTCGCCATAGAACTGTGGTATCAAAGATGCTATTCTACGCGCCGAATCGGTCTAAATACTCCCTTCCCCGGCCCGTCGCGGGGGTACATCTCGAGGAAGAAGGCTCGCATGGGCTCATCGTTGGCACACTCCGGACGCCGCCCTGAGGGCGGGCAGGGGGATGGCGGCGGTCGGGATCCGCTCTCGATACCCGCCGAAGTCAAGGCAAGCATCCGGATCCTGATCATCGACGACGAGCGGACGCTTCGCGAGAGCTGCGCCAGCGTGCTCCAGATGGACGGGTACAATGTCACCCTGATCGGCCGAGGAGAAGAGGCTCTCGAAACGGTCAAGCGGCGGAAGTTCGACGTCGTCCTGGTCGATCTGTACATGTCCCAGACCTCGGGCATGGACATCCTCCGGGCCACGCTGGAGTTCAACCGGGACGCCATCGTGGTGGTGATGACCGGCAACCCCAGCGTGACCAGCAGCATCGAGGCGCTCCGCGCCGGCGCCTGGGATTACCTGCCCAAGCCGTTCTCGGCGACTCACCTGCAGGTCCTGATCGGCCGGGCCTCGCATGCCGTGATGGTAGCCCGCGAAACGCGCGATCTCAAGCAGCAACTGGCCAACCAGGGCGGGCACAGCGACAAGATCTCGCTGATCGGCATCTCGCCGACTTTCCGCAAGGCGGTCGACCTGGCCCGGAAGGTGGCGGCCACTGACGCCTCCGTGTTCATCTCGGGCGAGAGCGGCACCGGGAAGGAAGTGATCGCCCAGTTCATCCACCAGCACAGCCGGCGGGCCAGTCGGGTCATGGTGGCCATCAACTGCGCGGCCCTGCCGGAGCCGCTGCTCGAATCCGAGATGTTCGGGCACCGGAAGGGGGCCTTTACCGGCGCCGACCGCGACAAGCCGGGCCTGCTGGAGACCGCCAACGGTGGCACCCTGTTCCTGGACGAGCTCACCGAAATGTCGATGCCATTGCAGGCGAAGCTTCTCCGCGTGATCCAGGACGGGGTGGTGCGCCGGGTCGGCAGCGAGACCCAGGATGCGGTCGTCGACGTGCGCTACATCGCGGCGACCAATCGCGACCCGCAGGAAGCGGTCAACCAGGGCCTGCTGCGGGGCGACCTGTTCTACCGCCTGCGGGTGGTGCCGATCAAGCTGCCGCCGCTCCGCAAGCGGCCCGAGGACATTCCGCTCCTCGCGAATCATTTCCTGACCTACTACTGGCAGCGTCACCGGCAGATGGGAGACCGGGTGCCCAAGCTGTCCGACGCTGGCATCGCGTTCCTCCGCTCCCGGCCCTGGCGCGGCAACGTGCGCGAGCTGCAGAACGTGATCGAGCACGTGGCGGTGCTGGCCGAGCCCGACCAGATGATCCAGCCGAACGACATTCCGATCTACGAGGACACCCCGGAATTCTCCTCGGAAACCAGTATCTCCACCCCGGTCCTCGAGGAGGCCTATCATGTCGGAAAGGACCGGGTCGTCGCGCAATTCGAGAAGGAGTATCTGACCCGTCTCATCGGGCGGGCCGGCGGCAACATGTCGAAGGCGGCCCGCCTGGCCAACATCGACCGTACGACGCTCTACCGGCTCATGGACAAGCACAACTTCCAGCGCGAAGAGCTCTCGGGGCCGACGGAGTGACCGGCACCCTTGAGGAAAATGCCGGAGCCCCGGTGGCGCCCCAAGCCGTTCCCGAGTCCCTCTGGGCGGCCTTCGACCTCGCGGTGTCGGATGTCGACGCCGACTGGCAGCGGGTGGCCGGGGACAGCCCGTCCCAGGACGAGGTCCGCGGGCACCTGAAGCAGCTGGCCGACGCGGTGCGGGTCGCCGCCGGGCAGGGGGCGTCGTCGGGCGAGCTGCCGCGATCCATCCTCGCGCGGCGCCTGGTGGAATTGCTCCGGCGTCACTTGCTCGCGCGGGTTCCGCCCCTCACGGCCCCGGCGGACGCCGGCGGCGTGCTGGCGCTGCTCAGGGCGCTGGAGGAAGTCCACCGGTCCCTCGAACCGGATTGGGCCCAGCACTTTGCCGACCGCCTCTCCGGCCCTGACGGCATGGAGCTGGTGGTGGAGGTTGCGCATGACCTGCGCTCCCCGCTCACCTCGATCCTGTTTCTGGCCGAGACCCTCCAGCGGGGGCGAAGCGGCACCATCAATCCGGTGCAGGAGCGCCAGCTCGGGCTCATCTACTCGGCGGCCTTCGGCCTGTCGTCGCTGGCTAGCGATGTCATCGAGCTCGCCCGAGGCGGCGACCGCCTGGTGGACCTCGAGCCGCTGCCCTTTTCCGTGGCGGACATCTTCGAATCAGTGCGGGATATCGTGCAGCCGATCGCCGAAGAGAAGGGTCTCCAAGTGCGCCTGCAGACCCCCGCCGACGATTTCCGCGTGGGATACCCCGTAGCGCTTTCCCGGGTTCTCCTCAACCTGACGACCAACGCGCTCAAGTTTACGTCCGACGGGTACGTCGAGGTCCGCGGTGATCAGCGCGAGGCCACGAGGGTGGAATTCTCGGTGCGAGACACCGGCCGGGGGATTCCGCCACATGCCATGCTGACCCTGTTCGAACCGTTCCGGCGCCGTCAGCGGCAGGGCGAGTACGCGTTCTCTGGGGCCGGTCTCGGACTCTCGATCTGTCGCAAGCTGGTCGAGGCCATGCACTCCACGCTGCGGGTCGAGACCTCCGCCGAATCGGGAACCCGCTTCTACTTCGAGCTGGACCTGCCCTTCCCATCCGATCGGGGCTAGTCGAGCCGACCTCGCTGCCTCTGCTATCCTACCCCGCGGATCGGCAAACGTACCCCGCCGCCGCCGGAGCGGCCTAGCTCGAAGAGAGACCTACCCGCAAGTCGAACCCGTGCCTACATTTCCCTCGCCGTCTCGTTCTCGGCCAGGTCTTCCTTTCCCCGTCCATTGGCCTTCCGACCCGGTGGCTGACGGGAGCAGCGCGCGAGCACCCCTCGAACGGAGTGGGGCGCGACTCAGGGATCAGTGGCCAGCGAGGCTGGAATCCGCGGTAGTCCGGCCGCACCGGACTGCCTTCACGAGAAGTGCAGGGCCGCCTGGGGCGCCCCTCGCGCGATTTCCCGGCACCGGGTCCGGGTAGATCGGCTAGGTCGCCCCAACCCTGCGCGGAGAGATCACAACCACGTGTCCACGCCTCACCGTCATCTTCGCACGGGGGAGCCCGTGCATGCCCCCAATGCCGCCCTGCTCATCGACTTTGATAACGTCACCCTGGGTATTCGCTCGGATCTTACCAAAGAACTGAAGCACCTGCTCAACAGCGACATCATCAAAGGCAAGGTCGCCGTGTCCCGGGCCTACGCGGACTGGCGGCGCTACCCGCAGTACATCGTCCCGCTCTCGGAATCGTCCATCGACCTGATCTTCGCGCCCGCCTTCGGTACCAACAAGAAGAACGCCACGGACATCCGCCTGGCCATCGACGCGATGGAGCTGGTCTTCACGCGTCCCGAGATTGGCACGTTCATCCTGCTGTCGGGGGACAGCGATTTCTCGACCCTCGTTATCAAGCTCAAGGAGTATGGCAAGTACGTGATCGGGGTGGGCATCCGGGAGTCCGCGAGCGACCTGCTCATCCAGAATTGCGACGAGTACTTCTCCTACTCGGATCTGGCGGGGCTTACCAAGGAAGCCGACGTCCCCTCGATCCAACGTGACCCGTGGCAGTTGGTGCGGGAAGCCGTCGCCGTGATGGAGCGGGACCGGGACGTGATGCGCTCCGACCGCCTGAAGCAGGTGATGCAGCAGATCGATCCCAGCTTCGACGAAAAGGGCGCCGGATTCAGTCGCTTCAGCAAGTTCGTGGTGGAGGCGAGCCACAAGGGGCTGATCCGGGTCTCCAAGATGGAAAACGGCCAGTACGAGGTCGGATCGATCGAGACCGAAGCCAGAACGGCGCCGCCCGCCACCACCCGAGCCGCGGAGGAGCCCAGCCGGGAAGGGCGGGGGCGTCGCCGGGGAGGGCGGGGGCGCGGCCGGGGGCGCGACACCGAGGAGCGCCGTCCGCCGGAGGTCAAGGCCGCTGAGACTCGCCGGGGGGAAGGCCTGACTCTCGCCCGCGCATTCGAACTCTTGCAGCGGGCCCTGACGGAGCTTCCGGCTCCGGCCACTCATGAGGCTCTCCGCAACCGGATGGCGGCGCTGCACGGGCGGGAGGATCAGATCCTGGCCCCTGAGGCTTTCCAGCGGCTGCTGCGGCAGGCCCACGATGCCGAGATTGCCGACGTGCGCAAGGTCGGGGATGGGGAGTACGAGATCGTCGCACGGGGGGTCGAACGTGGCGCGGCACCTCGCCCAGCCCCGGAGGCGGCGGCCTCGGCGGCGACGCTCCCCGCCCAGGGCGGTGCGCCGGCCGCGCGTGGAGGAGTCCGGTTCCGACGCGGATCCCGGGTCGGCGCACCACCGCCGGTGATTCCCATGATCGGCGTGGTAAGCCTCGAGGAGGAGCGGGCGGAAGGGGCGGGCCGCAAGGCCAAGGGCGCCAAGAAGCGCGCCCCCCGGCCTGCCGCGCTGGAGGCCGGCGCGAACAGCAAGAAGAAAGCGGGCCCACGCACCCGAAAGAAGGCGGAGGGATGATTGACGAACGGGCAGCCTGCCTGCCCGTTCCGTTCTTCCGCCGGGATGCGATCCAGGTGGCGCGCGGGCTTCTGGGAGCGCTGCTGGTATCCCGGTGCGGTGGCCGGCGCACGGTGGGCCGCATTGTCGAGGTGGAGGCCTACCTGGGCGCCGTTGATCCAGCGTCGCACGCCTACCAGTACCGACATCACGCTCAGAACGAAGCGCTCTACGGTGCCGCCGGGAGTTGGTACGTCTACCTCTCCTACGGGATGCACTGGTGCGCCAATCTGGTCGCCGGGCGGCCGGGGGAGGGCGCCGCTATTCTCCTCCGTGCGCTGGAGCCGATGGCGGGCCTCCCCGCCATGCGGCGACGCCGGGGAGTGACCCACGAAAGGCTGCTCTGTGCGGGGCCGGGACGCCTGACTCAGGCCTTGGGAATCTCCCGGACTCTGGATCGGCGGCCGATGCGGACTTCACTGGTCCACGTCGTTCGGGATGGCCGTATTCGACCCGGGGAGATTGTGGTGGGGCCGCGCATCGGGATCACGCGCGCGGCGGACTGGCCGCTCCGCTTCACACTGCGAAATTCCCCGTGGCTCTCGCGAGCGGCAGGAAAAACATGAGGGCGGGTCGATTCGACCCGCCCCCGGAGCGTCCTGCCGCCTGTTGATGCTCAGTCGGCGCCGGTGCCGCGCTCGATGTCCTCACGCGCCGAGCCCAGACCAAACCGAATCCCGGCCGTCAGCGTGTGGGTCGGTCCGGTCAGGAGCTTCCCGCTCGGCGCTCCGGTCGTGATCTGGTATTGCCCGAAGAGCATGATGCGGTCGACCCGCGTCTGAACCCCGGCGGTGAGCGATCCGAACCCCATCGACGCTGCCGATTCGGCCAGCCCCTGCGAGAAGGACGAACTGGTCCCCTGGGGGTAGTTCTTCACCGTCTGCAGCCAACCCACCCCGACCCCAAAGTACGGTTGCACGATGGTGCGGAGCGGGAACGCGAGGAGGGTCGCCGAGTACTTCCGCAGGTCGTTGAACACCAGCTGCCGAACCCCGCCAGTGGCCGTGGTGTCGGCGAACGAGCTCAACTGGTTCCGCTTGATCCCTTCCTCGACAGAGAGCAGCAGCCCGGTCCGCCTGGCGGTGATCAGGACATGCGCGCCGGCGGCGAAGATCCCGCCTCGAGTTTGAGAGGGGGTCTCGAAAATGATCAAGCCGGCCTGAGCTCCGACGTACCAGCGGAACGACTCGAAGCCCGTCGTCTGCGCGACGACGGCAGGGACCTGTACCAGGCAAGCCAGACCGAGCACCGTGGCGGTGCGGCCGAGCATGCGCATCGGAGTGCCTCCCAGAGTTGGCGTGCTATGGGCTTCTGCTGCTTTTGGTTGTGGCTCTGAGCTTCCAAACTACTTGAAGTCACCGAATCCCACAAGAAGGCCCAGACCCGAAGAGATGCCGATAGGGTGATCCCGGTCACACCAGACCGAGGCGGCGACCGACTTTCCGCATAGCAGCAAGGGCCTCGTCCAGGTCGGTTCGGCTGTGAGCCGCGGAAATCTGGCATCGAATCCGGGCCTGGCCCTGTGGCACCACCGGATAGCCAAATCCGGTGACAAACACCCCCTCGGAGAGCAGCTGGTCGCTCATCTGGATGGCCTTGGCCGTTTCTCCCAGGATCACTGGAATGATGGGCGTCTCGCCCGCCAGGGGGCGGAACCCGCTGGCCTGAAGCTGCTCACGGAAGTACAGCGCGTTGTCGCGCAACTGGGCCACCCGCTCGGGGTGGCGCTCGAGAAACTCGATGCTGGCGAGGGCGCTGGCCGCTACCGTGGGGGGGAGAGCGTTGGAAAAAAGTTGGGGTCGGGCCCGCTGGGTCAGGTAATCGCACACGGCGCTGCTGGCCGCCACGAATCCCCCGGCCGCTCCACCGAGGGCTTTGCCCAGCGTCGAGGTAATGATGTCCACCTGGCCCAGCACGCCGAAGTGCTCCGCTGTTCCCCGTCCCGTGCGTCCGAGTACTCCGGTGGCGTGCGAGTCGTCCACCACCAAGATGGCCTGATGTGCGCGACACAGCTCGATCAGGTCGGGCAGCCGTGCGATGGCGCCCTCCATCGAGAAGACGCCGTCGGTGACCACCATGCGGACTCGGCACCCGCGGCTCGCGGTGAGCTTCTCGCGCAGATCGTCGAGATCGGCGTGCCGATAAACCGCCGTCTGGCAGCGGGTGATCGCCTTGGCCAGCCGGATGCCATCGATGATCGAGGCGTGGTTGAGCTGGTCGCTGATGATGAT
The DNA here is from genome assembly GCA_035501775.1 of Gemmatimonadales bacterium. Taxonomy (GTDB): domain Bacteria; phylum Gemmatimonadota; class Gemmatimonadetes; order Gemmatimonadales; family GWC2-71-9; genus JADJOM01. The sequence goes on along the minus strand of DATJVM010000009.1, from coordinate 20,692 downwards.
GTCCTCTTCGCCGAGCAGGGTGCCGGGCACGGCTTCGTTCGTATTCCAGCAGCTCACGAAGCTCAGGCTGGCGGGCGTCCCCACCAGGCGCGCGCAGGCCGTTTCGAGGGCCCGGTGGATCGAGAACGTTCCGCAGATGAAGCGAACCGAGGCCGTGCCGGCTCCGTAGCGCTGCAGGCCTTCCAGGCCCGCTCGGACCACCTCAGGCTCATTGGAGAGGCCCAGGTAATTGTTCGAGGAGAGCACGATGACTTCACCGTGCCCCTCCATCCTCACTCGGGGGCCCTGGGGGCTTTCGAGGTAGAGGAGGCGCTTGTAGACGCCATCCTTCTGGAACTGGGCGAGTTCGGACTGCAGGCGGGATTCCAGGGACATGAGGACCGTGCCGGCCTGAGGTGGGCGAAAGAAGGGCCCCGCCGCGCGCCAGGCGCCCGAGGGCGGGGTGTTGCCTAGGACGTTCCCAGCAGATCCAGGATGACCTTGCCGGCCTTGCCCTCCTTGATCACCCGGATCGCGTCGGCGAACTGTTCCAGTCCAAAGCGATGGGTGATGACGGGGCGGGGGTCGAGCTGACCGGCGCGGAGCAGTCGGAACATCTGCTGCCAGGTGACATACATGCGCCGGCCGGTGACCCCATAGAGAGTCAATCCCTTGAAGATCACGTCCCGCGCGAAGTGAACCTCGGTCGGACGGCTGGGCGTCCCGAGAAAATTCACCCGGCCTCCCAGGCGGGCCGCCGCGAACGCGGTCTGGTGGCCGGTCGGGTGCCCGCTCATCTCGCAGACGAGGTCCACACCGTCGCCGCCGGTGAGCTCTCGACAGCGCGCAACGACATCCTCGTGGGAGGGATCGAGCGTAACGTGGGCGCCCATCTTTCGGGCAAGGTCGAGGCGGGTGGGGTTGAGATCGCTGGCGATCACCAGCGAAGCGCCAGCCGCCCGGGCCACGCCGACCGCGAAGCAGCCGATCGGGCCGCACCCCAGCACCAGGACCGCGCTACCCGTCACCCTGCCACCCTCCAGAACGGTGTGCACGGCGTTCCCGGTGGGATCCATGATTGCGCCGATCTCGGTGGCGATGCCATCGAGCTTCATCACATTGGAGGCCGGCATCGCGATCAGTTCGGCGAAGGCGCCGTCCCGGTCCACGCCGATGATGCGGGTGCGCCGGCAGACGTGGGCGTCACCGGTGCGGCAGGGGAGGCAGTGCCCGCAGACGATATGCCCCTCGGCGGTGACGCGGTCGCCCACGGCCAGGAGTCCTTCGGCTCGGGCCTCGGACCCCAGCTCTACGATCTCCCCCGCAAACTCGTGGCCGATGATCACCGGCGGCTTGAGCCGGGCGCTGGCCCACGCGTCCCACTCCCAAATGTGCAGGTCGGTGCCGCAGACACCCGCGTAATGAACCCGGATCATAACGTCGCTCGGGCCACAGGCGGGGGCGGGCACGTCCCGGACCTCCATACCCGGACCGGCGGCGACTTTGACGAGAGCGCGCATGGGGGAGTGGTCGGCGTAGAACATCGGCGTCCGGACGGCGGCGCCGTCCGCGCGGCACTAACCTAATGGGTCCGGCCACCCGCTGACGAGTTACGCCCGAGCGAGCCGCGGCCGTTACTTGGGCTTGGTGGCGGGTCCGGATGCGGTCGGGCGGGAGGGCGGAGGAGGGGTCACCAGCGCACGGTGCACCCGCAGGGCCTCGGCCACGAAGGGATCGAGGCCCTCGGCCGCGTGGTCATCCAGATGACGCAGGAGGGCGGCGCGCATGCGGGGATCCCAGAAGCGTCGGATGTGGCTGGCGGTATCCAGTTGGGCCTGGGTCTGGTCGGGCTCGGCGACGTAGAACTGGCCTATCTGGTTGGCCATCTCCACGAGGTGATGGACGTCCATGGTTCCGCTCAGGCCGGGGCGCCCGTGGCGCGCCGCAGCAGCGCCAGCTGCTCTTCGGAGAACCGACGGTACCGCTGCTGCCACTCGGACGAGTGGAAGACCGGCATCACCTGCACGGCGGTGACCTTGTACTCCGGGCAGTTGGTGGCCCAGTCGGAGTTCTCCGTGGTGATCACGTTGGCGCCGGACTCGGGGTGATGGAAGGTGGTATAGACCACTCCGGGCTGCACCCGCTCGGTGATCAGGGCCCGCAGCGTGGTTTCGCCCGCCCGGCTCACGATCCCGACCCAGTCGCCGTCGTGGATGCCCCGCTCCTCCGCGTCGTGGGGGTGGATCTCGAGCCGATCCTCCTCGTGCCAGTCGACGTTGGCGGTGCGCCTCGTCTGGGCTCCCACATTGTACTGGGACAGGATGCGCCCGGTGGTCAGGATCAATGGGTACTGCGCGTTCACCCTCTCCGTGGTGGCCACGTACTCGGTGAGCAGGAAGCGTCCCTTGCCCCGGACGAACTCCCGCTCGTGCATCACCGGCGTGCCCTCCGGGTGATCCGGGTTGCAGGGCCACTGGATGCTGCCGAGCCGATCGATCTTCTCGTAGCTCACGCCGGCGAACGTGGGCGTGAGCCGCGCGATCTCATCCATGATCTCGCTGGGGTGGCGATAGGGCATCGGGTACCCGAGCGCGTTCGAGATCATGGCCGTGATCTCCCAGTCCTGCTTGCCGCCCAGGGGGGGCATCACCTTGCGGACCCGCGAAATGCGGCGCTCCGCGTTGGTGAAGGTGCCGTCCTTCTCCAGGAACGACGACCCCGGCAGGAAGACGTGCGCAAACTTCGCGGTCTCGTTGAGGAACAGGTCCTGGGCCACGATGCACTCCATGGCCTGGAGCGCCGCGGTCACATGCTGGGTGTTGGGGTCCGACTGGGCGATGTCTTCCCCCTCGAGGTACAGCCCCTTGAAGCTCCCATCGAGCGCGGCCTCGAACATGTTCGGAATGCGGAGGCCCGGCTCGCTCTCCAGTGGCAGGCCCCAGGCGTTCTCGAAGAGGTTACGGGTGCCATCGTCCAGGACGTGGCGGTAACCCGGGAACTCGTGGGGGAACGAGCCCATGTCGCAGGAGCCCTGGACATTGTTCTGGCCACGCAGCGGATTTACCCCGACGCCTTCGCGGCCGAGGTTCGCCGTTGCCATCGCGAGGTTGGCGATTCCGATCACCGCCGTCGAGCCCTGACTGTGTTCCGTGACACCCAGGCCGTAGTAGATCGCGGCATTGCCCCCGGTGGCGTACAGGCGGGCGGCGCCACGCACCAGCTCGGCGGGGACCCCGGTCACGTCGGCCATGGCTTCCGGGGAATGCTCGGGCCGCGAGACGAACTCCTTCCACAGGCGCCAGCTGTCCGGCTCGCAGCGCGCGGCCACGAAGCGCTCGTCGGCCAGCCCTTCCGTGACGACTACATGCGCCATCGCATTGAGGAGGGCGACGTTGGTGCCGGGGCGAAGCTTCAGGTGATAGTCCGCATGCACGTGCGGAGAGCGCACCAGGTCGATGCGCCGCGGGTCCGCGACGATCAGGCGGGCGCCCTCGCGGAGGCGCCGCTTCATGGCGGAGGCAAAGACCGGGTGCCCATCCGTCGGGTTGGCCCCGATGACGAACATCACGTCGGTCTCGCGGATCGAATCGAAATCTTGGGTGCCCGCGGACTCGCCCATGGTTGCCTTGAGGCCATAGCCGGTGGGTGAGTGACAGACCCGGGCGCAGGTGTCGATGTTGTTGTTGTGAAACGCGGCGCGCACCAGCTTCTGCATCAGGTAGGTCTCTTCGTTGGTGCAGCGGGACGAGCTGATCGCCCCAACGGCGCCCACGCCGTACTGGGCCTGAATGCGCTTGAACTCCGACGCCGTATAGGCGATGGCCTCCTCCCAACTCACCTCGCGCCACGGGTCGGAGATCTTCTTTCGGATCATCGGCTTGGTGATCCGGTCCTTGTGCGTCGCATAGCCCCAGGCGAAGCGGCCCTTCACGCAGGAGTGCCCGTGATTGGCGTGCCCGTCCTTGTGGGGCGTCATCCGGACGACTTCCGCACCCTTGAGCTCGGCCTTGAACGAGCAGCCCACGCCGCAATAGGCGCAGGTCGTGATCACCTCGTGGTCCGGCGTGCCGGCGGCGATGACCGTGTTCTCCATGAGAGTGGCCGTGGGGCAGGCCTGGACGCAGGCGCCGCACGCCACGCACTCGCTCTCCATGAACGGCTGCATCTGCCCGGGTGAGACCTTCGACGCGAACCCGCGGCCGTCGATCGTGAGGGCGAATGTTCCCTGGACCTCCTCACAGGCCCGTACGCACCTCGAGCAGACGATGCACTTGCTCGGCTCGAAGGTGAAGTAGGGGTTCGAGGTGTCCTTCCTCGCCGACAGGTGATTCTCGCCCTCGAAGCCATAGCGGACCTCACGCAGCCCGACCTGGCCGGCAGTGTCCTGCAGCTCGCAGTCGCCGTTGGCGGAGCAGGTGAGGCAGTCGAGGGGATGGTCGGAGATGTACAGCTCCATGACGCCGCGCCGGAGCTCGCCGAGCTTGGCGTTCTGGGTGGTGACCCGCATGCCCGCTTCCGCCGGCGTCGTGCAGGAAGCGGGGAAGCCCTTCCTGCCCTCGATCTGCACCAGGCAGAGCCGGCAGGAACCGAACGGCTCGAGGCTATCCGTGGCGCACAGCTTCGGTACACCGATGCCCGCCGCCGCTGCCGCCCGCATGACGGACGTCCCGGCGGGGACGGTCACCTCCCGGCCGTCGATGACCAGCGTGACCATCGTCGAGTTGGTCGAGGCCGGAGTGCCGTAGTCAATGTCGTGGATCGCGGTCATCGGTGGACTCCCTTCAGCCAGTGCGAGGCCCGTCAGCGACCCGCGCCCGAGAGCGCAGTGGCCGGCAGGCCGAAATCCTCTGGAAAATGATTCAGCGCACTCAGTACGGGGAAGGGGGTCATTCCTCCCAGCGCGCAGAGCGAACCGTTCAGCATGGTATCACACAAGTCCCGGATCAGGGCCACCTGCCGGTCCCGCTCGGTGCCCGCGATGATCCGGTCGATCACTTCCATTCCCCGCGTCGAGCCGATGCGACACGGCGTGCACTTGCCGCAGGATTCGATGGCGCAGAACTCCATGGCGTAGCGGGCCAGGTGAGCCATGTCCGCCGTGTCGTCGAACGCGACCACGCCTCCGTGACCGAGCATCGCCGAGATGGCGGCGAACGCCTCGTAGTCGAACGGCGTATCGAACTGCGACTCGGGGAGATAGGCGCCGAGGGGCCCCCCAACCTGGACCGCCCGGATGGGGCGGCCGCTCAGGCTCCCGCCGCCGTAGTCGTACAGAAGCTGGCGCAGCGTCACTCCAAAGGCCTTCTCGACCAGCCCGCCGTGCTTGAGGTTGCCGGCGAGCTGAATCGGCAGGGTGCCCCGGGAGCGGCCCATCCCGAAGTCGCGGTAGTAGGCAGAACCCTTGTCGAGGATTATCGGCACCGAGGCAAGCGAAATGACGTTGTTGATGACGGTCGGCTTGCCGAAGAGGCCCGCGATCGCCGGGAGGGGCGGTTTGAAGCGCACCATGCCGCGCTTGCCCTCCAGGCTCTCCAGCATCGCGGTCTCTTCGCCACAGATGTAGGCGCCAGCGCCGAGACGAACCTCCAGGTCGAACGCCTTGCCGCTGCCCAGCACGTTAGGCCCGAGGTAGCCAGCGGCGTAGGCGGCGGCCATGGCCTCATTGAGGGCCTGGTACGCGTGCGGGTACTCGGAGCGCAGGTAGATCGACCCGCGGGTCGCTCCGACGGCGATCCCCGCGATCGTCATCCCCTCGATCGGCAGGAACGGGTCGCCCTCCATGATCATACGATCGGAAAAGGTGCCCGAGTCGCCCTCATCGGCGTTGCACACCACGTACTTCTGGTCGGCGGCGGTGGCAAGGACGGTCTTCCACTTGATGCCCGTCGGGAACGCGGCCCCGCCCCGACCCCGGAGACCGGATTCCGTCACCGCGTCCACGATGGCGGCAGGGCTCATGCCCAGCGCGCGGCGCAGCCCGCGATACCCGTCGTGGGCCTCGTAGTCGGCAAGCGAAACCGGGTCCGTTATCCCGACGCGCGCGAAGGTGAGGCGCTCCTGGCGCTTGAGGTAAGGGATCTCCTCGGTCCGGCCCAGCGCCAGCCGATGGGCTTTCCCTTCCAGAAAGCCCGCGTCGAACAGCCCGGGAACGTCCCCGGCCCGGACCGGTCCGTAGGCGACCCGGCCGGCGTTGGTCTCGACCTCCACCAGCGGCTCCAGCCAGTACAGCCCGCGGGAGCCATTGCGAACCACCGGCACGGTGAGGCCGCGGGAGAGAGCCTCGACGGCGATCTTCCGCGCCACGTCCTCGGCCCCGACCGAGAGAGCGCCCGAGTCTTGGGGAACGAACACGCGCGTCATGGTGCGCGCCTCAGGTCGTCGACCAGGGCATCGAACCGCGCCGGTGTCATCCGGCCAAAGACCTCCTTGCCGACCATGAGGGCCGGTGAGAGGGCGCAGTTCCCAAGGCAGTAGACCGGCTCAAGGGTGATCGCACCATCCGCCGTGGTGCCGTGGAAGTCCACGCCCAACCGGGACCTGGCGTGAGAGATCAGGGCCTCCGCCCCCACCGCCTGGCAGGACTCGGCGCGACAGATGCGCATGAGATGCCGGCCGGGAGGGGCCGATCGGAAATCGTGGTAGAACGAGATGACGCCGTGGACCTCGGCACGTGTGAGGTTGAGCGCCCCGGCGATCTCGGGAACGGCCTCCTCGGGAACATGGCCCAGGGCGTCCTGGATGGCGTGAAGAATTGGCATCAGGGCGCCGGGGCGATGCTTGTTCGCCTCGATCGCCGCGGTGACCGCGGTGGCGTGGGGAGAGACCGGGGAGGCGCTAGGTTCAGTCGGCATGGCGGACGGCGGTGGGCCCAAGGTTGGCCGGGAACTGCTCCAGAATATACGTCGCGATTGCAAACGGGCGATTGAGGTCCAACCGGACCACCGGCGGGCTGACCGCGACGAGCACATCGGTCGCCACGGCCACAACCCAGGGATCGGTGGGCCAGCATTTCGGAGGATTCCCGCGTTCAGGCCGGTAGACTTCGATTTTTGGGTACGGCTCGCCGGCGAACCCCTCGGCGAGCACCAGATCCACCAGCTGCGGATCGAACTGCTGGAGCAGCGACCGGAATGGCGGCTCGGGGCCGGCGGCCAGGGTCTCGGTCATGAGCGCCCAACGCTCGCGTGAGGCGACCATCACCTGCGTGGCTCCGGCTTCGCGCAGCCGGTGACTGTCTTTGCCCGGCCGGTCGAGGTCGAAGCCGTGGCGAGCGTGTTTCACGACCCCTACCCGACGGCCGCACTCCATTAATAGGGGGAGCACTGCCGTGATCAGGGTCGTCTTGCCACTACCGCTCGACCCCACGAAGCCGACCACCGGCACCCCATTGACCGCTGCCGACGCCTTGGCGCCACCTCTTCGGATGCGGGACCGAATCACTGCCTCACTCCTCGCCCAAGTGACCGACTGCCCGGGGCTTTGCGATCGAATCTTCGACCCTCTGCGCGGGGCGCGCAAATTGACCCCCCCAATAGGATGATAGCCCACGTCAATTGACCGGGGCCGAGCCGGCGCACCGTATATTCGAAGCACGGTGCAAAAAGGGCCCCGAGCGACTGGAGGGACGGTGGGCGCGGAACTCGACAGGCTGAAGGACCCCTTGGGCCTTGGGCGCCTGGGGTACTCCGGCGCGCTCCTCGAGCACCAGGCCATCCGCTGGGATCATGGCCGGGTCTCGGAAGCGTTGGAACAGGTAGCCGAAGAGGTGCCGGTCGCGCTGGTCTACAACGGCATCCCGCACGTCGTGATGATGGCGACGCCGGCCGATCTCGAGGATTTCGCCCTCGGCTTCAGCCTGACCGAAGAACTGATCAACACGCCCACGGAGTTCGAGGCGCTCGAGGTGGTTCGCTATGGGCAGGGGATCGAGATCCAGATCCGGGTGCCATCGGCGCGCGAGCAGGTCATCGTGGAGCGCACCCGCCGGCTGACGGGCCGGACCGGGTGTGGCATCTGCGGGGCAGACAGCGTGAACGCGGTGCTGAGGGAGGTGCATCCCGTTCCGCCGGGGGCCCCCATCGGTTCGGCGGCGCTGCATCGCGCGGTCGAAGCGCTGGCGGCGGGCCAGACGCTCAATCGGGTGGCCGGGGCCGTCCACGCCGCGGGGTGGGCCGACCGGGAGGGGCACCTCCAGCTGCTCCGCGAGGATGTGGGCCGTCACAACGCCCTCGACAAGCTGATCGGCGCGCTCGCCCGCTCAGGCACGGACCCGGCTCTGGGGTTCGTGGTGGTGACCAGTCGGGCCAGCTTCGAAATGGTGCAGAAGACCACGGTGCTGGGCGCCCCGCTCCTGGCGGCGATCTCGGGAGCGACCGGCCTCGCGGTGCGGGTCGCGGAGCAATCAGGATTGACGCTGGTCGGTTTCGTGCGCCCCGACCGTCACACCGTCTACACCCACCCTGAACGGCTGATTCCGAGCGGCTGACGCGCTCAGCGCACCTTGACCGTCCGCCCGGGACGGGAGTTCAGCGCCTCCTCCAGCTCGAGGTTGGCCGCCAGCTTGAACAGCTCGCGGGCTGAGGGCGTAAGCGGCTCCCGATCGGGAACCGCGAGTCCCAGGGTGAAGTGCGGAGGTGCCTCCTCGAGGGCAATGGCCCGGATGCCTTCGGACTCTCCCATCAGATAGGGGAAGGGCTGCGGGAGCAGCGTGGACAGGGCACCCGATCGGACCTGGGCCCAGAGCGTCAGGACCGAGTTCGTTTCGAGAGAAACCCGCGGATTGATCCCGACCTGCGCGAACTTCGTGTTGATGATGCGCCGGTTCTGCATGTCCGGGGTGAGCAGGCAGAGTTCCTGCTCTCCGATGGCCGACCAGGGCAGTGGGGCCTTGCCATGCGGGGCCCGGTCGGTCGGGGCAATGAGATAGTAGCGCTCCCGGTAGAGCGGCAGGGTCCGGACGTCGGTGAGGGGCTCATTGTCGAGATAGGTCACACCGGCGTCCAGGCTGAACTCGTCCAGCCCTCGCTGGATGTCGATCGAGGTCATGCTGAGGATCGAAATGATGACGCGCGGGTGATACTGCGCGAAGGGCGTTGACAGGAGCGCCATGGCCGGCAACGCCACCGGGATCACGCCGATCCGGAGTCGACCCTCCAATCCCTCCCGCAGCTCGCTGGCCTCCTGCTGAAGCGACGTCGCGTCCGAGAGAATGCGACGGGCCCACTGAAGGACGCGCTTTCCCTCCGGGGTAAAGCCCTGGAACCGCTGGCCGCGCTGGACGATCAAGAGGCCCAGCTCTTCCTCCAGTTGCTTGATTCCGGAGGACAGCGTCGGCTGCGTGACGTGACAGACCGCCGCGGCGCGGGCGAAGTGTTCCTCCCTCGCCAGCGCATCGAGGTAGGTAAGGTTGCGGAGCAGCATGCGCAGCCGGGCCGGGCCTCAGGCCGGAACGTCGCGGGAGCGCAGCTCCTGCGGGGGCGCGGCTACCTCGGGCGGCCTGCCGAGGAGCAGGCCCAGGGACTTGGCAGGACGGCGCCGCTCGGCCGGAGCCTCGCGGGTCCACTCGGCGTAGTGGGACAGAAACGCGTCGGGCGCGAGGGCCTGCTTGCTGGGGACCAGGAGATGGACTCCTCCCGCCGAGGTGCGCTCCATGAGGCACTCGAGGAAAGCACGCCGGGCGCCGGCGCCGAGCGTCTCCAGCGTGGCGGTGTCGATGGCCACGATCTGCACTCGTGCCGGGACCTCCGGCCCCAGCTGGCCGCGGGGGCACACGTAGGTCGTGCAGAAATGCCCCAGCGCTTCCTCCGCGATGCGGGATTCGACCTGATCCACGAAGGTCATGTCACTGCCGGTGAACACCACGTCCACATCGTGGGCCGCGAGCAGGAACGCCAGGGGCGCGGCATCCACTCCGATGATCAGCGCCGCGTCGCCCACCTCGAGGCGGGGAAGGATGCGCGTGACGGGGCTTCGGCGGTCGATTCCCCAGTGGGTGGGCTCACGCTGTGCCGCCCGCAGCTGCTTGAAATGCCGCGACCACTTGCCGTAGGGCTGAAGCCGAAGCCGGCGATGGATCAGGCGATCGACCCAGTCCGTGAGGAGGACCTCCGTGAGCAGAAACTGGTCTCCGGCAGCCTCCATTTCGCCGATGGCTTCGCTACCCAGGGCGAGCAGCTCACCCCTGGAGAGGCTGTTCTTGTACCCTTCGATCCGTTGCAGGATGTACTCGTGGTACTGCTGCTTGAGAGACGGCACGGCGCGGCGGCGGCGCTGCTGCTGAAGCTGGAGGGCGGTCAGCATGGAGGATCGTCGTGCCCGGTCCGTCGACGGGGAAGAAATGGCGCTGGGGACTCGTGTTACAAGGTGCCATGGCCGGGGCCGGGGTGTCAACAGGGGAGCGCATCCGTAACCCCTGAGGTGGCAGTGATCTAGGTCGACTGACCTCATCTAGTACCTAGGGGTCGGCCCGGAGAGCCGCTCCCTTGAGGTACAGGGTCTCCGGGATCGTCACCACCTCGGGGTGGTCGACGCCGGGGGCGAGACGATGGGTCAGGAGGAGGCGACGCCCGCTATCGGCGGCGGCCTCGGTCAACATCTGGAAGAAGCGCGCGACTCCGACATGGAAGGAGCAGGATGCAGTGACCAGCACGCCCCCGGGCGCGAGGAGGCGCATGGCGCGGAGGTTGATCTCCTTGTATCCGCGCAGGGCTTCCGGCACGGCAGCCCGCGTCTTGGCGAAGGCGGGGGGATCCAGCACGATGGTGTCAAAGCGACGGCGCTCGCGCTCCCAGCGGCGCAGCTGCTGAAAGGCATCGCCGGAGACCCACTCGATGTTGGAGAGGCCGTTCAGTTCGGCGTTGACCGCCGCCCGGGCCAGAGCGGCCTCGCTGGTGTCGAGCGCGGTGACCCGCAGTGCCCGCGTGGCCAGGTGCAGCGCGAAGCTGCCATGGTAGGTGAAACAGTCGAGCGCAGTCCCGCCCGGACGGGTCAGAGCCGCCGCAAGGACACGATTGGGCCGCTGGTCCAGGAACGCGCCGGTCTTCTGCCCGGTCCATGGCGCCGCCAGATACCGGACCGCTCCCTCCCGGACCTCGATCTCCTCAGGAACTTCACCGGAGTACAGCTCGACGTTCTCGCTCAGTCCCTCGCGGCGCCGGACCGACACGTCATTGCGAAGCAGGATGCCAGCGGGGTGCACGAGGTCCGAGAGCGCGCCGAGCACGTCATCCCTGATAGCCTCCAGGCCGGAGGACAGGAGCTGCATCACCAGCCAGCGGTCATAGCGGTCGACGATGAGGGAGGGGAGGCCGTCGCCTTCGCCGTGCACCAGGCGAACCGCGGTGGCATCGATGCCGGCGCGCGATGCAAGGCAGTGGGCCAGGCGCTCCCCCCACCACCCGCGGGTGAGGACCCGGTCCTCTCGCGACAGCAGGCGGAGACGGATTTCGGACGTGGGAGAAGCGAGCGCGATGCCCAGGAACTTTCCCCGACGGTCCAGCACGCGGACCGGCCCCGGCCGGTCCGGACCGGTGAGAACATCGCTCCGGTAGATCCAGGGGTGGCCGCGCACCCAGCGCTCGGCGCCCCGACCGGAGATCACGGCGACGGGATAGGGCATCGTGTTGGAGGTGGGCTCTCCGGACGAGAGCTAGGAGCGGGCTCGATCTGGACGGAGCACGGTCGCGCCGCGGAGGTAGACGTGGCGGATCTGTTCCCGGCTGCGTCGGGTATAGGCGTGGACCAAGAGGCGGATACAGCGGGGCAGCGACCCCGGAACCGGGATTTCCGTCGAGTGGAGCAGGGCCACGATATTCCACCCGTACACCTCGGCGGCGCGGGCGGGGAAGGCGGCGTTGAGGTCGCTGGTCATCGTGAAGAGCCCGCTCACGACGTCATCGGCCTGGAGCTCGTTTGCCTGGATGAGGCCCCGCAGCAGCTCGTCCGTGGCCTCGAGGATCTGCTGAGCGTCGTTGGCCTCGACGGTGGTGGCGCCCCGGATCCCCTGTAACCTGATCGGATGTTCATCGCTCATGTCCACCAATCTAGCGTCCCAGCTTCGCCTGATGCTCGTCACCGACGACCACGTGGTCCAGCAGGCGGGCGTTGATATCGTAGAGCTCGCCAGGCGGGCGGTCCGGGGCGGCGTCACCGCGGTGCAGCTCCGGCTCAAGCAGGCGAGCGCCCAGGACCTTCTGGTCCTGGCCCTTGCGCTCCGCGAGGCGGTGGGTGTGCCCGTCTTGGTGAATGACCGCGTCGATGTGGCCGCTGCGGCGGGCTCCGGGGTCCATCTGGGCCCCGAGGACCTCTCGCCGGAGCTTGCCCGGCGGGTCCTTCCTGCCGGCACGATCATCGGGGCTTCGGTAGGCACGGCAGGGGAGGTGTCCCGGGGCGAGCGTGCCGACTACTGGGGGGTAGGGCCATTTCGACTCTCCGGCACCAAGCCGGACGCCGGAGTGGCGCTGGGCGTGGATGGGGTCCGGGCGATCGTGTCGCTGGCCGGTGGCCGGCCCTGCCTGGCCATCGGTGGGGTTCGGCCGGAGGACGTTCCAGCGCTGTTCAGCGCCGGCGTGGCCGGTGTGGCGGTGGTCTCCGGGATTCTGTCCGCGGCCGATCCCGAAGCAGCCGCTCGCAGCTACGCCAGTCGCGTACCCCGCCTCACCCGCTAGCGACCCCGGGCGCGGTCGCGACGCGCGACGGCCTGATTGTGCTCTTCGAGAGTGCGGCTGAAGGTGTGGTGCCCGTCAGAATCCGCGACGAAATAGAGGAATGGCACCGGGGCGGGGTAGAGGGCGGCCTCGATGCTCTTGATGCCGGGTGAGTTCACCGGGCCCGGTGGGAGGCCCGGGTGCAGATAGGTATTGTAGGGCGAGTCGATCTCGAGATCCTTGAAGAACAGCCGTGGCTTCCGTTCGCCTCTCGCCATCTCCACCGCATACTGGACCGTCGGGTCCGCCTGCAGCAGCATCCCCAGCTTGAGCCGGTTGGTGTAGACACCCGCGATGGTCGCGCGTTCATCATCGTGGCGAGCCTCGCCTTCCACGATCGAGGCCAGTGTGAGGAGTTGGTGCCGAGTGAGCCCGATGGAGTCTAGCCGCTGGTCCCACGCGGGGTTCCAGCGCCGGCGGAACATGCCCACCATGTCCTGCAGCAGCGCCTCGGACGTAACCGGGAGGGGGAGGGTATAGGTCTCGGGGAGGAGGTATCCCTCCAGGGTCGGCGCCGCGACGTTCAGCTCGCGACGGAGCGTCGAGTCCCCGGCGTGGGCCAGGAAGGAGTCGGCAGGGATACCCAGCCGCTCCTCGACCAGGTCCGCCAGATCGAGCAGGGTGAGCCCCTCAGGCGCCGTGAAACGGACTGTTGCGACCCGGCCTTCCTTGAGGATGCCCAGCAGCGTCCAGGCCCCGCCTGTCGCGGGGAGGTCGTAGATCCCGGCCTTCACTGTCCGGTCGACTCCGCGGATCCGAGCCAGGATCCGGAACCACTCGGCCGAGCGGATCAGATCATGAGCGGAGAGTGTGTCGACGATGCCATGGAAGGTGGAGCCGGGCGGGATGGTCACCCGGACCATCGGCGCGTTGGGCGGGGGAGCGCCGCAGGCCGCAACCAGAGCGACGGCTGCAGCCTGAGCCGTTCCGCGCAAGAGTCCGACCGGACACCTCCGGGGCGTCACGTGGCTCCGCCCCGCCGCAAGTCGAGGTAGCCCTGCAGGAGGACCGCGGCGGCCAGGGCGTCCACAGCCTCCTTCCTGCCGCGAGTGGAGCCGCCCTGCGCCTGGATCTCTCGATGAGCTCGGGCAGTGGTCAGCCGTTCGTCCACCAGTTCCACGGGGAGGGAGGTCCGTCCCGCCACCGTTCCGGCGAGTTCTCGCGCTGCCTTGGCCGCCGCGGCTTCCGTCCCTTCAGGCGTGAGGGGCAGGCCGACCACGACGCCGACGGGGTGGTGGTGTTCGAGGAGGGCGAGAAAGGGGGGCATGGGAAAGCGCTTCCCGGGCCGGCGGGTCAGGGTCTCCAGGGGTGACGCGAGGCGCTGGCCTTCATCGGAAAGGGCGAGGCCCAGTCGGACCTCGCCCCAATCGATGGCGATAATGCGGCCTTCGCGCGGTATGGTCATGCGTCAAAGCTAAGCGGACGGGACCGGCTCTCGCCGGGTCCGCGCTCACTGCGCCATGGTGGCGAAGAACTCCTTGTTGGTCTTGGTCCGCTTCATGCGCTCCAGCAGGAACTCGAGGGCTTCGACCGGGGGCATATCGGCCAGGAAGTTACGGAGCAGGTAGACCCGGTTGAGTTCATCCTTGTCCATCAGAAGCTCTTCCTTGCGGGTGCTGGTCCGCTGGATGTCGATCGCCGGGTAGATGCGGCGGTCGGCCAGCCGGCGATCCAGCACCAGTTCCATGTTGCCGGTGCCCTTGAACTCCTCGAAGATGACCTCGTCCATCCGGCTTCCGGTGTCGATCAGCGAGGTGGCCACGATCGTCAGGGAGCCGCCGCCTTCGATATTGCGGGCCGCGCCGAAGAAGCGCTTGGGTTTCTGGAGCGCGTTGGCGTCGACACCGCCGGAGAGGATCTTGCCGGAGTGGGGAACCACCACGTTGTGCGCGCGGGCCAGGCGGGTGATGGAGTCGAGGAGAATGACCACGTCCCGGCCGTGCTCGACGAGGCGCTTGGCCTTCTCGATGACCATGTCCGCCACCTGGACGTGCCGATCGGCTGGTTCATCGAACGTGGAGGAGATGACCTCGGCCTTCACGTTCTCCTGCATATCGGTGACTTCCTCGGGCCGTTCGTCGATCAGCAGCACGATCAGCACGCACTCGGGGTGATTCTCGCTGATCGCGTTGGCCAGCTTCTGCATGAGGATCGTCTTGCCGGCCTTGGGGGGCGCCACGATGAGGCCACGCTGCCCCTTCCCGATGGGGGAGAGCAGGTCCACGACCCGCATGGACAGATCGCTCGTGGTGGTACGCTCGAGGCGGATGCGTTCGTCCGGGTACCGCGGTCGCAGGTTGTCGAAGGCGATCCGATGCTTGGTCTTCTCCGGCTCCTCGTAGTTGACGCTCTCCACCTTGAGGAGGGCCAGATAGCGCTCCCCCTCCTTGGGGGGGCGCACCTGGCCCATCACCGTATCGCCGGTTCGCAGGTCAAACCGCTTGATCTGGGAGGGGGAGACGTAGATGTCGTCCGGCCCGTAGAGGTAGTTCCAGTCCTGGCTCCGGAGGAACCCGTAGCCCTCCGGGAGGATCTCCAGCACACCCTCCCCGCGGATCACGGTGTCCTGATCGAGCAGGGTCTGCTCGATCCGGAAGATCAGATCCTGCTTGCGTAGTCCCGAGTAGTTGGAAATGCTGAGCTGCTCGGCCAGCGCGTGCAGTTCGGCGACGGACTTCTGTTTGAGCTCGGCAATATCCACGGGTGTGGTACTCCGCTCAGTCATCGCACTCCGGTCGGGAGTGGGCCGCCGGTCTGCTGGCGGGCGAGCCTTGTTGGGGGCGGGCAAATGTAGTCGGGGTCGAGATTGGACAAGAACCGGGGAACCCGGCTCACTGAACTCTGTTGTCTATGAAGGGACACCCAGGAGAGGTCTCGGGCGGACATGGAGCACTCCATATATAGTGCCGGAGCGCTGGGGGCGTCAAGATCCGGACAGGTAGAGCCCCGGGCGTACGATTTCCATGTGGCGGTCCGGCTGGGCGAGGGGCGCGAATCCCCACGGGGCATACAGGCCGTGCGCGTCGCGAGTGACGAGGGAGAATCGGCGGAGACCCTGGAGGTCCGGATGGGTCATGACCTGCTCCATCAGCCAGCTCCCGAGCCCCCGTCCCCGGAACGGCTCGAGGACATAGACGTCGCACAGGTACGCGAACGTCGTGCGGTCGGTAACGATCCGGGCGAGGCCGATCTGGCCGGAATCCCGATACAGCCCGAAGCAGAGCGAGGCGTGGAGCGAACGGACCACGGTCTCGAGCGGGATCCCCTCCGCCCAGTACGAGCGGGTGAGATAGCCGTGAATCGCAACCGGATCAAGCCGGGCGGGATCAGTCGAGATAAGGAAGTCGCCTTGTCTGACTTCACGGTGAGACACCCGGAGCCTCCTTCATGGCCGGCCAGCCTTATATTATCCGGACCCAAGAGCCACACCCCAGACCCAAGCCGGTCCCTCCATCCATGGACGCGACCACGTGACCCCTGAAAGCGACCGCTTTCACAAGCTCCGCCACGATCTGTCGAACCCGCTGTCCGCGCTTCTGGCGGAGACCCAGCTGCTGTTACTCAACGAGTCGAAACTCGACCCCGAGACCCTCACCAGCCTGCGCGAGATCGAAGCGCTGGCGGTCCGCATGCGGGGGATCCTCCGGGAGAGTTGACGCCCATCCGGGCTAGCGGGTGCCACCCGTCTGAACGGCGTCGGTGGCCGGTGTCAGCGTCGCGCCGGCCCAACCCGCAGGCGGCCCGCGCTCCCTCAGGTAGGTCCAGCCGAGCCCCAGATATCCCACCAGGAAGACCACGCTGGCGCCGCTCACGCCGAGTCGCACCACCAGTGGAGCCGTCGAGGCGGACACAAAGCCCTCGATGCTGCCGGCGACTACCAGCAGGACGATCACGGCCCCGATCATCCGCATCGCGAGACGGCCGGTGAGGACCAGCGCCTCCCCGCGGGTGATTTCCCCGGGGGCGATCAGGGCTCGGCCGAGCAGGAGCCCCGCCGCACCGGCAACCCAGATGGCGAACAACTCCAGCACTCCGTGACCGATCACGAAGGTCCACAGGTAGCCGAGCAGCCCCAGGTTGCTGAAGTGGCCTGAGACGGCGCCCATCTCGAGGCCGTTGAAGGCCAACAGGAACAGCGAGCCCACCCCGGCGAAGATTCCCCCGGCGAAGCAGTAGAAGGCGACGGAGATGTTGTTGGTCATGATCATGGACGCCATTGCCGGCCGCGTGCCCGCCTTCGCTTCGTAATAGCCGTGGCCGGCACGGATCCGCTCCGCTCCCGCCGCGGCGCGATCGAGAATCGTGGCGGGGAGCACCTCGTCCGCGAGGCTGGGCCGGTCCCTGATCAACCGGTAGCCCGCGATGCCCGGGAGGACGAAGGTGAGGCAGGCAAGGAGCACGGCCCGTCGAGCCTGGACGATGCCGGCCGGACACTCGCGGAAAATGAACTGCCAGATGACGTGGCCGGTCTTGCGCTCATCCCGATAGAGCGCATTGTGGCCCGCGGCGACGAGGCGTTCCAACCGGGCCTGAATCGCCGGCGGGGCGCGGTAGGTCCGGGCCCGGGCCAGATCGGCCGCGACTTCGCGGTAGCGTGCGGCGAAGTCGGGCAGCTCGGCCGCCTCGAAGCTGTCGAGGCCCCGGCTGGCGGCACGCTCGGCGAGGGTCTGGAAGGCGTTCCAGCGGGCAGATTTCCGGGCGACGAGGCGCTCGACTACGCCGCTCCCGCCCTCTCGGGATCCATCCTTGCCGGTCCGGGCGCCGAAGCGACCCCTCCGGCGTCCCAGCTCGTCCCGGTAGAGCGCGGCCAGGAAACGCTCCGGGTCCTCTGCCCGGTTCGGGTAGCGCTCGGCCAGGCGAGCAGCAAGGCGAGTGGCGAGGCGGGCCCGAACTTCCGCGGGAAGGGACGGGGCGCGCTCGGCGAATTCGCGGAGGAAGCGGAATTCCTCGTCGCTCAGCTCCGGGACTCCGGCCGCCTCGACCTCCGCGGTCGGCGGGGTGAGCACGCCGGCGGTCTGCAACGCCGGCTGGTCGCGAACCACGACGGTGCCCGCTACGATGTCTCCCAGACGCTTGCCACGCGGGTGCAGCCCCACGAAGAGGGCGCCGAGCAGATACGGCGGCGGGAGGAAGTCAGCGGCCCGGAGCAGATTACGCGCGGCCGCCGCGCCGAAGGTGACCGGATGGCCGGTGTCGCGAACCACCCGGATCCCCAGCCGCCTCTTGCCCGGCGTCTGGCCCCCGCGGAGCGCCTCGAAGAAGGTGAAGTACCCCCAGATCGACGCGAAGTAGGTCACGACCCAGAGCGCCGTCTGCCAGCTGCCGGACAGGAGGTGCTGGGGCATGCCAATGATCAGGACAAGCGCGAACGTCCAGGCGCTGAGGATGAGCGTGTCGAGGATCGCGGCGAGGGCGCGGGAACCCAGCCCCGCGATCTCGTAATCGAGGGTCACATGCTCCGGCGTCTCGACTTCGAGATGCTGACGGAAATCGGGTGGCGCGCTCATCGGGTGCATCGTGGCATGCTGGAAATGTACGGCGGGCTCGCTTCACTTCCCAAGGTTTGGATGAGCCACCATGTTTGAGCACCCCCCGTGGAGCATTCCGCCATGTCTGGTCCCGTGCTGCGCCCGCTCTCGCTCGGCGAGATCCTGGACGTCTCGTTCGGCCTGTACCGGAATCTGTTCCTGCCTCTCGTGGTTGTCGCGCTGGTGACGCGAGCGGTGCCGCTTGCCGTGTCGGTGTACGTGCAGTCGTCCGGCGGGATGTTCACAAACCTGCCGCTGTACCTGGGCAGCGTGATCCTGGACGTGGTGCTGGCGGCCATCGCGGCGGCCGCCTCGACCTTCATCGTCTCGGAGAGCTACATGGGCCGGCGTCTGACGGCCGGCGACGCGTTCCGGCGGTCGACCCCGTTCGTGGGACGCCTGATCGCGCTCGGCATCCTAACCGGCCTGGTGGTGATGCTCGGATTCCTGTTGCTCATCATCCCGGGCATCATCCTCGCCTGCGGGCTTGCCCTGGCTACGCCGGCGATGGTGATCGAGTCGCTCGGATCGTCCACCGAGGCCATGGGACGATCCTGGGCCCTGACCCGGAACTTCCGCGGGAAGATCTTCGTGGCGCTCCTCGTGGTCGGCGTCCTCATGTATCTCCCCTTCATCGCTCTTGGGGGCATTGCCGCCGTCTCCCTCGGGGCGGGCGGCGTGAGCGGCTCCGGGGCCTTTGTCGGAATCACCGGTCTTGCCGCGCTCCTTTCCAGCCTGATCTGGCCGCTCTTCTATTGCGTGCTCACGGTCGCCTACTACGACCTCCGGGTCCGCAAGGAGGCCTTCGACCTCGAAATCCTCGCGGCGGGCCTCGCCAAGACGTGAGCTTCCCCCTGGTGCCGGGGCCGGACTCGCTCCGCGCCGTTCTGGACTCGGTCTTCGCGGCGCCCGAGTATCGCTGGATCGAGCGCCCCCATCCTTTCGCGTTCATCAGTCGGTGGTGGATCGCCCTCGGGGACTGGCTGGCCCGCATGCAGGCACGCCACCCGGACCTGTTCCTGCTGCTCTTCTGGGCGCTGGTGGTGATCCTCGTGGTCATCTTCGTCCACGGAATCTGGGTCATGACCCGGGCCATCAAGGCGGCCGGTGCCGGGGCAGACGTCGCGGGCGCCCCGCTCCCCGCGGCCAGAGATGCGGCTTGGTACCGCCGCGAGGCGGCTCGGCTGGCGCGGCTCGGCGCCTACGTCGAGGCGATGCAGAATGATTTTCTCGGCTTGGTCCTGGAGCTGGATCAGCGTCGCCTGCTGCGATTCCATCCCAGCAAGACACCCGGGGAGTATGCCACCGACAACTTGCTTCCCGACCTGACCCGTCCAGCTTTTCGGGACGTGGTCCGAGGCCTTTACGGCCACGCGTTTGCCGGGCGGCCGTGCGGCGCGGCCGACTTCGCCGCCTGGCACGAGTTGACCGCCCCCGACCGGTATGCGGGCGCGCACTGAAGCTCTGCTGAGCGGCCTCGGGCTGGTCGCCCTGGTGGGGGTGGCCGCCGTTCTCGGGCTGCGCGGGAACGCAGCCGAGGAGGAGGATACGCGCGCCTCCACCTTTCTGGCCGGACCGTACGGCGCCCGCGCGCTGGCGGAGGCGCTGACCCGGCTCGGTGTGGAGACCCGGCCGTTTCGGTCGAACCTGCGGCGTCTCGCGGCCGATACGGTCGACAGCACCTCGACCGCCTTCGTCCTGCTCAATCCGAGCATCTGGCTGAGCGGCAGTGAGATCGAGCTGGTGCGCGACTGGAACGACGCCAGCCCGCGCCATGCACTCGTGGTCGCCGGAGCCAGGGCGTCTCCCCTCATGCGCTGCTTTGGCTACGCGGACGACTGGCGTGGCCTGGACAGTGTGCCCCTCCGGCCGCCGGCCGGGGCGGCGCTGGGATTGTGGCCCCGGGTGGGGGGAGTGCTCGCCGCGACCAACGACTCGGTTGTGGTGGATTCGAGCGAGATCTCCGGCGCCAAGGTGACGCGTTGCGCGGTCCCTCCGATCAGCCGGGCCGACACGCTGCTCACGACCGCGACGGGCCGGGTGGTCGCCCTCCGCCTCACGCGAGCCGACTCGGGCGGGCCGGTACTTCTGGTGTCGGACGCCGGCATCTTCCGGAACCGGGCCCTTCGAGACACGCCCGCCGGCCCTTTCGTGCTGGGGCTGTTCGTGGGCCGGTTTCCCCGGGTGATCTTCGAGGAGGCGCACCATGGTTTCGAGGAGGGGGGCTCACTGTGGACGGCCACCCGCGACTGGAGCCTCGAATCCCCATGGGGATGGGCCATGTGGCAACTGGCGCTGGTCGGGCTTCTGCTGGTGCTGGCGGGCGCCGTCCGGTTCGGTCCGGCCATTCATCTGCTGGACCGGCGTCGCCGTTCGCCGCTCGAGCACGTCCGGGCTCTCGCCACCGCCCTCGCCGCGGCGCAGGGGCATGATGTCGCGATCGAGGAGATCATCGAGGGCCTGCGCCGTCGGCTGCTGCCG
>DATJVM010000008.1:0-31341 GCA_035501775.1 Gemmatimonadales bacterium | reverse complement strand
CGCCCCCCCCCGCCGCTCTGTTTTGGATCTCGTGGGATCAAAGGGGCGCTTGGAGCGGCTGCGGTTCACCCCTTAAGCCATTATCCGCGAAGGTGTTAGGTAGTACTCCCTCAGCTTCGCATATGCGGAAGCCGATACTCTTGGGGTAGAACGGTACGAGGTCTGCTTGGGGATTGGACATAGCATTGGTCACTTCAAGCATCCTATGATGCCTAAAAGGATAAGTCTCGGCTAAGCAATAGCTTGTTGGTTTCCACTTCAAGCAGATTGGGAGCTTGACAAAAGAACGGACGGCTTGTAGCGTAGCCTTCCAATCCCTGTTCCAGAACCAGCATCGGTCGGATGGATATGGCCCTGTTCAGCCGCAAAAAGACTACGGTGGCCCTGGATATTGGGTCCGGCCTCATCAAGCTCGTGGCCGTCACTCATGGCGCCGGGGATCCCGTGCTTTCCAAAGTGGCCTACACGAGCGTGGTGGATGACGCCATCGTGGAGGGCGAAATCATGGACCCCGGCATCGTGGCCGATGCCATCAAGGGTCTGCTCGCGTCCGCCGGCCTCAAGACCAAGCAGGTCGTGATCGCGGTCGGTGGCCGGGACGTGATCATCAAGAAGATCCAGATGGACCGCATGAAAGAAGCCGACGCGCGGGAGGTCATCCGCTGGGAGGCCGAGCAGCACGTTCCGTTCGACATGGAGAACGTCGAGCTCGACTTCCAGATCCTCGATCCGGAGGGCGAGGGGCTGCAGATGACGGTGCTCCTCGTCGCGGCCAAGCGGGAGCTGGTCGAAAACAAGGTGGCGCTGCTCGCCGAGGCCGGCCTGACTCCGAGCATCATCGACGTGGATGCCTTTGCGCTGCACAACGCCTTCGAAGTCAACTATCCGGACGAGATGCGAGGCGTGGTAGGGCTCGTGAACATCGGCCACGAGATGACCAACATCAACATCCTCGAGGACGGTATCCCGGTCCTTACGCGTGACCTGCCGGTCGGCACCCGGCGGTTCCGCGAGGATATCCAGCGCGAGCGGGGCCTCACGGCGGAAGAGGCGGACCAGTTGCTGCAGGGATTTGAGCGCAGCGAGGTGCTCGATCCCTTCCTGGAGACCCGGGGCGAGGAGCTGGCCGTCGGAATTGAGCGCGCCGCGGCATTCCTGCAGTCGGCGAGCCGCTCCGCCGGCGGGATTTCCCGGCTCTGGCTCACCGGCGGCGGTGGCCGCATCCCGGGCCTGAACAAGGTCCTAGCCGATCGCCTGCGCCTTCCTGTGGAACTGGCGAACCCCCTGGCCCGGCTCCGCGTGGCTGACGGGGTCTTCACCACGGGTGGTGTGGACGAGATCTCGCCGCTCCTCATGCTGCCCATCGGCTTGGCCCTTCGCAGCGCCGCCTGAGCCCGTTGCCCGGAGCCCGCCACCCATGATGATCACGGTCAACCTTCGACCCGGCCTGAAGCGCAAGGCCGCTGGCGGCGGCCCCAAGCAGCTGTTCGAGCGCGTCAAGGGGCTTGCCACCAAGGTCAAGGATCCCTTCCTGGTCGGCTCGGTGGCGGCCTGCATCGGCGTCGCCGCGTTTCTGGGGTGGGCGTTCATCACGACCACGTCGCAGCTCAATGCGCTAGCCCCCCGTCTCGAGCAGGCCCGGGACGAGCAGAAGCGATTCGACAACCTGCTCCGGCAGAAGCACCGGGCGGAGCTGATCCGGGATTCGCTGCTGGCGCAGATTTCGACCATTCGGGGCGTGGACGGCAACCGATACATCTGGCCGCACATCATGGACGAAGTGGCCAAGGCGCTGCCGCCCTACACCTGGCTCACCTCGATGGCGACGTCGACCGCGCCGGCCGTGGTGGCGGACACCGCGGACACGGCCTCACGGCCCCTGGTGTTCCGGCTTGAAGGCCGCACCATGGACCTCCAGGCGTATACCCGGTTCCTGCGCCAGCTCGAGGCGTCGCCATGGGTCTCGGAGGTGACTCCGCTCGAGGCCAAGACGATCATCGAGAAGGACCGGCCCGTGACGCAGTTCACCATTCAGGCGCAGTTCCAGCGGGCCGATTCGGCGTACATCCGCACGGTCCCCCTCAACCAATCGGTGAGGTGAGCCATGGCCGGCCTCTCGGACCGCCAGGTCCCACTCCTCCTCGTGCTGCTTGCGATCATCGTCGGGTACCTCGGGTACACCGGCACGGGACTCAGCGAGCTGGGGCTCCGCGGCGTACAGCAGACCAGGGACAGCATCAAGGCGCGTCAACACGCCATTGATTCCCTTACGGCCCGGACCGACAGCGCCAAGCGCCTGCTCGCGTCTGGCAGCGTCGAGGACCTGCGGCGGCGCCTCGAAGGCTACCGCGGAAGCCTCGAGCTGCTCCGCCAGCTGGTGCCGGACCGCAATGAAGTCGCCAACCTGATGGATGAGATCTCGACCCGCGCCAAGATCCGTGGGGTGCAGGTGGCCCAGTTCCAGCCACTCCCGCCGGAACCCGGCCCCGCGCCCTTCCAGACCTATCGCTATCAGTACTCTGTTCTGGGGCGCTACGATCAGTTGGGCGAGTTCCTCTCGGACGTGGCGAGCCTCAAGCGGATCATCGTTCCGATGGATCTGAACGTCGGGGCGGCCGACCAGAATCAGGCCAAGGCACTGGGTGACAGCTCGGGCGCCCTCCTCAACGCCCGCTTCCAGATCCGCACGTTCGTCAAGAGCGTGAGCGCGGAGGGACCGTCCAGTGGCACCTAAGCGCCTCGTTCACGCCGCGCTCCTGGTCCTGGCCGTCGGGCTGGCTGGCTGCCGGCACGGGAAGGAAGAGGCCGGCTCCGAGGGAGTCGATCTGGCCGCTATCCGGGCCCGGCGCGACAGCCTCCGTCAGGCGGCCATCCGCGACTCGGTGGTCCGCGCCCATTACAAGGCCTGCAGCGACTCGGTGATGGATGTCCTGGCCAAGGCCGCGAAGAAGAGCGCCAAGGGCAAGAAGAAGAAAGCGGCCGCGGCCGAGCCGGGGGCACCGGGCATGATTCCGCCCGAGGTGCTGTCGGCCTGCGGCAAGGTGCCTGCGCCCAGACCTCTGCCGGTGGCCCAGGCCGCGGAGACCACCCATGGCAAGTCTACGCCGGCCGAGTCCACCGCGCGCGCCATGAAAGGCAAGGCCGACAGCGCCGCACATCTGATCAGCGTGGCGACCGATTCGGCGGCGGGCGCCATCAAGGCCAAGGCCGCGCCGGCGGAAACAACGGCGAAGGCCAAGGTCCCGGCCAAGGACACCACCAAGCTGGTCAAGGCCCCGGCCAAGGACACCACCAAGGCGACCAAGGCGCCGGCCAAGGACACGACCAAGGTAGCCAAGGCGCCGACGCCCGCCCCGGCCCCCAAGCTCTCCGCCAAGCAGCTCGCCGTGCTGCGGGCGGATTCGATTCGGCAGGCCAGGGAGCGGGCCAAGCAGGACTCGCTCAAGCAGGTGGCGGAGCGCGCCCGCATTGACTCGGTGGCGCGTGTGCAGCGTGACAGTATCCGCGCCGAGTCGCTCAAGGTGGCCCGCGAGACCGAGGTCCTGCGGGAGACCTTCACCTATTCCGGGGGTTCGCGAGATCCGTTCGTCTCACTGATCACCGAGGATAAGGTCGGGCCGGAGTTCAACGACCTGCTGCTCGTCGGCGTCTATCTGGATCTGCGCCACCCCAGCAACAGCGTGGCCGTCCTGCGGGACAAGACCAACATGAAGCGTTACAAGCTCCGAGTCGGCGACCGCCTGGGTCGCCTCAAAGTGGCACAGATCCGGCAGTCCGACGTTGTGTTTACGGTTGAGGATATCGGCTTCGAGCGGCAGGAGACCCTGTCGCTCAGGAAGAAGGAGGACCAGACCCCATGACGCGCCAGACGATGTTTGCCTTGGGGGCCGCGTGCCTCCTTGCCGTGCCCGCTGCCCGGGCCGAGATACCGCCACCGACCGTCCAGGTGACTGCCGTGAGCGTCGTTCCGACGCCGGGGCATGCCGAGATCGTGATCGCGCTCAACGGAGCCGCGGATGTGCGTGACTTCGTGCTGCGCCAGCCCGACCGCCTGGTCATCGACGTCGTGGGCGCCACCCTCCGGAACAGCGGCGCCGCATACGATGGCGTCCAGCGCGGCGGCATCAAGGACATCCGCTACTCCCAGTTCCGCCCCGATGTCGTGCGAATCGCCATCTACCTGGACACCGCGCGAGACTATCACATCGAGAAGGATGCGGACGCGGTCAGGGTCCGGCTGGGCGCCGACCAGAGCTTCCTTGCCTGGTCCAGCGCGCCGACCGGCGATCTGGCCATGCCCGCGCCCCGGCCCGCCCCGCCGGAGCGCGAGCCTGAGGTGAACCTGGCCGCGGACGCGGACGGGACCCCCTTCGTGGCTCACACCGCCGTGCCGGCGGGTCGCATCACGGTGACCTGGGATCGTGCCAGCATCGGCGACGTCATTGCCGGCTTTGCGGCCTTCTCCGGTCGGACGATCGTGATGGGGAAGGACGTGAAGGGGGAGGTCACGGCCGAGATCAAGAACCAGCCATGGACCGAAGCGTTCGCGGCCGTGCTCGCCACGCAGGGCCTTCAGGCCATTGAGCTGCCCGGGGGCATCATCCGGGTCGACTCGCCCGCCGCGCTCTCGGCACTCGATTCGACCGAGCCGCTCACCACGCGGATGATCCCGGTTAATTATGTGAATGCCTTTCAGGTACTGCCGGCGGTCAAGTCCGTGCTCTCCAAGCGCGGCAGCGTGGTCTCCGATACCACGACCAACGCGCTGATTGTCACCGAGACCCGCAATCGCGTTCAGGACATCCAGGACTTCGTCAAGAACCTGGATGTACGGACGCCCCAGGTCTCGATCCAGGCCAAGATCATCTTCGTGGATCGCACCAACATCGAGGACCTGGGTCTGCAGTACGACTTTGGCGCGGTCAAGCAGGGCGACGGGCCGTTCTTCAACCAGCTGTTCCAGCGGACCGACCCCGCGACCGGCTCCCCGTTCGACCCGGGAGTCATCGACCTGACTGGCGACGGCGTGGCCGGCATCGCCAACGCCACCTCCAATGTGACCAACTCGGCCCTGAATCTGATCTGGACCGCGTCCCTCGGCGGGTTCCGCTTCACCAGCTTCCTCCAGTCGCTCCAGGAAATGGACCTGGCGGACGTGCAGGCCGAGCCGAATATCACGACGCTCAACAACCGTCCCGCCTTCATCCAGGTGGGCCAGGACGTTCCGGTGCGGGTCGTCGATGTGGGTCAGGGCGGTGGCGGCGGCACGTCGCCGCCCCGGGCCACCGTCCAGTTCAAGGAGACCGGCATCAAGCTGACCGTCACGCCGCACGTCACGAACAACCGGCAGGTGTTGATGCAGGTCAGCGCGGAGCGCTCGAACATTCAGTTGCTCGCGCAATCGGACGTGGGTTTCACCGTGCAGAAGCAGCTGGCCCAGAACCAGCTTCTGGTGAATGACGGTGAGACGGCGGTCATCGGTGGTCTCACGGTTACCAACGTGACCAAGACGCGGACCGGCATCCCCCTGTTGGTCAACCTGCCGATCGTCGGAAAGCTGTTCGGGTTCAGTCACACTCAGGAGGAGCGCCAGGACCTGATCATTCTGGTTACGCCGCGGATCATCGACGACGGCGCCGCCGAATAGATTCGACTCGGTACCAGTGCTGGCGCGAGCCCGACCGCCGGTCGGGCTCGCCTGTTATAGGAGGGTGGTGTGCTCAGGTTCCTGACCGCGGGGGAATCCCATGGAAAGGCGCTGGTGGCCCTCGTGGAGGGACTGCCCGCCGGCCTCCCGGTCACCGCGGAATGGGTGGACCGGGACTTGGCCCGCCGGATGATGGGCTACGGGCGCGGCGCACGGATGAAGATCGAGAAGGATCGGATCGAATGGCTGTCCGGCGTCCGTTCCGGCGAGACGCTCGGGACGCCGGTCGCGATGATGATCCACAACCGCGACTGGGCGAACTGGGAAGACATCATGGCTCCGGAAGGGATGCCGGGAGAGGACCGGCGCCGGCGCCTCAATCGACCCCGGCCGGGCCATGCCGACCTGGTGGGGGTTCTCAAGTACGACCGCCGCGACGCTCGCGACATCCTGGAGCGGGCCAGCGCCCGTGAGACAGCGGCCCGCGTCGCGGTAGGCGCGCTGGCCCGCCGCCTGCTCGATGAGTTCCGGATCGACGTCGGAAGCCATGTGGTCTCGCTCGGTGGCATTCGGGCTACCTCGTCGCCGGAGTTGCCGTGGCCCCTCAACGAAGCGGCCGATCGCTCCGATGTCCGCGTGCTGGATCCGACCGTCGAGGCCGCAATCATTGCCCGGATCGATCAGGCCAAGAAGGACGGTGATACGCTTGGGGGGGAGTGCGAGGTCGTTGCGCGTGGGCTCCCCGTTGGGCTGGGCAGTCACGTTCACTGGGATCGGAAGCTCGACGGGCGACTTGCCGGGGCTCTCATGTCCATCCCGGCGGTGAAGGCCGTGGAGATCGGCATGGGGTTCGAGGCCGCCCGCCGCCCGGGCTCCGCGGTGCACGACCCGATCGTGGCCGCTGCGGTGCCGGGGAAACCCGCTCCGGCGCCCGCGCTGCGGGGCGGGTTTGCTCGGCAGGGGAATAACGCCGGAGGCTTGGAGGGGGGCGTGACCACCGGCGAGCCGCTTGTGGTCCGCGTCGGGATGAAGCCCATCGCGACTCTGATGTCGCCGCTCGCCACCGTGGATCTCCGGACCGGGCGGCCCGCGAAGGCACAGAGCGAGCGCTCCGACATCACGGCCGTCCCCGCCATGGGGGTGATCGCCGAGGCGCTGACTGCCATCGTCCTGGCGGACGCGATGCTGGAGAAGTTTGGCGGCGACTCGCTGGGGGAGCTTCGCCGGAACCTCGACTCCTACCTGGCCCGCCTGTCGGAGCGCTGGACCGAAGTCCGAGACGCGCCGGCCGAGAGTGACGACGCGTGAGGCGCCACATCGTGATCATCGGCTTGCCCGGCGCGGGCAAGACGACCGTGGGCAGGCTGGTCGCCGAACGACTCGGCGCGGGCTTTCTGGATCTCGATGCGCTGATCGTTCGCCGGATGCAGATGCCTGTGGCCAGGGTCTTCGCGGAGTATGGGGAGCCGCGTTTCCGGCAGCTCGAGGCGGAGGCGATGCGGAAGGCGATTACGGGGCCGCCCGCCGTCATCGCGCCCGGGGGCGGCTGGGCTGCCCAGCCCGGGGCGATCGAGAGCGTCCAGGGGTTAGCCTTTCTGGTCTACCTCCGGGCCATGGCGCTGACCGCAGCGCGGCGCGCCAGTGGAGAGGGGACCAGGCCGCTCCTCGTGGGCGAGGACCCGGTCGAACTGATGCGGCAGCTCCTCAAGGACCGGGAGCCCTACTACTTGCGAGCGGAGTGCGAGGTGAAAGCCGACGTAAAGCCGCCGCAGGCTTTGGCGGAGGAGGTCGTCGCACTGGCCCAGGAGCACGCGGGGTGGTGAGCTAAGCTACTGTTGAGCAATGATTTGCGATTTCCGTCCTTGCTAATCGGCTCCGGGTTGCATTTTTTGGTGGCACCCGGAATGGACCTGGGGTGAACGAAGGGCAGGCATTCAGGAGCTCATGACAACGACCAAGAAAGCCAAGCCGGCAGTGAAGACCGGGGCCAAATCAGCGACGGCCAAGGCGCCGCCTGCGGCCAGCAAGAAGCCAAAGGCTGCCGCGCCGGAAGCGGGCGCCAAGCGCCGCGCGCCCCGAAAGGCTGCCGTCGAGTCGGAGAATGGCACCGGCGAAGCGCTGGTCGTAGTGGAGTCACCCACCAAGGCAAAGAGCATTGGCAAGTACCTGGGCCGGGGCTACGAGGTAAGGGCTACCATCGGCCACATTCGGGACCTGCCGACCCGCAAGCTCGGCGTGGACGTCGAGAACGGCTTCCAGCCCGCCTATGTGACTATTAAAGGAAAGACCCAGACCCTGGCCGATCTGAAGAAGGCCGCTCGCAAGGCCAAGGCCATCTACCTCGCGACCGACCCGGATCGGGAAGGGGAGGCCATCGCGTGGCACGTCGCTGACCAGCTCGAGACCAAGGCACCGCTCCATCGCGTGCTGTTTCACGAAATCACCAAGGAAGCCGTGAAGGAGGCGATGGCGCATCCCGGCAAGATCGATGATCGCCTGGTAAACGCGCAGCAGGCGCGCCGCATTCTGGATCGACTGGTCGGGTACAAGGCGAGCCCGATTCTC
This sequence comes from Gemmatimonadales bacterium, assembly GCA_035501775.1. Lineage (GTDB taxonomy): Bacteria > Gemmatimonadota > Gemmatimonadetes > Gemmatimonadales > GWC2-71-9 > JADJOM01. Next base: position 23,129 of record DATJVM010000008.1, on the reverse strand, counting down.
TGGCAGAGCATCAAGACCGGTCTTTCGGCTGGCCGCGTTCAGACCGTGGCGCTCCGCCTCATCGTGGAACGGGAGCGGGAGATCCGGGCCTTCAAGCCGGAGGAGTACTGGAGCATCGCCGCCGAATGCGCCAAGGGTGGCCAGGTCTTCACCAGCGAGCTCAAGAAGATCGACGGTCACAACCCACAGCTGCATTCCGCGGAGGAGGCCGGGCGGGTGGTCGCGGATGTCAGGAAGCTGCCCTTTGTTGTCACGAAAGTCGAAAAGCGGAACCGGAAGAAACGGCCCGGCGCACCCTTCACTACGAGCACCCTGCAGCAGGAAGCTGCCAAGAAGCTTGGCTTCTCCGCGCGTCGGACCATGCGGGCCGCTCAGGATCTCTACGAGGGCATTGAGATCGGTGAGGAGGCCCCCGCGGGCCTCATCACGTACATGCGCACCGACTCGGTCCGCGTTTCGGACGGGGCAATCGAGCAGGTGCGTTCCTTCATCGCGAAGAACTACGCCAAGGGGTATCTGCCCGAGTCGGCCAACCAGTACAGCTCTCGCGCGGCCCGGGTGCAGGATGCGCACGAAGCCATCCGGCCCACGGACGTGCGGCGCCGACCGGAGGAGATGCAGAAGTTCCTCGAGCCGGACCAGTTCCGCCTCTATCAACTGATCTGGCAGCGGTTCGTCGCGTCGCAGATGAATCCCGCGATCTATGACATGACCATCGTCGATTTCGATCTGGGGCGGTATCTGTTCCGGGTCACGGGCTCCATCATGATCTTCGATGGCTACCACGTGCTCTACACCGAGGGTCGCGAGGCCGAAGAGGGCAAGACGATGGACGATCTTCCCCCCATCCCGCCCCTTGCCGTCGGCGACCAGGTGGAGGTTCGGAGCATCACGCCGAGCCAGCATTTCACCGAGCCGCCGCCCCGGTTCTCGGAGGCGAGCCTGGTCAAAGAGCTGGAGCGGCTGGGCATCGGCCGTCCGTCCACCTACGCGCAGATCATCAGCACCCTGACAGCCCGCGAGTATGTGAAGCTGGAACAACGTCGCTTCACGCCCACGGAGCTGGGTGAGACGGTCGAGCGGATCATGGTGGATCAGTTCCCTTCGATCTTCAACGTGGAGTTCACCTCCAGCATGGAGACCGAGCTCGACAAGATCGAGGAAGGCGAACTGGGCTGGCAGCGGGTGCTGTCCGACTTCTACGGTCCGTTCACCAAGGCGCTCGAGGCGGTCAATCTCTCCGCGATCGTGGCGGAGGCGCATGGCCTCAAGCCCGAGGAACTGGAGAAGGAGCGCTGCCCCAAATGCGGCGCCCGCGTGGAGCTCCGAACGGGACGCTTCGGGCCCTACTTCGCCTGCGTGAACTACAAGCAGACCTGCGACTATGTGAAGTCGCTCAAGAAGCAGCGGGCCCCGGACCGGCCCACCGACGAGAAGTGCCATCTCTGCGGCGCCCCGATGGTCATTAAGACCGGTCGCTTCGGCGAGTTCCTGGCCTGCACCCGGTACCCGGAGTGCAAGGGCACGCGCTCCGTCCCCCTCGGAATGAAGTGTCCCCGCTGCGAGGTCGGCGACCTCGCCGAGCGGCGGACCAAGCGGGGCAAGTCCTTCTGGGGCTGCACCCGATACCCGGCTTGCGACTTCTCGACCTGGAACCGGCCGGTCCCCGATACCTGCCCCAGCTGCGGCTGGGTCGGAATGGAGAAGAGGGTCAACAAGGCCGAGGGGGAGACCCGTACCTGTCTCAAGTGCCAGCACAAGCTGGTGGTGCTGGAGCCGGAGGAGGCCGTCTCGACGTGACCGGGTCCGGGTCGCCGGGTGAAGTTCACTCGGCGACGCTCCCGTCCGTCACAGCGACGGTCGTGGGCGGAGGCCTGGCGGGATGCGAGGCTGCCTGGGCGCTGGCAGAGCGGGGCATTCCGGTTCGCCTCCATGAGATGCGCCCCTTGGCGCGGACCGCTGCGCATCAGACCGATCGACTCGCCGAGCTGGTCTGCAGCAACTCCTTCAAGTCCACCGAGCTCCACAACGCGCATGGCCTCCTCAAGGCCGAGCTGTCCCGGCTCGGCAGCCTCCTCCTCCGGGAGGCCGAGGAAGTCCGGGTCCCGGCAGGATCCGCTCTCGCGGTCGACCGCGACCTCTTTGCGACTCGCATTCAGGCTTCTGTCTCGGCGCATCGCCTGATCTCGGTGGAACGGGGGGAGGTGACCGAGCTGCCGGCCGCGGGCGTCATCGCTACCGGGCCACTCACCTCTCCGCGGCTGGCGGACGCGATCGCGAGGCGACTGGGAACCGGTGCGCTGGCGTTCTACGACGCGATCGCTCCGATCGTGAGTCGCGAGTCGCTCGACATGCAGCGACTCTACGCGCTTTCGCGATACGGCAAGGGCCAGGGCGACGATTATCTGAACGCGCCGCTCGACCGGGACGAATACGAGCGATTCCTTTCCGCCCTGCTCGAAGCCGACCAGCACACCGCTCACGCCTTCGATGAGGCGCCCTACTTCGAGGGATGCCTGCCCGTGGAGGAGATGGCCCGGCGCGGTCCGGACACCCTTCGGTTCGGGCCGATGAAGCCCGTCGGTCTACCCAGCCCCGTTACGGGCCGCGAGCCCTATGCGGTGGTGCAGTTCCGCCGTGAGGATCGCGCCGGCCAGATGTGGAACCTGGTCGGGTTTCAGACTCGGCTGCGGCTCGGGGAACAGCAGCGCGTCTTTCGGATGATCCCCGGCCTCGAGAGGGCCGAGTTCCTCCGATTCGGGAGCATTCATCGCAACAGCTACATCAACACGCCCGCGGCGCTGGGCCCGGGCCTTACGGCCAGAGACGGTCCTGGACTGTTCTTCGCCGGGCAGTTGACCGGAGTGGAGGGATATACGGAGTCCATTGCCACGGGCCTGCTTGCCGGCATCAACTTCGCACGGCACCTGCGGGGCAGGGCCTCGGCGATACCGCCGTCCACGACGATGCTCGGTGGCCTGTACCGCTATCTTGGGGAGGCAGCGCCCGAGCACTTTCAACCAATGAACGCCAACTTCGGCCTGCTCGACCCGCTTCCGGAGGGCGTACGCAAGAGCGACCGCAAGGCCGCGCTGGTGGAACGGGCACGCGCGGAATTCGACACGTGGGCGAGCACGCTCTGAGCCCCGTCGTCGCCGGCTTTCTCGAGCATCTCGAGAAGGAGCGCCAAGTCTCGGCCAACACCGTCCAGGCCTACCGGCGGGACCTCCAGGCTTTCACTGCTTACCTCGAGCGACAATACGATGGGGGCTGGGAGTTTGCACAGGTGGATCGCCTCCAGCTTCGTGGGTTCCTGGGCGAGCTCCAGCGGCGCGGCTTGGGGAAGCGCTCGATGGCCCGCGCGCTGTCCGCGATACGCACTTTCTACCGATACCTGCAGGCCCATCACGGTCTGGAGCGTGCCATGGTCCGCTCGGCGAGGGTGCCGAAGCTGGGGCGGCCGCTGCCAGGGTACCTGGACCGGCAACGGACCGACGCGGTATTCGAGGCCGCGGAGGTACGGGTCGCGGGTGGAGAGACCGCGGCGGTGCGTGACCTGGCGATTCTCGAACTGTTCTACTCCAGCGGCCTGCGGCTATCGGAGCTGACCGGACTCAATCTGGCCGACCTGGACCTGCTTAGCGATCAGGTCAAGGTGCGAGGCAAGGGCCGCAAGGAGCGCCTGGTCCCGGTCGGCGCGCGGGCCAGTCATGCCATTCGCCGCTACCTGGAGGATCGGGAGGGGCTCGTTCGGCGTCCTGGCGCTGATCGGCAGGCGGTGTTCCTGAGTCTGCGCGGCCGGCGGCTCACGCCGCGCTCCGTGCAGAGGATAGTCCACCGCTCCTTCGCCGCCGCGGGCGTCGACGGCCTGAGCCCCCATTCCCTGCGGCACACCTTCGCCACGCACCTGCTCGATGCGGGTGCGGACCTGCGCGCCGTGCAGGAGCTGCTGGGTCACGCGAGTCTCGGTACGACGCAGATCTACACCCATATCAGCATCGAGCGGCTCAAGAAGGTCTACCAGCAGGCGCACCCGCGGGCGTAGGAGCCCTGGTTCGCGTGCCGACGAGGTGGAGGAGGGTATGTCAGCTTACCACGGGACAACGATCCTGGCGGTGCGCAAGAACGGCCGGCTCGCCCTGGGGGGCGACGGCCAGGTGAGTATTGGGGAGACGGTGGTCAAGGCTACCGCCACCAAGGTGCGCTCGCTCAAGGGTGGAAAGGTGCTGGCGGGGTTTGCCGGCTCCGTGGCGGACGCGATCACCCTCTATGAGAAATTCGAGGAAAAGCTCGATCGGCATCCCGGCAATCTGCCTCGGGCCTCCGTGGAGCTGGCCAAGGATTGGCGGAGTGATCGCGTTCTGCGGCGGCTGGAGGCGCTGCTGGTGGTTGCGGACCTGGAGCACACCTTTCTGCTGTCGGGTGGGGGCGAACTGATCGAGCCGGATGATGGGATCCTGGCGGTCGGATCGGGTGGGAACTTTGCCCTGGCCGCCGCTCGCGCTCTCCTGCCGGACCCGAAGCTGACGGCGCGCGACATCGTGCAGCGCGCCCTCGAGATCGCGGCCGACATCTGCGTCTTCACCAACCGCAACATCACGATCCTCGAACTCTAGGTCGCCGGAGGGGGAGCGTTGCCCTGACCCACGGGGAACTTTCGTCCCCCCCGGCGCGTCGCTGCCGCCCGGGCTGTAATTTGTACCCATGACCATCGTTGACTCCAACGTCCCCGGCACGGCGACCGGCGATTCACCGCCGGCCCAGCCACCCTGGCTCGAGGAGCTTCCCCCTCGCCAGATCGTGGCGGAGCTGGACCGGTACATCGTCGGTCAGGACGCTGCCAAGCGGGCCGTCGCAATTGCCATCCGCAATCGCTGGCGGCGCGCGCAGGCGCCGGATGAGATCCGTGACGAGATCATGCCGTACAACATCATCCTGATCGGTCCCACGGGCGTGGGAAAGACGGAGGTGGCGCGGCGCCTGGCCCGGCTGGCGGGGGCCCCATTCGTGAAAGTCGAAGCGTCCAAGTTCACCGAGGTTGGCTACGTGGGTCGCGATGCGGAATCCATGATTCGGGATCTGGTGGACGCCGCCATCAGCATGGTGCGCTCGGAGCGTGAGGACGAGGTCTATCCGCAGGCGGAAGACCGGGCCGAGGATCGGCTGCTCGACATCCTCCTGCCTCCGCCCAGCCCGCCACCGCGGGTCGAGAAGCCGGAAGGCGGCGAGTCCGCGGGGCGCCCGCCGATCTTCGTGGTGGGTCCCGGCGGCCAGGCCCGTCCGGAGGCTCCTGCCGGAGGGGAGGACGAGCGGCATTCCAGGTCCCGGGAGAAGCTCCGGCAGATGCTGCGGGAGGGAAAGCTGGATGACCGGGAAGTCGAGGTCGAGGTGACGCCCCAGGGGTATCCGATGTTCGAGTTGATGCAGCCGCCCCAGGGGATGGAGGGCGAGCAGATCAATTTCATCGAAATGCTTCAGGAGATGATGCCCAAGCGCAAGAAGCGCCGCACCGTCCGGATTCCGGAAGCCCGGCGGATTCTCATTGATGAGGAGCTCAAGAAGCTGGTCGACCTCGACGACGTGGTGAACGAAGCGCTCGACCGGACCGAGAACCACGGCATCCTGTTCATCGATGAAATCGACAAGATCGCCGGCGAGCGTGGTACCGTGAGCGGACCGGACGTCTCGAGAGAGGGAGTCCAGCGCGATCTGCTGCCGATTGTCGAAGGAAGCACGGTACAGACCCGTTACGGGTACGTCCGGACCGATCACATCCTCTTCATTGCCGCCGGCGCGTTCCATGTCTCCAAACCATCGGACCTGATTCCGGAGCTGCAGGGCCGGTTTCCGATCCGGGTGGAACTCACCCCGCTGACGGAGGCGGACTTCATCCGGATCATGACCGAACCGGAAAACGCCCTGACGCGACAGTATCAGGCGCTGGTGGCGGCGGAAGGAGCCGAGGTCGTCTTTACCGGCGACGGGATCGCCGAGGTCGCCCGGGTGGCGTGGCTTGCCAATGACCGCATGGAGAACATCGGGGCTCGACGCCTTCACACCGTGATGTCAACCTTGATGGATGAAGTGCTGTTCGAGCTGCCGAACTACCCCGAGAAGAAGATCATCTTCGACCGCGACGCCGTGCGCCGCCGCCTGGAGCGGATCGTCGATGACGACGACCTCCGGCGGTACATCCTCTAGCCGGTCAGCTGGGCCCGTAGACCTCAACCACCCAGCCGCAGGGGGTCCGCTCCACCTTCATGGAAGGTCAGACCCCTCCCTTCCCCTCGCAGCCGCCCTCCGCTAGCCTTCCCCTGCCAAAATGGCCGAACCCTGTCTATGCCCAAGCGCGACTTCCTCGCTATTCCGGATCTCTCACTCCCCGAGCTCGAACGGCTGTTTGCGCTGGCGGGGCAGATGAAGCGCGGGGCGTACCGCGAGCGGCCGCTCGAGGGGAAGACGTTGGCGATGATCTTCGGGAAGAGTTCGACCCGAACCCGGGTGTCGTTCGAGGTCGGGATGTTCGACCTGGGCGGGCACGCCCTCTTCCTGTCTTCGCGCGAGCTCCAGCTGGGGCGTGGGGAACCGAGTCGGGACACGGCCCGAGTGTTGTCGAGCTATGTGGACGGGATCATGATCCGGACCTATCAGCACGCCGAGGTCGAGGAGTTCGCGCGCTACGCCTCGGTGCCGGTCATCAACGGTCTAACGGACCTCCTCCATCCCTGCCAGGTCCTGGCCGACATCCTCACCATCGTCGAGGAGTTCGGCACTTGGGAGGGGAAGGTGGTCGCCTGGGTCGGCGACGGGAACAACGTGGCGAACAGTTGGCTCGACGCGGCCGCGATGCTGGGGTTCGAGCTCCGGCTGGCCTGCCCCGAGGGGTATGAGCCGAACCGAGCACTCTTCGAGCGCAGTGCGGCCCGAGCCAAAGTGACGATCACCGAGCTGCCGGAGGAGGCCGTTGCCGGCGCGCACGTTGTGACCACCGACGTCTGGGCCTCGATGGGTCACGAGGCGGAGTTCGAGGCGCGGCGCCAGGCATTCCGTGGCTACGCGGTGGACGCCAAGCTGATGGCCCAGGCCGATTCGCGCGCCATCTTCCTGCACTGCCTTCCCGCTCACCGCGGGGAAGAGGTGACCGAAGATGTGCTGGAAGGCCCCCGTTCCCGCGTCTGGGCGGAGGCGGAGAACCGCCTGCACATCCAGAAGGCCCTGATGGCTATGCTGATGGGCGGGCCCGGACCTCGTGAAAGCCAACCATGACAGCTCCCCTGCTCCATACGCCGCTCTTCGACACCCACCGCGCCCTCGGCGCCCGCATGGTGCCTTACGCCGGCTGGGAGATGCCGGTGCAGTATCCGGCCGGCATCCTGGCGGAGCATCGCGCCGTGCGCGAGGACGTGGGCATCTTCGACGTAAGCCACATGGGTGAGTTCGAGGTCACGGGTCCGGATCGGAACGCACTCGTGAATCGGGTGACCACCAACGACGTGTCGGCCCTCGCTCCTGGCCAGGTCCAGTACTCCTGCTTTCTGAACGAACAGGGCGGGATCATCGACGACTGCACGGTCTACCGGTTCGAAGACAAGGTCATGCTGGTGGTGAACGCCGCCAACATCGAAAAGGACTGGGCTTACCTGGTCGATCAGAAGCAGGGGGCCAACGTGCGCCTCCGCAACATTTCCGCGGACGTGGGGCTCCTCGCGCTTCAGGGACCGCGCGCGGAACCCCTGCTCCAAACCGCGACGGAGACGCGCCTCGGGGAGATCCGGTACTACCACTTCGCCATCGGGAAGGTGGCGGGTGCGGGCTGCTTCATTTCGCGCACCGGCTACACGGGCGAGGACGGGTTCGAGCTGTACTGCCGTGCGCAGGACGTGCCAGCGATCTGGAATGCGCTCACCGGGCCGGGCAAGGCCCAGCCGGTCGGACTCGGGGCCCGCGACACCCTCCGTCTCGAGGTGGGCTACGCGCTGTACGGCAACGACATCGACGACACCACCACTCCGCTCGAGGCCGGGCTGGGGTGGATTACCAAGCTGGACAAGGGCGCTCCCTTCCCCGGGGAGACCGCCCTCAAGGTGCAGAAGATCGCCGGCGTCTCGCGGCGCCTGGTCGGGTTCCGCATGATCGGCAAGGCCATCCCTCGCCACGACATGCCGGTGTACCTGAACGACCTGGTGGTCGACCACGTGCGGAGTGGAACGATGAGCCCCTCCCTCGGCTACGCCATCGGGACGACCTACCTCCCCTCGGCCCACTCGGCGGTCGGTACCCGCTTCCAGATTGATGTCCGCGGGGAAAGGTGCGAGGCGGAGGTGGTGGCGAGGCCGTTCTACCGGAAGGGGTCGGTCAAGCGCTGAACCGGGCGCTCCTCGACCGATTGATCTCACGGCCATGACCGTTCGGGTGGCGGTGCTCACGGTGTCCGACTCCGGTGCGCGGGGTGAGCGAGCGGACAGCTCCGGCGATTCTATCGTTGCCTGGGCGGCGGCGCGGGGCTTCACCCTCGCCGCGCGAGCGATCGTGCCTGATGAGATGGGCCCGATCGAGGCAGCGGTGAAGCGATGGGCGGACCATGACCGGGTCGATGTCGTGTTGACCACCGGCGGCACGGGGCTGGCCGCGCGCGATATCACCCCGGAGGCCACCCGCGCCCTGCTGGACCGGGAGGCCCCGGGGATCGCCGATATCCTCCGGCTTGCCGCCTATCCGGGCTTTCACCGTGCGGTGCTTTCACGAGGCGTGGCGGGCGTTCGCGGGCGGACGTTGATCGTCAACCTGCCGGGCAGTCCCGGTGGCGTCCGAGACGGTCTTGCCGTGCTGGACGACCTGATCGAGCACGCCGTGGCTCTCATCAGCGGAGAGAACCCGGGGCACTAGCGCATGGCTTCCACGATCCTGCTTACCATGGACGACCTGGAGACCGCCGTCCGCGTGAATGCGGCGCTGGAGGCTTCTGGTCACCATACGGCTATGGTGTCCTCACTTGACGATGCCAGGCAGGCGCTGCGTCGCGACACGCCGGACCTGGTCGTGCTCACCGGCGCGATCTACGATCCGCCCGCCGTGCAACTGGCCCATCTGGCCCGCGATCAGGAGATCTCCACTCTCGCGCTGCTCGAGCCGACCGACCAGCAGTTCGCGGAGCGCGAGCCGCGGCCGGTCGACGTCACGGAGTACGCCCTCAAGCCGATCAACCCGGCGGAGGTGGTGCACCTGGCCGAACGCCTCATCGCCAGGCGCGCGTTGCAACAGCGGACTGGCATCGTGGGCGAGAGCGCGGCCATTCAGGAGCTGCTGGTCAAGATCGAGCAGATTGCGCCGGTCTCCAGCACGGTGCTGATCCAGGGCGAATCGGGGACGGGGAAGGAGCTGGTCGCGAAGGCCATTCACGATCTTTCGCCGCGGCGAGGAAAGCCCTTTATCGCCGTGAACTGCGCCGCACTGCCGGAGACCCTCCTCGAAAGCGAACTGTTTGGGCATGAGAAGGGCGCCTTTACCGGCGCGGCCGAACGACGACTGGGTCGCTTCGAGCTGGCCGACACGGGGACCATCTTTCTCGATGAAATCGGGGAGATTCCCGCCAGCGTGCAGGTCAAGCTGCTTCGGGTCCTGGAAACCCGGGCCTTCTTCCGGGTGGGTGGCATCCAGCCGATCAAGGTGGATGTTCGGGTCGTCGCGGCCACGAACAAGAGCCTCCGCGATTCGGTTGGCCTGGGCGAGTTCCGCGACGACCTCTATTACCGGCTCAACGTCCTTACGATCTATCTGCCGCCGCTGCGGGAGCGCCGGGAGGACATCCCGTTGCTGGTGCGGCGCTTTGTCCGGGAGTTGGCCCAGGCCCACGACCGGCCGTTCAGGGGCATCACTCAGGAGGCGATGCAGCGGCTGGTAGATGCCCCTTGGCCGGGCAATGTGCGGCAACTCCGAAACCTGATCGAATCAATGGTGGTGTTGGCCCCAGGCCGCGAAATCAGGGCATCGGACATTCCCCCGGATATCCTGGAGGGGGCCAGCCGCTTGCTTCCGGTGCGGATCGGGGCCGGGGGGCCTCCGAGCCCGACCCAGGAGCTCGAGTTTATCCTCAGAAATATCATGGACTTACGGCTTCAGCTCGAAGATGTGAGGCGTCGTCTCGACGATCGCCCTCAGAGGGTGCAGGTTATCGAGCTCGGGGAGAGCCACCCAGTGGCCGACGTTTTGCCGGCTGGAGAGACGGCAGAGCGGGGGTCCGTGGTCTATCGGTCCGGAATGACGATGGCCGAGGTTGAAAAGGAGGCGATATCGGCCGCTCTGACTCAACACCGGGGAAACCGGCGCAAAGCCGCTGAGACCTTGGGGATAGGAGAACGGACCCTGTATCGCAAGATCAAGGCTTACAAACTGGACTAGGTGACATAGGCTAAGTCTTGAATCGGTAGTGAGTTCGCCGTGTAAGGAATGCTTGACATGCTAAGGACCGGCAGCCATATTGGCGAGGGACCCGTCTCCTCCGTTCTCTTGGGTCTTTTCCGGTGATCTTCTCCATCGACCCCAGCGCATGCGTGGCGTGCCTGGCCTGTGTTCGCGCGTGCCCCACGGGGGCCGTGGAGGTCCAGGAGCCTCTCGTTCGGATCGAGGACGAGTCCTGCATCAGGTGTGGGCTGTGCGTACCGGCCTGCCCCCACGATGCAATCGAAGTCACGGGTGAGTTGGGCCGCGCCATGACCGTCGCTGCGCGTGGCGGGGGCGTGCTCATCCTCTCGCCAGAGGCGGCGGCCCACTTCTACCCGGCCACGCCTGAGCAGGTGGTCAACGCGTGCTACGCGGCTGGCTTCCGCCTCGTCAACCGCGGGGTTATCGGCGACGAGCTGGTGGCGGCCGAATATCTGGCGCTGTGGCGGGACGACAGTTGGGGGACTCTCATCCGGTCGACCGACCCGGTGGTCGTGGATACCATCCGGCGGGACTACCCGGAGCTGGTGCCTTACCTTGCGCCAGTCACTATTCCCTCGGTGGCCGAGGCGCGGTACCTTCGGGCGCTGCTGGGAGAGAAGCTGGAGATCGTCTTTGCCGGGGTCTGTCCGCCGGCAGGGCGCCCCGAGTTGGACGCGGCGATCACTTTCCGCGATCTTGAGCAGCTCTTCCGGCTTCGCGGAGTGCAGGCGCTGTCGCAGCCGGACTATTTCCTCAGGGTGCCGAGCGAACGCCGGCGACATCTGAGCACGGCGGGTGGGCTCCCGATCCCGATGCTGGAAGAGGTGCCCTATTCGAGCAAGCGGTTCCGCAAGGTCCGCGGGCTCAAGGAACTTCGGGCGCTGGCGCGGGCGATCGTGGTCGACCGCCTCGACTTGGGATTCGTCGATGTCCTCTCCCATGAGGGGTGGCTCGATCATCCCCTATCGGGGCCACGGGAGGAGTTGTTCTGGCGGCGCTCGGTGGTGGCCAGCACGGAGCCGCCGCGCAGTCGCTACCCAGTCGTGGACCGCTCGGTGGTGGCGAGCTATGGGGCCACCTTCCTGATCGAGCCGCGGCTGGTGCAGGCCGACCCCTCACGGGTGTCGGAGCTGCTGGAGGCGATCGGTCCGGGGCCGAATGGTCGCCCCTGGGACTGCCGGGCCTGTGGGTTCGAGGGGTGTGAGCAGTTCGCCCAGGCGGCGGCGATGGGGCGCGCGTCGCTCCGGCAATGCCCGCCCTATCAGGCGCGGCGGGTGGAGCAGGCGCAACGCGACTCGGCGGTGGACGCGCTGACGGGCCTTGCCGCCTATCGGGTGCTGTACGACCGACTGGCCTACGAGATCGAACGCAGCAAGCGGAGCCTCGAGGGGTTCGCGGTGCTGTTCATCGACCTCGACTATTTCAAGCAGGTGAATGACGAGTTCGGCCATGAGGCCGGCAACCAGGTGCTGCAGGCGGTGGCACAGGAGATCCGGCATGCCATCCGGGCGTCGGACCTGGCGGCGCGGTACGGGGGAGACGAGTTCGTCGTGATCCTCACGCGCACCGAGCTGAGCGGCGCCAACCGGGTGGCGGAGGCGATCCGCGCCGGGATCGAAGGTGTGGGGCGGCGGCTGGGGTACCCGGCAGGGTTGGTGACGGCGAGCATCGGGGTGGCGGAGTACGACGTGCGCCGACCTCACGAGGGAGATCTTCTGGTGCTGGCCGACCGGGCCCTGTACCAGGCCAAATCAGCGGGACGCAACGTCGTGGCCTGAGGCCGTTCCGGGAGTGAATACGCATGAGTGAACCATCTCCGATTCGACCCGCGACCGACCTGCCGGCGCCACGCCCGGCCGGGGCGCTGGACAACGCCCCCGATCCGTGGGGGGTGAGGCGGGCGGAGAACCTGCTCACCAGCCTCGAGGGCGTCCTGTCGGCTCGGGTGGTCACGACACCGCTCGGCGAGGTGAGCGAGGTTCACATCCTGGCGCAGGCGGGCCTGCAGCCCAAGCAGCTGGTCCGCAACATCGAGTCGGCCCTGCTCGCGCAGCTTGGCCTCAAGGTGGATCACCGGAAGATCAGCATCGCCCAGACGGCCGAGGTTCGCCCGATCGATGTAATCGAGCGTGGGGCCGTGCGGGAACGCGCCCTGCGCCGGGCGGCGCTCTTCGAGGCGCTCGCGGTGGCTCCCGGCAAGCGGCCGCATCGGGTGAGCATTACGGTGTCGCTGTCCTTTGCGGGGCGCACCGGGACGGCCGAGGAGGAGACCAGCGACACGCCGCGGAGCAAGGTGGAGGGCGCGGCGCGGGCGGCCGTGCATGTGCTCGATCAGCTGCTGTCCGATCACTCGGTAGCCCTGGAGGGCGCCAAGCTCATCGATGCGTTCGACCGCCAGTTCGTGCTCGTCGCAGTCCAGGGGCTGGGCGGCCGCGAAGCGGTGCTGCTGATCGGCACCGCGGAGATCAAGGAAAGCGCGGAGCGGGCGGCGGTGTTTGCGGTGCTGGATGCGACCAATCGCTGGGCGGAGGCCCGGCGTCCGAGTTGACAGGCAGGAAGCAGATTCACTTCAGCGAAAGGGAAAAAAGCAGCGGCCCTGGTCTTTGCAGGTGGTAGCGGAGACTAGCGGAAAATTGTAGGAGCGGAGCGTCGGCCGGGCCTTAGCGGGGCTTGGCTCCCTTCCCGAGGTAATCCCGTTTACTCGAGCAGGAGACGCTCATGCACGCACTGTTTGCCATCGTCGCGACGGTTGTTGCGCACGTTGTGACGTCGTCTGAAGGAATGGTTTGGTCTTGAACCAAACCATTGTTTGAGGGCAGGGCCGCTGCCCACTTCTTTGCTGCGGAGGCGACGTAGCCAGTGTCCTGGAAGGTGTATCTTTGGGTCGCGTTCGTCGCCGCTCTTGCAGCGCTCCTTCTCGCCTTAGGCTGGCGGGAGGGAGCAGTCTTTCCAGGGCTTTGGGCAATCTGCAGCTTCACCCTCGTTGCGACGTTGCTCGACAATACGGGTAACGCTCTTCGCGTGGAAGCCCACGGCTCCACGTCATTTGTAGTACATCTCGCGTCTGGCATTCTGTTCGGACCGTTCTACGGCGGCCTCACTGCCGGCGTGGCGACCCTCTTTAGTGAGTCGTTCAACAGGAAGACCCCGATCAAGATCGTCTTCAATACGGCGCAACGGGTTGTTAGCGTCACGGGCGGGATTCTGATAATTGGGATAATCGGAGCACCGCAGCCGCTGTTCAGATTTGATGGAAGCGCGATTGCCGCGATTACTGAACTCAAGACCAATCTCTGGTACTTCATCCTCTACTCGGCGGTCTATTTCGGATTCAATGCCCTTTCTGTTTGTGCCGCAATTGCGATCAGCAGCGGTCGCCGGTTCTCGGAGGTCTGGAACCTGAATTCGCGAGGAGTGCTTGGATACGATTTGGCCGCCAGCTTCGTAGCGATCTTCCTAGCGGGTCTGTATTCCTACTTCGATCGATTCCTCTTTGGCGCTCTCGCGTTCGTAGTAACCCTCGCCCCGATCCTGGTTATTCGGCATGTCTACGGCCTATACCGGAAGTTACAGAGCTCTGGCCGTGAGTTGCTAGACCTGATGGTGAAGGCCATCGAAGCACGCGACCCCTACACGTCGGGCCACTCTGTTCGCGTCGCCACACTGGCTAGGATCATTGCTCAAGAATCGAAGATGCCGGCGCAGGAGGTGGAGCAGGTCTACACTGCTGCCGTCCTCCACGACGTCGGCAAGATTCACGAAGAGTTTGCGCCTCTGCTTCGAAAGGATTCGAAACTCACACCCGAGGAGACGGCGCTGCTCCAAACGCATGCGGTGAAGAGCGCTGAGTTGGTGGGGATCATTTCCAGTTTCCGCGGCGCCATCCAAGACGCGGTGCGAAGCCACCACGAGCGTTGGGATGGCGGTGGGTACCCCGACGGGATAGCGGGGGAAGACATCCCACTAGGCGCGCGAATCATCATGATTTCCGACACGACTGATGCCATGACGACCGACCGACCGTACCGCAAGCGCCTCCCCATCGAGGCGGTTGTAGCGGAACTGCAGAAGTATCGTGGCACGCAGTTTGATCCGCGACTCGTGGATCTCGTCATCAATTCGATCGCAATTCGACGTGTGATGGCCGAGCTCCAAGCCGAACACGGGGAGACGGCGCAGCCTCTGGAAGGTGGGTCCGGTGGCTCAAAGAGAGTACCGACTCCAACGCCAGCCGGAATACTCAGGGGCAGGCCGTCCTGGCCGCGCGCTCGGGCCTTCTAGATCGTCCGGAGCCTCCGGAGCTGGTCCTCAACGGCCGGAGGAAGGACGGCGAGAAGCGCGGCTAGCATCCTTCGTCCATCCGACCAATCCTCCCCCATTTTCCTTCCAAGCCAGAGCTTTGCCGACACGATCTCGGCTTGGTCGATCATGTCGAAGGACCTCAGCGATTCCACCAATTGCTCCAACCTCTTAGAAGCCAGCTCGGAGTCTCCGATATGGGCTGCAACTCTAGCTCGCCACCTGGCTGTCGTCCCAACGAACGCGTGTGCTAGGGGTTCTACGGAGGTCTGCGCGAAGCCCCGTTCCGCACTGAGCATTGCTGCGGAATCCTCACCTGCCATGAGATAGACATCCGCTCGAAGAAGCTCCTGCGCCTGTTGCACCCATGGGCGGCCGCTGGGATCAGGTGCCGATTCCACTCGTTCTAACATCTCGATCGCACGCTTGTTTTCACCCTGCATGCATAAGGCCCAAGCGAGTCTGACCCTGATCCTCGCCCTATCCCAGTTCGAAGCCGAGCTTGGCGCACAGACCAGTGCTTTTTCCGCCCAGCGCCTCTGCTCTTGATAGTTGCCCAATCTTCCGTGATAGAGACAGAGATTATGCGCCATATTGAACATCCGCTCGCTGTCTCCAAGTTTGTGGCCAATCGAATGCGATTCCAGGGCGTGCTCGAGTGCTTCCAAATACCGGCCCCTCGCTCCTAGGAGACAAGCACGAAGACTATGTAGGCGAGCGACACTCGAATCAGCGATGTTCTCGGCGCGACTCTCGGCCGCAAGTGATCCCAGCCTCGACAAGGCCTTGTCGGACTCTTCGACACGGTGCGTGAACCACGCGAGGCCAGCATAAGCCGGCTCCAGGATCAGTCGGTCTGACAGATCCGCCGTAGCCCCGATCAGTCGCCGAGCTTCCTGGAATGCGTATTCGCCCTCGTCGATGTCGCCAAGGTAGAGAGCCAACAGGCGCATCGACTCCACCGCACGGATGCGCCGGCTGATGTCCGGGCATTCCTTGAGAAAGCCACGCAGGTCGCTGAGGCACCCCCGGGCTTCTTCGGCAGTCCGGGAGAGCGCGCTTCGCGCCACGAGATCTAGACTCGCCCGGTGCGTGGTGTACGCGGCGCTGGCCAGGCGCGCCTCCTCGAGCACGACCAGGGAATCCGCCCACCGACCCTGCTCCTGCAGGGCAGTGGCCAGCAGGCACTGGGCGGTTGCACTCCCCTCCGGGCTGAGCAGCCTCATCCCACTGGTGAGGGCCAGTTCCACTTCGAAGGTGCCGCCTCGCCGCAACCCTTCCATTGAGCCGCGAAGAAGGTAGGGCTCTGCCTTGGCGGGACGTGCCGCCCGGAAGCAGTGCCACGCCATGGTGAGGCCAGGGACCAGTTCGCCCCTGGCTTCGCGCGACAACATGCGGTCGGCAATCAGGCCGTGCAGGGTCCGCCGGAGCGGCGAGGGGACGCTCATGTAGGCATAGCTGCGCAGCAACTCATTCCGGAACTCGACCTCCCGGCCGCCGTCGCGGAGCAGGCGGTTGGTGGAGAGCTCGACCATGCCCGCCAAGGTCTGGGCCATGGAGAGGTCCGCCAGCTCGTACATCGAGAGGTCGTTGAGCCGCTCGCCGAGTATGGCCGCCATGTTGAGCACGGCGCGGGCCGGCGGGGTCAACCCCTTGAGGGTCCGTTCGAAGATCCGCTCGTAGATGCCGCGCTGCTCGTGTCCGTTGGCGTCCACGGTCATCGCTCCGACCGACAGCGCCAGGCAGTGCTCGCCGTGCGCGCGCCAATCATCGAAGAGCAGCTCGACGATCATGGGGACTCCCGCCGAGGCCCGGAGCATGGCCCGGCTCACGGCGGGGGGCACAACCACGCCGGCAGCCAGCGCGAGGGCCCCGACGACTTCCGACACTTCCTCGTCGGTGAGCGGCGGCAGCTCGACCGCCTCGAGCCCCAGCGCCTGACGGGTCTCGAGGAGCCGCCCCGCGTGGGGAGAGTTGCCGAGCTCGCCCTGCCGCGCGGTCATGATGATCATGACCGGCTGCTCCAGGGTTCGCCGCATCAGCAGGTGGAGGACCGCGACGCTGGCGTCATCGGCCAGGTGCACGTCGTCCACGACCAGGATGACGGGGTGCTCGTCCGCGATGGCCGTGACGAGCTCATGGGTGGCTTCCGCCAGCCGGAGGCGGGCGGTTTCCCCGGCGCTGTCGCGCCCCGGGGGGAGGTTCGGGAAGTGCGTCTCGACGGAGGGAATGGTACGGGCCAGCTCCGCCAGCCATTCGGGCGGCGTCGCGCTCGCGCCGGGGCGGTCGAGCAGGCCGCGGACCAGTGTCGCGAGCGCGGCGTAGGGGATCTCGCGCTCGGCCTCGTAGCACTGCACCCGACTCTTGACCGCGCCCTCCAGGCCGGCGGCGGTGGTGAGGCGATCGACCAGGGTCGTCTTCCCGATCCCGGAGTCGCCCAGCACCAGCCCATGGCGTCCCGCGCCGCCGTTGGCGGATTCCCATCGCTCGTACAGCATCCGGTATTGCGGGCCCCGACCGACGAAGGGGCGGTTCCGCCATTGGTCGGTCCGGACCGTGGGGACATGAGCGGGGCCGAGGGGTTCGCTGCCTCCCTGACGGAGTCGAAGGGCCATTCCCTGCAGCAGCTCCGATGGGATGGTGTCGAGCTGCTCTGCCAGGCGCTGGCGCCAGGCCTGGTAGGCACGGATGGCGGTAATTCGATCTCCGCTGAAGGCGCATGCCTCCATCTTGGCCCTGATGCCCTCCTCCGACAGATCGTCGATCGTGAGGAGGTTGTCTGCATGATGGCCAATGCGGGTGAAGTCGCCGGTCCGTCTGCAGCGGTCGATCAGCACGACCAGGGCATCCTTCACGCGGGGCAGCCAGCGGGCGCGGCTCTGGTCCCGCCACAGCATGAACTCCGGGGCCTTCGGTATCTCGAACTCCTCGAGAAACCCGGTCACCTCGAGCGGAGGGGTGGTGTCATCACCGAGGACCTCCCCTCGTGCGAGGCGGTCCAGGTCCACGTCGAGATCGGGTGCGACGAGACGGACGGTGTCGCGGGTTGCCTCGAGGGCCCGGGGCCCGAGCTTTCCGCGGATCATCGAAAGGGCGGTGGCGACCGAGTGGCGTCCCTCGGCCGGCTGGACCTCGGACCACAGGAGGTCGGCGAGCCGGTCCCGCCGGTGGCGGCTGGGGCGCTCCACGGCGAGAAAGACGAGCAGGGCGAGCTGCTTTACTGTCCGAAAACGAATCGGTTCGCCGCCCGGACCCAGCAGTTCGGGAGTGCCCAGGCAGCGCAGGAGGAACCGGGGGGCCATGCGTCACTGTGTAACCCCGACCCGTCAACCCATCGTCAAACAGCCGCTTGCGACGGCTAGGTGCTAAATTGGAGAGACCTTCTCCGGCGAGCGTGACCGTGGCCTTGCGTCTTCGAATGCCGCTGCTCCTTGTCGCGGCGTGTGCGATTGCGGCCTGCGAGACGAACCCTGTCTCCCTCTCGGGCACGCTGGGTGGGGGAGGTGGCGGAAGCACGGGGGTGGGTCCGACTGTGAGCCAGCAGAAGGAGTTGATGCTGGCGGTTGAGGATGAGATCGAGGCCACGGTGACGGCGCTCACATTGAGCGCGCCCGGTGTTCCGCCAGGTTTCGTGGCGGCAGGTTGTCCGGGGGCGATCTCCAACCCGGCGGACAACGACCATGACGGCATCCCCAACAATGGGTCGTTCAGCTTCACGAACCCGCCCTGCGCGGGCCCCTTCCGGGGAGACAGCCTTACAGTGACCGGATCGCTCGGGATCGTGGATGCATCGAACGCCGATTCCGTTTCCTACAGCCTGACTTACAACAATCTTGCCTGGGCGGTGACCGACACGGGAGGTCGGAGCTACACGGCCATTCGCACCGGAACTCGGCAACGGACCGCTGTGCGCAACTCCCTCAAGCGGGATACCACCGCGAGCCTGGTCAATTCCAGTGTGACGATCATCCGGGTGCGCCCCGGCATGGACACGGCCACGGTGATCGCGGGCGAAAGCGCGGTCCTCACCGGCGGCAACGTAGCGTCAGACACGATCGGCGTGAAACAGAACCCGCCGGTCGGGAGCCTGACATTTGGCGGTACGCTTACCTGGAGTCGAGACACGGAGGCATGGTCGCTTCAGATGGCCACGCCATCCGCGCTTCACTACAATCCCGTGTGCGTACTGACCCCGCAGCGGGTGGACAGCGGGACGGTTACGCTGACCGGCACCGTGGGTGGGCAGGCGGGGGTGCTCACCCTCAAGTTCACCGCGTGTGCCAGGGACCCCGGCTATACCTGGGCCAAGTCCCCCTAAGTGAGAAAGGCGCCCGGGCACGGGCGTCTAGGAGTGGAGGGTGCCGGAGGCGCTGCCAGTCCCCGGCGAATGAGCGTATCAGTGGTCCCACTCAGATGTTCAAACTCTCTGGAGGTTCTATGAAGGGTGTGTGGCAACTCGGGATGTCCGCCGTGGGCCTGGCGGGGGTCCTCGCGCTGGGCGCGTGCGGCGGGAGCAGCAGCGGGCCGAAGTCCAACACCACAATCACTCAAAGCGAAGCGGCCGCGATAGGCAGCGCAGCATCGGATCAGGTCGCGGGGCTGACCGCGAGTCTGACTTCGTTCTCGGTTCCCGACCCCACCGGCGGCGTCTTCACGAGTTCGGTGCCCACCCGGTTCCGCACCGCCAGTCGGCTCATCATGTCGATGGCCACCCTCGTTCCGGCCAGCAGGCGGGCGGCCCTCATCAAGTTGCTGGGTTCCACCGGGGCATGTGACCCGACGATCACGGGTGACACCACCGATGCGGATGGCAATGGCATTCCGGCGAACGTCACCTTCACCTTCACGTCCGGCAACTGCACTATCGTATCGGTGGACACGGCCGGTCCGGGCGGGCCGGTAACCAAGACCAGTATCGGGATGACTGGCTCGTGGCACCTGCAGGACCTCGGAAGCCCCACCGTGCTCTGGGGATACAACTTCGGCCTTGGCAACTGGACTCTCAACGAGGCCGATTCGAGCGCCTCGGGCGAGAATTCGTTCAGCCTGGGGATCAACGGGAGCACTGGGGCGAGCGTTCAGACCTCGACCGGCAGCACGGGTTCGAACTTCGTCTACGCCTACACCGTGAACAACAGCAAGCTGTATCAGCTCGGCGTGAACTGGAACGTAGGCTTCACGCCCGCTGGGAGCGCAACGATTGACACGTCGGCCGCGACGCTTCCGTCCGGCGAGTTCACCATCAGTGGCTCATATGGGTGGAGTTCGACCGACGTCTCAACCGGCGCCAACGGCACCTGGGCCTTCTCACTCAGCGCAACATCGCCGCTCTCTTACGACGGGAGTTGCACGTCGGATCCCCCGTTCGACGGTGGCGTAATCCAGGGAGCGATCACCGGAGGGACCAACGCCGGGTTCACGATTACCTACTCGGGTTGCGGAGTGAGCCCGCAGGTATCGGCGTTCACCTCGTAGCCGCGTCCTTGCATTACAAAGCGGCCCGGGCGATCGCCCGGGCCGCTTCTCTTTCACGCCGGCCACCGTTGGTTGGTCAGGCGGCCCATGCGGGATCGGCGAGCAGTTCCTTTACGATGTCCTCGTTGGTCCGTTCCGCGGCTTCGGCGGCGAAGTTAGTCACGACACGGTGCCTGAGCACCGAGAGGGCCACGGACCGGACGTCGTCGAGGTCCGCCATGGGGCGGCCAGCCAGCGCGGCTCGCGCCTTGGCGCCGAGGACGAGGTACTGGGAGGACCGCGGGCCCGCACCCCATTCAACGTATTCGCGGACGAAGGCCGGGGCCTCCGGATCACCGGGGCGTGTCATGCGGGTGAGGGTGACGGAGGCGCGTACCAGCTGACGGGAGACGGGAATGCGGCGCACCAGGTCCTGCATGGCGCGGAGGGTGGTGGCGTCGAGGACGGCCTCGAGCCTTCCGGCACGCGCTCCGGTGGTCTGCTCGACGATGGCCTCCTCTTCGGTCCGGCTCGGATAGCCGACGCGAAGCTCCAGCATGAACCGGTCGAGCTGTGCCTCGGGCAGGGGATAGGTGCCCTCCTGCTCGATCGGATTCTGTGTGGCCAGGACGAAGAACGGCTCCGGGAGATGGTAGGTCTGGCCGCCGGCGGTCACCTGGTGCTCCTGCATCGCTTGGAGCAGCGCCGCCTGTGTCTTGGGCGGGGTCCGGTTGATCTCATCGGCCAGCACCACATTCGCGAAGATCGGTCCCTGCACGAACCGGAAGGCCCGCTTCCCGGTGCTCAGGTCCTCCTCGATGATCTCGCTGCCGGTGATGTCGCTCGGCATGAGATCCGGCGTGAATTGAATCCGGTTGAAGGAGAGGTTGAGCGCCTCGGAGACAGTGGAGACCATCAGGGTCTTGGCCAGCCCGGGCACTCCGATCAGGAGTGCGTGCCCACCCGCCAGGATAGCGGTGAGGATGCCCTCGACCACCTCCTGTTGCCCAACGATGCGTCGAGCGACCTGCCGGCGCAGTTCCTCGACCGCACGCGCCAGGCGAGCCAGTTCAGCGACGTCGGAGGGGGTGGAGCTTGAGGCGGTGGCCGTCATTGGCTGCCTGATATCGAAAGTGGCCTGCGGAGCCAGATCGGCGCCGTACGTCCTTGAGGTTAGCGGGTTTCGCGGGGGCGGGCAAAGGGGCGGAGCCGTTTCCATCCGCAACATCTTTGCTTGCGAAATTTTTCACAAGCCGGTAGGTTTGCTGCCGTGTCTGGGGGACCCCCACAACGCGAAAAGGGCCCTGACCCGCTCCGGTACGCAGGGTTCGGGATTCAGCTGGCCGTCAGTGTCCTGCTGTTCGTCTTCGCCGGTCAATGGCTGGACCGGCGGCTGGGCACGGATGCCCTCTTCACTATTTTGGGGGCCTTCCTCGCCTTCGGGGGCACGTTATGGTCGCTGGTGCGGACCCTCAACCGGGACCAGGGGAAGAATCCGTGACTCTCGGTCGTCGGTACGCCGCTGGGTTCGTGGTGGTGGTGCTCGCCGCGGGCGCTCTCTCGGCCCTGCTGGGGGGAGCTGACCGGACGGGCGTGCTGGTCGTGTTGGGCCTGGTGGCCGCGGTGCAGGTCCCCCTGGGCTGGTGGCTGGTCCGCTCGGTCGGGCGGCCCTCCGTGGTGGGGGTGTGGGTCTTCGGCATGCTGGCGCGGTTCGGCCTCGTGGCCATTGCCGGCCTTGTAATCGTTCCGAGATTGGGTCTCCCGGCCCAATCCACCCTGGTCAGCGTGGTGGGTTTGCTCTTCGCGCTACTACTCGTGGAAGGCACGGTCCTGTGGCTGGAACACCTCGGCTCCGG
This sequence comes from Gemmatimonadales bacterium, assembly GCA_035501775.1. Classification (GTDB taxonomy): domain Bacteria; phylum Gemmatimonadota; class Gemmatimonadetes; order Gemmatimonadales; family GWC2-71-9; genus JADJOM01. The sequence continues at coordinate 1,098 of DATJVM010000008.1, read as the reverse complement.
TGCAGCCTCATGATGCGCTTCGCGCCTCTGGTACTGGCGGCATCCCTGCTGGGGAGTCTGTCGTCGCCTCTCCAGGCCCAGGCAGCGCCCGTGGAGAAGGAGGCGTTCGAGGCCGCGCAGGGGACCCACGTCCAGAGCGAGCGCGAGATCGACATCATGGAGCATCTCGCGAACAAGAACACGTTCGAATACCCCTGCCTCAAGCCCAGCTACATCTGCGAAGTGCCGCTGCCGCGCTTTGCCGCGATCCATCTCGGGCCGATCACGCTCGACTTCTCGGTTACCAAGCACTTCGTCTTCCTGGTGCTGTCGGCCATCATCGTGAGCCTGGTGTTCATCCTCTCAGGGTTGTCGATTCGCCGGGCCCAGGCGGCGGGGAGGCCCCCCAAGGGCTTCGCCGGCGCGATGGAGGCGATGGCGCTGTATCTCCGGCAGGAGGTAATCCTGCCTAACGTTGGCGAGCATGGTGAAGGATACGTGCCATACCTGCTGACGACCTTCTTCTTTATCCTGGTCTGCAACCTGTTCGGGCTGGTGCCGTACATGGGGACCGCGACGGGGAATATTGCGGTGACGGGCGGGCTCGCCCTGCTGGCCTTCCTGGTCATCGAGATCTCGGGGATGATTACCCTCGGGTTCTCGGGCTACATGCATACGATCTTCTTCCTGCCGCCTGGTCTCCCCGGATGGATCAAGCCGCTCATTCTGGTGATCATGACGCCGATTGAGCTGATCGGGAAGCTGGCCAAGCCATTCGCCCTCGCGGTTCGTCTCTTCGCCAACATGACCGCCGGGCACGCCCTGGTCCTGGCGCTGATCGGGTTGATTTTCACCTTTCACAGCTGGGCCGTCGGGGTGGGAGCGTCGCTCATGTCGACGGCGATCATGTGTCTGGAGGTATTCGTCGCGTTCCTGCAGGCATACGTGTTCACCCTGCTCACAGCGGTCTTCATCGGGTTGATGCGGGCGGAGCACTAGAGGGGATTCGAGGAGGTCGGTCAGGACCAGGGGCGCTCAACGGTCCTGACTCATGTAGTCCGCCGGCCGGCGGACGATCACCCGCTGCCTCACCGGAGGCGCCGGCGGGTCACCTGGGAG
>DATJVM010000007.1:0-25676 GCA_035501775.1 Gemmatimonadales bacterium | reverse complement strand
CTTTAACCGGCGAACAGCCGGACCCTTGGGACCTTCTCCAGCCCCAGGATGTGACAAGCCGACATCGAGGTGCCAAACCGCGCCGTCGATGTGAACTCTCGGGCGCGATAAGCCTGTTATCCCCAGCGTACCTTTTATCCGATGAGCGATGACCCGTCCACACGGGATCACCGGATCACTTAAGCCGACTTTCGTCCCTGCTTGCGCTGTCGCGCTCGCAGTCAGGCGCCCTTTTGCTTATACACTCGACGTGCGATTACCGACCGCACTGAGGGCACCATCGCGCGCCTCCGGTACATTTTGGGAGGCGACCGCCCCAGTCAAACTACCCACCAGTCACGGTCCTCGGCGGTGTGGCCGCCTGAGTGAGATCGTTAGTAAAAGAAGGGTGGTATTTCACTGTTGCCTCCCTCCAGGCCGAAACCTGGAGATCAACGGCTCCCACCTATGCTACGCAGCTGATACCGACGATCAATGACAGGTTGTAGTAAAGGTGCATGGGGTCTTTTTGTCCTGTCGCGGGAAATCGGAATCCTCACCGATGCTGCTATTTCGCCGAGCTTACGGAGGAGACAGCTGTCAAGTCGTTACGCCATTCGTGCAGGTCGGAACTTACCCGACAAGGAATTTCGCTACCTTAGGACCGTTATAGTTACGGCCGCCGTTTACCGGGGCTTCGGTTCGTCGCTTCGCCTTGCGGCTGACGACTTGCCTTAACCTTCCGGCACCGGGCAGGCGTCAGTGTCTATACGTCGGCTTGGAAAATGCCTTAGCAGACACCTGTGTTTTTGTTAAACAGTCGCTTGACACGATTCTCTGCGGCCCACTTGCGTGGGCACCCCTTATCCCGAAGTTACGGGGTCATTTTGCCGAGTTCCTTCTCCGTAAATCACTCGAGCACCTGAGGCTGCTCGCCTCGCCTACCTGTGTCGGATTACGGTACGGTCAACGATTGTCCTGGTCCGCGAAGCTTTTCTTGGCAGTCGGCGTCAGTCACCCTTTACGGGGCCTTGCGGCCCCTTCGGCATCGGCACTCGACTATCCCCGCGGATTTGCCTACGGGGAAAGGTCTACCTGCCTTACAGCGGATAATCCACCCACCCGCCGGCGACTTTGCTCCTGCGTCCCTCCTCGGACTCATAACGGCTAACCGTTGGTACGGGAATGTTGACCCGTTTCCCATCGTCTACGCCTCTCGGCCTCGACTTAGGGGACCGACTGACCCTGAGCTGATTGCCATGGCTCAGGAACCCTTAGGCTTACGGTGACCATGGTTTTCACATGGTTTCGCGCGTACTTAATCCGGCATCCTCACTTCTCATCGCTCCACCGGAAGGCTTCCGCCCCGGCTTCGTCGCTCTGAGAACGCTCCGCTACCCCTCTGCACAAAGTGCAGAAGACGAGGCTTCGGCGGGTGGCTTGAAGTCCCGACCATTATCGGCGCAACCTCGCTTGACTGGTGAGCTGTTACGCACTCTTTAAAGGAATGGCTGCTTCTAAGCCAACCTCCCAGCTGTCACAGCAAGATCACATCCTTTGCTACACTGAGCCACCACTCCGGGGCCTTAGCCGTCGTTCTGGGTTCTTTCCCTCTCGCCGCTGTACATTAGCGCACAGCGACTGCCTCCCGGGCAGCATTCCATGGGCATTCGGAGTTTGGTTGGGGGAGGTAACGTTATTCACGTCCCGGACCCATCCAGTGCTCTACCTCCCAGGAACTCATTTCCCGAGGCTATACCAAAATATATTTCGCGGAGAACCAGCTATCCCCGAGCTTGATTGGCCTTTCACCCCTACCCTCAAGTCATCCGAGCGGTTTTCAACCCACATCAGTTCGGTCCTCCACCGCCTGTTACGGCGGCTTCAACCTGCTCAAGGGTAGATCGCCACGGCTTCGGGTCTGCCCCCACGTACGAATTCGCCCTGTTCAGACTCGCTTTCGCTACGGCTCCGGCCCTGAAGGCCTTAACCTGCACGTGAGGAGCAACTCGCCGGATCATAATGCAAAAGGCACGCAGTCAGGGCCTTGCGGCCCCTCCTACCGCTTGTCAGCACACGGTTTCAGGTTCTGTTTCACTCGCCACCTGGCGTACTTTTCACCTTTCCCTCACGGTACTCGTGCACTATCGGTCATCGAGGAGTATTTAGGCTTGGAGGGTGGTCCCCCCGGATTCGCGCAACATTCCACGTGCGCCGCGCTACTCGGGATACCACTAGGGGCCGTACGCATCCGGTTACAGGGCTGTCACCTTCTCTGGCGGGCCTTTCCAGGCCGCTTCACCCTCGCGTCGTGCATCCCACGTCGTGGTCCCACAACCCCCGGGGAGCAAGCTCCCCAGGTTTGGCCTATTCCCCGTTCGCTCACCGCTACTAGGAGAATCTCGGTTGATTTCTGTTCCACCGGGTACTGAGATGTTTCACTTCCCCGGGTTGGCTCTCCTCGCTTGCGCTCGGAGTGACGGGACTCGCGCCCCGCCGGGTTTCCCCATTCGGACATCCTGAGATCACAGCTCGTGTGCAGCTCCCCCAGGCTTATCGCAGCTTACCACGTCCTTCATCGCCTCTCGATGCCAAGGCATCCACCGTGTGCCTTATTGCGTTTGATCTCGATCTGATTTTCGTGCGGCCTCGCGGCCGCCACGGTTTGGATTCCCTAACAACACCATCCAACCTTCAGTTATCAAAGAGCAGATCGCGTGAGCAAATGGGAGGGCCGTGCGGGCGACATCCGGGGACTTTCGTGGCGCACCCCAGAAGGATGGCCCATACTCGTCGCTCCAGAAAGGAGGTGATCCAGCCGCAGGTTCCCCTACGGCTACCTTGTTACGACTTCGCCCCAGTCACTGAATTGACCTTTGGCGGCTGCCCCCTTGCGGTTGGCCCACCGACTTCAGGTCCCCCCAGCTTCCATGGCGTGACGGGCGGTGTGTACAAGGCCCGGGAACGTATTCACCGCGGCGTGGCTGATCCGCGATTACTAGCGATTCCAGCTTCATGTGGGCGGGTTGCAGCCCACAATCCGAACTTAGACCGGCTTTTCGCGATTAGCGGACCCTTGCGGGCTAGCGACGCGCTGTACCGGCCATTGTAGCACGTGTGTCGCCCTGGACGTAAGGGCCATGATGACTTGACGTCGTCCCCACCTTCCTCCGGTTTGGCACCGGCAGTCTCCCTAGAGTGCCCGGCATGACCCGCTGGTAACTAGGGACGAGGGTTGCGCTCGTTGCGGGACTTAACCCAACATCTCACGACACGAGCTGACGACAGCCATGCAGCACCTGTGCACGAGCTCCGAAGAGGGGCCAATGTTTCCACCGGCTTTCCCGTGCATGTCAAGCCCAGGTAAGGTTCTTCGCGTTGCTTCGAATTAAACCACATGCTCCACCGCTTGTGCGGGCCCCCGTCAATTCCTTTGAGTTTCAGTCTTGCGACCGTACTCCCCAGGCGGGGTACTTACTGCGTTAGCGACGGCACCGAGGGGGTCGCTCCCCCCGACGCCTAGTACCCATCGTTTACGGCGTGGACTACCAGGGTATCTAATCCTGTTTGCTCCCCACGCTGTCGCGCCTCAGCGTCAGCAACGGCCCAGCTGGTCGCCTTCGCCACCGATGTTCTTCCCGATCTCTACGCATTCCACCGCTACACCGGGAATTCCACCAGCCTCTGCCGTGCTCAAGCCTGACAGTCTCGAAGGCCATGCTGCGGTTGAGCCGCAGCCTTTCACCCCCGACTTACCAAGCCGCCTACGCGCCCTTTACGCCCAGTGATTCCGGACAACGCTCGCACCCTCTGTATTACCGCGGCTGCTGGCACAGAGTTAGCCGGTGCTTCCTTTGGAGGTACCGTCAGAGCTTCGTCCCTCCCGACAGAGGTTTACAACCCGAAGGCCTTCATCCCTCACGCGGCGTCGCTGCGTCAGGCTTTCGCCCATTGCGCAATATTCCCCACTGCTGCCTCCCGTAGGAGTCTGGGCCGTGTCTCAGTCCCAATGTGGCTGGTCATCCTCTCAGACCAGCTACCCGTCGTCGCCTTGGTGAGCCGTAACCTCACCAACTAGCTGATAGGCCGCGAGGCTCTCCATCGGTGCATTGCTGCTTTCACCTCCAGGGGATGCCCCCCAAAGGTCGTACGCGGTATTACCCGGCCGTTGGGCCGGCTATCCCCCGCCGATGGGCAAGTTCCTCACGTGTTACGCACCCGTTCGCCACTGGGTATTGCTACCCCGTTCGACTTGCATGTGTTAGGCACGCCGCCAGCGTTCGTCCTGAGCCAGGATCAAACTCTCCAAGAGTGTTTGAAATAGCTCGAGTCGAACGAGCTGGTTTGTCAGTTCGTCCGAATCACGTGTTTGCAGAATCGTAAACCCTTCCCGCCCCGCATCTGCCTGCGAGACAGGTCTCAGGGTCCGCACTGCCACACCCATTGCTCACTGCGATTTTCAAAGAGCAGGTTTCGAAAAGCCTTGAATCTTAGCCGCCACCCGGCCCATCGTCAAGGCCGAACACGACTTCCGCTCCCCTTCCTTCCCGGGCCGCACCCGGTCTGCCTGCGCCGGATCCGCCCTACGGGAATTCTGCGGGGGCGTCATTCTACCCCTACCCCACCTGATCCGCAAGGGGCCGCTAGATTTCCGCGCCGCGCGCGCTCCACCGCTGCCTCCTCTCCCTGACCGACGAGCCCATGACCGCCCTCATCGAGTGCGTTCCCAACTTCTCCGAAGGCCGAAATCCCGAGGTGATTCGGCAGATCACCGAGGCAATCGCCGCCGTCGACGGGGCCACACTGCTCCACGTCGACCCCGGCGCCGACACCAACCGCACCGTCGTGACTTTTGCCGGCGCGCCCGAGGCGGTTGTCGAGGCCGCATTCCGCGGAATCCGGCGGGCATCGGAGCTGATCGACATGCGGCAGCACCGGGGGACGCATCCCCGCATGGGCGCTACGGACGTATGTCCACTGGTGCCGATCTCGGGTATTACCCTCGAAGAAACGGCCCGTCACGCCGAACGCCTGGCCGAACGCGTGGGACGGGAGCTGGCGATTCCGGTCTTTCTCTACGAGGCGGCACAGAAGAACCCGGCCCGACAGAGCCTCGCCGCGATCCGCGCCGGAGAATATGAAGGATTGCCCCGGAAGCTCACCCGCCCTGAGTGGCGCCCGGACCATGGCCCCGCCGAGTTCTCCCCGCGCTCGGGGGCGACGGTGATCGGGGCGCGCGGCTTTCTGGTGGCGTTCAACGTGAACCTCAATACCACTTCCACCCGCCGAGCCAACGCGATTGCGTTCGATGTGCGAGAAGCGGGTCGGCCCAGGCGGGAGGAGAACCCGATCACTGGGCCGGTCGTTCGCGATACCTCCGGAAACCCGGTCATGGTGCCCGGCACCCTCAAGGCCGTCAAAGCGATTGGCTGGTACGTCGCCGAGTACGGAATCGCTCAGGTGTCCATGAACCTGACGGACCTCGAGGTAACGCCTCTGCATGTGGCGTTCGAGGAGGTGCGTCGCGCGGCCGACGCGCGTGGAGTGCGTGTGACGGGGGCCGAATTGGTTGGCCTGGTGCCTCGCTCAGCGATGCTGGCGGCGGGGCGCTACTATCTCGCCTCGCAGCGCCGCTCGCTCGGCGTCCCGGAGGCGGAGTTGATCCGGATCGCCGTCAAGTCAATGGGGTTGGCAGAGCTCGCTCCCTTCCGCCCCGAGGAGCGCATCATCGAATATCGGCTGCGCCAACCCGACGACCGGCTGGCGCGGCTGCCGCTGCGCGGATTTGTGGAGGAGGTCGCCGCCGAGCGGCCGGCGCCAGGTGGGGGTTCGGTGTCGGCGGCGCTGGGTGCCTTGGCGGCCGCGTTGGGCACCATGGTCGCCAATCTGTCGGCGCACAAACCGGGGTGGGATGAGCGGTGGGAAGGGTTCTCGCAGTGGGCCGAACGCGGTCAGACCCTGCTGGCGGAACTGCTGGGCCTCGTCGATGCCGACAGCCGCGCGTTTGATGGGGTCATCCGGGCGTTGGGGCTTCCCAAGGGTACGCCCGAGGAGGCCGCCACACGCCAGGCGGCCATCGGCGCCGCCAACCTCGAAGCGACGGAGGTGCCGTTCAGGGTGATGAAGCTGACGTACGAGAGTCTGGACCTGATCGAAGCCATGGCCTCGGGCGGGGTACCGGCCTCTCTTTCCGACGCGGGTGTGGCGATCCTTGCGGCGCGAGCCGCGATTCGCGGCGCGTGGCTTAACGTCCGCATCAACCTGCCGGCCTTTCCGGATCGTGCGCGGGCGGGAACGCTCCAGAGCGAGGCGACAGAGCTGGTTCGCCGCGCGGATGAGCGGGAGGCGGGCCTGCTCCGGAGCATCGAGGAGCGGCTGTCCAAGATCTGAGGGTCATCCTCCGCTTCGCCAGATCTCCCTTCCCCGGACGACGGTCCGAACGCAGGCGTTGGCGCGGAGCTGGTACAGCCAATGCTCGACGCTGGGGGCGTCGATGATGGCAAAGTCCGCGGACTTGCCGGGCTCCAAGGAGCCGATTTCGTGCTCGAGCCCCAGCGCCTTGGCGGCGACCAGCGTGGCCCCATTGAGAGCCTCGGCCGGGGTCATCCGCTGCATGGTGCAGGCCAGCGTCAGCGCGAGTGGCAGGTGATAGCTGGGAGCCGAGCCGGGGTTGAAGTCGGTGGCGACGGCCACCGGCACACCCGCGTCGAGCAGGCGGCGGGCGGGCACGGGTTGCGAGTTCAGGTACAGCGATGCGAATGGCAGGCTCACCGCAACCGTTCCCGAGATGGCCATGCGGCGAATGCCCTCCTCGGACACATGCTCGAGATGGTCTGCCGAGATGGCGCCCAGCTCTGCGGCGAGCTCCGCTCCGCCACTCCAAGTCAACTGGTCCGCGTGAATCTTCGGCCGAAGCCCGACCGCGAGCCCGGCCTGCAGCACCCGGCGCCCCTCGTCCACCGTGAACGCACGCTCTTCCACGAAGACATCGCAGAATCGTGCCAGGCCGCGGGAGGCGGCGCGGGGAATGACTTCATCGACCACCAGGCGCAAGTACATCTCACGGTGTTCCCGATAATCCTCGGGAACGATGTGCGCGGCCAACAGGGTCGGGACAATCCGCTGGGGACCCTGGGCGAGGTCGCGATAGACCTCGAGGAGGCGGAGTTCGTGCTCCGGAGTAAGCCCGTACCCGCTCTTCGCTTCGACGGTGGTCACCCCGAGTTCCGCCATAGCGGTCAGATGGCTTTCGGCGCGGCGGCGCAGGTCGCCGGTCGTCGCAGCCCGGGTGCGTGCCACCGTGGCCGCGATGCCGCCGCCGCGGGCCGCGATTTCCAGATAGCTTGCGCCGAGGATCCGTTGCTCGAACTCCTCCGCGCGCCAACCGCCGAAGGCCAGGTGGGTGTGGCAGTCGATGAGGCCAGGTATGACCAGCGCCCCGCCGGCCAGGCGGGATTCCCAGCCGGCAAGCTCCGCAGGCAGGTCCCGGGCGGGCCCCACCCAACGAATCGTCTCTCCTTCCCAAGCCAGTGCGGCATCCGGGATGGCGCGTAACCCGGCCTGTCCTGAGCCGGGAGCCGGTGTGACGAGAATCCCGATGTCGCGGAGGACGGGCATCCGCTGGTTCAGCCCGGGAGCATCGGGAGGTCCACGCCCCGTTCACGGGCCGTGGCGACGGCGAGGTCATAGCCGGCGTCGGCGTGTCGCATCACGCCGGTTCCGGGATCGGCGGTCAGAACGCGCGCCAGCCGCCGATCGGCCCGTTCGGTACCGTCCGCCACTGCGACCATACCGCTGTGAATGGAGTAGCCGATTCCTACCCCGCCGCCATGATGGATGGATACCCAGCTGGCGCCGCAGGCCGTATTGAGGAGCGCGTTGAGAAGGGGCCAATCCGCGATCGCATCCGAACCGTCCCGCATCCCTTCGGTCTCGCGGTTCGGTGAGGCCACGGAGCCCGCATCGAGGTGATCGCGTCCGATCACGAGCGGCGCATCTACCTTGCCGTTCCGCACCAGCCAGTTGAACCGGAGCCCCATTTCGGCGCGCTCCCCGTACTCGAGCCAGCAGATGCGGGCGGGCAGCCCCTGGAAATGCACGCGTTCCCGCGCCTGCCGAATCCAGCGGACCAGGCCGTCTTTCTCCGGGAAGGCTTCCAGGACGGCCTGGTCGGTGACGGCGATATCCTCCGGGCGCCCCGACAGCGCCGCCCACCGGAAGGGTCCCGCACCGCGACAGAACAGCGGCCGAATGAACTCGGGCACGAATCCCGGAATCTGGAAGGCGTCGGCGCGCGCGCGATGGTCGGCGACCTGGCCGCGCAGATTATTGCCGTAGTCGAAAACCACGCCTCCTTGTCGCCGGAGGGCGAGCATCGCGTCTACGTGGGCGACCATGGAGTCGAGCACGCGCGCCTCGTAGCCTGTGGGGTCGGCCTCGCGCAGTTCGGCGGCCCGTTCCAGCGAACAGCCGATCGGTATGTAGCCAAGCCGGAGGTCGTGGGCGGAGGTCTGGTCGGTGACGACGTCGGGCGCCACACCGCGGCGCACCAGTTCGGGGAGCACCTCGGCGATGTTTCCTACGAGGCCGATCGAGAGTGCCTGCCTCGCGGCCCGCGCGGCGAGCAGTTCCGCCAGGGCGTGGTCGAGCGACGTTTCCATCCGGTCGCAGTACCCGGTGTCCACGCGTCGGCGGATGCGGTCGGGATCCACTTCGACGCCGAGGAAGGCGGCCCCGTTGAGCGTCGCGGCTAGGGGCTGGGCTCCCCCCATGCCACCCAGCCCGCCAGTGACGACGAGCCTGCCCGCCAGTGTACCGCCGAAGTGCCTGCGCGCCAGCTCGGCGAAGGTCTCGTACGTTCCCTGCAAGATTCCCTGAGTTCCGATGTAGATCCACGATCCCGCAGTCATCTGGCCAAACATTGTCAGGCCCATCGCCTCCAGCCGGCGGAACTCGTCCCACGTCGCCCAGCGTGGGACCAGGTGGGCATTGGCGATGAGTACCCGCGGGGCGTCTTCATGGGTTTGAAAGACGCCGACCGGCTTGCCGCTCTGGACCAGCAGGGTTTCGTCGTTGTCGAGGCGCCGCAGCGTCTCTACGATCCGATCGAAGCACTCCCAGTTACGAGCGGCGCGACCACTCCCCCCGTAGACGATGAGATCGTCCGGACGTTCGGCCACGTCGGGATCGAGATTGTTCATCAGCATCCGAAGAGCCGCTTCCTGATGCCAGCCCTTGCAGCTGAGCCGATTCCCGGTCGGGGCGCGAACGACGCGAGGATGCGAGAGGGTGGTGCTCATGCGGTCTACCTTGGGTGGGCGCCCCTTGAATGTCAATTCGTCTCCGGTTGCGACGCAGTCGCCTACCTGGCGATTCGCGCGAGGCTGCTCAGGAGGCGGTCGACCTCCTCCGCTGTCGAGTAGCACGCGCAGCCGACCCGGATCAGGCCGGCTTCGGCGAGACCGAGCCGGCGGGCCACCTGTGTCGCATAGAAGTCGCCGTGCGAGACGAAGAGGCCGTCTTGCGCGAGTTGCCGTGCTACCTGCTCGGCCGGCCTGTTGGCGAGGGAGAATGACACGGTAGGGGTGCGCGGTCGGGTGGGCGGGGGGCCAAGGCGGCGAACGCCGGGCACACGGGCGAGACCGTCCCACAGGTGCTCGACCAGGTGCTGCCCGTGCGCGTGCAGTCTGTGGAACGCATCGCTCAGTCGGGCGCGCCGCGAGGCCCCAGACCCGCGCTCCGCCAGGAAGTCCACGGCGGCGTGAGCGCCAACGATGCCCTCGTGATTTTGAGTGCCGGTTTCGAGCCGTTCCGGCGAGGTCTCGGGAGCCGGGTCCAGTTTGGGGACCTCGAGGGCGGCGATGCGGTCCCGCCGCCCGAACAGCACACCGACATGGGGGCCATAGAACTTGTAGGCGGAACACGCGAGAAAATCGCATCCGATGGCCGACACATCGATGCGAGCGTGCGCGGCGAAGTGTACGGCATCGATGAAGGAAATGGCCCCCACTCGGGCCGCGAGCTCCGCCACCTGCCGGACATCGGTTACGGTGCCGAGCGCGTTCGAGGCCGCCCCCACGGCAACGACGCGAGTCCGGGGACCGATCGCGGCCAGGAGATCAGGCCAAACCAGCTCACCCGTCGCCGGGTCGAACGGGACGACCCGGAGCGACACGCCACGTTCCCGGGCGATGGCCTGCCACGGCGCGACGTTGGCCTGATGATCGAGCTCCGTGACGACGATCTCGTCTCCGGGCCCCAGCCCGCGGCCGAGCGCGCGGGCCAGATGAAAGGTGAGGGTCGTCATGTTCGCGCCGAAGGCGATCTCGTCCGGCGCGGCGCCGAGGAGGTCCGCGAGCGCGGCCCGGGCAGCGGCCAGGGCCTGGTCGGTCTCCTGGCTGGTTGGATAGGCCCAATGGGTGTTGGCGTTATGGTGGTAGAGGTAGTCGGACATCGCCTCCACCACCGTCCGCGGTACCTGGGTGCCGCCCGGTCCGTCGAAGTAGGCGACGGCGGTTTCCCCCTGTCGCCGGAGAAGCGCGGGGAAGCAGGCCCGCGCCGCCTCCACGTCATGCATAAGCGTAGTGGCCATGGTCGCTCGAAGGGGTGGAGCTCAGCGGAAGGCGGTAGCCCCAGCCGCCGATGCGCTGTCGATCGCGGGGAGCAGGATGACGAACTGCGGGTGCCCTTGGTCGATGAGTCGATGGATCTCAAGGCGCGCATCGGCGTAGCGGCCTACCCGCATGTAACAGGACGCCAGGCGTGATTGCGTGTACAGCCTCCTCGGGTCGATTGCGAGGGACCGCCGGTACAGCGCGATGGCCTCGTCGCACTCACCGGCGGTACGATGCAGATCACCGGCGTCCGACAGGAGGGCGGCATCCCTGGGGTAGAGGTCGATTGCCGTCTCGATCTCGGTGAAGGCGGATTCGCGGAGCCCCAGATCGAACAACTGGAGTCCGTACGACCAGTGCGCGTGGTAGTTGCGAGGCGCGTCACGGACGGTGGCGCGCAAGAGCGCCCAGTTGTCCTTCCAGACCGGCTGGCGCACCGCACTCCGCAGAACGCCGAGGCAGGTGAAGGCGGCCGCGCTGCCGGCAACGAGCCACCGCCGTCGGTGGGGAACCTCGGTGGCCGCGGCGACCGCGCCGCCCAATGCGAGCATGACTCCGGCGCTGGGCAAGAGAAGCGTGCGCTCGGCGAGGAGGACACCAGTCTTGAAGACGAGGTTACTGACCAGAAAAATGGCGATATAGAACCACATCACACCGAAGGCGACCGCCGGGCGGCGGCGCCAGGCCCACCAGATGAGCCATGCCGACGTGGCGAGCATGCCGACCCCGGCAAATTGCACGGGTCCAAAGGCCAGAGCGAGATCGAAGTCGCGCGGGGAGTAGTCCGCCTGCAGGTGCGCCGGCCAGAGAAGCAGGCGCGGCCACTCCAGTGCCACGCGGAGCATGGTGTAGATCCGCTGCGGGTAGGTCGCGTGCGCGATCAGGACGTGGGGGTAGTCCCCGGCGAGCGTGCCGATGACCATGGCGCGGAGGGCCACATAACAGAGCCCCACGCCGATCAAGACGATCCAGAACTCGCGCAACGCCAGAAGCCTCACCCGAAGGGGCCGAGGGTCGCGCACCACGGTGAACTCCGCCGCGAGCAGGAGCCCAGGCAGGATCACGCCATTTTCCTTCGAGAGACAGGCGAGCAGATAGCAGCCGTAGAGACGAAGGCGATCGCCCAGCCCGATGGGCCCCGGGCCGCGAACGCGAACCAGCAGTCCGACGGCGAGGAGGGAAAAGAGTGCGGCAAGCAGCTCGCTCTGCCCGACCACGTTGCCCACCGCCTCGACGTGCACCGGGTGAGCAGCGAAGAGGCACGCGGCAGCCAGGGCACCCTCCGCCGGGAGGACGACCCACGCGAGCCAGAGAAAGACGCCGCAAGCGGCGAGGTACAGCGCCGTGCTCACCAGATGAAACGGCAGCGGGCTCCCGTTCCCTAGCACCCATTGTACGGCAAAGGCGAGGGAGGTGAGCGGCCGGTAGAGGGTTTCTCCGCCCGCGAAACGGGTGAGGGGCCAGTAGGTCTCCGTCCAGAACCGCCACGGCGCATGCAGGGTGTGCACGTCCGCGTTGCGGACGATCGCTGGGAAGTCGTCGTAGGCAAAACCGTTTGGCAGGCCCGCGGCGGAAGCCGCGAGTGCGATGACCAGCACAAGGAGGACAGGGCGAAGGCCCAGTCGTTTGGGCTCAGCCATGCAGGGTAGCGGGGGTCGCGCAGAATCCCGGGCGCGGAGCGTCGGCAGGCAATCGTAAAGCGGGCCCTGCAGCTCCGTGACGACCGGCTATCCCTTTTTCAAGCAACGAGTTGCAGATGTGGAAAGTCCCGACCCTCGAACGGCACGGTTGCTGCTTTCCAAGACCGCGACTGAATGCGGGGCCGGGACCGGCCCGCTGCTTCCGCCGTACCCTGAACCTGACAGCGAGTAGCGGTCTCATGAAACCAGCCGTGCCCAACGATCAGCAGCGCCATGAGTACCTCCGCACCCTTTGGGGGCGGGAAGGCTCACTCGGTCGGGCGTGCTGGCGCTACGCAACGATGACCGGCGATACGATCTTCGCCGTCCAGGAGATGGTTCGAGGCCAGTTGGGGCGGCCGGTCCCGGGGCTGTGGCAGCAGGTTCCTATGGAGGTGGCGGAGTATCCGGGGCTCCAGGAATCGGTGTTCGCGGCTTTAGCTGCGCAACGAGACGAGGTGCGCCGCGCCCAGACGCGGCGGTACACCATGCTCTCCCTGCTCCAGCAGGGGGCGCTCCGCGACCTCACCGTCGCGCGGCAGAGCGGCAGCCCGCGGTACCGCGAAATGATCGTCGCGGAAGCGCGGTGCCGCGACCTAGCACTCACCGCCCGCCTCCTGATCGAGCAGGACGCGATGCGGGAGACGGCCCACGAGCTGGGCGACGACCATCCGGCGGACCTCACAGCCTGTCGCCTCCTGTACTGGGCCGCGGAAGAGGCCCTCGAAGTCTTCGATCGCAAGCTGGAATCGGGCGTTTCCCTCGCCGAGGCTCTCGCCGTCGAGGTCCTGCTCGAGTCGGTGCCGAGCAGCGTCCGAGAGTAGCCCCTTTCCCTCGCAGCACAGACTGCGCGAGCCCCACTGCCTCCCGGGCAATGTCGAACGGGGCGGTAACCCTTGTCAACGCAGGTGCAGGTCCTAGTAGTCGGCTACCGGCAGACCGCTGGGGACGCTGGGCGGCACGTCACCAAGAAGGATAGTGGAGGCGGGATCCGTCAGGTCCAGCAGAAACGCGGTCAGGTCGGCCACATCACTGTCGGAGAGGGCGATCCCGCTGACCAGGCGCGGGTCGAGCGTCCCAAGTACCAGCGTGACCGTGGCGGGGCTCAAATCGAGAGTGCTGCGGAGCCGCGGGTCTAAGGCCGCGGCGTCGAAGCCACGCAGGGCCACCTCCGGGTTCCGGTAGTGACGCACGACGGCCTCGAGCGTGGCGAAGCTGCCGTTGTGGGTGTAGGGACCGGTGAGGCCGACGTTCCGAAGCGGCGGCGTCCGGAAGAGGAATCGGTCGCTCGAGTTTCCGGTCACTTCGGCGCGTCCGACATCGGGACCGCCGCCGGGGAGTCCGGGGCCGAGAACCGGCACGCCAGTGTTGTGGAAGGCCTGATCGGTAAGGAGCGGCCCGCGATGGCACTCGGCACAGCGGGCCGAGCCAAAGAACAGCAGGGCGCCACGCAGGGCCGACGGATCCAACGCTGTCGTGTCCCCACGAAGATACTGGTCGAAGGGCGAGCCACCGGTCGTCCATCGATCCGTGATGAATGCCGCGATGGCATTCACGGCGGCGTCGATTCTCAACGAATCCAGGCGCGCACCCGGGTAGGCGGCCGCGAGGAGCGAGTCGTACCCGGGAATGGCGCGGAGCCTGGCCATGATCGCCGCGTAGACGGTGGTGGGCGCCGAGTCGGGAATGGTCGCGAGATCATCGGTGCCCTGCCCTCGCATCTCGACGCGGTCGAGGAGGGGGAGAAGCGCCTGAGCCGCGAGAGGGCCGCTGAGGCCGTTCGGCAGGGCGGGCCCGAGGGGAGTGTCGAGGCCCCTGCTATCGGACGCGACCCGCCCGTCCCACATCAGGACATGCCAGGCTGGATTCCCCCGATCGAAGAGGTCGAACGCGTGCCGGGGAGTGAAGCTTCCAGTGCCCAGTTGGCGCTCGCCTCCGGGCAGCGTGCCGCCCGTGCCGATCGAGAGCATCAGCTGGTCGGAAGTGTGGTAGACCGGGTTGTGGCAGGTCGAGCACCCGATGTTCTTGCTTCCACTCAGGATCTTGTCGAAGAACAGAGCCTGCCCCAGTCGAACCAGCGCCGGCGCAGGAGCAGCAGGTTGTTCAATTGGCGTCACGCCCGCCTTGGATAGCAACGGGGCGAGGGCGCTGTTGAGGCTCTCTGGTGTGGGCGCCGTCGACTCGCACGCACCGGACACCACCAGCAGCAGCGCTGAGACCAGGGCTCGCCCGCGGACCGGCCGCATGGGATCAGGGGCAGACCGCGCCGGTCAGGGTGCCTGACGATCCACCGGTGCCCGAGTGATCCCAGACTCCCGCGAAGCTCTGGCCGCTGGGGAGGATCGAGACCGGGCCGGCGTCGGTTTCCAGCGCGCTGTTATTGTCCCCGGACCGACCCGAAATCTCGCCCTGGAACGCGTCGCCCAGCGATCCTCCTGTGTAGGTCCCGAACAGGACGCTATCGGAACGCAGCAGGAAGGCAAAGGCGCCAACCGCCCCAGTGCCCCGTGAGTTCTTGCCGCAGTACGCGACCGTCGAGAGCGTATCGCGCTGCATGGCGGCGACCCGCCCGTTGAGGGTATCGTGCCGCGAATAGAGACCACTCAGGTCGGCGCTATCGAGGCTCACGATGACTCGGTACGCGCTGTCGAAGGCCGCCACCTCGTTGTTCACTCCCGAGATCACCGAGACGAACTGGCGCGTGGTCGTCCCGATCCGGTAGCTCCCGGTGCTGCCCAGCCCCGAAGAACTGAGCAGGAAAGTCATCGTGCCCAGTTCGGTGCCGTCGAAGCTACCGAGGACGCCATCGTAGGCACTCGATATCGTTCCGGGGACAGTGAGCGGACAGCTGTTCCCGGCCACGAGCCCGGTGTCGCCGTTGGCCATCGCGTAGCTGCCGAGGAAGGTGGCGCCTGACACCGTCAGGGACGCCGCGCCCGCAAGGGTGTCGAGCGTCACCGGCGTAGCACCGTTCACCGCTCGCAGGTAGCCATGGAAGGCGTCGCCGAGGACCGAGGTGAACACGCCGTGTCGGTAGGGCCCGCCTTGCACAAAGGCGTAGGTCCCCGCGAGTGGCACTCCATCGTTCCGTCCGATATGCGTGCCGCAGAAAGTGGAGGGAACCACGGTGCTGGTCTTGCGGAGCCCCGAGAACAAGCCACCCCCGCTGCCACTCTCATAGCTCCCCACCACGGATGAGTCATCAACGGTGCCGGTGAATGCGAACCCGCTGCCAGACGCCGTGAATGACGTCCCCGTGTAAATCATGGTGGTGAAGGCGTGACTGGAGCCATTCACCGTGAAGGTTCCACTGCCGGTACTGTCTTCCACGACGACCGAGACGCTGAAGTTTCCAGCTTCGGTTCCGTTATCGCCTCCGAAGACGCCCTGGTAGACATAGGTGGTCTTGGTGGCCGTGCCGGTGGGCGTTCCACTGCCGCACGCCAGCAGCAGGGAGAGACCGAAGGGAATGACGACGGACCGTGACATACGGGACTCGGGTGTCAGGGGGAGGTGGACGGAGCTTACACAATGTATCCCGACGTCCGCACCCTGCAATCAAGGTCGGTCAGTCGAGGACGACCTGCGCGACCGATCGGATCTCCGGCAGGGCCCGCAGCGCTTCCCCCACTGCCCCGGGCAGAGCCGCATCGATGCTGACCACGGCCAGCGCGTCGCCGCCGGCCGTGAGCCGGGCCTGGTGGTATTCCGCGATGTTGATCCCGGCATTGCCCAGAAGCGTCCCCACGCGGCCGATGACACCGGGCACGTCATGATTGTGCAGCACGAGTACCACGCCGCGGGGGGCGACATCCACGCGAAACTCGCCGATCCTGACGATTCGCGGGTGCCCCTCTGCCAGCACGGCGCCCGCCACGGTGACGGACCGCTCCCTGGCGCCGGTGCGAACCTCGATAAGATCCGCATAGTCCCGCGGAGGATCGGCCCGGGTTCTCTCAATCTGGATCCCGCGCTGGCGCGCGAGATGCAGCGCGTTCACGACGTTGACCTCGGTTGCGCCCACCGCTCCTTCGAGGGCCCCGATCACCGCCCCTGCCGCGAGGGGGCGCAGGAGGTCGTCGCCCTCCCCGGCAAAGCGGAGCTCGATCCGTGTCAGCGCTCCGGGCACGAGCGCGGCGCCGAGTCTGCCGAGGCGAACCGCGAGGTCGAAGAGCGGCCGGAGCCGATGCAGGCGCGCTCCGCCCACCAGAGTTGCGTTCACGGCGCGGGACAAGTCGCCCTCCGCCAAGGCCGCTCGAACGGCCTCGGCGATTTCGACGGCCACATTGAACTGGGCCTCCTCGGTGGACGCTCCCAGGTGCGGGGTCAAGATCACATTGTCGAGTGCGCGCAGTGGATGTCGAGCCGGCAGCGGCTCTTCGTCGTAGACGTCGAGCGCCGCCCCCGCCAGCTTCCCTTCGGTGAGGCGCCGGGCCAGGGCCGCCTCGTCCAGCACGCCGCCCCGGGCCGCGTTGACGACCACGGCCGTGGGCTTGAGGAGTGCGAGCTGGGCGTCGCCGAGCAGCCCGCGGGTTGTCTCGGTGAGCGGCACGTGTACCGAGATCGCGTCGCTCTGCTGCAGCACCGTCTCGAGCGTGTCCAGCTCGACGCCGAGATCTCGCGCGACGTCCGGACTGAGAAAGGGGTCGTACGCCAGCACCCGCATCCCGAAGGCCTTGGCGCGCCGCGCAACTTCGCCTCCGACGCGCCCGGCGCCTACCAGCCCCAGCGTCTTGCGATACACCTCGATACCACTGAATTTGGCGCGATCCCATTCACCGGCTTTCATGGACCGATCGGCAGCGGGCACGCGACGGACCAGGGAGAGCAAGAGGGCGAACGCCAGCTCGGCGGCGGAAACGGTATTGCCGGCCGGGGCGTTCATCACGGCGACCCCCCGCTCCGTGGCCGCGTCCACGTCGATCGTGTCCACACCAACGCCTGCCCGCCCGATCACCTTGAGCCGGGTACTTCGGGCGAGGGACTCCCGGGTGATCCGCGTGGCACTGCGGACCAGCACGGCGTCTACATCAGCGAGAGCGGCGGCGAGGTCGTCGCCCTTGAGGCCGGGGCGCTCCACCAGCTCGAAGCGAGGATCCTGCGCCAGAGGGGCCAGCCCCTCCCGGGCGATCTTGTCAGCGATCAGGACGCGGTAGGCCGTCATGCGCCAAGGACGTCGGCGAGCTCGGCAAGGAGAGCGTTCAGCTCCGAGACGGTATGGTCGCCCATGTGACCGATTCGAATGCTGGAATCCTTGAGCGCGCCGTAGCCCGCAGAGATGGTATAGCCGCGCGCCTTCAACCCCTCAGTGACGCTGGGACCGAGGCGCCCCTCCGGCAGCGTGAGGCAGGTGACGGTGGGTGACCGATGCCCCTCCGGGGCGAGCACCCGGAGGTCGACGCCCCGCGCCTGCATCTCTCCGGACCACTCCCAGACCCGTTCGGCCATCGCGCGGTGCCGGGCCCAGCGACTTTCGATGGTTTCGCTCTCGATCCGCGCCACCTGGGCCGCGAGGGCATACATGAGCGAAAGGGCTGGAGTATTGGGCGTCTGGTTTTTCCTGATGTAACTCTCGAACTCGAGCAGATCGAAGTATACCCCACGGTTGGAAGCGTGTCGGGCCCGCTCCAGCGCCCGAGTGTTGGCCACACCGAGGGCGAGGCCGGGGGGGAGAGCCAGCGCCTTCTGTGACCCGGTCAGGATAAAGTCCAGCGACCAGGCGTCGGTTTCCACCGGCGCGCCCCCGACACCCGTCACGCTGTCGACGAGCAGCAGTGTTTCGCCGGCCCGGTGTGCGACCTCCGCGATGTCGCGGATGGGGTTCAGGGCGCCGGTGGAGGTCTCGGAGTGAACCACGGTGATCGCATCGTACTGCTTTCGCCGCAACTCGCTCTCCACCAGCTCCGGGCGGTGGACGTGGCCCATCGGCACCTCACAGGCATGGACTTCGGCGCCATTCGCCTGGGCGATACGCAGGAAGCGATCGCTGAATGCCCCGTTGACGAGCGCCAGGACCCGGCGACCGGCACAATTGCGGACGGCGGCTTCCATGAGCCCCGTGGCCGATGCCGCGGCGATGTACACGGGGCGGGCCGTGCGGAAGATGCGCTGAAGGCCCGGCATCATCTCGGCAATCAAGTGCTCCATCGCCTTGCCCCGGTGGCCGATCATCGGCCTGGTCTGCGCCGCGAGGATCTCGGGCAGCACCTCGGTGGGCCCGGGAAGAAAGAAGCGGCCAAAGGCAGGCGCACTCTTCGGAGAGTGCGCAGTCGTTGCGTGGGGCATTCGATGACTCCGCAGTGACCTGGACGGACGAATATAGCGGGCAGGCCCCGTCAGGGGGCGATGCCGCAGTAGTGGAGCACAGCGGTCAGAGAGGGTCCGGACACGACCAGATCGGCATGACGCAAGACTTCTTCACGAGCTGCGACGCCGGTGTAGGCGACAAACGCCGCAACGGCGGGTCGAGCCTCGAGATCGGTGGCTCCGTCTCCTACGAGCAGCACGGGAGGCGGGAGGCGCTCCGCCGATTGGTCGATCCACGCGCGCTTCCCACCCGATCGGGCGAGCGGTGAGGTTTCGTCGAAGCCCGCGTAGCGTCCCACGGCGTCAAACCGGATGTCCACCGCGGCGACACGATCGTCGGGGATTCCAAGATGGCGTGCCAGCCTGCCGACGGCGGGAGCCAAGCCACCGCTCAGGACCTGCACGACGACCCCCGCCGTCCGCAGGGCGCGGACGGTATCCATCGCCCCGGGAACAAGAGCGCGGATGTACAGGTTGCCTAGTTGATCAACCGCCTCTCTCGACGGCCGGATGAGGGCGAGCCGGCGTCCGTAAACCTCCTCGAGCGGAATGAGACCGCGCATCGCCTGCTCGGTGAGGTCGGCCACTGCCCCGCGATGCTCGCGCGCCAGCTCCTCGATGCCTTCGACCGCAGTGAGCGTGGAGTCGCAATCGAAGATGACGGTCCGAAACCGCGGCTCCATCACGCCTCGGCGCCCGCCCCAGTCGCGGGAAGCGAGCCAGCCACGGCCGGCGTGGGGTCGGGGTGCTCCAGGTGAACCCGTCGGAACGGCTGGTGCAGCTTGTGGTGGACCCGTGCCAGGAGAAACGTCGCGACCGCCACCAGCCCCAGGACCAGCCCCCACCAGAGACCGGCCGGGCCATATCCGAGTCGCAGCCCCAGTAAAAGACTCACGGGGAGTCCGAGTAGCCAGAAGCCCAGGATACCCGTCAGCATTGGAGTGCGGGTATCGCCGAGCCCGCGGAGGATCCCGATCGAGGTGACCTGTATGCCATCGAAGACCTGGAAGACACCCGCGAGGGGGATCAGGACCACGGCGATCGCCAGCACGGCGGGAGACGAGGAGTAGGCCTTTGCCAGCAGGGAGGGAAAGGCAAGAAAGGCGGCCGCGGTCATGCCCATGAAGACAACCGAGACCCAGAGCGCGGCTCGCGCCGCTTCTTCCGCGGCCGAGCGGTCCTCGCGGCCGACGGCTCGGCCCACCACCACCGCTGCGGCGGCGGACAGGCCAAGTGGAACCATGAACGTGAGTGACGCCAGGTTGAGGGCCACCTGATGCCCGGCAACCTGCGCCGTCCCCATGGTGCCCATGAGGAGTCCGACCACCCCGAACACACCGTACTCGAGTTGTTGCTGGAACCCGATGGGGGCGCCGATCCGGAGCAGGCGGAGGAGCGGGCCCGGCACCAGGGCCGCCCGTCGGAGCGGCAGCACCTCCTCTCGCAGGACGGGCCAGGCCAGAGCGAGGAGGATGGGTACCATGAGCAGGCGCGAGGAGGTTGACGCCCAAGCCGATCCAACCGCCCCCAGCGCGGGCGATCCCAGGTGTCCATAGATGAACACCCAGTTGAGCGCCGCGTTGACCAGGTTCGACAACACGACGGTGATCACGAGGGGGCGGAGCCGATGCAGGGCTTGGAGGCTCTGCCGCAGCACGGTGAAGGCGAAGAGGCCCACGGTACCCGGGATGCTGGCACGGGCGTACGCGCCCGCAAGTGGCGCGACGTCGGGCGGTTGCTTGAGAATGCCGAGGACCCAGGGAGCGGGAATGAGAAGCAGGCTCGTGGGTATGCAGAGGAGGAGCGCCAACACCAGGCCGCGCTGAACACCGCGCGCCACTCCCTCCTGGTCCAGGGCGCCGACCGCGTGGGCGATCACGGGATCCAGCGCCATGAGAACGCCGATGCCGAAAATCGACGCGGCGAAGTAGTAGACGTTCCCTAGCGCGACCGCGGCCAGCGCCACCGCGGAGAGGTGTCCCACCATCACGGTATCCACCACGCCCATCGCCATCAATGCGACCTGGACGGTGATGACCGGCAGCGCGAGCCGGAGCAGTGTTCTGAGACCCTCAGCGCGAGGCGGGCGCGCGAAGCCCAGCGCGGGTCGAGATCCCATGTTGCAGAAGGTAACTGGCCGGCGGTCCTAACGCGGGCGCTCCGGGAATCGTACTAGAAGGGACCGACTGTTGGCCATTCGGCCCGTCGAGGGCCGCGTTCGTTGCGGGGACCCATGCGCCACCACGCAGTCATCCTGATCGCCTCACTGTCAGTTGTCTCAATCGTCACGCTGGCCTGCACCTCGGGGGAACCGAGTTCCACGGGCCCTGGTCCGGCGCCGACCTGCAGCTCGCCGCTCGCGTCGGTACTGAATCTCCCGGTGGGGGCGGACACCGCCATCGATCCGGCCTCCGATTCCGGGTGCGTCACCTTCCCCGGGATGGCCTCTGCCAGCGACTCGGCGGAGTACCTGGTAGTTGCCCAGTCGGCAGGGGGCATCCCCGGCGATACGGCGTCGTTTCAACTACGGAGCGCGAGGCTTAGCGCAGGGCTGACGGCGATGCGCAGGCAGGCGCTCCGCAACCTGCGTGGCGGCGCCCACGGGTCGGTGGCGGCCGGGTTCGAGCGGTTTCGCCTTGGCCTCGAGCGCAGGTCAGGGGCCGGTGCGACGGGTCAGGTGCCCTCGGCCCCGCATGCCCGTCCCGCGACGATTACCAAGCCGGTGGTGGGGAGTCTTCGCACCTTCACCGTCTGTTCGAACCTCGATTGCACGGCGTTTCAGCCCGTCACTGCCAGAGCGGTATCGGTCGGCGCGCATGTCGCGATTTACGTGGACACCCTGTCCCCTGCAGACGGCCTCAGCGCCACGGACATCGATACGCTGCAGCAGGTTTTCGACACGCACGTCTATGCGGTGGACACCGTCGCGTTCGGAGGCGTGTCGGATATCGACAGCAACGGGGTCGTGCTCACGCTGATGACCCCCGTCGTCAACCGGATCGTGAGCGCATCCGAGTGCGCGGCTTCGGGGTATGTGGCGGGCTTCTTCTACCCCCCAGACCTCGACCCGACGACCGCAGCGCAGTACAACGACGGAGAGATCTTCTACACGGTCGTGGCCGACCCGAACGGAGCGCTTTCATGCCCCCACACCGTCTCGGATCTCCAGCAGGTCCTTCCCGGGACCTTCCTGCATGAGCTGCAGCATGTCATCGGCTACAACCAACACGTGCTGCTTCGCGGCGGGCCGCCAGAGGATCTGTGGCTTGACGAGTCACTTTCGTCGTTCGCCGAGGAGTTGGGGGGCCGGAGCTTCCTCCCCGACACGGCCACCTTCAGCACCTACGTCACGCCCGACCTGGAAAACGCGTACGGGTATCTCCTGGACCCTGGCGATCATTTCCTGCTGCAAACCAGCGACACCGTTCTCGAGGACTTCGGCGCCGGCTGGATGTTCGTCCGCTA
This sequence comes from Gemmatimonadales bacterium, assembly GCA_035501775.1. Lineage (GTDB taxonomy): Bacteria > Gemmatimonadota > Gemmatimonadetes > Gemmatimonadales > GWC2-71-9 > JADJOM01. Next base: position 3,634 of record DATJVM010000007.1, on the reverse strand, counting down.
CCTCGTCGACCAGTATGGTCCGACGCTGACCAACCAGCTGGAGCAGACCACGCTCACCGGCACCGCGAACGTGGCGGCGCAGACCGGGGTGCCCTTCACGACCGTGGCCACCCGCTGGGCCCTGGCCAACTGGGTTTCGGACCTTCCGGGCTTTGCGCCGCCGGTGGGGGTGTTCTATCGGTCTTGGTCGTTCCGGGCGGTCTTCGCCTCGTTCAACGCCCAGGACCCCTACGATTTTCCGATCGCTTTCCCGCTGCAGCCGCCACTCGTCTCGGGGCTGGGGGTGGACGTCGCGGCGACTCTCCACGCCGGCTCCGGGTTCTACGTGGATATCCATCAAGCCCCGGGGGCCGCTGCCTTCACGCTCCGGTTCGGCTCGGGCCTGGGGCTGGTGACGGCGGACGTCACTCCCCGGTTGGCGGTAATCCGGATTCACTGAGCGAGACGCCCAGGCCACTACTCGTAGCGGAGCGCCTGCATGGGGTGCACCCGGGAGGCGCGGAGCGCCGGCAGATAACCTGCACCCAGGGCGACCACGGCGAGGGCCATCACGGCGAGGGCGAAGATCAGCGGGTCGGTCGCGGTCAGCCCGAACAGCTGTGAACGGATCACCCGGCCCAGCGCCAATGCGGCCCCGACTCCCATGACCGCCCCGAGCAGAGTCATTCGCGCCACCTGGCCCAGGATCATGCGCCGAACGCTGCGGTCGTCCGCTCCAAGCGCCAGCCGAACGCCGATCTCGCGGGTTCTCAAGGCAACCATGTACGCGAGCACGCCATAGATCCCCATGGCCGCGAGCCCCGTCGCAAGCAGGGCAAAGGCCGCCGAGAGAGTGCCGATCACCCGCTCCATGATCAGATTCTCCGTGATCTGCTCCGGGAGCGTCTTCAGATCCTCCAGGGGCAGACTGGGATCCAGCTTGGCGACGACCGGTCGAATGGCGCTCAGGACGCCTGCGGGGTCGATCGCGGTCCGCACGTAGTAGTTCACCGAACCTACCGACGTGTCGGCCCGATAGGGGAGGAAGAACAACGGCGGCACCGGAGCAGTGACCTGGCTGTACTTGGCGTCCTTCACCAGGCCGACGATCTCCCGATCGAGCGAGCTATCCCGGCCAGTCGACATGTGCTTGCCGATCACGTCCTTGCCAAGGCCAAACTTCCGCACGAAGGCCTCGTTCACGATGGCGACCTTGGCCGCCTCAGGCTGGTCGGCGAGGGTGAACTCGCGGCCCGCCAGCATGGGAATGTCCATCACTCGGAAGTAACCGGGGCCGACCTCGTTGTAGCGAGCATTGGCGTCGGTGTCAGGCCCGCGCTTGAACCCCTCGACAGAGACGTCGCTTCCCCAGTTGTCACCGCTCAGGATCGGCACGGTGGAGGCGGTCACGCCGCTCACGCCAGGGATTGCGGCCAACTCGTCATGCAGGCGGTCGAACAACAGCGCAGACTTGACGCGGTCATACCCGTTGAGCTCGGGCGAGACGCTGAATGTGACGATTCGATCGGCATTGAGCCCCAGGTCCGCTCGGCTGGCGTTGACCAGGCTGCGGACCAGGAGGCCCGCCAGAATCAGTAGCGACATCGAAAGCCCGATCTGGCCGACGACGAGCGCCGTGCGGAACGTGTTGGCGGCGCGGGCGCCGAGCAGATGACTGGCGTCGGAGCGAATACTCGCGATGAGGTCGGGGCGGGTGCTGTGCAAGGCGGGGAACATGCCGAACACGAGCCCGGTTACGATCGAGAGCAGCGCGGCGAACAGCAGCACCCGCGGGTCGAGACCAAAATGCAGATCCATGCCATTGTCCGCGGGAAGCAGAGCTCTGATGCCGGAGAGTGTCCACTCAGCCACCAGCAGGCTCGCAACGCCACCCAACAGTGCCAGCAGGCAGGACTCGGTCAGGAGCTGGACGAGGAGGCGGCGCCGCGGCGCACCCAACGCCAGTCGAACTGCCATCTCACCGCTCCGCTGGGCGCCCCGGGCGAGGAGGAGATTCGCGATGTTGGCACAGGCGATCAGGACCACGAGGCCGGTAATGGCGAGGAGAAACAGCAGGGGTTGCCGGGTTTGGCTGTGGAGCGAGCTCTGCCCTCGGTGCCCGTCCTCAAGGGTCAGCGCCTTGGAGCGAAACCGCGCGAGGGTCTGATCGCTCATCCCCTTCTGGAGAGGCGCCTCGATATCGTTGATGATGGCGTGATACTGCACATTGAGCCTTGAGGCCGCCTGTTCGATGGAGACACCGGGGCGAAGGCGCCCGAATAGGTAGGCCCAATAGCTCCGACGATCCTCGAAGCCTGTCCATCCCGGCAACATCTGCGCCCGCATGGTGAGGGGGACGAAGACCAGGGGATGCGCGCCGGCGGTTGTCCCGTCGAAACCGCGCGGCGCCACGCCGATGATCCGCAGTGAGTGGCCGTTGACGACCAGCGCCTGACCGACGACGGAGGGGTCTGACCCCAGGTGTTCCACCCAGTAGGCGTGACTCAACACCACGAGATAGTTCGCCCCGATCGTCCGGTCGTCGTCCGGCGTGAACAGGCGGCCAAGGGCCGGGGCGAGCCCGAGTGTGGGAAAGTACGAGCCGGAGACCAGCATCCCCATGCCGCTGATCGGCACTTGGCCGCTCGGCGCGAGGTTGGCGCCGAAGCCGACATGGGCCGCCAGACCGGTAAACCCATCCTGCTGCTGTTCGAGGTCCCGAAACATGGGATAGGAGAAGACCACGTCGCAGTCACCCGCCATCCCGCACGACTGGCTTCCGGGCTTGGGCCCCGGGTTTCCGAGATTGACAAGGCGTTCCGGCTCGGGCACCGGCAGGGGGCGCAGTAGCAACTGATCGTAGATGGAGAAGATTGCCGTGTTGGCGCCGATTCCGAGCGCCAGCGACACCGCCGCGACGGCCGTGACAAGTGGGGTTCGGAGCATGGCTCGGAGCGCGAATCTCAGGCTGGGCATGGCTGTCTCGAGGAGCGGGCGCGGACGACGTATGATCGGGCTTGAGCAGGGCGTTTCAGATTCGGACGAAGGGCGAGCGTCTGGGGTTTCCAGTCCGATGGCCCGAGCCCATATTGGTGTGACCAATCCCCGGCCAGCAACGCTGGAGGAGGGAGCGGATGCAGATCTCAACCTTGGTGGCGAAGCTGCTTCTCGTTTCGGCACTCACGCTGGCTGTCGGGCTTGGGCTCACGACCTACACGCTCCCGAACGCCTCCACCGGTAGTTACCCGAGCGTGAGCGAGCTGATCTCACGTACCCTAGGGGATTCGCAAGCCGTCCTTCCAGGCCCGACCCCCGCCCTGCACCTGTTGCCGCACGGACCGGAGGTCGATTCCACCTTCCACGGCTCCCATCCGGCTGCCGCGGACTCGGGACAAGCTGTCGAGTGGGTCCGGGCGGCCGCACGCCGGGACTCCGCGGCCCTCCGGCTCTGGGTGAGCCCCGGGGTCTTTGCTTTTGCGACGATTGAACGCGGCGAGGTGATGACTAGGCTGTGGCGGCTTGTGGTGCGACGCGACTGCCCATTGATCAGCCGACTCAACGCGCTCGCCTCGGCTGGACCGGACGGTCATCTGCTCTATCTGAGCGGTAACTGTCCCCGCCTGCCCTGAGGAGCCTCGAGAAAACAGAAGCGGGG
>DATJVM010000006.1:0-196375 GCA_035501775.1 Gemmatimonadales bacterium | reverse complement strand
CGGGACGCCACGATCGTGTGCGGCAGTGCCACCCCTTCCAACGCTATCTTTGGTTACGATCGCCCCCGAAAGAAGGAGCATCTCCGATGACCAAGGTGACGCCCTTCCTGATGTTCAACGACCAGCTAGAAGCTGCCATAGCGTTCTACACCACCACATTCCCGGACTCTGAGATCAAGAACGTCGCTCGCACTGGCAAGGACGGCCCAATCACTTCCGCAGAATTTGTCATCGGTGGTCAGTCCTTCATGGGATACAATGGCGGCCCGTACTTCACATTCTCCGAAGGTTTCTCGCTCTTTGTCGACTGCAGAGACCAGGAAGAAGTTGACGAGTACTGGAACAGACTGATCAGCGCCGGCGCAACCCCATCGCAGTGTGGCTGGATCACCGATCAGTTCGGCATCACTTGGCAGATCGTCCCGAGGCGTTTCATGGAGCTCATCGGCGACACGAGCCAAAAGAAAGTACAGGCTGTGATGGAAGCGATGATGAAGATGGTCAAGCTCGACGTGGCGGCACTGGAAAGAGCGTACGATGACGCATAGCAGACCAAGGCGGCGCTTGTCGGTGTCGCCTCCTGTCTTGGAGGTCTCGTTGCCTCTGGCTCGTCGTGTGGTTCTCTTCGCATCTCTCAGGGGTGCCCACGCGCTCGTGGGTCAGGCCCGCCCTATCCCCTCAGAACACCGGACACTGGCCTCCGTCATGCACTCGAAGGGGTACACCGCCGACCCCGTCAAGCACCCGTGATGTGGCGCACACTCGGCTCACGGCCCCTGACCCTTTGTCCCTGGCCTCCCCAGCACTGCCCCCTACCTCTACGTTGCCATACTCCGCCCATGCCCCGACAGCCTTCATGGCACTGTGACAGGCTGTATCCGCTATGACGTCCTCGAGGCCTACGCAGGTGACACGGATAGCTTGCACGGGGGTGATTCCTTTGACGTTTGTCGGCTCCCCCTCCGGCTTTCTGACGGAGATGCCCCCCAGCAGCGGCGCCGAGGCGGACGCCAGTTTCGCGGCTCGGGCCGCGCATCTCCATGTTGTCCACCCGGCTCCCCTGCCGCCGCCCGCTGCACCAGCCAAGGACTCCGTGCCATGACAGCGCAGGCTAACAGCCGCATGCAGCTGCCAGGGCGCGGCCATCTGCTGTCACGGCGGTAGCACGGCCGGCACTGCGCGGGTAAGTTCCGTGAGACTCGCCCCGCGCCCTGCAGCTGATGCGCGGATGTTAGGCTGCTGATTACTTTCCATCATGCGCATCCGCCTCGCCACTCCAGACGACGGCCCACGCCTCGCCGAGATCTATCGACCGGCCGTCGTCAATAGCACCCTCTCCGTTGAGCCCCTTCCCCCCGATGGGGCCGCAATGGCTCATCGGATCCGCGACACCTTACCGCATCGCCCCTGGCTGGTCGCGGCGGACCAGACGCTCCTCGGCTACGCCTATGCCAGCTCACACCGCGTTCGCGCCTCCTATGCCTGGTCGGTCGAGGTGTCCATCTATACCGACCCGGCCGTCCACCGCCGAGGCATTGGCCGGGCCCTGTACGCCAGCTTACTGGCTATCCTCCGGCTCCAAGGCTTTCAGAACGCCTACGCCGGCCTCACGGTCCCCAATCCGCCGAGCCGAGCGCTTCACCTAGCCTTTGGGTTTAAGCTTCTCGGGACCTACCCCAAGGTGGCCTTCAAGGACGGCCGGTGGCTGGATCTGGAGTGGTTCGGGTTAGCTCTCGGATCGTACCCATCGTTCCCACTCCCTCCCCGACCCTTGCCGGAGCTCGTTGGCACGCCTGCCTTTGCCGCCGCCTTGGCCACGGGCCTTCAGGACAGAGGCGTCGCGGCAAAACCCTAACTACCACAGGCAGCTGGCAGGGCGCGGCCGTCGGGTGGCTCGGCGTTGGCACGGCCGCCGCTGCCCGGGTAAGTTTCGTGGGACTAGGCGCGCCCTGCAGCTGATGCTTGGACGTTAGGCCGGCCCCTTTTTCGAGGTGCAGCGGACCACCATGCCCGCCCGGAAGCCAGGCAAGACTTCGAAGCCCACCGGCCGGAAACCGGCCATGCGCACGGCGACACAAGGCAAAGCTGCCACGACGCTGCCGGAAAGCATGCTCACCGGCAAAGCAAGCGCCGCGAAGGCAGCCCCTGGTGACAAGCCGGTCTTCGCCTACATCGCCAGCTTGCCGCAGCCGCACCGTGACATCGCCGAAAGAATCGATGCCCTGGCGGCCAAGACGCTGCCCGGCCTGCAGCGCTCCGTGAAGTGGGGCATATCGTACTATGGCGTCGGCGATGGCTGGTGCTTCTGTTGCGGCGGATTCGCCACCCACGTCAAGCTCATGTTCATCAACGGCGTGACTCTCACGCCGGTACCGCCGGTGACGCCGCTGGCGATGGGCAAGTCTACGCGGGGCGTGGAACTCGCATCCGTGGAAGACATCGACGAACGCCAGATCGCGGCGTGGATGACACAGATCGCGGCCGTGCCCGGTCTCGGGGGGAAGAAGCGATAAGCCCGAGGTCGGCCGCGAATGCGAAGGAGAGGCGTTCTTCAGCCACCCTCGCTGGCGCCACTGGCGTGTATCGCTACATTAATCAAGACCTTACACACCACCGCCTGGGGGCCTGTCGCGCCGCTTGAGCTTGCCATCGAAGTCGAAAGGGAAGAGGACGGCCGGTGGCTCGCTGAGGTCCCTGCCTTCCCGGGGACCATGTGCTACGGGCTGACGCGCTCCGAGGCCGTCGCTCACGTCCAGGCCCTCGCCCTGCGGGTCTTGGCCGAACGCCTCGAGCACACTGAAGCGCCCGCCGACGCCCTGACCATCGCGTTCCACGCTGCGTGAGCCACTGGCCGGCCACTAAGGCACGGCGGGTGCTGGCGGCGCCCTATCGGATCGGCTGGGCCTTGAAACGCGAATCCGGTTCGCACCGCACCTCACCCGCGCCGGGTGGCCGGGCTTCGTGTTCGCCCTTCCACGATCAAGACGAGCTTGGACCGCGGATGCTGGCTCGCATCGCCCGCCACACGGGGCTGACCCCGGAGGATTTGTAGGAGCCTCGGTCCGTCGACGGCAGGCTAACTACCGCATGCAGCTGGCAGGGCGCGGCCGTCGGATGGCTCGACGTTGGCACGACCTGCCTCACCGGGCTAAGTTCAGGTGGGCGCGCCGCGCCCTGCAGCTGATGCTGGGCCGTTAGGCTGCGACAGAGTCAACTGATGTCCCATCCGAGCTGGACCCCAATTCCCGCGACGACCGTGCAACCCATCCTGGGCTCTGGTTGCACTTGCGAACTCCCAAAGGCCGAGCGGCCACCACGGGCCCAGAACGACCCGAAGTTCCTGCGACTCTGCAATTACGGACTATTGGCGGGGGCGACCATCCCGTCCGTGACTACGAGCCTAGAGCACGCGGCGCGGCTAGTTGCAGAACGCTTCGACCCCAAAGACGCTGAGCCTACACTTACAACTGGCACGCCATCATCCACTCGGCCAATGGCGACTTCCATCAATCCGGCCCCCATCGAATGCTGACTTCGGGCATCCCCTGGCCCAGCCGGTATCGTCAACGAGTCTGGGCATTGGTCCGTGACAAGGCCACACCCTAACCAGCGCAGCGACCCGCCAGGGCGCGGCCGACCGCTCGCACCGGGCTGGCACACGGGGGCATCTCGCCATAGACTCCTCAGACCCAGCCGCGCCCTGGTAGTCGAGCGCGGTCGTTAGCCAGCGAAGGGCATCCAATGCGCCTCTCCGTCGTCAGCGCCCTCATCCTCTCCGCCTCAGCGGCCTCCGCTCAGACCCCCACCCACGTCGTCCGCGTGGAAGCCCCTCTCTTCGATATGGTTATCGCGTCGGACTCCGTCTTTGGCGTCCAGGTCATCGCCGCCCCTGGTCTTGCCAGCGTGAGCGGCCATCGGCGCACAGAGGTCGATCGCTTTGCTATTGACCCGCTCACGATCGCCGCCTGGCTTCCGGCCGCCCAACGCTTGGCGGATTCCGCGGCCTACATTGCCCACCCCAGCCCTGGTCATGTCGTGGCGGCGCGCCTCTCCGCGGATCGCGGTCGCTCCAGCATCACCCTGGGCTACGATCCAGCTGGCGGCATGGACCAGCGCTTCCAATTAATGCTCGCGGACGACGTCTCGGGCCGATCTTGGCGAGCCACCCTGCCGGATTCATCCGCTCGCGCGCTGGTCGCCGGCCTCGCACAGGCCTACGGAAGCAGTCACTTGCTATCCCTCGGGTCCTCAGGACCCCCTCGAGCGTTCCTCGCCTGTGAGGTGGATCAACCACCCGTCATGACCAAACGCCCCTCCCTGCGGTATCCCAACGTGCGCCCGTTGCGGGAAGGCCGCGTGTGGGTGGAGTATGTAGTCGACACCACCGGCACCGCGGACCTGGGTTCGATACGGTTTCTCCTTTCGGATGGTCCCGCCTTCGACACGGCGGTACTGCATGCCCTCCAAGAGATTCGGTTTACGCCGGCCCGAAGGGCCGGGCAACCGGTCCCCGTGCTAGCCTTTCAACCCTTTACATTCAAGGTCCCGTGAGTACCGCTCGTTGGCTAACCGGCGCATGCACCTGTCGGGGCGCGGCCCTAGGGTTTCTCCCAACTGGCACCACCAGCCGGGCCGGCGTAGGTTCGCTGAGGCGCGCCGCGCCCTGCAACTGATGCTCCGACGTTAGATGGCGCTCTACGCACTCATGTCGGGACAGATGAGACTACGTACCGTGGGACCGGATAGCCCCGGCCAGCGTGAGCCGGGACTATCGGACGACCGACCGCGAGATCCTCGTCTCTGTTACTGTCCTGAGCTCTCACCCAGGGCGACGAGAAGCTCGTCCAGCTGATCGAACGTCTCGAACGTTGCATCGGCTGCGCCGGTGCCGGCAGCGTCGAGCGCTTCCTTGGAAGGATAGCTGTCGTGCAGGACCACCAGCGTCTTGCCGCCCTTTTCCTCGAAGGTCACCGTGGTGACAGGCCCGCCCTCGCCACCTTCCTCATTGGTCCACGCGAGGCGCGAATACGGCTTCACTTCGACATACGTGCCGAAAAACGCGGCAGGCTCGGGGTCGTGATCGAATACCAATCGGTACTTGCCGCCGACACGAGCATCCACCTCGCAGGACAGCAGGGTCATTCCCATCGACTTGGGCACCCACCAGCGCTTAAGCAGCTCGGCCTTGGTAAATGCCTCGAACACGATGCGCGCCGGGCCGTTGATGGTCCGCGTGACAGCCACCTCGCGGTCCGACTTCCGTTCCACCGTGGTGCGGTTTTTCACGGGGCCGGGCTCACTTTCGATTCTTGCGTCCATCGCTCTTCTCCTTTCGTGTGAGTTCCTCGACAACCTTGTCCAACTGGTCGAAGCGTTCATCCCAGCGCTGGCGGTACCTCCCGAGCCACGCCGTCTCCTCCTCCAATCGGCGCGGGCCCAACTGGCACGTCCGCACGCGCCCGATCTTCTTCGTGGTGACGAGCCCCGCCTGCTCCAGAACGCCGACGTGCTTCTTCATGCCCGTGAGCGTCATGTGGAACTTCTCGGCAAGGTCCGTGATCGAGGCGTCGGCTCGTCCGAGCTGCTCCAGAACGCCACGCCGCGTGGCGTCCGAGAGCGCGGCGAACGAAGTGTCAAGTCGGGTCGTCATATACTGAACCATATGGTTCAGTATATTAACGCAAGCGCTCCCGGCATGCAAGGGTGGCCGCGAAGAACCTTGCTGCCTCGACTACCCAAGAGGAAGGGTCCAAAAAGAACGGGGCACGCCTAGCCACGCCATGAAGGCTGCCGGCCTCGGCCGATCAATGCCGCCACGGTTAGGCACCTTGACGGCGCCGGTGTGACTTGCGCGAGCGCGCCTCGGGCCGAAGCTTGCGCGGGGTCGTTGAACGGGGAGGAAAGCGGCAGCTAGGCGTCCCCACGCAACCTATGGTTCGCCGTTAGGCCGCCTCTCCACCTCCGGCCCGGATCCTTCTTCTCACCCTAGGTGGACCAGCTGCCTCGATACCGCTTATTCATTCGCCTCGCTCTCCTCGCGAGCACCACGGCGACTCAGCTGACGACCTGCTCGCCAGGGCCCAGTCAGGGGGATCCGAGCCCCTCGGTGATCTATGTTCCCTCGGCGCGAATGGCCGACGGCCGCCAATGGACCACCGCCAACCTGGCCATAGCGCTCGACGACTCATACTGCTACGCTGATGATGCCCAGCATTGCCTCCGCTATGGGCGCCTCTACACCTGGCCGGCGGCCCGCCGAGCCTGTCGCAGGCTCGGCAGGGGCTGGAAGTTGCCCACTGACCAAGACTGGCAGCTGCTCGCTCGATCCTATGGCGGGATGAGCGCCGAGAGCGCCGATACCGGGCGAACTGCCTATCGGGAACTGTCTGCTGGCGGCGGCTCCGGCTTCAATGCTCAGTTTGGTGGAGGCGGGAAGGGCGGGATGGTGCCTATGCCCGCATCGAGGCTCACGGCTTCTACTGGACGGCTACTGAGGACGGGCTCGCGACCGCCGTTTTCTACAACTTCGCGAAGAGGGGCCTAGCGCTCCACCGGCAGGTGGACAGGACCGTGCGCTCTCCGTCCGGTGTATCCGGGCGGAGCCCTGAACACCGACCTAACTGCCGCACCCCGTTGCCCGGTCGCGGCCCGCGCTCTTCGGCGGTGGCACGACCTGCCATGTGCGGGTAAGTTGCCTCAATCGCCCCGCGCCCGGCAGCTGGTTCAGGGCTTCAGGTGGTGGCCTCATGGATGAGCCGGTCGGTACCGATCCGGCAAGCTCAGCGGCGCCATCATCTCGTGCCATCACGCGGCTTGACGCTGGAACGCCATCCGTCAGGAGGACGGCGATGCACACGAGATTCTGCTGCAGACAATCGGCATGGTGGCCGTGTCATTTGCCGGCTTCAGCGGCATTGTCGCCGTTGTCGGCCGTGAGGGTCACGGGCCGTGGTCTCCAGCAGAGCACCTCCAATTCCGGACGCTCGTGGAACCTAGCCTGATCGCCTTGTTCGGCAGCTTTCTTCCGGGGACTCTTCAGCTGGCGTTTCAGTCGGAGGCTGTGGTCTGGCGCCTCTCCAACGGCGCCTTGGCCTTGCTGGCCATGGCCGGCTCGGCTGCGTTCATCGCGCGGTCTCGCACCGCAAGCACGACGACCGGCCAACGCATCCTTCTGATCCTCTCCTTCCTGGTCATCGGAGCGCTGGTGCTTGCGGCCCTCAGCGTGCTGCAGCAGTACGACCTCATTTTCGTCCTGAGCCTTGTCGTCGCGCTGGTGGTGGCCGCGTACAACTTCTTACTGCTCCTCTTTCCCGTAGGACGGGCCACCTAATCGCCGCATCCATCTGTCAGCATCCAGCAGTCAGGTATCGCGGTAGTGCCATGGCCTGCGTTGCCAGCGTAAGCTCAGCAGGCCGGGCCACACCGTGCCATTGCTGCACCTCCGTGTGGCGGGGGGAGCCCTTCGGTGGCGCGTGCAAACATGGGATGCAGCAAGTAGGCCGCGGCCATCGGCCCCTCTGCGTTGCCACAGCCGGCCAAGGCAAATTGCGTAAGGTGCACCGCGCCCTGTAGCTGATGCTGGACAGTTAGCGGCAAGAAGCCATGCCGACCTTCAGCACTGGAGAAGCCATGAGGCGAGTCACAGGTATCGGCGGTATCTTCTTTCGGTCCAAAGACCCGAAGGCCCTGGGCGCCTGGTACAAGAACCACCTGGGAATCGATGTCCAGCCATGGGGCGGCGCTGCCTTCCAATGGAACGGACCGGACAACCCGGAAGGAGTTGGGACGACGGCCTGGAGCCTGTTTCCTGCAGACACGAAGCACTTCGCTCCGAGCACGGCACCGTTCATGGTCAATTACCGCGTCGCGGACCTGGACGCGCTATTGGCCGCACTTCGATCGGAGGGCGTGCACGTTGAGGAGAAGGTCGACGAATCCGAATACGGGAAGTTCGGCTGGGTGATGGACCCAGAGGGCAATAAAGTCGAGCTGTGGCAACCACCCGAGGGGCAGTAGCCCGCGCCCCAATCGCGGCGCGGGCCATAGTCCCCCGTACAACCATTCCTAACCCAGAGGCCATTGAGTAGCCACGTGGTCCGGGCCTTTGATGCAGCGGGCCTGCGACTCGCCGTCGTGCGCCGATGCGCACGGCCCGAGGAACTGTCCCGCGTGGTCCCCGAGGCCTGCGGTCTCGTCTGGCGCACTCTCGAGCGACACGGCTTCCGGGGCGGGCGCCACGTTGCCCTCTACTGGGACGGCCCGACCCAGCTCGAGGTCGGGGTGGAGCTCGATTGCGCATTCGAGCCTCAAGAGGGACTCGTCCCGTCCGAGACGCCGCCCGGGCCGGTTGCGGCAACAACCCACCATGAGCCCCTACGCCACGCTGAGCCGGGCCCATCAGTCGATCCGTGACTGGTCCCGGCTGAACGGGCGACAGCTCGCAGGCCCCTATTGGGAGATATACAGCCACTGGAGAGCCGAGTGGGACGCCGATCCCTCGCAGATCACGACCCGAGGTCGTCTACCGATTGCGATAAGTCACCCACATGGACGGTGCACGGACGGGGCGAGCGAGCGTGGCGCTATTGCCTTCCTTCTCAGCCTCCGCTCCTTCACGCCATGCGGCAGGCCACCCTGCTGCTCCTCGAGAACGCTGAGCTCTCTCGTCGGGTGATTCGCAGGGCGGTGGCACAGGCATTTGTGCCAAGGTAAGTTGTGCTGGGCCCGCCTCGTCCTGCCACGGATGGTCGGACGCTAGGCTCCTCGGGCCACCTCTTCCTCCCTGGACACTTGGCAGATAGGACTCCGGAGCAGCTGCATGCACTCAGACACCAAGAAGTACAACGCAGCCCTTGCGCCTCCCGCGAATGCCATCTGTGCTCTGCTGGCCGAGCAGGTCGACCGCCATCTCCCTGGCGCTGAGAACAAGATCTGGCACGCCCACCCGGTGTGGTTCGCCGAGGGCAACCCGATCGTTGGGTACAGCAAGTTGAAGGACTGCGTGCGCCTGCTCTTCTGGAGCGGCCAGTCCTTCAAGGAGCCCGGCCTGAAGAAGGAAGGCACTTTCAAGGCGGCGGAAGCCCGGTACACGACACGAGATCAGGTAGACACCGAGCAGCTTCGGCTGTGGCTGGCTGAGGCTCTCAACGTCCAGTGGGACTACAAGAACATTGTTCGTCGCAAAGGTCGCTTGGAGCGCTTGAAGTAGCGCCGCTCCTGCGGGCTCAAGCCCGCTTAACGTGGACTGCACTGTCAACACCACATTGCTCCGCTCCACCGTGGGGCCGAGGCCACACTTTCTAACTACCGCGCGCTGCTGTCAGCCACACACCCCGTCGCGCCGCTCAGGCGGGTGGAGCTGGAGCCAAACCGGACTGGCGGCTGCTTCGGCCCTGCCACGCGGAGCGGCAACGCGCTAGGCGTCATGCCCGGCCATTCATCCCCCACTCCCAGGAGCCTGCATGGGGCCCGACGAAATTGGCTTCCTCAAAGCGGCGGTTGCCTTCGCGCTGCTCGCCGCAACTGGCCTCAGCGCGTTCTGGCTCAGGCTCCGCGCCAAAGCCATGACGGCCAGAGACGACTATGTGCTCCAGTCGCTTCGGGATGAGCAGGCGCGGTTCCACGCCGACCTCGATGCCCGGCTGGCCGAGCTCGAGGAGCGGCTCGATTTCACTTGGCGACGCTTGCTCCAATGGCCGATCACCCCGAGGCTTATGGAGCCACCTGCCATCAGCACCCCAGTCTAGTCATGGCGGCGGCCTGACCACCACGTCCTCGGTCGTCGTTCCACCCACCGGACTACAGGCCGTCGGTCTGTTCGCTGGCGCGATCGCGTCCCGGGCCGCAGCTTGTGCTGAGCCGTTGGACCACTGCATGAGCGCGTCTCTCACGCACGTTGCAGACCCCGCTCTCCTGACTCCATGCCTACAGGGCCATCGGTTTCCATCCGTTCGGCAACCTCGGAGGACTGGGGACGCATCTGGCCTCTGTTCGCCGCGATCGTCTCGACCGGGGATACCTACACCGTTCCGCCAGAGATCACGGAGGAAGAAGGCCGCGCCTATTGGATGGAGCATGCCCTCGCGGTGTACATCGCCGAGGAGGAAGGCAAGCTGGTCGGGACCTACTGCCTGCGGGTCAACCTCCCTGGGCTGGGTTCGCATGTTGCCAATGCCGGCTACATGGTGGCCCCCGACTGCGCTGGTCGCGGTATCGGGAGCCTGATGTGCGAGCACTCTCTCAACGAGGCCCGGGCCAGAGGCTTTGAAGCGATGCAGTTCAATGCCGTCGTCAGCACGAACCGTCGGGCGATTGCTCTCTGGCAGCGTCACGGCTTCGTCATCATCGGTACCGTGCCTCAGGGTTACAAGCATCGACTGCTGGGGCCGGTTGACCTTTACATCATGCATCGCTTCTTGTAGCGATCCCACTAACTCGTAGTCGCTAAGGCATGCCTATCGCATGCAGAGCGCGTCCGGTGTCACCGCGCTGGCTCGGACCGACCTGGCCCGATAGCTTTGCCCCAGATGTTGCCGCGCCCTGCACCCGATCTCGCCCCCTTCGTCGGCAGCAGTGAATCAGAGCCGTAGTCGTCTTGGCGCGCTCATGGCTTCGCTTCGATTCTCCGAAGCGAGGCAGGCGCACGAGTTGCTTGCCAAGGGGGAGTGATAGGGTATACCACGGCGCGTTCAGTGAAGGGGGCCCCTGAAGTGGCAAGCCCGATGGAGACCCCTGGCACTGCATTCACCGAACCGGACCCGGCCGATCTAACCCTCTCAATCGCATTTTCTATCGCAACCGCCGCCCAACTCGGTTTGGCCACTGGGTCAGCCAGTTGTTCTGCCTTGGCGCTCGTCTTGGGCTCACGCCGGAGGCATGGGTTTCTCTTGAAGTCCGCGACCGATTCTCCGGACATATGCGAGCGGATGCCGTCGTGATCCCTACCGTCGCTGGCACGCGGTATGTCGTCTCGATGTTCGGGACCATCTCCGACTGGGTGCAGAACGTGGAGGCGGCGAACGGCGATGCTATTATTTCTCACGGAAGGCCAATTCGCGTACGACTCGTACCACTGCCGGCTGAACAACGCGCGCCCATACTGAAGGAATACCTGCGCGTCGCCTCGAGCGGCCGAAAGCACTTCCCTCTGTCGGTGGGAGCGCCGCTTACGGACTTTGCGGCGATAGCGGCACAGTATCCGGTCTACAAGATCGAGCACACTACCAGGAGCGGGGCTCCATAGACCCCCGCCGGGCCGTCAGGCCGTGTGCGCTCCTGGAGAGAGACGCCAAGGTCTCCAGGTCCGCGGCCGGCAGCACCTCGAGTTCGGCGAGAACCGTACCGAATTGAGGATGCCCCTAGCGCCCTTGACCGTCGAGTGTAGCTTGACAGCCCAACCAGCCTTGACCGGCCTGCCCAGCTGCTTCCGGCTGCAGAGCCCTATCACCCAAGGCCGCATTCGCGGTCATCCCGGCCGTTGTAGTCCCACCGCTGGAGCCCTTCCAGCCTCACGGAGGCAACCATGGATCTCACGAGCATTCTGATTCAAGTCATCAGTGGTGCGGTCGGCGGGAATATTGGCGGGCTCCTTAACAAGGCGAAAAACCTCGGCCCTCTGCTCAATACCGTATTGGGCGCGATCGGCGGCGTCGGTGGCGGGCACCTGCTCGGCTCGACATTGACCAACCTGCTCGGCAACGCCACCGCAGGTAACGTTACCGCCTCCGCGGTCGTGGGCCTGATTCTGCCCCTGCTAGGCGGCCTGTTCAAGAAGCCGGCGGCCTGACCCGCCCGCAGTCGTTGGCACGGCGCCGCCGTCGGTTGACCTGGCGGAGGCACACCCGTTGCACGAAGGCAGGTGCATGGGGGCCGTCCGGCTTCCCTGCACCTCGCGTCCAGAATGTGAGCCGAGACAGAAAGGTCGAGGGATCGCAGCCATCGAGCGCATCATTACGGGCTTCCATCAGGATGCACAGGGCCACTGGTTGGCGGTCCTCTCGTGTGGGCACACCCAGGAAGTGCGCCATGATCCGCCGCGGCAGATCCAGCCCGGGATTCTGACCGCGGACTCTCGCCAAGCCCATGTCGGCACGGCCCTACCGTGCCGCCAGTGTGACCTGACGGCGACCGGTCGTCCTTCGCCATATGAGGACGCTCGCTTGTGCGGGCTCTGTGAGGATGGGGCGGTCGAGATTCAGGACCGACCGCCCCGTTCCACTGAATGATTTTCGCGCCTGTGAGAGGTGCCTGGTGACGGGCGCTGGGAAATGTTCGTAGGGCTGCTGGTCAACTCCTTTCGGTTCCAACCGCATTCCATCCAGCTCGACAGTTCTACGACTCCTGTTCCCAGGGTCCGCCTCCGGCCTGACGGACCAGGCCGAATCCCGGCGCGTCTGACGCATGACCAAGACTGTCAGCGTCGCCGCTTTTCATTCATCCGCCCAGGCCTTTCGGTGCCGTGACACTTCAGGCGTGATGGCGCGTAGGCTTGGAGGCTAGCCATTCCTAACCTGGTCGCCACCGAGGTTACCCATGCGCCCGACGCCACCGGTTGTCACCGCCAGCCGTACGGCCCGCCTGGCCGGTGCTCTCCATCTCGCAACCTTGCCGCTCGGGTATTTCAGCCTCGTCTATGTCCCCCACGTCATGGGAGAAGGCGCTGCCACCACTCGAGCGGCCGGCGATTCCCTCTTGAGGGCAGGTGTTGCAGCTGACATCGCGGGGCAAGTCCTTTTTGCCGCCGCCGCCTTGTGCCTCTTTGATCTCCTTCGTTCCAGCGGCCAGCGCCTGGCCGCTCTCATGTTGATGCTGGCACTGCTCTGCGTGCCAATCGCCTGCCTTGCCGAGGTCCCTCAGCTCGCGGCGGCCCAGCTTCTCGGCGGAGCGGTCAACCCGTCTCTAGGTGCGTCGACAATGAGTGACGAGGTTCGCGCCTTGCTGAGCCTGCGCATGAATGGTCTGCAGATCGCCGAGGTCTTCTGGGGCCTCTGGCTCCTGCCTCTGGCCGTACTCGTCTATCGCTCTGGCTTCCTTCCCCGCTTTCTCGCGCCGCTCCTGGTCACGGCGGGGATCGCGTACCTCGTCGACTGGGCCGTGGGCCTGCTACGGCCGACAATCACCTTGCCCATCCACCACCTCTTCAGCCTTGAGATCACTCTGCCTCTATGGCTCCTGCTGCGAGGCATCAACAGGGCCGAGTGGGAGGAGCGGAGCGGTGCTCCTCGGACCCCGTAAGGCGGAGCGCTCCGGCGGGTATCTACCCTCCGGCCCCCGGCGCGCTGACTCGCTAGCGCCAGCCGCGCGCGACTTCTCAACCGATCCCTTGTACTTGCCCTGGCTCTCGCGAGTTCGCAATCGAGCCGAGGGCGGGCACGAGCATGCTAGATAGCTACTGAAGGCCGCTCCCATCCTGCCATGACCGACTCTGTGGTGGCACGACCTGAAACTCTAGAGTAGGTTGCTGAGGGCACGTCACTCTGCCCTCATGGGTGGGCATGCAACCGCGCCGGCCGGCGCGTCTCCAACCCTCACACTCGGCGTCAGAACCATGCCGCACGGCAAGATCTGCTATCTCGAGATTCCAGCCAACCGCGCGGAGGACTCCGCGAGCTTCTACTCCACGATCTTCGGCTGGCGGGTCCGGCCGCGCGGCGATGGCAACCTGGCCTTCGACGACACCGGCTGCGTGAGCGGCACCTGGGTGAAAGAGTCCGATCGGACTCCCGATGAGCAGACCCGTGTCTATATCATGGTCGAGAGCATAGGCGACACACTGCGGCAGATTGTGGCGGCCGGTGGCCGGATCCTGACCCCGCGGACTGACATCGGCCCGAATATGGGGGCGTTCGCGGCATTCGCAGATCCGGTCGGCAATCAGTTTGGGCTTTATGAGGAGCCCAGGCGCTAAGGACACGCGTTGGGCCGTCCGGTAGCTAGCAGGCTCCGGCTGCCGCCTGGCTCGGAGTTAACTGCATGCGCACCGCACCTGCGCGTGCCGCGGTGGACTGCTCCTTGAAGATTGGCGGCCCGTGGCAGCCGCAATGATTTGGCCTCTCCCCTGAACGGGTATGCGCATCCTCCTCTGTATCCTTGTCCGGACGGGCCTCATCTCGTCTGCCCTGGCGGCCCAGGCACCCTCCCTGCCGCCCGACTCCCTGTTGGAGCATATGATCGGGCACTGGGTGCTCCGCGGCCCGATGGCCGGGCGGAACGTTGTTCACGACCTCGACTTTCAGTGGGTGCTTGGCCGTGAGTACGTGGAGATGCACGAGCGCTCCCGCGAACTGACGGCCACGGGGGCCCCCGCGTACGAGGCTATCGTGTACATCATGTATGACACCACTTCCCGCCGGTATGCGTGTCTCTGGCTCGATAATACGGCTAGCGGCCCTTTCAGCCCTATTGCGAGCGCCGCCCCCTCCTCTGACTCGATCCCGTTTCTGTTCCGCACATCGGACACCGACACGTTCCACAATACTCTCGTTTACCATCAGAAGACGGATGAGTGGGAGTGGCACATGGACAACGACAGCGCCGGAATCCGCCGGCCCTTCGCCCGGGTTACGTTAACACGTCAATAAGCAGGCTGGCCCGCTTTCCACCAGACGATTCCGGATCGGGGCAGCAGGTCGGGGCATCCGGCAGGGGCGACCGCGTGAGCCCGACAGGTGGTCGACATTCCCCGAGCGGCCGGATCGTTGCCTGCCCCTCTGCCGGTTCAGGGCCCATCCGGTACCAATGCTGGCGATCGCTCCGCCCGTATTGAGGCTTGGCGACCCGAAGCGAATCCCTGAAGCCTTTTTCCTGCGGGCCACGTAGGGCCGCTACCCAACCTGGTGCCTGGGAACCTCCAACTCCGAGACCATGCCAGCCGACACTCTGCTCATCATCCTCCTGGCCGCCCTTGGCGGCGCCGCTCTCCCGCTCCTGGGGTGGCTCCGTGCGCAGCGGCGCATTCGCCATCTCGAAATGACCCTCCTGGCCCAGGCAAGCGACCAGGATCGTTTCGAGGAGCTGAGCGCCGCGATGCCTGGGCTTGCCCAGCAGAACGAGCAACTCCTGGACGCTCAATCGTCATTGATGCGCATCTCCACTATTTCGCCGGAAGACAGGGGCAGGCCCGATGCGGCGGGCCCGAGCACTCCCCACTGAACGGGTCGGAGCAGCGAAGGGCGGGACCTCTGCCTCCGGGCGAGCAGGCCCGCTTGGAGGCCTACGCAGCGTCCCGTGTCACCTGCCGGGACGCCGCAGCACGCAGCGCAACACATCGCCCTGCTCCTTTTCGGTCCTGTCCAGCAGCTCCTTCGTCGCGACAGGCAGGTATTGATCGGGCCGCCGCGAATCTGCAATTGTGCCTCAGCGGTAGTTCACTCCACCGGCCCCGATGGTACTCCATGACCTTGAACCATGAGACGTCGGTGTCCTCGAAGGAGTCCATATGGCGGACCGCAAATCGGCCAAGAAGGCGACGAAGGCCCCCAAGCACGTTCAGGAGCATCAAACGCCACTGGCGGACCAGACTGGAGGCGAGGCCGCTCTCCTTGCGAAGGTGGCCGAGATGCCTGCCCCGTACCGTGCCATCGCGGAGCGCCTTCATGAGCTGATCATGAGGAGCGCGCCGTGCCTCACACCCAGGGTCCGCTACGGCATGCCGTGGTACATGAAGGACGGCCAGAGCTGGTGTTTTTTCCGCGCGGCGCGAAGCTTTGTGACATTCGGGTTTGACGATCCCGCGGACCTCACCCGCTCTGACGGAACGCCGCATCCCCTCGTGCCCTCCGCCTATCGGATTACAGCGTTGGACGATGCTACCGAGGCCCAGCTCTCTGCCATCGTGCGGCATGTCGCAAGCTGAGGGAGCCTCCTTGCACCCCGGCGCCCTGGCGCTGGCCAGAATGCCTGCTCCACGTTAGGCTCCAAGTCACTGGCATCAGCCCGGACGCCCCATGCGTCATTCGCTGCGCCTCCCCTCACACCAAGCCAGCCAACCAGCCTTAGGCACTAGCATGCCCTATCGTGCCATCCTCTGTATCACACTGGGTATCATCGCCTGCCATGCAACGCCCTCGGCACGCGGCGACCGACAGGGCCAAGGTGACTCTCACCTGGCGCGTGAGCAGAAGGCCCCACCAGCTGATTCGGTTGTACAATTCCTGCTCGCAGCCGCCACCACCGATTTTCATGACCACCGACTGCCTGACCCGATGCGCTTTCGTGACGTCCGCGTGGGGCGCGTTCTCAACGGCAGCGGCGAGGAGCAATTCTTGCTATGCGGTCAGTTTCTGTCGGCGCAGCAGGCGGGCGCGGCCGAGTGGGCGCCCTTCGCAACGATCAAGACGTCCGGCTACGAGCAATACGTTGGAGCTCAAGCTGCCAGCTTCTGCCAGGGGCCCGGCGTCAGGTGGGACACGGCGGGGGACTTGTCCTCAGCGCTGCAGAGCCGGCTGACCGCTCTGCGATAGGGCTTCGGGACTTTGCCCCCGCCGGCGTTCCTCGGCTGCGGCGCCATCACCTGCACCGGCACCCGCGTGAAGCCGTGGCGCCACGCTTCTCACGGACATGGGCTCATCCTTGCGTTCGGCGAGGCGACCCTACCTCCTGCGAAGTAACCAGCGAGGCTAGCGAGGAAAGACGGCCGCTCTCTTGCCACAGGCCACTGCGCCATGCACCTTATGCGGTGCACCCAGCGCGGGCTCAGACCGAACATCCCCATGCCTTCCTCGAGGCCCGGAGCCTCTACACCATCCAAGCAACTCGCCGTCTTTATTGACCGGTTCGATCCGCCGGTCCAGCGCCTCATCCGTGCGGCCCTTGCCGAACTCCGGAAGGTCTATCCCACGGCGATCCGTCTCGTCTACGACAACTACAACGCCCTGGCAATCGGCTTCTGCAGCACGCCCAGAGCCTCAGACTGCCTCGTGTCAGTCGCTGCCTTTGCACACGGTGTGAATCTCTACTTCTACTACGGCGCTCGCCTTCCCGATCCGCAGGGGCGCCTCGAGGGCGCTGGACGCCAAGGCCGCTTCGTCCGATTCGCGCTGCCGGGGACGACTCGCGACCCAGCAGTACGTGGACTGCTCCGCGCGGCGGCGGTCCACGCGCGTACGCCCCTCCCGAAGACCGGCAGAGGGCCGCTCGTTATCCAGTCCATCTCCCCTACACGGCGCCCCAGATCCGCCCGGGCAGGCGGACCCAAGCGTGCCAACGGAATCGCCTCCCGATCGGCGCCACAGTCGTCATGACGGGGAAGCGCTGCCCCACACCGCCGGAGCAGGTGCTTTCGAGAAATGGAGACGCCATGCAGCCGCAGCCCCTGATCTGCGTCGCCGATGTCGAGGCCAGCAGCCGATGGTACCAACGCCTGCTTGGCTGTGAGAGCGGTCATGGCGGTCCGCACTATGAGCGCCTGCTCTGGAACAATCGGCTGATCCTCCAGCTCCACGGCTGGGACGTCGAGCATCACCACGGCACAATCGGTGATCCGAGCGTGGGACACGGCAACGGCGTGTTGCTGTGGTTTGAAATTCATGACCTTGACGCGGCGCTCGTGCGTGCGACCGACCTGCAAGCCCGGGTCGTTCTTCCCCGGCACCGCAATCCGCCGGATGGAGACGGGGGCCCCAACCACTGGGAGGTCTGGCTGCGGGACCCGGATGGCTATACCATCGTCCTTGCGAGTCCGGACGGTTCCGCCGACGGGACCTGGAAGCCCTGAAGTGGGACTGGGGCGGTTGCTGGCGGCCGGTTTCTGACCCGGAAGGCAACTCCTGCGATCCCTCGCGAATGCGGAGTCATCAGCGGATGCCGGATCCTCTTCTCGAGACGTGGCAGATCCACAACCGGATCAATCTCTACCTCCTCAGAGCCGTGAGCGCGCCGGGACTCTCGGTTGCCCCTCTCTCCGGGGGTCGCTCGGTTGCCCAGATCTTTGCGCACATCCACAACGTGCGCCTCATGTGGCTTGAGGCTGCCGGGACCCCCACCCCTCGGTCAGTCACCAAGCTGGACAAGGACGCCAAATTGACCGTCGCCACACTCACGAAGGCTCTCGAGGCCTCGGGAGAAACGGTTGGTTCACTGGTCCAATCCGCCCTGGATGCTGGGGGGCGCGTCAAGGGTTTCAAGCCCCACGTCCATGCCTTCGTCGGCTATCTGATCTCGCATGAATCGCATCACCGGGGCCAGGCGACCATGGTGCTCAAGGCGGCCGGCGCGCCGCTGGACAAGAAGATTGCATATGGTCTCTGGGAATGGGGGGTACGCTAGCTCCCGGAAGATCGATGCGCCGGTGAGGGCTAAAGCCCGGGCAGGCTTCGGGAGCCGCGGTAGCCGCAGACCAACGGCCCCAGGCTCAGGCCAGCTCCGAGTCCTCCCACAGAGCAAGACAGAGGGCGTACTGAGTGGCCCGAGCACCCCCTTGGAGTGGGCTCCAACCCAGCGTTGGCGCCGTCAGAACAGCCGAATAGGTTTAGCGAGCGCCCAGACTCGCGGATGCTCGGGCGCCGATCCTTGCCTGGCCATGACACAGCTCACGTTGAAGGTCCGGGGGGACCTGCCCCCATTGAGCGCGGGAGCGCCCGCGCCCTGCTACAGGCAGGTCGGGGCCGCTCTATGGGTCGCGTATTTCACGCGAGACGATCACTGCGCCGTGGTGCGCTTCGATGGTGTCACCTCAGCCGCCTTCGGCGAATACAGTGGCGAGACGCTCGACCAGCACCCCCTGTTCGGCGCGGGTCTCATACCCCAGCGCTTTCACGAGGTGCACGACCCAGCGGTCGCCCCGGGGCTGAAGCGGTGGATCATCACGTTCCGCGATGACACACTGGACGTCACCGGGGCCCAGCTGGAGATTGTCGCGCGAGCCCTGGAGGTGAGCAGCAGCGAGGACGCGCTGGCTATGGTGATGGCCTGAGGGTGCAGCCGTCCTGATGAGTGTCACCGGCTCGTGGCGAGGTGAGTTGCAGACGGGGTCGCGCGGCGGGGCCCGACTTTCCTTTGCCCGGCGTCCTCAAGTGCCCGGTCCCTGTTACCAGGACACGTCAATGAAGCAGACCGCGACCGCTCGGTTCACGATTAAGGGCTGGGATGAGAAACCCTACAGTGAGGGCCCGGGCTTGCCCAAGCTTACGCGGGCCAGTGTCAGCAAGACCTATGCGGGCGATATCGAGGGAGACGGGCAGGTCGAGTATCTGATGCTCTACCGAAGTGACGGGTCGACGACGTTCGTCGGACTCGAGCGGGTCGTTGGACGGGTTGCAGGCAAGGGTGGGAGCTTCGTCCTCGAGCGGACCGGGGTGTTCGAAGCCGGCGAAGCGAAGGAGTCCTACTCCGTGATCCCCGGCTCAGCCACTGGAGAGTTGAGCGGCCTCAAGGGCTCTGGACGATCAGCCGTGGGGCACGGCATGGAGCATCCGTTCACGCTCGACTTCGATTGGGCGTAGCCGTGCCGCGAAGTCAATCCAATCCTCCGGTGCCACGCATGTCCCTCGATCTCCGGGGCGTCTGCCCACTCCTGCAGGTCTTCGACATGCCGGCGGCTCTGCGCTTCTATCGGGATCTCCTCGGCTTCGACCTGGTCCAGGCGGCCCCACCCCGCCCCGATGGTCATCCAGACAACTACGGGTGGGCCTGGCTCCGCCACGGCCCCACCGAGCTGATGCTGAATACCCTGTACGATCCGTCGGACCCACGGCCGACCGCGCCGGACCCCACCCGGACCGCCGCCCACGCGGACACCGCGCTCTACATTGGGGCGCCGGATGTGGACGGCGTCTACAGGCATCTCGTGGATCACGGCGTGGAGGCTCGTCCCCCGGCCGATGCACCGTACGGCATGCGACAACTGTATGTCGAGGATCCCGACGGCTTCACGATCTGTTTTCAGTGGCCGGTGCAATCGGGGCAATGACCCTGTGGGTCTGGGGCCGCACCTCAGCGGGACGTGCCGGGCTTCCGCAGATCGTCAGGCACCGACGATGGGGCCCTACGTCGCCCGGGTCCTCGGGCATGACGTGAGGATCGGCCTGGACGGCCATGGGCTTGCCGAAGCTGGCACGGGCCATTCTCCATAGGTAGGTTCCGCCACTTCATTCGACCCTTGAGCCGCCGGAAGGCAACCTGCCACTTCCGGGAGAAACGTCATCTTATCTCTCGACCTCCGCGCGGTTCAGCGGCTCCTCTCTCTGCCCGACCTCATTGCGGAGCTGCGCCCCGCCCTGCGAGCCTTTTCTGCCGGTGAGGTGCTGCAGCCGGTCCGGACCATCCTCCCCATCGAGCCCCACCACGGATTCTTCGGTCTGATGCCCGCGTATGCCAATTCCCTGGGGGCCAAGCTCGTTACCTTCTACCCCCGGAACCAGGGGCTTCCGACTCACCATGCCCTGATCGTTCTCTTCCGCCCGGAGACCGGGGAGCCTATGGCCGTCATGGACGGCACGTATATCACCGAGATCCGAACGGCCGCGGTGTCCGCCATCGCCACCGATCTCCTGGCACGGACAGACGCGCCCGTATTGTGCCTGCTCGGCTCGGGAGTCCAGGCCCGGAGCCACCTTGAAGCTCTTCGGCTGGTTCGTTCCTTTCCGGAGGTCCGCGTATGGAGCCCGCGCAACGCGGCCGCCTTCGCTCGGGCGCATGGTGTCGTCGCCTGTGAGACACCGAAGGCCGCCCTCGACGGCGCCGACGTGATCGTAGTGGCAACGAGCTCCCAGCAGCCGGTCCTTGAGGGAAGCTGGGTGAGTCCTGGCGCACATATCAACGCCGTGGGGGCCTGCCGGCCGGACTGGCGGGAGCTTGACGATGATACGCTTCGGCGCGCGCGCCTCTATGTGGACTCGGAGGCAGCGGCTCGCGTCGAGTCCGGCGATATCATCGCGGCCAATACTCCCGTGACCGAGCTGGGCGCTCTCATTGCCGATCCGGCGCTGGGTCGCCGGTCGGCCACCGAGGTGACGCTCTTCAAGTCACTGGGGCTCGCCGTGGAAGACCTGGTGTCGGCCTCGTTGGTCTATCGGGCGGCGACACGGGAGGGCGGAGTCGCCCGCGCCTGAAGGGATTGCCCCGGCCAGCGCAACCCGTGCGCGGCCATCTGACCACGCCGTCTTCGGGCGGCTTCACAACGACGGCCAATGCCAGCGCCAAAGCGAGCCGGCCAGGCTCTGATCCTCGGTATCCTGCTCCCGCTCGTCATACTCGGCATGCACCCTACCGCGCACGATCTGACGGCGGATGCCAGTAACCACATGACGGCGATCAATCACTTCGTTCACGGCGTCGCCCTGGCATCGCAGCCGGTGATCCTCTTCGGGCTCCTCGGGCTGAGCGCCTACCTCGGGTGGTCGGACCTCGCCACCGGGGCCTTCATCCTCTATGCGCTCAGTGTCGTCTCGATGGCGACCGCGGCGCTCATGAGTGGGTTCGTCACATCCGATCTCGTCGCTGCCACGCGTGATCCCACGTCGCCCGTGGCCAGCCAGAGCTTTGCCCTGCTCGCCTATTCGCATTACATCAATCAGGCCTTCGCCAAGCTCGCGATCGTAGCTGCGGGCGTCGCCATCATCATGTGGTCCGTCGAGGAGCGCCGCTCCCGCCGGTTTCCGGCAACAACACTCTTGGCGGGCGCGGTAGCCGGCGCGATCCTGTGCGTCGGGGTGCTGTGGGGACGACTGGTCCTGGACGTCCGCGGTATCATCTTCGCGACGGCGCTCCAAGCCCTCTGGATGGTGCTGGTGGCGGCGCGCCTTCTCCGGGAGCCGGCCCAGGCGGCGGCCGCTGTCCCCACGGCCCCACTCTAGCTTCTGGGGCCCGCGCGAAGCCCAGGAGTCGCGGCGCGGTCGACTCTGGTGCCGTTCAAGCCGTCCGAAGAAGGCGTAGGGTGCGCCCCTCCCCGGATTGTTCACCAGCCGGGCGATGGGACAGCGGACGGCCGGCCCAGGCAACGCTACTCCGTCCCCTGCCACCTTTCCCCTGCGGAGGTGTGCTGTGCAGGACCTGATGCGATCTCCACTGGCTGCGTGGGAGAACTTCTATATCATCGTCGGCTCCTCGGCCGGCGCCCTGACCGGGCTGCAATTCGTGGTCATTGCCCTCATCGCGGACTCCGACACCCAGGCGACGTTCGCGGAGATCTCGGCTTTCGGCACCCCAACCATCGTGCATTTCTGCGCCGTGCTCCTCCTATCGGCTCTGCTCAGCGCTCCATGGCCGACGCTTCTCCCCGCTGGTATTGCCGTCACTCTCTGCGGCGTGGCGGGGGTTGCCTACACTTTCGGGGTGATGTATCGGGCCAGGCAGCAGCGAGGCTATGAGCCGATCCTCGAGGACTGGGTCTGGTACGCCTTCCTCCCGCTCCTGGCCTATGCCCTCCTGCTGGTCGGCGGCCTCGTTCTGTCAGCAAGCTCGACTTACGCCCTCGCTGTTCTCGCGGCCGTCAGCTTGATTCTGATCTTTATCGGTATTCACAACGCTTGGGACACCGTCACCTATGTGGCGGTCGATCGGCGGCGGCGTGGTGGCACTGGCCGAGAATGATGATGGCACACTCCGCGCGACTGCCCTAGTTTGTTCGGCACCAGGCAGTCCGCTGTCTAACCGTGCGTGTCAGGCCCACTCCGATCAGGAAACGCCCATGGGCTTTCTCTTCTCCCTCGCGGCATCGTTCCTGCCGCTGGCCCTGCTCTGGACCATCGTTCGGTACGGGCCGATCCCCAATCGGTGGTGGCGCCGTGAGCTGCCGCTCGGCTTCGCGCTGTTTGTCGGGGCCATCGCCTTTCTGATCGGATTCATCGGACCGATACTGGTGACCCCCGATGCCAATCAGGGCCCGCTGCTCGGCATCTTCATCACGGGGCCGGCTGGTTTCTGCGTCGGGTTGGTGTGGGGGCTGCTGCGCGCGGCGCAGCGTCGGAAAGCCGGCGTGACCTGAGGTCCGGCTCCCTGGCCTCGTGACAGCACCCCGGTCCGCGCCGCAGTGAGGGCGTGGACGGCACCCACTCCCCAGCCATTCAACCGGTGCCGCATGAACAGCGAATGGCATCGCCGCCACCCCATGCCGCGCAACCCGAGCCTTGCCCAACGGGTCGCCTGGCACCGTGCCCATCAGCGGCATTGCGCCTGCCAACCCGTCCCGGCCAGCGTCAAACCCTTCCTGCACCCTCGAAGCAGCAAGCGTCGGCGAGTCGCCGGCTGATCTTCGGGCGCTCACGCCCGTCTGCCGCAGATCGCACATCGCCAAGGGCCCAGCGACGGGCGCGCGCGAACATGGCTGGACACCTAACACATCACTCTGCATGCTCATGGACTGCTTGTCGAGCGCACGTGCCCCTATGACGCACCTCGATCGTGGCCTTGTAGCCACCTTTCACCCTCGAGGCCCAATGCTTCTGTCCGCGGTCGTCTCCGCCATCCTGAACATCACCGTCCTCGCCGGCATTCCATTCGCGATCTATGCTCTGGTCCAGCGCTGGCGCCACGCCCAGTCGGTAGGGGAAAGCCTGACGCGAGCCGGCCTTCAGGTTGGAGCGCCACGTTTTCTGCTACATGCCGCCCTCCTTGCGGCCGTGGGCATTGGGGGCCTCCTCCTGTGGGCCCCATCGCCCGATCTCTTTGCCGGCCCCACTTCCCCGCAGCGCGAGTTCATTGGGCTGGGGCTTACACCCATGAGTGTCGCCTTGGCCGTGCTCTATGGGTTCTTCAAGACCGGCTTCGCCGAGGAGGTGCTGTTTCGCGGCCTGATCGCGGGCGCCCTGGCCCGGCGGCTTCCCGAAACTTGGGCTCTCCTGGTTCAAGCGCTATGTTTTCTGCTCCCGCACCTGGTCATCCTGGCGGTCGCGCCGGCTCTGGTGTGGTTGCTTCCCCTGGTGTTTCTCGGAGGCTGGGTCGCGGGCTGGCTTCGGTTGCGTTCCAATTCGATCCTCGGCCCATGGCTGCTGCACGGGGCGCTGAACACCGGGATCTGCCTGCAGGTCGCCACGTCCGCGGCAGGGATCGTGACCTGAGCTGCATCGTTCAGCTGCCGCATCGGGCTGGGCCGAGTGGCGTGCTGCCCGGTGGCCGCGGATAATGTACACTATTATTTACATTATGCCAATAATTATTGACATTAGGTACGGTATGGTTTACATCAAGCCCACACGACACGCGGAGGCGGGGAGTGCCGTACCGGGAGAAAACGGCCTGGTTATCGCTGATTGCGATGGCGGTCACCTTTGGCCCGTACTTCATCATCATGGCGGTGGAGGCTCGCCCGGGCGCGCTCCCAGGCCTGCGGCAGCTTGGCCTGTTTGCCGCAGCCGCGATCCTGCAGGCACTGATCCTGGGTCTTGGTCATCTGTATCTCCGTCGCAGCTCGCCGGAGGATGCGCGCATCCCGCCGGATGAACGGGACCGGGCGATCCTGAACCGCTCGCTCCGGTTCGCGTACTCTGTGCTCATGGTCGGCATGATCGTAGTGGGCTGCGTCATGCCGTTCAATTCCTCCGGCTGGGCCATCATCAACGCCGCGCTGCTCGCAATCATTGCCGCCGAGGTCGTCCATCATGGTGTGATCGTCTCGAGCTACCGCGGGCAGTCATGATAGAAGGGTCGCTCTCCAATCGGATCCGCGCGCTTCGCTTTCACAACGGCGAGATGTCGCAGGCCGAGCTGGGCGAGCGCATCGGCGTCACGCGTCAGACCATTGCCGCGATCGAATCGGGCAAGTATGCGCCATCTCTGGAGGCCGCGTTTCGGATCGCGCATGTCTTCAAGGTCCCGCTGGGGGAGGTTTTCCAGTGGAAGCCCAAGACCACCCGCTGAGGAACACCATCGATGGCGGCGTCAGAGGCTCTTGAGCAGTCAGCCTCGCGCGCCGCACCGGAGGTAACCGTGGCCACAGCTCCGAGATCATGGATCCGGCGCCATTGGAAGCTGCTGTTGGGAACAGCTGTCTTCGTTGGGTATGGGCTGAGCGGAGGCTGCTTCGCCCAGCGCCTGCCGCCGCTGCCGGACGCTCAGGAGGAACATCTGCTGGAAACGCCGGCCCTACCCTACTCCGTGTTGGTCGTCCCGTGGGTAGCGGGGACGCATCGTGGCCAGGCGCCGGCTCCCTACGCCGAAGCCACGTACGGCTGGCTCAACAGCTCAAAGGCCTTCGCGTCGGTCCGCCTCGGCACCACCAGTGATACGAGCGGGGTGGACTTCGTGGCGTATTCCGCCGGGCTCTACTGCAACGCCAACCCGGTGCCGATGTTCACGATTATATCGCTGGGCCTGATCCCCACGATCTTCACCGACACCGACTGCGAAGGCGCGGTCCTGTGGCCAACCCATCCGCTGGCCGGTCGCAGGGACTCGGTCCTGCTGACCAGCTCGATCAGCACTCCGAGCGTCATGGGATGGCTCGCCGTGCCGCTGGGCCTGCTGCCTAACTGGACGCATAGCGAGGCGCGGGGCCAGTCGCGCACCGCGGCGCAGGTGCGTCTGGCGATCCTCCGGCATCGGGCGCAGCTCGCGGCACTGGCTCCTCAACCCGAGGCGGCACCTAACTAGAGACCGTGGCTCCCGGCGTGGTCGCCGTTCCCCATGGGACACGGCGGCGTTGCGTGGCTGTGGAGGCGCCTTCTTGCCGCTCGGGGCACCGGTGAGTATGCTCTCGGGAACGGCCGCGGGAAGACGCACTGGTTGCCGCGGAGAGCCACCTGGAGCGGGAGCCATGACACGCGCGATCAGTATTCTCTGCCTCGCCCTCCTCGCCACTGCCTGCTCCGATGCCCTGCCACCCGAGCCTCGGAGCGGTACCTGGCTCTCGGACTCCGCGAGCCTCACCGTCACCGACTCAAGCACCGACCTGGTGCTGCTCACCTCGATCGGCTGTTACGGGTCTTATGTCCACGCGAGTCGGCCGCTTGCCGGTGACCGCTTCACCCTCCCGGGAACGTACACCCAGTTGACCGGCGCCTATCCGGGGATGGTGGAGTACACCAGCCAATTGGCTGGTGAGTCTCAGGGGAGTTCTCTCACCCTGAGCCTGACGGTGCCGTCGATTCCCCTGACCCTGGGTCCGCTTCACCTCGTCCGTGGCCAGGCCCCGAATTGGCCTCGCTGCCTCTATCCCTAGCGGTGATTGCCCTGACCAGCCCGGGACAGCCCGCCGTTCTCATGACTGGTGAACTGCCGTCGTCCGCCGTCTGGATCCGCGCGACGTGGCTCGGGTGGGCCCCGAGTGTACCGTGCGTCGCTCTTCTCGCCTTGATCGGCGAGGCCCTTGGGGTGGGCGGGGCTCAAGCGCTGGTGGGCGCTGGCATGGGGCTCGGCATCGGGCTGCTGCAGGCGAGGGTGCTCCGGCGCCTCGGGTTCCCCGCCCTCCCGCGGATCTGCACCTGCGCACTGGGCTTTGCGCTCCCATTCCTGATCTGGGACCTCGGCAGGGCCTTTGGGGCTAACTGGGCTACTCACTCCTGGTCTGCGTGACCGTGGGAGGCCTCGTCACTGGTGTCTGGCAGGCCATCCTGCTCCGCCAGCGCATCGCTTCCTTATGGTGGATTGCGGCCAGCACCCTGGGCTGGGGCCTGGCGGGCACACTGGCCGCGAGGGCCGACGCCCTCCCCCAAGGCACGCGATCCTGGGCCTCGCCGGGGCCGGGATCTACCTCGCCCTCGTCACGTGTGGCGGCGCGGCGCTCGGCCTGATCACGGGGATGGTCTTGAGCCGAAAGTGGGTTGCGGACCCCCATCGCGCGTAGCGGAGCCCTCCCCTGCAACCCGACCAGCCAAGCCGCACCGCAGTTCGCGTGGCCATTCACCGGGCCGCCCATCAGATCATCGATCAGCCGCCTGTGTTCATCGATCCTCTCGCCGTTCAGGTGCTACCTCCCAAGGTGCGGGCCACGCTAGAGGCCGACCCGCGGCAATTCGAGAGGCCCCTGTTCGGTGCCCGCCTTCGCGCCCATCTCGTTGCGAGAAGCCGGGTCGCGGAGGACGCGCTTACCGAGGCCGTCGCGCGGGGAGTTCGCCAGTACGTCATTCTCGGCGCCGGCCTCGACACCTTTTCGTGGCGCAACCGGCATCCCGACCTGCATGTCTTCGAGGTGGACCACCCCAGTACTCAGAACTGGAAGCGACGGGTTCTTCAGGCCTCCGGCTTCGCCGAGCCGGCCAATGTCACGTTTGTTCCCGTCGACTTCGAACGCGACGCGCTGGCGGACGTGCTCATGGCCGCCGGTCTTCGCGCTGACGCCCCTTCCTTCTTTTCCTGGCTGGGGGTTGTGCCGTATCTCGAAAAGGCGACGGTGTGGAAGACGCTCGGGTTGGTTTCCGAGCTCGCCGGGGCGGCAGGCGGCATCGTGTTCGACTATGGCGCTCCGCCACGTCCCTGGAATCTCGTCGCGCATCTCGTGGGCTGGTCCTTCCGGAGGCGACTGGCCAGGGTAGGCGAACCGCTACGCACCGTGCTGTCACCCGGCGAGGTCGCACGGGGACTCGAGCGCCTCGGCTTCACCACGGTACGAGATGACGACCATGGGGCGATTGTCGGGCGATACTTCAAGGGGCGTGGGGACCGCCTCAGGCCGGGGCGACTGGCGCACATCGTCCTGGCGACTCGAGCAACCTGAGGCGCACCAGTCCATTGAGGGCATGGCCATCACCCGGCGACTCGCCTCGCCGCCAGGCGCGGCTCTTTCCTTAATAGAGGCGGGAATCCCGGTGGTGGCGACTTTGTCGGGCCGGCCCCGTGCTCGCTGTGACAGCTTCGGCGCCGATCCTGCGCAATGTGTGGTTGAGAGCCAGTCCTTCCTAACCTCGACAGGGAGCAGGACATGACCTACCCGAACACGTCGCCCTGGGGGCCACACGGGCCGCAGGTCCCCGCGCACAGCGTGACGCCCAATCCAACGCCCTCGACCCCGCCGTACATCCCGAGTGCCCCGAGCCCGGCGCCGACCTCGTTCCATGCGACATCACCTTCCGGCCAGTCCGGCGGGCCCCACCCAACCGTCGCCGGGGGACCACCGCGACCCAAGAGCACGGCGCTGGCCGTGATCCTCACTCTTTGCTTCGGCCCATTCGGTACCTGGTATGCCACGCTCGGTACGCCGCAGAGCCTGCTCTCGATGTTCTGGGCGGCGGCCGTTGTGCTCATCCTCGTGTGGAACAGCCATGCGACGTTGTTCCCTTTCATGGTGATCTCTCTGGTCTGGTCGGTCCTCGCCGTCCGATCCTACAATCGACGGCTAGTGAAGGAGTGATGGCACGGTGCACGCGGAAGCCCGAGGCCCCCTGACAATGGAGCGATACATCCCGCCGGGCCCTTGGTTGCTTGCGCGGCCGCTGCTCGAGCCTCACCTTATCCTGGTGGTTGGCCCACCCGATGCTTCGAACGGAGTTGTCGCCACCTGGCGCGAGTACGATGCCCGCCCAATACTCCTACCTCAAAGACTCAAGAGGCGGCTGCCTCCTGGTGACCACGTATTGGGGACGCACCGACCCGTCCGCCTCTGATCAGATTCGAGCCGCACGCGCCGCGGACCCCGCCCGGCCGGAGGCGACGGCACATCTCATTGACCTCACCTGCCTGCAGGAGACAACCAACTCCGCGCAAGCGGAGGCACAGCACTTTCGTGCCTTGGCCCCCGCCTACGTCTCCACCTTCGGCGCCCTCCCCACCGCCATACTGGCGACTACCCCACACGTAGTTGGCCTGGCCCGCATCTTCCAGATCGCCACGGGGCTGCAGAGGCCGGCGGTGCCGGTCCGCGTAGTAGATTCCGTCCACGCCGCGGCGGCCTTCCTGTCCATGGACCTGGCAGCCGCCATGACCTGGGTGGCGGAAGTGCACGGGCACGCTGTCGGCGGCAGGTGCCACGCTTCGTAGAAAGGCCGGGAGGAGCCATGCTTCGTTTGTGCGGCAACTCCAGCAGCTCGATTCGCCTCTCGAGCCTCACCTTGAGCATTCTCCTCGGGCTCGCCTGCTCCGAGGATGTTCCTACCGGCCTAGCCGCGAGCCCGGGCCGAGCGTTCAACCTTGGTGTCGGCGGTGAACTTCAATTGCTCCTCCAGACGATTGGCCCGGGCGAATACGCCGGGCCTCCGCACGCTTCATCGGGAGCGCTGAGATACGTCGGTGTAAGGGACGTCCCCCCCTACGTCCCCGCAGGCCCTACCCAGCTGTTCTCGTTCGTCGGTGCATCGCCCGGGACGGCGATCATCACCTTCGTTTCCACGGCCACGGGCACGTCGCCAACGGTCGTGGACACCGTGAACGTCCAGTAGTCCCCCGCTGCGGTCACGCCCCGCGCCGCATGGCTCACCTCGCGTTCTTCACCTTTGCGATCCTTCGGGAGGGGCCCGCGCACCCCGATGCGCAGGCCTTTCTGGCCCGGGTGGAGGCCAACTTTGCCGCCGCCGAGCTGAGCGTCGGTTTCGTCGCTCGGTCGGTGCTGGACCCGATCACCGGGGAGCACTCGTGGGGTCGGTGCCTCGCCCCGCGCTTCTTCGAGGAAGGGCGCCACCAACTCGCGCCCCGCTCGCTCTCGCTCTGGGCGAGCCTGGAGGCGGTTTACGCCTTTACCTATGCTGGCATTCACGCGGAGGCCTTGAGTCATCGGCGTGAGTGGTACCTGCCCGCGGCCTGGCCTCCCTATGTTGCCTGGTGGGTCCCCGCGGAGCATCGCCCGGACTGGGCCGAGGCGGTGGCGCGGCACGAGCAGCTCCATGATGGTGGTCCGAGTGCCACGGCCTTCGACTTCAAGCATGCCTACGGAGCCAATGGCGTCCCGGCGACAATCGACCGCGCCCTGGTCAAGGAGTATCAGCTCCGCAATGCCGCGAGGCTTGCGGGCACGTGACGCGCCCAAGCCGGCCGTCGCAATGGACCTCAGCCCTTCTCGCTCTTTCCTTCAGCCATCGAGAACTCAGATGTCGCCTCGTTTCAGTGTCTTGCTCGCCTCCGCGCTTCTGAGTGGGCTCGCCTGCCGCGCCGCTCCTGACCCGGGTGCGGCCACCAAGAACCTTCTGGCGGTCGATGTTGCCTGGTCCTCCCTCGCCAAGGCTGGTGGCGACATCGACAGCATCGTGGCCTTCTGGACGCCCGATGCGCGCTTGATTCTCCCGGATCAGGAGGTCCTGGTCGGTACCGCCGCCATTCGCCAGATGGTGGCCGGGACGCGCAATGTCCCGGGCTTTGAGATCAGCTGGGCCCCCGACTCCGCCATCGTGGCCGCCAGCGGCGACCTCGGATACACCTACGGAACGAACCGCGTCACCGCCCCCGATGCCCAAGGTCATCTGGCCGCGGTTGGTGGTCGCTACGTGACGATCTGGAAGCGTGGAACCGACGGTCGTTGGCGTTGCGCGGTTGACATCTACAATGTCGGCGCGCCGGCCGGGGCACCAAAGACTTAGGCGAACCTCTCGGGTACACTTTGGGTGGAGCGCCTGGCTCCCAACTGAGGTTGCTGAAGGCATCGGGGCCCCTCGCCGCCCCGTGGCCGCCGCGGGTTGCCATGCGGCCCATTGCTCACCATGCTGAAGGCTGCCTGACGAAGGCGCCGCGGCCGGCGCCGCATGCCCGCCGGCACCAGATCAGAGAAGCTGGCTTGCCCAAGGAGCCCCTATGCCCGCTGTTGTGCCTGGTCGGATGATGGCCGCCATCGACGGTGACTTTGTCATCTTCTTGATCGGGATGCGCATCAACCGTCCCTGGAAAGTGCATAAATGGTTGCCGGTCGCGATGGCCATGCCGCGGATGCTCGCCGAGCTGGCTGCGCGCCCCGAGTGCGGCTGCCTGGCTGTTTCGGGTCGATCGGGTATCAGCATCCAGTATTGGCGCTCGTTCGATCACCTGGAGGCCTATGCCCGGAGCGTCGACCACGCGCATTGGCCAGCCTGGACCGCGTTCAACCACAAGGTCCGATCGACCAGCGGAGATGTCGGCATCTGGCACGAGACGTACCTGGTGCGAGCCGGCGAATATGAGACCCTCTATGGCTCCATGCCGAGGATGGGGCTCGCCCTCGCGGGCCGCCACCTGCCGGTGGCGCCTCATCAGGACGCGGCACGCGAACGCCTCCGCTCCGCCACCGCCAAGCCGTAACCTCCTGATGACCCGGCGGCAGGCGCAGTCGCCCAGGGCGGGTGTCGAAGTCGCCATGGGCCAATCCGCAGCTTCGATGATGCGACGACCCCATCTTCTTGGCATCGACGACGCCCCGTTCAAGAAGGGCCAGGCCGGGCCCGTTCCCGTCACCGGCGTACTGATGGAAGGCAACGATCTGGTCGAAGGCATAGCGATCACCCACTTCCCCGTCGACGGGGCCGATGCAACCCGCTTTCTGGAGAAATGGATCGGCAGTCTCCGATGGCGGTCCGCCATCCAAGGGGTTGTCCTTGGTGGCATTACCCTCGCCGGGCTTGGTTTGGTGGACCTCGAAGCGCTGGCTCAGGCCATCGACATTCCCGTGCTCGCGGTCACTCGCCGCTCCCCCGCGGCCACACGCATACGGGAAGCCCTGGTGGCGGCTGGGCTCACCGGACGCCAGCCCATCGCGGACCGCTCTCCCCCGGCGGTCCGAGTCGCTCCGGGACTCTTCCTCGCCTTTGCGGGAACCACTGCCGATCGTGCGGCCGGCCTGATCCACGCCGCGCTCCGCAAGTCCCGGATGCCCGAGCCGCTCCGCATCGCGCACCTCATCGGCAGCGCCTTGGAGCGCGGCCAGTCGCGGGGTAGGGTATGACGGGCCGCGCTGACCCAGGACTCCTCAAGGTGGGTACACCTATGGAATCAACGGCCACCCTTCGCGACCTCATACTTCCCGCGTGGCGCACCAATGCGCTGATAACCGAGCGCGTGGTCCGCGCCCTCCCGATGTCCGTCTACGACGCGGCGATCCCGGGCCTGTCCCGACGGACGGTGCGTTCGGTTGCCGCGCATCTGCATACCAGCCGATGCGGGTGGGTTCGGACGCTCGGAAGCCCCTACGGTGTCGCCGTGCCGGCCGGCGTGGATCGCCAAACGGTATCGCGGGCGGAACTCGGGCAGGCCCTTCGGCAGAGCGCCCGCGCCATGACCGCCCTGCTGAGTCTCGGGTGCGAGCGGGGAGGCCGCGTCCCGGCGACGGCCCGATACGTGTGGCGCAATCTGGCACTCGATGTGGGTCACGTCCTCACCTATTTCGTGGCGCATGAGGCACATCATCGCGGCCAGCTGGTGCTGATCGCAAGGCAGCTTGGCCACCCCCTCCCCGCCTCGGTCACCGCCGGCCTGTGGCAGTGGAAGCCTGATCGGCCCGGTCGACGCGTGCGCCGACACTGAACTGTTCCGGCGCGGAGCCCACCCCTCTCGCTGTGCTCCGCCACCAGGCAGCGGCGAGCGATCCACTCCCGCGTCGCCGGTTGGCGACAACGCTGTCCTAACGGTAGGTTGGGACTCCGTGCAACGGCGAACACTGCCGCTGGTGCACTCCCTCCCGGAGGCCACAATGCGCCGCCTACTGTGGATTGCCGCGTTGCTCCTGGTACCGGCGTCGT
Source organism: Gemmatimonadales bacterium (assembly GCA_035501775.1). Lineage (GTDB taxonomy): Bacteria > Gemmatimonadota > Gemmatimonadetes > Gemmatimonadales > GWC2-71-9 > JADJOM01. The sequence goes on along the minus strand of DATJVM010000006.1, from coordinate 163,877 downwards.
TCGCAGCCGCTCAGGCCACTCCGGAAGAGGCCGCCGCCGCGTTTGGCGCGGCGCTCAAGGCGAACGATTGGCCGGCCGCGGCCCGCCTCATGCACCCGCAGGCGCTACAGCAGCTGCGGGGGATGTTCGAACCGCTCATTGCGATGCCCGGCATGGAGCAGCTCGGCGACCGCCTCTTCGGGGCCCATTCCCAGGCGGAGTTCGCCGCGATCCCGGACACCATCCTCTTCGCCTCATTCCTGCGCGCCTCCCTTTCCCAGCAGCCCGGCCTCACCGACGCCATGCGCACGGCGGTCATCTCGCCGCTCGGCCACATCGCGGCGGGAGGAGACACGGTACTGGTGGTGAGCCGAGTGGCCATCTCGATCGACAGCCTCACGATCACGCAGTTCGACGTCATGCCGTTCGTCCCGCTCGACGGAAGATGGCGCGGCCTGCTCAAGGCCGATTTCACGAACATGGCCAAGCTCCTCGAGCGAAGCCTCAACGCTCGTCGCTCATAGGCCGGGCGTGATCGGCCCGGATGGGAGTACCGTGTGAGTCCAGCCAGGACAGCCTCTCGAGACGTCGGCGCCTTTCTGTCCTCCCTGCCACCGTCCCGCCGTGCGGATGTCGAGCGGCTTCGCGATCTCATCCGCCGCCATTTGCCAGCCGGCTATGAGGAGACGGTCAGCAGGGGGATGCTGGTCTACCAGGTCCCCTTAGCTCGCTATTCCGACACCTACAATGGGCACCCGCTCTGGTACGTGGCGCTGGCCTCTGAGAAGTCGTATCTGTCATTGCATCTCATGCGCATCTATGGCGACCCGGCAATGGCGAAGCGGCTCCGCGACGGCTTCCGCGCGGCGGGAAAGAAGCTGGACATGGGGAAAGCATGTGTCCGGTTCAAGACAGCGGACGACCTGCCACTGGACGTCATCGCCGATGTAGTATCTAGCACGCCCCTTGAACGGTGGGTAGCGATCGCCCGCGCGGCCCGCCACTGATCCTGTCCCATTCCGAACCGATGACCAACGACACCGCCTTTGCATCAGGCCTGGTCCCGCCCTACTACGCCGTGGTCTTCGCCTCCCGGCGCACCGCCGGGGACCACGGCTATTCAACCATGGCGGAGCGGATGAGTTCCCTCGCCTCGACGATGCCGGGCTACCTCGGGATCGAGAGCGCGCGTAGCACCGACGGCTTCGGGATCACCGTCTCCTATTGGACCAGTCCCGAAGCGATTCGCCACTGGAAGGATCAGGCGGAGCATCTGGCCGCCCAGGTCATGGGAATCGAACACTGGTACGAGCATTACGAGATCCGGGTGGCGCGGGTGGAGCGCGCCTACTCGGGACCGGCCGACGGCGTCCACCCGACCGCCTGGGAGGGATCTCCGCCCGGCCCGTGAACCACACTCTCGTTTACGGCGATTCCCTCAGCTGGGGCATTATCCCGGACACACGCCGGCGGCTGCCCTGGCCGGCTCGGTGGCCGGGCGTGCTGGAGACGAGGCTGCTTCAGCAGGGCTTCCAGGTGCGCATCACTGAGGATTGCCTGAACGGGCGGCGTACGGCGTTCGAGGACCCGCTCAAACCCGGCCGCAACGGCCTGGTGGGACTCGAGCAGCGGATTGAGATCAACTCGCCACTGCGCCTGGTCATCTTCCTGCTGGGAACGAACGACTTCCAATCCACTCACGGCTACAACGCGTGGCATTCGGCCCAGGGGATAGCCGCTCTCGTTGGCGCCGTTCGGCGGGCACCCATCGAGCCGGGCATGCCCGTCCCGGAGATCCTGGTGGTGGCCCCTCCGCCGATCCAGGCCCCACGAGGCCCGATCGCGGCCAAGTTCGAAGGCGCCGCGGCCAAGTCGGTTGGTCTCGCCGCCGCCTATCAGGAGGTGGCGAACGAGACACGATGCCACTTCTTCGATGCCGGACGGGTGACCCCTTCGAGTCGGGTGGACGGGGTTCACCTGGACGCCGATCAGCACGAGTGCCTGGGGGCGGCCCTGGTTCCGGTGGTCGCTCCACTGCTCGAGCGGCCCTGATGGTTCGTCCCCCGCGCCTCTGGCCAGGACCGGGGTCCGTTACCACCAGCTCCAGGGGCGAAGTAGAATTGGGCATGCGCAAGCATGTGCTTCTCTACGGTCTCCTGGCTGGCGTCCTCATCACCTTTCTCCGGCTCATCGAATACCGCTGGCTCGTGATCGAGCATTCGATCGAGATCTACGGCGCGCTCGTGGCCGCGGTGTTCGCGGGCCTCGGCATCTGGCTCGGCTTGCGGCTCACGCGGCCCAAGGCGACCGTCGTGGTGCGCGAGGTCCCCGTGCCGGCGCCCACCACGTTCACCCGTGATCAGGCCAGGCTCGAGGCCCTCGGCATCACGCCCCGCGAGCTCGAGATCCTCGAGCTCATCGCCGAGGGCCTCAGCACCCGGGAGATCGCGGCCCGGGTCGCGGTGAGTGAGAACACCGTCAAGACCCACTCCAGCCGGATCTTCGACAAGCTCGGCGCGAGGCGCCGCACCCAAGCCGTCCAACTCGGCAAGGCGCTCCACCTCATCCCCTAATCGCCGGCCCCGCATCACGCTTCCGGATGAGTTCGCCGGATTCCCGCGGACGTCACCCATTTGGGTGATGCGCTGCCGGGAGGTCGTCCATAGCGTACGCACTCCACCGCCTTCTGGAGCCACCATGCGGAAGATCGTGTTGACCTTCGGCCTCATTGCCGGGGCGATCCTTTCGACGATGATGCTGGTCACACTGGCGCTTCGGGATCGGATTGGCTTCGACCGGGGTGCCATCATCGGCTACACCACGATGGTGCTGGCCTTCCTGATGGTCTTCTTCGGCGTCCGGTCCTACCGCGACACGACGGCGGGCGGCACGGTGGCGTTCGGCCGGGCGCTCTGGGTAGGGCTGCTCATCACGATCGTCGCCAGCATCTGCTATGTCGCCACATGGGAAGTGATCTACTACGTGTTCACTCCTGACTTCGCCGACAAATACGCGGCCTATGCCCTGGAGAAAGCCAAGGCAGCCGGCGCCACCGAGGCGCAACTGGCCGCCAAGGCCCAGGAGATGCAGGCCTTCAAGGCCATGTACCGGAATCCGCTGGTGAACGTCGCGCTCACCATCCTCGAGCCCTTGCCGGTTGGGCTCGCCTTCACGCTCGTCGCGGCCGGCGTGCTGAGCCGGAAGGGCCGTGCGGGCCAGGACCGCCTCGCGCCCTCGCAACCGACGACCCCCTGACCTCGATCAATGGAGGAATCGGTTACGAATCCCGTTGCCTTCTTCGAGATCATCGGCCCCGATGGCCCGGCGCTGCAGCGGTTCTACCAGGGAGGTGTTCGGCTGGACGGTAGATGCCGAGCGGGTGCCTGGGTATGGCTACCTCCATACCGGCCCGGGCAGTCTGCCCGGGTGGCATCCGGCAGGAGACGGCCATCACCCCGGAACGAGTCCTCTACCTGCGGGTTCCTGACCTCGGGGCGGCGCTCGAGAAGATCAACGCGGCGGGGGGGAGTCACGCTGCTACCACCCCCGACTCCCCTGGGTGCACTTCGCCCTGTTTCGGGATCCGGCCGGCAACCTGACCGGACTCCTGGCTGATTGAGGCCGGCAAGGTGGCCGAGGCGGGACGGCTCACGCGGAGTGTTTCGTACCCGGCCTGGCCCTCGCTTGTCGGGCGGCGCCTATGGATACAGCTTGGATCTCCCCCTCTCGCGGCGTGCCGATGCTCCTCATGATTGTCGAGCGGTTCAAAGGCGGCGATCCCGTTCCGGTCTATCGTCGCTTCCGCGACCGGGGCCGGCTTGCGCCCCCGGATCTCATCTACATGGCGAGCTGGGTGACGGAAGGCCTGACCACGTGCTACCAGCTGATGGAGTGCTCACGCCCTGACGCACTGGAGGAGTGGATGGCGAGCTGGCGCGACCTGGTTGACTTTGAGGTCCACGCCGTCCTCACCTCGGAGGAGGCCCGGACCATTGTGGCGCCGCGCCTGTAACAGCGCGCCTTGGCACCTCCCGGCCCTCGCGCTAGCCTTCGGCAGGGAGGCGCCGCCGCCGGCCTGAGGAGACCGTTTCGCAATGCTCGATGTCATTCGATCCTTCATCACCAACCGTATTCATCGGCCTTCTTCCCCCGGCGATACCTCCCCGCCGGAAGGGGTCCGCGTCGCCGCCAGCGCCCTCCTGCTGGAGCTGGCGCACGCGGACGGAGAATTCAGCTCGCGGGAGCGTGACTATGTCGAGGGGGCGCTGGCACGCCATTTCGGCGTGGACGAAGCGACCACGACGGAGCTGATCGAGCTCGCGGAGAGGGCACGCGCGCAGGCCGTCGACCAGTTTCACTTTACCCAGCTCATCGTCGAACAGTACGACCTCGCCCAGCGGATGCTCCTCGCCGAGGTGATGTGGGGCGTGATTCTGGCCGACGGCCGCATCTCGGAGCATGAGGCCTATCTCATCCGCAAGCTGGGAAACCTGCTCGACCTCGAGCCCGGCTACCTCGCGGCGGCCCGCCGCGCGGCCAGCGGCGAGACCTGAACAAATACCGAGAACCAGGCGCCGCCCCATGCTCAGTATTTCCCGGACAACTGATGAGGATGTGGAGGCTTGCGTCGAGCTCCTCAGCATCCTCTTCGCGCAGGAGGCCGAGTTCGAGGCCGACCCGGCAAGGCATCGCGCGGGCCTGCGGGCACTGCTGGCTCGACCGGATACGGCGCTGTTGTATTGTGCCCGGGAGGGGCGTACCATCATCGGGATGGTAAGCCTGCTCCTCACGGTGAGCACGGCGCTCGGGGAGCCGGTTGCCTGGCTCGAGGACCTGGTGGTCGCGCCCACAGCGCGAGGTCGCGGGGTCGGCACGGCGCTCCTCGAGTTTGCGATCGCGGAGGCGAGACGTCGCGGCCTCAAACGCGTGACGCTGCTCACCGATCCACACAACCGTGGGGCGCAGGAGTTGTATCAGCGTTTCGGATTCACCCGATCGGAGATGGTCGTGTACCGGCGTCTCCTCGGCTCTCCACCTTCTCCCTCAAGCGACTCATGACTCGTCCTGCCCGGCTGCACTGGATGCTCGCGCTCCTGCTCTGGTCCGTCGCGGCCTGCAACCGGGGAGGAACCGGCGACCCCGTGCCGGGTGATGCGACGCTCCTCGCCGGCAGATGGTTCCTGGTCGTTCACCGCGACGGGCAGCCGGACCTTTCCGCGGTCCTCACCCTTGGCCCGTCGCAGCCCAACGATCCCGGCGTCCCGAGGGCGCTCCGCGGCGGCACCCTCGAAGGTTCGTTCCGGTTCCAGAGCCAAAGCTGGCTGTCGAGCCCTCCGGTCGACTCGGAGTCCTCGGCGTTCATCGGCGCCGACGGTGCGGTCATCCTCTATCTCCGCCTGCAGGGTCACTGCGTGAACTGCGGCAACCTCGGGTTTGCCGGGCACCTCAACGCGGGCGAAGTCACGGGGCATTGGACCGAGGAGCTGAACAGCGACGCGCCCAACGGCACGTTCACCCTTCGCCGCGCGGGAACCTGAGGTGGGCTGCCGCGGCGCCGAGCGGCCATAGGCCAGGGGGCGAGGTCTGGCGCGGTCGGCTTCCGCCCGCGACCTTGCACGGTCCGGGCGCCACTCCCTGTCACCCAACATGCGGAGGTCTTCATGGCCACCTACATCTCGCTCCTTCGATACACCCAGCAGGGCATAGCGTCGGTGAAGAACAGCCCCGCCCGGCTGGATGCCGCCAAGGAGGCTTATCGCAAGGCCGGCGGCGAGCTCAAGGCCTTCTACCTCACCATGGGCCAGTTCGACATGGTGGTAATCGCCGAACTTCCCAACGATGAGGCCGTGGCCAAGATGGCGCTGGCCCTGGGAGCAGCCGGCAATATCCGGTCGGAGACTTTCCGTGCGTTCACCGAGCCCGAGTATCGGAAGATCGTGGCCTCGATGCCCTGAGCAGGGTCATCCACCGACACAGGGACCAGTGCGCATCCGGTGACCTTCCCCGAGTCGTTCGCCTCGTCCCGCCTCCTGGCGCGTCGGCTCCAACCGGAGGACGCCTCCGAGATCCACCGGATGCATCAGGACCCGGAGCAGATGGCCTTGCTGGGCGGGGTTCGAGACGAGCAGCAGACCGCGGCCTACATGGCGCGCAACCTGGCCCACTGGTCCCGGTACGGCTTCGGTCCGTGGCTGCTCATCTTCCGGGAAGACGACCGCGTGGCCGGCCGGGCCCTGCTCCGCCACCTCACGCTCGAGACCGGGGACGAGGTCGAGGTGGGCTACAGCCTCCACCCCGTGTTCTGGGGACGGGGACTGGCAACGGAGATCGCTGGAGCCTGCCTGGAGTGGGCACGGACCGACCTGCGCCTTGCGTCGGTCGTCGCCCTTACGCGCCCCGACAACATCCGATCTCAGCGGGTGTTGACGAAGATCGGGATGCAGATCGAGCGACAGATCGTGCACGAGGGAGAGCCCCATCTGGTGTTTCGCATCCGCTTCGATGGCCCGGCGGTCGATGCGTGACCCGATCCTCGATCTCGGCATCGACAAGTTGGCTGGCGGTCCAGGCGCTCAACGCGGATGGAGTGAACCTCCGTCGCGCGACCGGCCTTGAGTCTTCATACCGAGCCGGTGGCCGACTCGCCGAGCGGCACCAGAGACTGGATCTCGCGCACTACGTCGCCAATGCTCGTCGGACGACGGATAATCCGGTTCCAGCTGTTGGGCGCGCGGGGCCCTGCGGCGGGCGCGATCAGGACTCTCGCCGCACCGGTCATGCGGCGGGCCAGCGTCTCGCAGTTCCCGGGCGTTCTGAGGACCGCCGCGTCGATCAGGAGCAGACGCACCGGACCGCGATCGGCCACCGCCACCGGGGTCCTGAGCGCCTCTTCGCAGGTCCTGGCGCCAATGGCATCATAGCCCGCCTCGATCAGGGTGGCCCTGAGCAGGGCACGTGGCCACTGTTCCTGCATGACGAGAAGAATCCTGGGAGGAGGAAGCGGCATCGTTGCATTTCAGGTCGGTGCGTCGGGGGCGGGCAAATGCGTGACGACCCGACCTCAGTCGCAGGCGCCGATGGCGTTCGCCTGCGGTGTGCCGGGCGCGCTTCCCGCTCTCCCTTAATCTAGTTCTCTGGCCGCCACGGACCGGGGAGGCGCGGTTTTCCCCGATGCCCTTGGCGATCCGCAAGGACTGAAGTTGCCCAAGACGGCCGGCGGTCTGCTGCTATTCCGGTTCCGAGCCCCGGGCAAGCCCGAGGTGCTCCTCGTGCATCTCGGCGGCCCCTTCTGGCAGAACAAGGACGCCGGCGCCTGGTCGATCCCGAAGGGCGAGCCGTCGCCGGACGAGGACCTGCTCGCCACCGCGCGTCGCGAGTTCCAGGAGGAAACCGGAATGCGCCCGAAAGGGACTCCGTTTCCGCTCGGGCAGGTCAAGCAGGCCGGGGGCAAGCTGGTGCACGCCTGGGCGCTCCAGGGAGACTTCGATGTGACCACGCTCAAGAGCAACACCTTCTCCGTCGAGTGGCCCAAGGGTTCGGGCCACCTCCGCAGCTATCCGGAAGTGGATCGAGCGCAGTGGTTCGGCCTCACCGAGGCTCGCGAGCGGCTTCTGCCAGCTCAGGTGCCTTTCCTGGACGTGCTGCAGGCCGCTCCCCAGTTCGAGGCCGCGCGAAAGGCGGGACTGCCATGACGACTTCCGCGGAACCGCCCGACATTCCTCATGTGGTGGCACCGCCTCCGCTGATCTACGGTGTCCCCCTCCTCGCGGGGTTGTTGCTTCAGGATCTCCACCCCATGGCGGCGCTTTCATCACCCTGGGCCCACGTGCTGGGCCCGATCTTCGTGGTCCTGGGCCTGCTGGCGTTTCCCGCGCTCCTCGCCTTCCGGCGCGCCGGCACGCATCCGGAGCCCTGGATTCCAACGTCCACCCTGGTCCTGAGCGGGCCTTATCGGTTCACGCGCAACCCGATGTACGTCGGCATGACAGCGCTGTACCTCGGCGTCTCCCTCTGGGTCAACACCCTGTGGCCGCTCTTGGCGTTGCCGTTCGTCCTTCTCCTCATGCGGTATGGCGTGGTCGCGCGGGAGGAGGCATACCTCGAGCGGCGCTTCGGCCAGGCCTACCGCGAGTACCGCGGCCGGGTCCGGCGCTGGCTCTGACCGCCATGTTCATCGGTCACGCTGCCCTTGCGCTCGCCAGCCGGAGCCGCGCCCCCGGCGTTTCCCTGGGATGGCTCTTTGCGGCGGCCTTTGGCCTGGATCTGCTGTGGCCGCTGTTCCTCCTGTCTGGCCTGGAGCAGGTGGCGATCCCCGCTCAGGGAACGGGATTCGCTCGCCTCACTTTCGTCTCCTATCCGTGGAGCCACAGCCTTGCCCTGGCTCTGGTGTGGAGCGCCATCGCGTTCGGGCTCGCGCGCTGGCGGCGCTGCGGCCGGTCGGTCGCCTTCCTGATTGGCGCCCTCGTCTTCAGTCACTGGGTACTCGATTACGTCAGCCATCTTCCGGACCTGCCGCTCTGGCCGGGTCGCTCGCCGCTGGTGGGCCTCGGACTCTGGCGCTCCACCGCCGCGACCTATCTGGTGGAGGGGTTCCTGTACCTTCTCGGGATCTTCCTCTATTACCGATCGTCGCGCCCCCGCGATGCCATCGGCCGCTATGCCCTGCCGCCGCTGCTGGGCCTGATGGCGGCGCTTTGGGCAGGGACTCCCCTGGCCCCCGCGCCGCCGAGCGCGACGGCCGTGGCCTGGTCGGGGCTGGTGCCGGTTTCGTTTCTCTTGTGGGCAGGCTGGGCCGATCGTCACCGAGAAGCATGCACGCCCTCCTCCTGACCGGGACCTGCGGGAGCGGCAAGACCACGGTGTCGACACTGCTGGGCGGACGTGCGGGCTGGACCCGCATCTCCGAGGATGAGATCTGGCCCCGCCTCTTTGGCCGGGATCGCAGCGCGTTCGGATCTGATGACCACCGACGCAAGCGGGCCATTGTTCATGGCGCCGTCTTCACGGCGGCGGCCACGGCGCTGTCCGGGGGCAGCCGCGTCGTGATCGACGCCACCGTGCATGAGAGCCCGCCCGAGGCATACCTCGAATACCGCGCCTTCTTCGAGTCGCTCGCCGTTCCCTGGGCGATCCGGATCCTGCACCCGCGGTTGGACGTCGCGATCGCTCGGGACGCCGCGCGCGCGGGGTGGCACGCGGGTCCAGCGCGTGTCTCGCTCCTCCACGCCAAGTTCACGCGCTCGATCTTCACGCCGGATTGGTTCCTCGACACGTCGGACCATTCCCCAGCGGAGACGATCGCCCGCCTGGGGCTCCCCGTCTGCTGACCGCGCCGGCTTGCCGGTCCCCGGCGATCCTGCCACCCTTAGGGGTGAACGAGGTGCCCATGGCCGGCTCCGGCATCCCCAACCCGCACGTCATCGACCTGGTCACGCACGACCGCCGAGCGGACGAGTACGTCCTCATCATGGTGGAGGATCGCGCCTGGGATGGATCGCCGGCCCGCCTGATCGAGCTCGAGGCCAAGACCAACGCCTATCTATCGTACGCGCTGGACGGGCAGATGGCCGCGCAGTATCCCCAGAGCCGCGGGCGGCCGGTCCGGATCCAGCTCGACTGCCGGGCTGCGCCGGACGAGATCTCGGAGGCCTTCCTCGAGTTGCTGGCCGGCGCGGTCCGCTCGGAGGGCCTGGTCTTCGCCGTGAACGTTGTTGGCCCCGCTCAGCCTTCAACCTAAGGTGCCGCAGCGCGACGTGGTGCTGCGGTGGATCGAGCAGGTCGCCAGGCTCATCGCCCGGGTGCTGTACGGCCCCGGCCCTCCCGACTTCGATCTGGCCAGCAGCCTCCTCGAGGACGCCTTCCGCCAGCAGGTTGGCCCGCTGGCGCTGGTGCTGGCTCGCGTGGACCCGGCGACCGGGGCCACTCTGCTCCATGACCCGGACCGCATCTACGGCTACGCGAAACTGCTCGGGCTGCTCGGCGCGGTAGAGCAGGCGCGGAACGACCCGGCGGCGATCGAGACGGCCAGCCGGGCGGTCCGCTACGCGCGTGAGGCGATCGCCCGGTGCGAGGAACCACCCGGCGAGTGGCTGGCGTGGCTGGCACATATCGAGGCGCAGGCCGGGAGCGAAGACTTGCGAGGCGCCATGCTCGACGTTCCTTCCGACCAGGACGGCTAGCACGACCCGGGGTTGCCCCCGAGTGAGCCCCATCGCAGCTTTGCAGCCCGCGAGCGCCGCGCCCGACGCGGAGGTGGCATGTCCGCTCGATCTGACTTCCGTGACTTCCTGTATGATCTGGCGCTCCTCCTTGGGCTGCCGGCCTTGGCCATCGTGGGTCTGCTGATGGCGTGGCGGCCGTGGGCGGCCGAACCCGAGGATTCCGTGGACCCGGCCCCCACAGCGGGAAGCGTTCGGGTTGCGGACTGGCGCGGCCTCCGCATTGAGGTTCCTGACAGGTATTTCCTTACACCGGCGCTCCCGGCTCTCGAGATCCGGGAACGAAAGGGCTCGCCACGACGGAACGGCACCTGGCCCGGCCGCATGGTCCTGCTCGATCTCGACTCGCTGGCCCGAGCGCGCTTTCAGGCTGCTAACGACAACTGCACCCTCTCCGCCCTGCGGTGCTGGTCCGACACCGTCGACGGTCACGCGGTCGAGTGTCATCGTTCAGGCGGGCTACCGGATCCCACCGTTTCCTGGACGCCCCATCTGGAATGCCAGAGCCCGGACCTGCGAGTTCGCGCGTTGATCAACGCTCCGCAGAACACGACTCTCGAGCTGGTGGCTATATTCGAGCGCGCGCTCTCGACGTACTCGACCACGCGAGCCGCCGATGCCAGAGGCCTCGAGGATTCGGCTCGCGGCCCGGTTCCGGATACCTGAGGGGACCAGCGCACGATTCCTCCTCAAAGCTGCCATCCGCGACTATGATTGTTGGACGGAGTCCCCTGGTGAGCTGGGCCGCGGCGCGGGCTTCGTCCGCCGGCTGGCCTGCACCTCCACGACTCGTCCCCTCACTCCGATAAGGGCATGCCCAGCAACCCGACCCGCTCCCGTCGCCTCGCCCTCGCTCTGGTCGGTCTCGGCGTCGCCACCGCAATCTTTGGCCGATTCGTCGAGGCGGCTCCCGGAACGGCGGCCGTCTGGCAGGGCGTGCTGGACTCGGCGAAGGCCGTATCGCTTCCTCCGTCCAACCCGCTCATCCCCTCTTCCTCGGGCTCCGGGCTCGCGCTCTTTTTCCGGCACATGCCAGGCGCGCGGACCGTCGGACTCCCGAAGGACTTTGCAGGAGTCGCGGGGTCACTCGAGCCTGCGGACACGCTCCGTGTCATGCTCGGTTGGGAATGGAACCAGGAGACCCCGCTGGCCCTGGCCATCGTCCGCAACGGGGGGCTGGTCCTCGATTCCGCGGTGGTACTCACCCTCGAGCGTCAACGCAGCACCCGGATCGTCATGATCGGCGTGGTGATCGCCATTCTCGGCGGCATTCTGCTGGCGCGCGCCGGCCGGATGTCCCCGGCCGCGTCCAAGGATGCAGGCTGACAGGAGAAAGGAGAACCGGCGCCGAATGTCCGAGGACCGATGGACCGAAGTCGACGAGTACCTCGGCAACCTCTTTCTTCCGCCGGATCCCGTCCTGGCGGGAGCGCTGGACGCCAGCGCGAAGGCCGGGCTGCCCGCCATCAGCGTCTCTCCGTTGCAGGGCAAGCTGCTGTATCTGCTGGCGAAGCTGCAGCGCGCTCGCGCCATCCTGGAGATCGGGACGTTGGGGGGCTACAGCGCCATCTGCCTGGCCCGTGCCCTGCCGCCGGACGGCCGGCTCGTGACGCTGGAGGCCGATCCGAACCACGCCGAGGTGGCGCTTGGCAACCTCACCAGAGCCGGCCTCAGTGGCCGGGTCGAGATCGTGCTCGGCCCGGCGCTCGAGTCCCTGCCCCGGCTGGCTGGCCGAGCCCCCTTCGACCTCATCTTCATCGACGCGGACAAGCCCGGCTACCCGGCCTACTGGGAATGGTCGCTCCGCTTCTCTCGCCAGGGGACGCTCATCATCGCGGACAACGTCATCCGGGAAGGCGCCGTCGTTGATGAGGACAGCACGGACCCGAACGTGCGGGCCGTCCGTGAGTACCACGCCTTGGTCGCTCGCGAGCCACGGGTCTCCGCCCTGGCGCTGCAGACGGTGGGCTGCAAGGGATACGACGGCCTGTCGCTGGCCCTGGTGATCGAGTAAGCGAATGACCCCTGACCAGCGGGAACGCGCCATGCGCGCGGTCCGCGCGATGCCCGATCAGAAGCTGGCGGACGACTGGACCAAGGGCGAGAACGCGTTTGTTCCCGGCGCCTGGGCCATCCTGGATGAGGAGGTTCGCCGGCGCCGGCTGCGCATCCGCACGGTGGTGACCCGGGCTGACGAGTCGGGAGACGCGCTGGGGCGCACCGGCCCCGACGCCAGGGACGACGACAACGTCAGCCGCACCGGCGCCCGCGCGCTCGCGGTGCTGGCGAGTATCACCCTGATCGTAGGCGTGGGGGGGATCATCTGGGGGCTCGCCCCGGCATCGTGGCGGCCCGCTGGCTTACCGGCCTGGCTCACGATCAGTGATCGTCAAGACCTGCTTCTGGTCTCCGCGCTCATCGCGCTGCTGGGAACATTCGGCCTCATCGGCCTGGCCATGCACGAGCGCTGACGGTCGCGACCAGACGCCATTCAGCATAGCGGGCCCCGCCGGATGCGCGGGGCGGCTCGAGGAGCAAACCGCATGATTCTTCCGGACCTCGCGGGACGCACCTTCCTGGTCACCGGGGCGAACTCCGGTATCGGGCGGGCCATGGTCGAGGCTCTGGCGCCCGCGGGGGCGCGGGTGATCCTCGCCTCCCGCTCTCGGGAGCGGACCGAGCCCGTGGCGGAAGCGCTGCGACGCGCCTACCCCGCCTCGCAGGCCGCCTTTCTTGAGATCGATGTTTCGGACCTGAATTCCGTCCGCCGCGCCGCCGCGTCCCTGCTGGCCAGCCCGCAGTCCCTCGACGTCCTGGTGAACAACGCCGGTGTTGCCGGCACGCGCGCCTTGAGCGCCGACGGATTCGACCTGACCTACGCCACGAATCACATCGGCCCGTTCCTGCTCACCAACCTCCTGCTGCCCAAGCTCTCCGAGTCTCCCGCCGCCCGGATCGTGAACGTCGCGAGCATCGCCCACTTTCGCGCAGCCGGCCTGGACTGGGCGACGCTGCAACGGCGAACCGCCCCGAAACGCAGCGGCTTCAGCGATTACGCCGCGACCAAACTGATGAACGTGCTGCACGCCAGGGAGTTGGCGCGCCGCCTGGCCGGGAAGCGGGTCACGACTTACGTGCTTCACCCCGGGGCGGTCGCCTCCAACATCTGGCGTGCCGTTCCGCAACCCCTGCAGTGGCTGCTCAAGCGCTTCATGCTCTCCAACCAGGAGGGCGCGGTGACACCCCTGTACTGCGCTACGGCCCCCGAGCTCGCGACCGAGACCGGGCAGTACTACGACAAGTGCAAGGTGTTTCGCCCGAGCCCGCTCGCGCAGGACGAGTCACTGGCCCGGGAGCTCTGGACAAGAACGGAAGCGGCCATCAGAGGGTGAGGACAGATCCCATGACCACGCGCCAGCTCCTGCTCGGGCTCCTCCTGGTTCTACACCCGACGGCCGCCCGGTCGCAGAGCGTGCCGGTCCCCGAGAACTACTGTCTTCCCCAAACCGAGGCCGCCCTCGAGGTGCCGCTGGGTGCCACGAGAGCAGACCTCGCCAAGGCGTTCGGCGCACCGCTGCGGCATGCCCGTCGCGCCGGGCGGGACGCCGATGGACCGTACCAGATCACGCAGTTAGGGTATCCGCACCTCGACGCGGACATCGGCCGGGACGACCGGATCGAACGGCTGGCTACCGGGGACTCTGCGGTCGCGACCCCTTCGGGGGTCCGGGTCGGACAGAGCCTGCCGCAGATGATGCCACGGCTAGGCCTGCCGGCGAGCGCGACCCTGTCCTCACGGACCTGGAGCCCGGAGTTCTGCCAGCGCGGACCACTCATTCCGGGACACGCGCACATCACATTCACTTTCGACAGCACCGCGAAGCCGGGCGGACCGCGCCTCGTCAGGATCGAAATGAGGCAAGGTGGTTCCTGATCCTCCCACGGCGGACTGCTGCCGCTCGCGGATCGTACAGCTGGTCCACAAGCCCCAGGCCCCTTTCCCATTCACCCGGAGATTCCCATGGCGGAAAGCGTCTACAAGGTGATCGAATTGATCGGCACCAGTCCTGAATCGTGGGAGAAAGCCGCCGCCGCGGCGGTCAAGCGGGCCGCGAAGACCCTCCGCGACCTCCGCGTCGCCGAGATCTCCCAGCTCGACATACAGCTCAAGGACGGGAAGATCCAGAGCTATCGCGCCAAGGTGAAGGTCTCGTTCAAGTACGAGGGCGCGGACTGAGCAATGGGAAGGACGGCAGGGATGTCGTGGGCCCAAGTCGTGAGGATGGCCCGTGCCTTTCCGGAAGTGGAGCCGGGAACGGCCTACGGCACCCCCGCCCTCCGCGTGCGGGGGCGGTTCATGCTCCGGCTGCGCGAAGACCAGGCATCGCTGGCCGTGAGGTGCGGTTTCGACGAGCGGGACTTCCGACTGCGCGCAGATCCCGGCACCTTCTACGTGACGGCCCATTATCGAGGTTATCCCGCGGTCCTGGTGCGTCTCGATCGGGTCTCGCCGCGGGTGATGCGTGAAGTTCTGGAGCAGGCCTGGCGAATCAATGCCCCGAAGACACTGGTCCGAGGATGGGATGAAACTGCACGTCTTTGACAGAGAGGGCCGGCTGGTCGGGCCGGTCGAGACCCCGCGGGTCATCAGGACCGACGCAGAATGGCGGCGCTTGCTCACTCCGCGCCAGTTCGAAATCGCGCGGGGCAAAGGCACCGAGCGCGCGTACTGCGGTACGCTGCTCGACAACAAGCGTGAAGGCGTCTACTCCTGCGTCTGTTGCGGGCTGCCCCTGTTCGCGTCCTCCGCCAAGTTCAACTCGGGAACCGGCTGGCCCAGCTTCTTCCAGCCGGTGGCGGCGGAGAATGTCGTCACCGTGGTCGATGCCAGTTTCGGCATGCGCCGCACCGAGATTCTCTGCGCGCGGTGCGACGCGCACCTCGGTCACGTGTTCGAGGACGGTCCACGCCCGACGGGCCTTCGGTTCTGCGTGAATTCCGAGTCGCTCGCCTTCACCGACCAGGAGAAGCTGGCCACGCTGGCGGATGGCGCCGCAGAGCCGGGCTAGGCCGTGTCTTGCGGTTTCAGCTCCGCCATGGTCACTTTGCCCCTCCACAGGGGTACGGGCCTGGCCAAGGCCGCTCCTGCAGTTCTCTTGCGCCGAGGGGTTCATGCGATCGATCTACTGGGGGCTCCTGACAGTGGCCCTGGGAGTCCCGTTGAAGGCCCTGCCCGCCGCCGGGCAGAACCGTCCGCTTGACCCGGTCGTCATGCGGGGGCTCGAGGATTCCCTCTGGGCCACGACGCGCGAGCACCGTGCGCAGGCCTTCGCGGACTACCTGGCGCCGACCTACCAGGGGGTCTACGCGGATGGCGTGCACGACCGTCTGCGGGAGCTGGCGACGTTCGACGACGTTCAGAACGATTCGTATCAGCTTAACGACTTCATCGGCCGTCCGCTCGGCCCCGATCGTTTCGTAGTCACCTACCGGGCCACCGTCCGCGGCAAGTACCGAGACCCACGCACCGATGCGCAGTTCCAGTTGGATGGGGACTACTGGTGCTCGAGCGTCTGGGAGCGGGGCCCCGCGAGGTGGCAGATGGTGCTCCACACGGAGACCAAGGCGCCCTAGCCGCCGGGAAGCAGCTCCTCGCCCATCGCGATGACGGCCCGAAAGGTGGCCTCTGCGCCGATGAAGAGGGCCGGCGCGGCCTCGGCCGGCACGACACTATCGAGCTGGACCTTGAAGGCCGCCCACCGCGCCGGCTGTTCCGCACCGTAGGGATCAAGAAAGGCCAGACCCTCGTCCCCCGACCGATCATAGGCCGTGCGCAGGACACGCGCGATGTGTCGTGAGCCGTTGGTGCTCCCTTCCAGTACGTAGAGCACCCCGACGAGGGCCCAGGGTTCTGACTCGGCCCATCGGGCCAACTGCGTGGTGAATGTGAGCGTGGCCGCCGCCACGCCATTCCCTGCCGCCCAATGGCGAAGGTCCCGTTCCAACTGGGGCGTGCGCCGCCAAGGATCGGCGTCGAACCCGGTCGCCGGAAGGTGCCGCTCCAACGTGGTATACACCGTTTGCATCTGCACCAGCCATGCGACATAGCACGCCAGCGGCAGGCGGCCCTTCACCAGTTCTCGTTGGAAGCGCGCTCCCTCGGCCGCGCGATGAAGGTCGTGGGTCGCTTCGCGGAGCCGGAGCGAGAGCGGCGGGGGCGTCTGCATGGTCAGCTCGGCCATGTCGGGGATCCTCGGGGTCGGGCACGGTGGCTAGTTGCCTTCGTAAAACCAGTATGCACAAACGTTTATAGTTCTGAGAGTAATTTTCAACTAGACTGGCGCCGCCCAAGATCGCAAATGCTAGCCGGATTGTCAAGATTGATCGTCGGTCCTCGGCCGCTCGACTGTTGTCAGGCAGTCGCCAGCGGAGCGGGAGCCCGTCAGGCCAACTGGCGCCGATAACGAGGCCCGGCCGCAACGTGCCTTCCGTCTGCCACCGCCCGCGCCCATACTTCTGTCCCGTTCGATTCCAGCCTTCGGGAGGTACAATGCCAGGTCGTACTCGCCGATCCGCTCGGCGACCCAAGAAGCTCCGCATCCCCTTGCCCAAAGCCCGTGCCGGCCGCCGCCTGCCCCCCGGCATTTGTCGCTTGGATTATCCTCGGGTCCGTGGTTACATCGTGCGTATCAGCTACCGGCGGACCCGCGATGGCTGGAAGCCACGATTCAAGGCCTACTTCGGCGACACCCGGTATGGCGGCAAGGCGAAGGCGTTCGCGGCCGCGGAGGCGTGGCTTCGCGCGGTCACCGAGACCGGGCGCGCGCCCAAGGAGGCCACACCGCCACTGATGCGGGCGCGAGGCGCGCGGGCGGCCAAGCCCAGGGCCCGCCGTCGCCGGGCGCGCGCCCGCTAGCGAATCTCCCAACGCGAGGGTGGCCCGTGTCCATTCGACCGGTCAAGCGCGTTACCCAGGCCCGCCCCACCGTGGAAGGGGCCGGCGTCCGACTGCGCCGCGCGTTCGGCTTCGGCGACACGACGGAGTTCGATCCGTTTCTCCTGTTCGACGACTTCCGCAATGAGCGCCCCGACGACTACCTCGCCGGCTTCCCGTGGCACCCTCATCGCGGCATCGAGACGGTCACGTACGTCCTCACCGGAACCGTGAACCACGGGGACAGCCTGGGCAACCGTGGTTCGTTAGGCGCCGGGGACGTGCAGTGGATGACGGCTGGGAGCGGGATCCTGCACCAGGAGATGCCACACGGAGATCAGCACGGCCGGATGCATGGCTTCCAGCTCTGGGCCAATCTCCCGTCGTCGCTCAAGATGACGGCGCCCCGCTATCAGGACGTGCCTTCGAGCGCCATTCCCGAGGTCACCGACGACGACGGAACCATCGTGCGCGTCGTCTGCGGCACGTTCTGGGGCAAGACCGGACCGGTGGATGGCGTCGCGGCCGAACCCCGGTACCTAGACATCCTGGTGCCGCCCGGCCGGACGAAGTCCTTCCCCGTCGAGGCGCCCCGCCACGCCTTTGCCTACGTCTTCGAGGGCAGTGGCACGTTCCAGGACGCCTCGAATCCACGCGCGGTTCTGACCGAACGTGTCGGCTTGGCGCCGGAAGCCCCACCGACGCTGGAGGAAAGCGGCGATCGCTCGCTGGTCCTGTTCGATGGCGGGGACAGCGTCACGGTCCAGGCCGGCGAGGGAGGGGTGCGGTTCCTGCTGGTGTCGGGCGCACCAATTCAGGAGCCCGTCGCCTGGTACGGCCCCATCGTGATGAATACCGAGGAGGAACTGCAGCAGGCCTACAACGAACTGCGCGAGGGGACCTTCCTGGCCCGTCGGCCGTAGCCCGGGCCGGGCGGGACGTCGTACAACCCGCTCCCCGATCCTTTCACGCGCCGATCCAGGTATCTAGGTTTGAGGCACGCAGGGTATTCGACGGCGGTGGTTCACCCTCTTGCCGGAGGTCCCATGCTCGTCCTTCAGGCCGTTCCCGCCGGACACCTCGATGCGTTCAAACTGCTCCGGGCACGTATTCGAGCCGCCAGCACGTGGTCCTGGGGCAACAAGGCCCGAACTCGCCTCAAGCACGCCCAGCGCCCTCATGGGGGCTACATCCAGATCGGCGATGCGGACGGCGTCCTGGTCGCGCACATCCATCCCAAGACGCCGGCCGACCTCTTCTACCTGACCGAAAAGTTCACCGGACGGCTCGTGGCCTGGTTTGAGGGGGAACTGCTGAGCATCAACATGCAGTTCGTTCCCGATCCGCCGGCCCGAACCAGGCGTCGTCGCTGAGGCGCGCATGGGATCTCTCTCGCCCCCGCCCCCGGTCGGTCACTTCTTCTCCTTGTCCCGCTGGTCCTCGTCCTCCGTCACCCATGCCTGCCGCGGAATCCCCGTCGCCGCCGAGAGCCGCCACAGGAACCGCAGGACTCCCGCCTGCTTCCTGTCGTCATCCGGCTTGAGCTCGATCGCTTCAACGTGCTGTCCGGACATCCGGCGCACGACCTCCCGCTGCTCCGGGGTCAGGACGATCCGGAGCGGTTTTTCTTCGGGCTCGGGCATGGGCTCTCCATTAGAGGTTGCGCCGTGAGGACGGCCACCGGTCACGCCGGCACGACGACGCTAGCACCGGTTCGTCACGGCGGGGTAACGAGGCCCGGACCGGTTGCGCGCCACTGGACGGCCCCGCTCCATCGCGGGAACCGCTGGTGAAAGGGCACCTGCATCACCGCGATGTACGGGCGGCGTTCGCGCAGGTGCGGCGCCGACAGGCCACCGCGACGCTGCTCGCGGCATGCGTCCTCCTCTTCCTCCTGCTGATTCTCCCCGCCGCGTCCGGCGGCAAGCTGCCGGCCGTGGTCCTGGCGGGGCTGCTGTACGGCCTGTTCACACATCGCAACTGGCGCTGCCCCCAGTGTCGGTCCCTCCTCCCCTATGGGCGGATTCCACGCGAGTTCACTTGTCCCCGGTGTGCCGCCGTTCTGTATTGGGGGTCGGCGCGCCAGTGACCGTGGCCCTGACGGGGCCATGGCTCGTGGCGTAGGTTGACCCGGCATGGAGCCGCTTCGACTGGAGCCGGGAAGCACCGCGCTCATCGTCATTGACCTGCAACGGGGCATCCTGGAGCGCGCCACCGAGCCTCACTCGGCGGCGGCGGTGCTGTCGCAGACGGTGCGGCTCGCGGAGGCCGCGCGCCGCAGCGGGACGCTGGTGGTGCTGGTTCGCGCGGTCCCCTCGCCCGACGGGGGCGACCGGCTGGCCCCTCCGGCGGACCTGCCGCTGGGCCGGCCCGGCCCCTTGCCGCAGGATTATGCCGAGCTGCCACCGGAGCTGGGCCCCCGTCCGGGCGACATCCTGATCACCAAGCGACAGTGGGGTGCCTTCTACGGCACGGAACTGGATCTGCAACTGCGGCGACGCGGTGTCCGCACCCTGATCCTGGCCGGCATTGCCACGAACTACGGGATCGAGTCGACCGCCCGCGACGCCTACGAGCGCGGATTCGCACAGATCTTCGCCGAGGACGCCATGAGCGGCATCGGCGCCGGCGCTCACGGGTTCGCGGTCACGACCGTCTTCCCGCGCATCGGCCGGGTCCGCGCGACCGCGGACATCCTGGCGGCGTTGTCCGCTTAACCGCAAGCCGGCCGGGCTTGCGCACTCTCGACCGAAGCGGAGCTTTAGCCGGGGGGGATCGGCGTGCCGGGCCGGTTCCACCCGCGACGTCCGAGCACCCAGGCCGCGGGCTGCCGCGGCTCTTCGCGTCCGCAAGTGCAGTCCACCTCTCCCATCAGGAGTCGCCCATGCGGTTCAGCGTACTGCTAACGATCGCCGGTCTGCTCGGCCTCGTGTTCGGCCTCGCCTTTCTCTTCGCGCCGGTGGCGACGCTCAACTTCTACGGCGCCGCGACCGGCCCGGTCGGGTATCTCTCGGCCCAGTTCTTCGGGAGCGCGCTGCTCGAACTGGGACTCGTCTTCCTGCTCATTCGCAACGTAAGCGAAGCCGGCGTGATCAAGGGCATTGCGATCGGTGCCGCGCTGGGCTCGTTAGCCGGCCTCTATGTCGCCCTGCACGCCGTGCGGAACGACATGGTCAACAGCATGGGCTGGTCGTCGGTGGTGATCTACGCCCTGCTGTGCGTGGGGTTCGCCTGGTTTGCCTACAAGGGAGAAAAGGCGGCCTGAGGGCGCCGCCAGGATGAGCCGTGCGACTTGAAGCACGGCTGGTCGACATCACCACGCTGGCGGTCGACGCCATCGTGAACGCGGCCAACACCGAGCTTGCGCCCGGCGGCGGCGTCTGCGGCGCCATCCACCGGGCGGCGGGCCCGAAGCTGGCCGCCGCCTGTCGGCCGCTGGCGCCCTGCCCAACGGGAGCGGCCCGTCTCACTCCTGGCTTCGGGCTCCCGGCCCGCTTCGTGATTCATGCGGTCGGCCCGGTGTGGGAGGGAGGCGGAGCCGGCGAGGCCGAGCTGCTGGCCGGCGCCTATCGATCCGCGCTTCGCCTGGCGGGGGAGCAAGGTCTGCGTTCCATCGCGTTCCCGGCCATCAGCACCGGGATCTACGGCTATCCGCTCCGCGACGCGGCCAAGGTGGCCGTCGCCACCGTTCGCGAGGGAGCCAGCACTGCCCCGGACCTCGACCTGGCCATTTTCGCGTGCTTCAGCCCGGAGGCACTCGAGGCCTATCGCTCACTGGGCGTCGATTCACCAGGAGCCGCGGCTCCCTGAGCCTCATGTCCGTCTACGAATACGAGGCGCGTGATATCGCGGGCACCATGCGGTCGCTCGCCAGCTACCGGGGCCGGGTCCTGCTCATCGTGAACGTGGCGAGCCGCTGCGGGTTCACGCCGCAGTACGCCGGGCTCGAGCACGTGTACCGAAGGCTCGCGCCGAAGGGGTTCTCGGTGCTCGGCTTCCCCTGCGACCAGTTCGGGCACCAGGAGCCGGGCAGCGAGGCCGAGATCCAGCGTTTCTGCTCCACCACCTACCAGGTGACCTTCCCCCTGTTTGCCAAGATCGACGTGAACGGAGCCAAGGCCCATCCGCTCTTCGTCTATCTCAAGGCGACCGCACCGGGCCTGCTCGGCACCGAAGCCATCAAGTGGAACTTCACGAAGTTCCTGGTGGACCGGACCGGGCAGCCAGTGCGGCGCTACGCACCCACGGACCCGCCCGAGACGATCGAGCCCGACATCGAATCGCTGTTCGCCTGAATGGAGGTCGCGCCGGCCAAGCGCTCTTGCTCGAGGGCCGGACCCGCCGCACTTTAGCGCCGGGGCGGGACCCCGCCGCTCCTCGCAGGAAGAGGGCACCATGAAGGTAGAACGCTTCTCCACCACGCTGACTTCGCGGCACGAAGGCCTCGCAGTCGAGGTCCCGTTTGATCCGACCCTGCGCTGGGGGCTCCCGGCCAGGCGCCTGGACGGCGGACAACACGGGCACCCGGTGCGGGGCCGACTCGAGGGGGTTCCCCTCGAATCGGTAGTCCTGGCGGACGCACGCGGAGTCTTCCTGATCGTGCCACCGACCACCGCGGAAGCGGCCGGTGTCCAGGTAGGTGAGACCGTACGCGTCTCGCTCGAGCCGATGAGCGTCTCCCCCGGTGGGTCGAACCGTCCCGCCGAGAGTTCCCGACGCGCCGCCCGCAAGAGGCCACCCGCGGTTTCCTGACCGTGAGCCGCCTCGGTTCTACCGCCGAGTCCAGAGGAGGCCTCCTGACCTCGCCCCGCGAGCCCATCCCGACGAGTGCCATTCCCGCCATCCGACGTGCGGCTCCGACCGACGCGCCGGCGCTGGCGGCCTTGCGCTTCGAGTTCCGCTCGGCCCTCGATCCCGCCGTCGAGTCGGAGAAGGCTTTCCGCCGACGCACCATCGGATGGATGGCGGATCGGTTGCTCGGCAAGGGGTGCTGGCACTGTTGGCTTGCGGAGCTCGCCGGAGAGACGATCGGCATGGCCTGGCTGCAGCTGGTCGAAAAGCTGCCCAACCCGGTGGGCGAGCCGGAGTGGCTCGGGTATGTCACCAGCGTCTACGTCACCCCAGCCTGCCGTCAGCGCGGCATCGGAGCGGCGCTGCTCGAGGCCGCGCTCTCCGAGTGCGACTCCCGTGGAGTGGAGGCGGTGATCCTCTGGCCTACGCCTCGCAGCCGACCGCTCTACGCCAGGCATGGCTTCACCGCACCAACGGACCTGCTGCAGCGTCGGCCGGCGCCTCCGACCGCGTGAGTCAGCCCGCCGACCTCCGCGCCCCCCGGCCCCTTCCGCCCCGGCCCTGAAGTGTCGTCCCTCGGCTACCTCTTCGTCATGGCGATTCCGGGGATGTTCGCCGCGGCCTTCTGGACGCTGGCCGTCGGGGCCGGTGGAGTGGCCGGAGCGCTGATGGGCCGCGCCGGATCCCGCACCGGTTTCTGGCCGCTCTCGGTGCTCGGGTTTCTCCTGGCGGTGGCCGGCCAGAGCTACGTGGCCGTAAGCTTCGCTGCCCTCATGGTCCGCGCCACCTGGCACCACCTGGCCGGGATCCATGGCGCCTGGCGCTGGATCGGCTGGACAGTGGCCTTTCTGGTCGGGACTGCGCCGCCTCTGATCGCGCTGTTCGACTGGGCCAGGCAGCCCGCCCGGCGCCTGCAGCACCTCGCGATCCGTCTCACGTGGCCTCTCACCATGCTGGGCTTCGTGGCACTGGCCCGCCATGGCGGCGGGGCCCAATGGCCCTGGGCCTGGGTGCCCGCGCTGTGACCGCGGCTACCACACAACACACAATTGCCCTTGCTCGGTGAACCGGCCACCTTACAGCGTACCCGACCAACGAGAGACGCATGCGCGGCCTCGCAATGTTGCTCGTGTGTCTCGCCGTCCCCAGTGCCGCGGCGCAACAAGGCAGGTGGCACCTGTTGCCCCCGGCTTCGGATACCGGCGCCACGGATGAACCTCGTCTGGCGCTCACCGGCACCGACCGCCCCTTCTGGCCCAACGCGCGGCACGGCGGGGATACCAGCTCGGCCGCGCTGGTCGTCGCCTGCGGCCGCGCGCTTCCGGGCCACCTGGGGAGGACACTCTACTTCCAGCCGGCACAGCCGCTCGAGCCCTTTGGCGATGCCGGCTACGCGCATCTCCGCTTTGACGAGGAGGATTGGCAGGAGACCACCTATCTGGATCTGGATGGCCATTCCCGTGCCCTCCAGGCCATCACGCGCCGGGAGGGAAGCCTGCGGATCGGATTCCTGGGCGATGATGCCAGCCCTTACTACTCCTCCCACCTGATGCGCCACCTGCTCGAATCCCACTACCTCACTGTCACGTACCGTGCCTTCGGCGAAGAGCGCCGTGTCACCTTCGACCTCACGGGGCTATCGGCGGCTCTGGCCCGTCTCGGAAGCTGTGACTGGCGTCGCTGAGGCGGCGGCGAGGGCGAAGCGCCCCGCCCCGCTCAACCAGGAGTAGCTCGTGGACAACGGCACTGTCGCGCTTTTCATCCCCATTCTCGCTCTCGCCATCCCGGTCGTTGTGATCGTGGTCAACGGGCTCCAGAAGTTCTGGAAGTTTCGTCTGGAGGAGACGCGGCTCCGGGCCGGCGGCGCCGATTCATCGGAGCTCGAGCAGCTGCGCGCGGAAGTCGAGCAGCTGCGAGCGGAACTCGCCGAAGTCGCGGAGCGCCTGGATTTCACGGAACGAATCGTCGCGCAGAGCGGCGCTCGAGGACAGCTCCCCGGCCAGCGAGGCGAGGCGCCTCCGGCGCCCTGAAGGCCGCTGTTCGGGCGCGCGAGCAGGTCCTCGATGCCAGCGCAGTCCCATGCCCCGACCGAGCCTCACATGCCGACCCCCCAAAAACTTCGCGTGGGCGGTCCTCTCCGCCGGGTTCGCGGGCCCCTGACGGCGATCTTCGCATCGTGGCAATTCTTTCGATCATCGTGGCCGCGAACACGAAATGGCCCAATCCGCTAGGCATCGCGCCCCGCGCCGTCCTGTGCCTGGTGCTGTCGGCCCCTGCCAACGGGGCCTCCTGGCTCTGCTGTTGCCGCGCGCTCGAGTGCGGCGATGCCTCCCGCGGGGCGCCGGTCGACAGGTTCAGCGTCGTGCTGGTCGCGCTCATTGCCACAGCTCAGTATGCGGTGATAGCCGGTCGGTGAAGGTGGACGCCAGGCACACACCGATCGCTCCGCGACATCGAAGGGGAGGGTGGCACCTCCGCGTTCTGCTGGCGCTCGCCTGGGTACCGAGGCTTGCCGCCCAATCGGAACCCCAGGGCGGCTGCGCGCCACCATCCTATGCCCCCCGCCTCGATCACGTCGTCCTGGTGGTCCGCAACCTCGATTCGACGGCGGCGGCTTTCAGCTCCGCGGGCTTTCTCCTCAAGCCCGGACGCCTCCATCCCGGCAACCTGTTGAACAGCCACATCAAGTTTCGGAATGGCACCGAGATCGAGCTGATGACCTTGACCGGTCCGCCGCTGGATCAGATGGCCCGCGATTACGCCGGCCTCCTCCAAGCCGGGGAAGGCGGCGCCTACGTCGCCCTCAAGACCGCGGCGCTCCACGCGGTCGCGGCTCGGGCGCGGCAGGCTGGCCTGACTTCGGTCCGGTCTCAATCCGGAGCCTTTCGTTTTCTGAGCTTTGCCCCGGGATCTGACGCCGGCGCACTCTTCTTCGGCTACGGCTGGGAGCTCCCGCCGGAACCGGATTCGATCGTGGCGCATCCGAACCAGGTCATCCGCTTGGCCGAGGTCTGGGTCGAGGGCGGCCCCCGACTGAGGGCCATGCTCCAGGCGTTGTTGGGCGCCTCCTGCGGCCAGGCGCATGGGCCGGACGGCGTGGTTGGAGAGCGCTGGCGGCTGGGCGCCGGGTCGGTGGTAGTCGTTTCGAAGGCCGCGACCAACCCGGTGCCGCGCCCACTTGGCGCGGTGTTGACGAGCGCTGCTCGAGGCGCGCGCGAGCGGTTGATTCGACCGGTTCCCAACTTCTGGCTTCGGTTGGTCCCCATCGGAGCGGCGAACTGACCCCCGGCCTTCGCCACTGGCGAGGGCGGGACGGTTCCATCAGCTTGCGATGCGGGGCGGGCTCCCGTGCCGGAGCCCAAGCCTGGTCTTTGAATAGGATGGTCGGCGATGCTGGGAGACGCGCTCAAACGATTGCTCGGGACCATCACGCAGGCCACCAGTGGTCCCCAGCCCGAACAGGTCGAGATCGCGGGGCTGCCCGTCGTCGTTTTCAACACCCGGCCCGATATTCGATCGGAGGACGCCCTGGCGCGGCTCGGGGCCGCGCTCGCCCTGATCGATCGGTACGCTCCGTGGCGAGGCCGCCATCTGCGTCGCGACCTGTCGGGGATCCTGGTGCAGCGCTTTGCCTGCCGGGCCGCGCTCTTTCCCGAAGAACGAACCTGCCTGATCGAGTTGACCTTCCTGGTGAATCCCGCTCACACTGCGGAGGAAGTCGCCGCGAGCCTGGTACACGAGGGCATGCACGCCCGGGTTGCCGCTTCGGGCGCACGAGTAGGTCCCGCGATGAAAGCCAAGGAAGAGCGTCTCTGCCGTCGAGCCGAGCTGGAGCTGGGGCGCAGTCTTCCCGGCGAGACGGGCAAGGCCGTCATCGCGCGCGCGGAAGCGAGCCTTCTCCTCGACGACGAGGCCGTCGCGCCGAGGGTGGATTGGGATCTGGCGCGCCGGCGAGTGGCGGAAGTGGATCGGTCCGCCCGGGAGGGGCGCTGAACCCCATGGCCCGCGGGATTCGCTTCCACGCCGTGGGGGGCCCGGAGGTGCTCCGCCTCGAGGAGTTCCCCGACCCAGAGCCGGGCCCCGGCGAGGCGCTGGTACGCCAGTACGCGTGCGGCCTCAATATGGTGGATGTCTACCAGCGAAACGGCGTGTACCGGGTGCCGCTGCCCTCGGGCGCGGGGAGCGAAGGTGCGGGAGTCGTGGAGAGGGTGGGCCCCGGTGTCACATCGGTCAGGCCCGGCGACCGAGTGGCCTACGCCGGCGGTCCTCTCGGAGCCTACGCCGATCTCCGGACGGTCCCCGCCGACCGACTCTGTCTCCTGCCCGCCGAGGTCACCTTCGAGCAGGCCGCCGGCATGATGCTCAAGGGACTGACCGTCCAGTACCTCATCCGCCGGACCTATCCCGTCAAACCGGGCGACGCAGTCCTGTTTCACGCGGCCGCCGGAGGCGTGGGGCTGATCGCGTGCCAGTGGCTCAATGCGCTGGGCGCGCGAGTGATTGGCACGGCCGGCTCCGACGAGAAATGCGCGCTCGCCCTGCGCCATGGAGCCGCGCACTGCATCAACTATCGGACCCAGCGTTTCGTCGAGGTGGCTCGTGAGCTCACGGGCGGCGCCGGGGTGGCCGTCGTATACGACTCGGTGGGGCGGGACACCTTTCTCGACTCGCTCGACTGCCTGCGCCCCATGGGCCTCATGGTGAGCTTTGGCAATGCGTCCGGGCCGGCTCCGGCTATCGAGCCAGCGCTCCTCGCCCACAAGGGCTCCCTCTTTCTCACCCGCCCGCTGCTGGCCACCTACACCGCCAGGCGCGCAGACCTCGAGGCAATGGCGCGCGACCTCTTCGAGATCGTGGTGAGCGGCAAGGTCCGGATCGCGGTTGAGCGGAAGTACCCGCTGGACCAGGCGGCCCAAGCGCACCGTGACCTCGAGGCCCGGCGGACCACGGGCTCGAGCGTCCTGATCCCATGACCCGCCGGCGCCGGAGCAGGCAGGCGGCGCCGCACCCTGACTCCTGAGTCATGCCCGAGTCGTGGCGTACCCGCCTTGCACGCTGGCGTTTCAACTTCTTCCCCGCCTACCGGGGCACGGGCGCCCGCGTCGATTACATCGCCGCCGACTGGCGCGAGATCCGCATCCACCTCCCGCTCTCCTGGCGCACCCGGAATTACGTCGGCACGATCTTCGGCGGCAGTCTGTACGGCGCCCTCGATCCGATCTACATGGTGATGCTCATCCAGGCGCTCGGCCCTGAATACACGGTCTGGGACAAGGCCGCCGTGATCCGCTTCCTCCGACCCGGCCGCGACACTCTCTTTGCTCGCTTTACCCTCTCGGAGGATGAGATCGCGGAGATCAGGCGTACGGCGCAGGCCCGCGGCAAGCTGGAGCGGGACTTCGACGTGTCGCTCCGCGACCATGATGGGGTGGTTCACGCGACCTGCGTCAAGACCGTGCACGTGCGGTGGAGAGGTGGCACGGCGGCAAGCGAGGTTCAAGGTCGGCACGAATTGCTCGCCTGAAGCGCCATCGAGCTACTGGCGCTTCTCCTCGTCGCATTGGACATTGGAGTCTCTTGTCCCGCGACGTCCCGTCGTGAAACGCGCGGAAACGCTCGCCCGTAGTGACAGCCACATTCAGTAGGAGAGGCACTCGTGGCAGGTCAGGGGTCGACGGGCAATGTGATCGCGGCGCTAGCCAGCTTTTTCATCCCGGGTCTCGGGCAGTTACTGCAGGGCCGACCAATCATGGCGCTGGTCATGTTCGTGTCGGCGGGTGTACTGTGGTTCTTCCTCCTGGGCTGGCTGGTGCATTTCTGGTCCATCATCGACGCCGCGCTCTGGAAGCCAGGCAGCTGAGGGTGGCCGACTTTCATCGCCTCTTCGACCATCTTGTCTGGGCGGACGACCGGGTGCGCGACGCGCTCCGGGCCTGCTCCGCGCCCCCACCTCGGGCGGTGGAGCTGTATGCACATATCCTGGGCGCTGAGGAGGTATGGCTGTCCCGGTTGGCGGGATCCACCTCGCGCCTGGCGGTGTGGCCAGCCGTGGCGCTCGGGGATCTCGAGGCCGCGGCACGCGACGCGCAGCGAGGCTGGCGCGACTTCCTGCAGGGACTCGCCTCGCCCGATCTTCACCGGGAAGTCGCGTATGTGAATAGCGCCGGACAGGCCTTTTCCTCCAGAGTCCTGGACATCATACTCCACGTGTGCCTCCACGGCGCCTACCATCGCGGCCAGATCGCGCTGCTGCTCCGCGGTATCGGCGCAGCTCCCGCCCCAACGGATTACATCGCCTTCGTGCGAGGTGCCCCCGCGGCGACGCGGCGATAGACCACTCTCCTCCCCCGAGACGTCCGTGAGCCCCACTCCGAGAAGCTTCGCCCTCGCGTTGACGGTCCTGGTGCCGTCCGCGGCTGCCGCCCAGGTGTCCATCTCCTGGCCACAACATTCGATGGATCGCCCCGCCCCTCCGGTGGTCACGACCGACCCCACCTCCGGCTTTGTCCCTCCACCCTCGGACGCGGTGATTCTCTTCAATGGAAGCTCGCTCGAGCGGTGGCGGCGGGCGGACAGCACGGGCGGCCCGGCCCCCTGGAAAGTGCAGGATGGGTATTTCGAGGTCGTGCCCGGAACGGGTGCGATCGCCACGCGCGACAGCTTTGGCGATGTGCAGCTTCACGTGGAGTGGGCCGCGCCGGTTCCGGCCGTCGGCACGGGGCAGGAGCGGGGGAACAGCGGTGTCTTTCTGATGGGACTCTACGAGGTCCAGGTCCTCGACTCGTACCAGAACCCGACCTATCCGGATGGGCAGGCGGCCGCGCTCTACGGCCAATATCCGCCACTCGTGAATGCTTCGCGTCCGCCGGGCACCTGGCAGAGTTACGACATCATTTTCCACGGGCCCCGCTTCCGGGCCTCCGGCGAGTTGCTCCGGCCGGCCCGGGTGACTGTGTTCCACAATGGCGTCCTGGTGCAGGACAACGTCACCCTGACCGGCCCCACCGCGCACCAGCGGCGGCCACCTTACACCGCCCATCCCGAACGGCTTCCGCTAGCACTGCAGGACCACGGCAACCCGGTCCGCTACCGGAACATCTGGCTCCGCCCATTGAGTGACGCATCGCCCTGATGACCTCTCCGGGCTGGCGCTGGCGGGGCGGCCGTGAAACATTGATGGCCGCCCCACGTCCCGCAGGTCTACCCCGCTGAGGATACCAATGGCCCCGCTCGGCTGGTTGCACCGCCACTCTGACCGGATCTACGCGCTGTTCCGAATCGTCACGGCCTTCCTCTACGCCTGTCACGGCGCGCAGAAGCTGTTTGGCGTCCTGGGCGGTCGGATGGTCTGGGGCGGACCCGCGTTGCCGATCGTCGCCGGGTTCATCGAGTTCGGTGCGGGCACGCTCATCCTTCTCGGGTGGCAGGCGAGCCTGGCGGCGTTCCTGGCGAGTGGCGAGATGGCCGTCGCGTACTTCAAGGTGCATCTTCCGCAGGGCTTCTTCCCCATCCTGAATCACGGCGAGGACGCGGCGTTTTACTGCTTCGCGATGCTGTTCATCGCCTCCCGTGGCTCGGGCGTCTGGAGCATCGATAGTCTCCTGAGCCGCGGGCGTGGCTGATCAGGGAGAGGGGGCCGAAAGGATCGCCGTGTCCTCTCCCGAGAGAGAGCGCAGCCGCCCATGGCTGGGGAGCCGCGTCTGGCGGACCGGTCTCAAGCTGCTGCTGTGGCTGGTCGTAATCGGGCTCCTCGTGGTGCCACTGATTCGCGACCTCCCGCTCGGCGATACAACCCGGGCGGGGATCCTTGCCTGGGTACTGGTGGGAATCGGCCTCTACTGGCTGTTCACGGACCTGGGATACCGTCCTCTCCTGCTCTTCCAGTTGTTCTTCTTCTCGGCGGCGATCACACTGCTGACCGCCAAGGCCGCTCTGGTGAGTGTCGGCGTGCACCGGGGTCCGATCCTCCGTCGCACTGCCATCTGGCTTCTGCTGCTCGGCGCGGCCTGCGCCGGAGTCAACGTCATCATCATGTTTCTGGAGCTCCTGCGCCGTGGCTCGCGTCGTGAGAAATGAATCCGCTTGGCCCCGCGGGCGCGTGAGCTGGCGGCGCGGCGCCTCCGGTCTCGTCCTGATCCTGGTGGCGGGGTGCGCCTCGTCGACTCCCAAGACCAGTACGGGCCGCACCGAGCGACAGACCGACAGCGTGATCGGCCAGTCCCAGGTACCCGGGGCGCCCGCCGTGCAGAAGGCGCTCGACGCCTCGGACAGCGCCCGCGCGCGGGTGGCGCGGGAAGACTCGATCGCGGCCAGTCAGTGATCCGACGCGGAGAAGGACATCCTATGACCTTCGACGCCCGCTACTTCACCACCGGCCTGGAGGCGCAGGCGCAGGGCCTCGCCGGGACGCCGGTGGTGCGAATGATTCTGCACGACGGCCGCGAGCTCCTGGTGCGCGACGTGGTGGAGGCGGCACCCGGCTACGTCATGCTCGAGATCTACGCGCCGCAGGGCCCGGCGCGGGGCAGCTTCGACTTCCCGGCGGCCGTGTCGCTCGTGGAGAGCGCGACCTGTCAGACCGCCGTGGCCTACGAGGCGATCGCGCAGGTCTTCCTGCAGGCCGCGACCGGCGAGGCGGCGAATCGGCTCGGCTTCTTGCCCGCGAAACGGGCGCCGGTCCGGTAGGGCGCTAGCGCCAGCGCCCTTCGACGTAGAACCAGCCGCCGCGGGAGTGCCGCCAGCGCCCCGGCGCCCATCGGCGGTAGCCGCGCTCCGGGACCGCCCACCGCCCCGGAACCCAGTTGTAATCACGCCCGGACCAGCGCCAGAATCCCCCCACCCACACATAGGCCGGCCCCGGGGCGACGCCCACTACCTCCACCCGGTCCTCCGGCGGGCGGCGCTCCACGAACACCGCGCCGGGCGGCGGCGGGGGCGCGCAGGCGCCGGTGGCAAGGCCCAGCAGCAAGAGGACACCGTTCGCGATTCGGCTTGCGTGAGACATCGATCCTCCCCATGATCCGGGTGTGGTAACAGCCTGATCCCTGTTCGACACGACGAGAACCGGGCCCGGACCGTTAAGCCTGTCGTACCCGGGAATAGTCCGTCCGACCGGAGGACAGATGCCAGCCACAGCCTCCTCCTTTCCGCTCCTCGAGTGGCCGGGCCCCGTCCCGGCAGCCCTGCTCGGTGCCGCGCTCGCCCTGCTCGCGGTCTTCATCGGTTTCCGGGTGCGCCGCCGGAATGGACCAACCCGGGTGCATCAGTTGCTCGGCAGGCTGGGACAGCGAGACGGGGGGGTCGGGCTCTTCCTGCGCGGGATGTTCGTCCCGAGCGCCGAGTTCTTCTCGCGGAGCCCGGAGTATCCACCCGGGAGCTCGGGAACCCTCACGGTCCAGAAATGGACCGGCATCCCCGAAGTCTACGCAGCCGGCGACGTCCGGGCCGCAGCCGAAGTCGTCGGCTTTCTCACCAGCCAGATC
The DNA here is from genome assembly GCA_035501775.1 of Gemmatimonadales bacterium. Classification (GTDB taxonomy): domain Bacteria; phylum Gemmatimonadota; class Gemmatimonadetes; order Gemmatimonadales; family GWC2-71-9; genus JADJOM01. The sequence goes on along the minus strand of DATJVM010000006.1, from coordinate 132,474 downwards.
CCCTCGCTGACAGTCAGCTTCCGGGCCATCGACCGCGACCGAAAGGGCTGGGGCGAAGACTTCGTGGCGATCGGCAGTCACTTCAAGTCCCAGCAGGTTCTGGACACCTGTGAGCCGCGCCTGGTCGCCTTCCGAAATCCGGACGCCTTCCGGAGCCTCGTCTCGCCCGAGGTGTTCGAGGCGCGCGGCGGCGCGGACTTCGGGTTCCTCTACAAAGGCACACATCCGGCAACCCACTGCGCCTGCTGGGTCGTGATGGGGCTGACCGAACATTCCACCGAGGCCGCGGCCCGGTTCCTCCGGACCCACTCGCCGGACCTGCAGCGCCTGGTCGGGTCGGCTCCATTCGCGGCGGTGCTGGCGGTCGAGGCGGCGGGCGGGCGCCCCGAGGCGACGCTGGCGTGGCTCAGGCCGCGGCCCGCGTGGTGGCGCCGACTGCTTCACGGCAAGAGCTTGCGGCGCCTGAGCGGCACCGTACCCACCGGCGCGGGCTGATCCGGCCGACTGGCGCCAGACGGTCCCCCCGGAGACATTGCGGACTGCATTCCAGTCCGTCGTACGATACGGAGGCCTTCGGTTCATGCTGGGTGGGAGACGCCCCGGTTTCCTGGGCTTGATCGCCGGAATCCTGCTGCTCCAAGGGGTGGCCAGCCTGTCCGTCTACGTACGCGGCTTCCCCTACTATGGCTCGGGGCTGGTCCCCAATGCGCCATGGTGGGAAGTCCCGATCGCCATCCTCCACCTGCCCGGGATCGAGGTCTTGACCCTGTTCGGGTTCTGCTGCGGCTTGCATGGTGGGGACATTCTCACGCACGTCATCCACGGCGGCCACATTCCCATGCGGGGCTTCGGAACCACGGTGCTCGCTACCGTCAACTGGGCCTGCTGGAGCCTGATCGCCGCCGCGGCCTACCTGGTGCTCACCTGGCGAGGACGGCGCAAGCTGCCTTCGCCTCCGGCCCCACCGGCCTGACGGCTCACGACCGTTCCGCGCGCGAGAGGTTGCCGATGCAGTTACCCGCCCTGACAGAACCCCACCGCCGACTGGAGCGGCTCGTCGGATCCTGGCGCGGGGAGGAGGTGATTCACCCCACCCCCCAGGATCCCCAGGGTGCCAAGGCCTTGTCCACCGTCCGCAACGTGCTCGGCCTCGAAGGCTTTGCGGTCATCCAGGACTATGCCCAGGAGCGGGCGGGTCGGACCACGCTCCGCGCGCACGGCCTGTTCCGCTGGGACCCGGAGCGCCAGGAGTACGTGCTGCACTGGTTCGACTCGCTGGGGCAGGATCCGACCGAATACCGGGGGACCTTCGACGACGGCCTCCTGTCACTGCAGTGCGTTCGGGCTGAAGGCCGCACCCGGGCGGCCTGGGATTTTCGCGAGCCCAGGCGGTACACGTTCCGCATGGAGGCCTCGCCGGACGGAAAGCGCTGGTTCCCGGTCATGGAGGGTCGCTACGAGCGGCAGTGGTGACGGGCGGCCGGGTGCCCGGGGAGACCGCCTCCGGGTATCTTCCGGCATGAGAACGCGCTCGGCCTCCGAGGAGCTGGCCAATGCTGCCACACACGGCGTGGGCCTGGCGCTGAGCGTTCTGGCGCTGCCGCTGCTGCTCGGCGCCGCGCTGCGCCACGGCGACCCTCCCCTCGTGGCGGGCACGGCCGTCTTCGCGGCAAGCCTCGTCACGCTGTATCTCGCCTCGACCCTGTATCACGGCACCCGGCCTTCGCGCGCCAAGGAGTGGCTTCGGATCGTCGACCATTCGGCGATCTTCCTGCTGATTGCCGGGACCTACACACCCTTCACCCTGGGCGTCCTGCGCGGCCCCTGGGGCTGGTGGTTGTTCGGCGTGATCTGGGCGCTGGCCCTGCTCGGAATCTCCGCCAAGGTCCTGATCGGTACCCGCTTTCCCCGCGCCTCAACCGCGTTCTACCTGCTCATGGGCTGGCTTGCGGTCATCGCGCTCCGGCCCCTGGCCAGCGCGCTCCCGGCCGCAGGCCTCGGCTGGCTGGTCGCGGGGGGGCTCCTCTACACGGCGGGGGTGACATTCTACCTCCGCGACCGGCGCTGGTACGACCATCCGGTCTGGCACCTGTTCGTGCTGGCGGGCAGCGCCTGCCATTTCGTGGCCGTCTGGGCGTACGCGATCGCCGCGTCCGGCCCCACCACGCTGCGGGTCTGACCGGCGGGGCGGCCAACACAGGAGGATCCATGAAGGGACTCGCCGCATACGTCGGGGCCAGCATCGGCGGTGGAATCGGGTGGTGGATCGGGGCGCGAGTCGGCGTGATGACCGCATTCTTCCTGATGGTCTTCGGAACGGCGCTCGGCGGATACTTCACGCGGCGCTGGATCGCCGACTATTTCTGAGAACCTCCGAGGCAATGCGCAAGCTACCCGAACTGTTCGACAAGAATCGCCAGTGGGCCGCCGGCATCACGGCGCAAGACCCGACCTTCTTCCAGCGGCTCGCCCAGCAGCAGTCCCCCCGATACCTGTGGATCGGGTGCTCGGACAGCCGGGTGCCGGCCAACGAGATCGTGGGCCTCCTGCCGGGTGAACTGTTCGTGCACCGCAATGTGGCCAACGTGGTGGTTCACACCGACCTGAACTGCCTCTCGGTGCTGCAGTTCGCGGTCGAAGTGCTCCGGGTGGAGCACGTGATCGTCTGTGGCCATGTGGGGTGCGGCGGCATCCAGGCCGCGTGGCGTGGCCAGCCTCGAGGACTGGTGGACAACTGGCTGCGTCATGTCCAGGACGTGGCCGACCGGCATCGCCCATTCCTGACGTCCCTTCCCTCTGAGGCGGTGCAGTGTGACCGCCTCTGCGCCCTCAACGTACTGGAACAGGCGGTCAACGTCTGTCGCACCACCATCGTTCACGATGCCTGGCAGCGCGGCCAGCCCCTCATGGTCCATGGATGGCTCTACCGGCTCGAGGATGGGCTGCTCCGGGACACCGGGTTTCTGGCCGGCGCCCCGAATGAGGTTCTGACCAACTACACTGCCGCCCTCCGGGGCGTGACGACCAGCAGTTAGGCTACCCCCAAAGAGTGACCGAAAACCAGTCAAAACCTGGCCGCGGCGGGGGTCCCCGAGGGGGCCGGAGAGAGGCTATCTTTCATTCTTCTCTCGGGACCACCCGCCGGGTGTTTCGGAGCTGGATCGCTACCACGGACGAACAGGAGTGCAGGAATGACAAAGTTGAGTCAGGACGAGAAGCGCCGGCGCGCTGCCGCCCTCCCCTCACCTAGTGGCGCCAACCCCTCCTGTGGACCGCTCGACGTCTCGTGGGACAGTGCCTTTGACCGGATGTGCTACATGGTGTCGGCTCCTGATCTCGCGGTGCGGAACGCGCGGCGGTACCAGAAGCTCATGGCCGAGGCCATGGAGGCCACCGGCTGTACGGAAGAAGAGATCATCGCTCACGGAAACAAGGTCCGCGCGGTGCTGTTCTTCGCACAGGATCGCCTGACCAAGCAGGGCGCTCTGGCCGGGCTTGCCGGCAAGCAGAAATACGCCTACCGGCTCCCCCCGGTCTCTCCGATGTTCTAATCCGACCGAGTCTCGGGAACGGGGGCCGCCGATTCCGCCGGTCCCCGCGCCGGGAGGCGCCGTGTCGCCACGCGAGTCACCCTGGGCTGCCGGTCTCGCCGAGCATCGCGCGGCCGTCGCCGACTTCGTTCGCGCCGCATCGTCGCTCGACTCCGCGACCTGGCTGCGCCCGATCGGCCCGCACCGCTGGTCGCCTGCACTCATCACCGAACACGTGCGCCTCAGCATCGAGGCGGTGAATGACGATGCCGCCGGACGGGCGCACATGGCCGTGCGGTTGAACCCCTGGAAGCAGTTCGTCGCCCGGCGGCTCTACCTCTCGCGGGTTCTCAAGACCGGAGTCTTCCCCGGCGGCATCCGGGCGCCGCGGGAAACCAGACCCTCGCCTACCCCACAGTCGCAACCGGACGCGCTCGCGGACCTGTCCCGCATCACGGCCATCCTGGAAAGCACCATTGCGGCCCACCCCGCTCCGGCGCGATGCCGGCTCACGCATCCGTATTTTGGCAAGCTCTCCCTTGCCCGCTCGCTCCGGCTCCTGACCCTCCACGCCCGGCATCATCTGGCGCAACTGCCCACCGCGAGTCCGCAATAGCCGATGGCCTCGGGCCAGAGGGGCAGGACCTTCCTCGTCTTCAGACAGCGGCTCGTGGCGCCATGCCCGGCCCGCTGGGCCGCTCTGGTCCTCGCCCTGCTTGGCTCCGTGAGCCGACGCGTGGCCGCCCAGGAAGGCGCCGATCCTCATGCCGTCATGCCGGAGCGTCCGACGGTCGCGACTCATGCCTGGACAGTGGCCCCTGGGTACGCCGAAGTCGAGGTTGGTATCGAGTGGGACCACAATCCGAGCGGGACCACCGCGCTGGAAACACCGACGCTCCTCAAGATCGGTCTGGCCCGGCGCCTTCAGCTCGGTCTGGCCGCGAGCCTGACTCGACCCCCCGCCTCCGGCCTTGGCGTCTCCGACCTGACGGTCGGACTCAAGGTCCGGCTGGCGAATGACCTGCCGATCGTCGGGGCGCTGGCGGTGCTGCCCAGCGTGAAGCTCCCGACTGCCAACCCGGCCCACGGCACGGGGACAACCGATGGAACGCTATTGCTCATTTCGAGCCACCAGCTGGGCCACATGAGCCTGGATATCAACTTCGGCTACACCCGTCGCTCCGGTGACGGCGCCCGGGCGCCACGGAGCGCCACCTTGTGGACTTCGTCCGCCGGAGTTCCGTTGGCCGGCGCCGTCGGGCTGGCGGTCGAGGTGTACGGCTATCCCCGGACCGGCGGGCCCGCTGGAAGCGCGGGCATCGTGGCCCTGCTGGCGGGGCCCACTCTGAGCCTGCGGCCGCGGTGGACCGCGGACCTCGGCGGCATTCTCCCGCTCCGCGGCCCGCAGCCCGACGCTCTGTATACCGGGCTCGTCTACAACCTGGGCGCGCTCTGACCTTGCACCGTCCCGCCTTCCGACACAGGAGGTCTCATGAGTGGCGCCGCAACCGATGACCGCTCCGCGGGGACCCTTCGGGCCGTGGAGCGGTTCAACGAAGCCTTCAATCGTCATGATGTCGCGGCCATCATGTCCGCCATGACAGCCGATTGCGTCTTCGACAGCACACGGCCCCCTCCGGACGGGGAGCGCCTGCAGGGCCAGCCGGCGGTGCGGGCCTTCTGGGAGAGCTTCTTCGCTCGTTCCCCCAAGGCCCGGTTCGAGACGGAGGAGATCTTCGCGTGCGGCGACCGGGCCGTGGTCCGCTGGGTGTATCACTGGATGCGCGACGGCGCGCCGGGCCATGTGCGTGGAGTAGACGTCTTCCGAGTGCGCGACGGCCTGGTCGCGGAGAAGCTGTCCTACGTGAAGGGCTAGCCGGAAATGCCGCGAGTCTTCACCCGCACCATCGAGATCCCCCCGGAGGTCATCGACGTCAACGGGCACGTGAACAACCTCGCATACCTCCAATGGATGCAGGAGGCTGCCATCGCCCACTCGGCGGCTCAGGGCTGGCCGGTGGAGCGCTATCTCGAGGCCGGCGCGGTCTGGGTGGTACGCTCCCACAGCATCGAGTACCTGGCGCCGGCCTTCAAAGGCGACGTGCTGACACTCCTTACCTGGGTCACCGGGTTCAAGCGCTTCAGGTCGCCCCGCCGGTATCTCTTCTGGCGCGAACGTGACGGCGTGGTGATTGCTCGCGCCGAGACGCTGTGGGTGTTCGTGCACGCGTCGAGCGGGCGCCCGACAGCCATCCCTCCGGAGCTCCAGCAGGCCTTTCTCCTGGTGCCGCCAGAGGAGGATGTGCTCGAGACCTTTCTGCACCCCAGCCGAGCCGAGCGGGGCGGCGCCGGGCAGGTGTGAACCGGGGGCCTTGGCGGCTCGCAGCGCGGCATGCACCTTAGAGGCGCGGTGGCCAAGTGGGCCTCCGACTGGGCCGCTGCCCGCGTGGCTCGTACATCGCCTAACGAACGGACGGACTCATTCTTCCCCTGCTCCAGGCGGACTCGCCGCTGGTGAAGCTGCTGGTGGAGAAGGCCCGGGAACGCACCCGGATCTTCGCCGGCACGGAACGCGGCGCCTCTTCCGCGGACCGGCTGCAGCTGGACGGCCGACACGTCGCCTACCTGCTCAACACCTGCTTCTGGGCCAGCATGCGGCCCGAGGGGGGCCGGCCGGCCCGCGGCGAGTTCACGATCGTGGACCGCACGGTCCCCGGAGGCCTGCGCTTCACCGAACCGGTGATCGTATCGCAGGAGTCCGTGGTACACTTGAGCCCCGGACTGGGCTCAGGCCTGGCCGCCGTGGATCTCTCCGCCGAGGACATGCCGCAGATCTGGGGCGTGCTTGAAGCGGCGCCTCCCTGGCAGCCGGTCATTCACGTCATTGGGCCGGCGCACCTTGCTGTTTCGCTGGACCGGGAGGTCCTCGGCGTCATCCGGGGCGGCGAGATCCAACTGGTCAAGAGCGGGCCGTATTCCCTCGCGAACCTGGTGGCCCCGATAATCGACCGCACCGACGCCGCCCCCTCGCCGGACCGCCTGGCCCGAGTGGAGCAGCTCTTCAGGATCCTCGCCTCGGTCGAGCGGAATGGCCAGGGTGGGACGGTGCTGGTCGCGCCGACCGGGCAGAACGGGTGGGCCGAGGCCCTGAGATTCCGCTACACGATGGATGAGCGATCCACCGGCTTCGCGCGCGGCCGCCTGGGAGACCTCGACGACCCGGCCGGGGAGGACGGCGAGAGCGCCGGTCGGGCGTCCTCAGCCACCCGGCCCAGTCGCCCCCGGTCGCTGCTGGTCGATCTGAGCCAGCGCCTCCTGGCCCAGATCGCGCAGCTCGCCGCCATCGACGGTGCCGTCGTCCTCGGTGATGATCTCTCGTTGGTCGGTTTCGGCGCCAGCGTCACGCTGCCGGCCGAGGACTTCACGCTGTCGCACGCGGACGCGGTGAGCGGGCTCCTGGGCCACGGACGTCCCATCACCTCTCTGCCGTGGAGCGACGAGGGTGGCGCCGGTCGCTTCGTCCGGCGATACCCTGACTGTCTGGGCTTTCAGGTATCGCGGGATGGAGCGATCTGCCTCTTTGCATGGGGAGGCCCGGATCGGCGGCTGGTAGCGCTGACGGGCGTCCAGGATCTCCTGACGGAGTATTGAGTGTCCGGTCCATTTCGCGGAACCGGCTCCTCGGGGAGCCCGGCGCCTTTCAAGGATCACTTCTCCCGGCGAGCGGTCGATTACGCCCGATCGCGTCCGCATTATCCCCGCCTGCTCTTCTCCGCCCTGGCCCAACTCGCTCCTGGCCGTGGCACGGCGTGGGATTGCGGGACGGGGAACGGCCAGGCCGCCACCGGGCTCGCGGAGCACTTCACTGCGGTCGTGGCCACCGATGCCTCGGCCGACCAGATCGCGCACGGTGAGACGCACTCGCGGGTCACCTATCGGGTGACGCGGGAGACCGCAAGCGGGCTTCCGGATCACTCGGTGGACATCGTGACCGCCGCGCAGGCCGCACACTGGTTCGACCTGCCGGCCTTCTACCAAGAGGCGCTGCGGGTGCTCCGCCCGGGCGGCGTCCTGGCCATCTGGTGCTATGGCCTGTGCCGGGTCACTCCCGAGGTGGACACCCGCCTGGCGCGCTTCTACCGCGTGACGGTCGGTCCGTACTGGCCAGCGGACCGCGCCCACGTGGACGCCGACTACCGGACGCTGTCGTTCCCGCTGCCGGAACTCTCCTTCCCCACGGCAGTCATGGAGCACGCCTGGACGCTCGCGGACTTCGTCGGGTTTCTCGGAACCTGGTCCGCCGTCGCCAAATACAGGTCGGTGCACGGTATTGACCCGGTCGAGCAGTTCGAGTCGGAGCTGGAGCCCGCCTGGGGTGGCCGGGACGTTGTCCGGATGGTTCGCTGGCCGCTGGCTGGACGCCTCGGCAGGACCCCGGGGGTGGGGTGACCCGGGTGCGCTAGCGGCGGGGGTTGGCGTCGTGACCCGCACGGCGGTAGAATGCATGGCCTGACCCGGAGGACAGCGTGGCAACCGATCCTCGGGCGCATCGCCGGCACGAAATCGCGGTCCGCGCCCGTGCATTCTTCGAAGGGCTGATTCCCCGCAGCACCGTCCTCGAAGATCTCGAGGCGGACGATTGGAGTGATCCCAGACTCCGTCCGCTGCTCGAAATGATCCAGAACATCCCCAAGAAGTCCCGCTTCTCCGGCCTCTGGGGCAAAGCGTACGACGCCTACGTCGCTAAAGCGCGGGAACTCATCGCTGCCGCCGATCAGTAGCCCCGCCCACCTGGCCGGGCCTGCCCTGATGCTCGTCCTGTCGGGCTGCCAGGGTAGCGCGCCACCGGCGACTCAGGCCGCCGGCAAGCCACCCGCGTCGACCGCGCCCGCTCCGGCTCCCGTCGAGACGATTCCGGCGCCCTCTTCGCTGGAGAGCCGCAGCTGGTCGGCACTCGTCGCGGAGCTTCGTGCCCATCCCGATTCGGTGCGCGCGGTGATTCAGACCCATGCCCGGGAAGTCACTGTCGTCTACAACGACGGGCGGCGCTACCGAGCCACCGAGCCATCCATAGATGCCATCATCGGGTTGCTGCACGAGATCGACCCTGCCGGTCGCATCCTGATCGCGACCGAGTGACCCGCGTGAGCGCCATGACTCTTACTCGCTCGCAACTCGTCCTCAATCTCGAGGGGGCCAAGCACCTGGCGGCCGCAGCCGAGGCGGAGGCGCTGAGGCGTGGGTGGAGTGTAGCCATCGCCGTGGTGGACCCGGCCGGCGGCCTCATTTATTTCCAGGCCCTCGACGGCACTCAGGCCGCAAGTCAGGACATCGCCATCCTCAAGGCTCGCACGGCGGCGCGGCTCAAGCGGCCCTCCAAGGCTCTGGAAGACGGCATCGCCGGCGGGCGCGTTGCGCTGCTCGCGCTTCCGGGCGCGGTTCCGCTCGAGGGCGGGTTGCCGGTGGTGGTCGACGGCCAGGTCGTTGGAGCGGTCGGCGTGAGCGGGATGACCTCCGCCGAAGACGGGGTGATCGCGCAGGCTGCGGTCGCAGCGTTGACCGGGCCGGACGGCACGGCGCGCGCCACCGGCCCGAGGAGCTCATAGCGATGCTCAAGCCACCGATCGTCATTGACACCCGTGGCGGCCTGCTGGTCTTCGCCAGTCAGAGCGCGGCGGAGCGGGAGCTTGCGGTGGAGGATGTCCGGGCCGGAGCCTATCCGGTGGCCTACGACATCGAGGGCCGGCTGCTCCGCATCGAGGTGCAGACCCGGGAACGGCGCATACTCGGCGTCTTCCGTGACGTCCGCGAATCAGTCCGCATCGTCGCCTACGAGCACATCGCCACCCACGATCGAGCACTCCACGACCTGTTGGCGCGCTTCATCGGCCCCGTGCCGGCCATCATGCCACCGTCCCAGAAGGCGGGGCGGTAAGCCACGGCCGCAATGGCTGGCGCGGCACCTCCCATTCCTGATTTCGACCCAGGCGTTCCGCTGAGCGGGCCCGACCATAGTCGAGCGCTCGGCGCGCTGCTCGGGGCCGGCACCGGCTATCTCGCGCGCTTCGACGATACGCGGTTCTTCGCCCCGCAGGGGACGGCGTGGTCGCCGGCGATTCATGTTCGACACCTCCGCAAGACCACGCAGCCCTTCACATTGGCGCTCGGCCTGCCACGCTGGCCTCTCGCCCTGTGCTTCGGGCGCGGTTCAGGCGTGTCCCGTTCGTACGAAGCGATCCGGGAGACCTACCGCGCTACGCTCGCCGGCGGCCTGCAGGCTGGCCTGTTCACGCCGAGGCCCGAGGCCACACCCGTCGTCCCGGCCCTGCGCCGACAGGAAATCATGGCTGGCTGGGCGGCCGCGACGGTGGCGGTGCAGCACGCCCTGACCCGGTGGTCCGAGGCGGCACTCGACCGCTATCGCCTTCCACACCCCGTGCTCGGTTCCCTCACGGTGCAAGAAATGGCGTCGTTCACCGTGTACCATACCAGCCATCATCTCCGCCGCATCGCCGAGCGGGCGGGCGGGTAACGCCGATGCGCGGCCCGGGAGGAGTACCGCGCGGCGTCTCTCCGGCGTACCAGCGGATTTACGCGTTAGTGCGGCGCATCCCTCGCGGGCGCGTCGCGACCTACGGCCAGATCGCTGCACTAGCGGGGCTGGCCCGCGCGGCGCGCCAGGTCGGGTATGCCCTGCACGCCCTCCCCTCCGGATCTTCCGTCCCCTGGCATCGGGTGATCAACAGCGCGGGGCGAATCAGCCTCCCTCCGGAGTCCGGCGGACTCGAGCAGCGGTTCCGCCTTCTCAAGGAGGGCGTGGTGCCCGATGCGGGCGGACGAGTTTCGTTGGCCCGCCACCAATGGCGGCCGCGTCGGCCGGCGCGACGCAGGCCCGCGCGCCGATCCCGCCGGCCGGTGTGAAGCGATGTCCATCGCGACGCTGCTCGCCATCGGCCTGGTGGGGCTCGTCCTCATGCTGTGGGGACGGCACCGCGCCCGAACCGAGAGCGAGGATCCCGATGCCGCGACGCTCGACGCCCTGGCCCGAGCCGGGTCGCACCTCGAGCAGCCACACGAAGTCGAGTTCTACCTCTACCTACCGGATCAGCCAGCCGCGGCGGCGGTGGCCGAGCAGCTCGCGCCGGAGGGGTTCCAAGTCGACATGCGTGTGGCCGAGGAAGGCTCCAGCGACTGGCTGTGCCTGGCGACCAGGCTGATGACCCCCACACTCGATGAGCTGCATCGTTTGCGGCGCCACCTCGCGGCGGTCGCCGAATCGCGTGGTGGCGCCTACGACGGATGGGGCGCGGTCGTGGTCGAATCGCGGGGTGAGGCGTGACCCCGCCTCCGGGGCTCCAGATCCGCGTCGCCACCAGCACCGACGCCCCCCTGCTCAGCGCGCTCGCCGAGCGGACTTTCCGAGCGGCTTTTGGCCCCGCCAACCGCCCCGAAGATCTCGAGCTGCACGTCCGAACGCACTATTCCCCCGAGATCATGGCCAGGGAGGTGGTCGAGCCGGGAGCGGTCACCCTGCTCGCGCTGGTGAGCGAGGTTCCCGCCGGCTATGCCCAGCTCCGCTCGCAGGACCCGCCCCTGCCGCTCGGGCCTCGCGGCCTCATGCTGCAGCGGTTCTACCTGGAGCCGGAGTGGATCGGGCGCGGGATCGCGGGGCCTCTCATGGAGGCGGTGCGGGTCGCGGCCCGCGCCCGCGGGGCGAGCTACCTCTGGCTTACTGTCTGGCAGGAGAACCCACGAGCCATCGCGTTCTACAGGAAGTGCGGGTTCGAGCAGGTCGGAACTGCGACCTTCACGGTCGGAACCGACCCCCAGCAGGATTGGGTCATGCGAGGCGCAGTCTGACGCGCTGCCTAGCGCGAATTGTCTCCCGAGCGTACAATCGCGGTACCGTCCAATTCCCTCGGAGGCATTATGCCGACCGTCCGTGACATCCTCGCTCGGAAGGGAACCAGCGTCGTGACCGTGACTCCGGACAGCACGGTGCTGGCCGCCGCACAGCTCATGAACACGAAGGGAATCGGCGCAGTCCTGGTGGTGGAGGGAAGCGAGTTGCGAGGCATCTTCACGGAGCGTGACGTGATGCGTCGCGTCGTGGCCGAAGAGCGGCCGCCGGCGACCACGGTGGTGGGAGATGTGATGTCCACCGGCCTGGTGACTGCCAAGCCCGAGACCACCATGGACGAGTGCGCCGCGATGATGACGGCCCGCCGGATTCGGCACCTCCCGGTGCTGGGACCGGACGGGCTGGCCGGAGTGGTGACGATCGGCGACCTGACGGCGTTCCAGGTCGCGGACCAGGCGGCGACGATCGCTCACCTGAACAGTTACGTCTACGAAAACCGCTGATTCCAACTACTGCGCTCGCCGTCAGGATTCGCCGGACTGCGCCGATGAGCGGCGCCGCGGCTGATCCGCCGGCGAGGCGCCGGGAGGCCGAGTGTAGCAGCCATCCATCGGCCGGGCCGGCACTCGGATCAGCCTGGCGAGTCGCGCGCCGCGTGCGCTCACGGCTCGCGCGGCGGAAGAGCCGGACATGAGCTCCCCTTACCTTCCCCCTGGCGAGCGACGCCTGGAGCATCTTCTGGCCGGGCTCGACCCGGTTCTCGACCCGATCAGCTACGCCTTCTGCCTCGTCCCCGTCGGAAAGAGCCCGCCGGAGGACAGCTTTGCGGTCGTGAACGAGGCGGAAGGTCCGACGGCCGTGGCGGCAGAGTCCGAGGTGCTCCGGGCCGGCCTCGTTCCCCTGTTTCGAGCGCGACGGGTTCTGCTCGCCGTCGAGTCGAGCCTCGCCGCCGTCGGGCTCCTGGCGCGAGTCGCTCTTGCCCTGGCGGAGGGCGATATCTCCTGCAACGTGATCTCCGCGGTGCACCACGACCACCTCTTCGTCCCCACGGACCACGCTGAGCGTGCACTTGCCCGGCTGAAGGCGCTTGCGCGCCCGGAGCCGCGCCCCGAATCACCAGGGCCTCACTGGGTCCACTACGATGTAACCGTGCACGTCGATCGTGAGATCGCGGAGGATTGGCTGGGCTGGATGCGCGGGGTCCACGTCCCCGAGGTGCTCGCCACCGGGTGCTTCGATAGTTGCGAGATCAGCAGGCTGGTCCAGCCGGCCGAGGCCGACCACTCGGGGTTTCTCCTCTCGTACCGGGCCGCTTCCCTCGAGTCGGTTGCCGAGTACCAGCGCACCTGCGCCCCGGCCCTCCAGCAGGACCATGCCGAGCGCTACCGTGGCCGCTTCAGCGCCACCCGCGTCGTCCGCGAAGAGATGGCGTGACCCGGGTTACGGCGCCGCTGGCCATTCGACCACATGTTGGCCAAATGGACGACAGTGTTGAGGAAACGCCATGGGCCCCGCGCCCGGCCCCACTGCGCTGTCCCAAGTGTCGCGACACGATGAGCACGGTGACGTTTGCCGGCATCGAGGTCGATCGCTGTCGCGGTTGCGGCGGGCTCTGGTTCGATCTGCTGGAAGACGAGGACCTGAGAACGCAACCGGGCGCCGAGGCAATCGATACCGGTGATCCAGTGGTCGGCGCTCGCTACGACCAGGTTGGCCTCATTCGCTGTCCAGTGGACGACCAGTTGATGGTCCGCGTCGTGGACAAGGCCAAGCCAGATCTCTGGCTCGAATCCTGCCCCCTCTGCCACGGCGTGTTCTTCGACGCCGGCGAATTCGCCGTCTACCACGAGGAGCGGGTGCGCGATCTGTTCATTCGCCACCGTCGTCCACGCCAACTCTGAGCGGGGGCCAATCCCCGCTTCCTCCTCCAAGGCCATGGAGGCTCCGACGCGATGACCCTTCGGTATCGCCAGGTTGACGTCTTCACCTGCCTTCCGTACCAGGGTAACGGGCTGGCAGTCTTCCCCGATGGCGCCGGCTTGAGCGCCCGCCAGATGCTCCGCATCACCCAGGAGCTGCGCCAGTTCGAATCGGTCTTTCTCGCCGACACCGACAGCGGTCGAGGGGTCCGGGCCCGGATCTTCACCATGGAGGAGGAGCTGCCGTTCGCCGGCCATCCAGTCCTCGGCGCCGCCGCGGTCCTCCACCTGGAGCGATGCCCGGACATGCCTCGGGCCACCTGGCAGTTCGAGCTCTCGGAGCGAACCCTGGAGGTGGGAACCCGGCTCACGTCGCACGGGTTTACGGTCACGATGGATCAGGGCGTCGCGAACTTCGGAGACCCTCTGACCCACCAGGCGGCCCGGGTCTTCGCGATGGCCCTGGGCGTCAAGGAGGAGCAGCTGCACCCCGATCTCCCGTTGCAGGTGGTCTCCACCGGGCTCCCGTATCTGCTGGTACCCCTCCAGGGAGACATCGGGACGGCGCGGATCCGACATGAGCACTTCCAGACGCTGCTCGAGACCATCGGGGCGAAGTTCGTCTACGTCCTAGATCCCGAGCGGCCCGAAGGTCGGACCTGGGACAACCAGGGGCTGGTCGAAGATGTCGCCACCGGCAGCGCGGCGGGCCCAGTCGCGGCCTATCTTGCCTACCACGGCCGGGTGACCGCGCCCGCCACGGTCGTGGTCCACCAGGGAGCGCGCGCCGGCCGCCCCAGCGAGCTCCGGGCCGCGGTCCGCCGCGAGGACGGCGCCCTCGCCGTTTCGGTGGAAGGCGGGGTGGTACCCATCGGCCTCGGGCTCCTCGAAGCCCTGCCTCCCGCCGGCAGCTGAACCCGGATCGTCACCGGAACTTGTTGGGAACCTCGAAGCCGCCATATTCGAGGTGCCCGCGGAGTGCCCGGACCACCGGGCCGGGGCGGGATGCGACTTGAACGGGGGAGGGATTATGACCGATTGGCGCGCGAAGTGGCAGCAGACGTTGGCGGACCTGGAACGCGAGCGCGATGAGCTCAAGCTCAAGATCCACCTGGCCAAGGCGGAGGGTCGTGATGAACTGGCGCGGCTGGATGACAAGATCGCGGAGCTGCGGCAGCGGGCGCAGGCCGCGGGCAGCGAGGCCAAGGGCGCCATGGGAGACGTCGGCGGGGCGGCGAAGAATCTGCTCGACGAGATCAAGGCGGGCTTCGATCGCGTGCGCAAGACCTTCTGACGGATGCGCCCATGACTGGTTCTCTCGCGGAGCAGATCGCGGAGCTGCGCCGGCAGCTGACCACCGTTGATGCCCAACTGGCGAAGAGCGGCGAGAAGGCCGAGGGCCTCGAAGATCTGAAAGCCGCCGTGGACAACCTTCGCACCAGCGTCTGGGCGGTCCTCTCGGCCTCCCGCTCCAGCAACTATCCGGGGTTCATCAACCGCTTTCGCCTGCGGCGGGCCATCGACATCCTGCGGCAGGTCATGACCGACCTCGAGAGCGAGACCGGTCGGACCCTGCATCCGGAGCACTCCGAGATGCAGATCCTGACCCAGCAGCTGAGCGATCGGATCGGTCGGCTGCGAGGACAATCGAGTGGGTGAGGGATCGCTTGGCCCGGCGTTGTGGCCTGGCCTGCTCAGTGTGGCGGTGGGGCTGGGCCTGGCCGCGGCATGCGGGTTCCGGATCTTCGTTCCGCTTCTGATCGCAAGCCTGGCCGCACGATTCGGCCACCTGCCACTAACCAGCGGCTTCGAGTGGCTGGCTGGCCCGAGCGCGATGATTGCCCTCTCCACCGCAACGGTCCTCGAAATCGGCGCCTACTATATCCCTTGGTTGGACCACGCCCTGGACACCGTTGCGACCCCAACCGCCGTTGTCGCGGGAATGCTCGCTTCGGCGGCGGTGTTGACCAATCTCCCGGCCCCCCTTCGCTGGGCCATCGCGATAGTGGGCGGCGGTGGAGCGGCCGGACTCATCCAGGGCTCGTCGGTCCTGCTCCGGCTCAAGTCGTCGTTGCTCACGGGAGGGGCGGGCAACTTCGCGGTGTCCACCCTGGAGTTGATCGGCGCGGTGGCCGTGGCGCTGCTCGCCGTTCTGGCCCCGCTCGCGGCGGCGGTGGCGGTCGTTCTGCTGGTGGCCTACGCGATCCGAACGACCGGACGGTTGGTGTTCCGGAGAGGGCCGGCCGCGGGCGGATGAGGCAACCCACATGAGCAATTCGCTTTGGCGGCTGGCGCCTGCAGCACTCGCCTTGGCCTTCCTCGCCGGGCCTATCCTGGGCCAGGCCGCCCCGGACAGCGGATTCAGCGCGATGCAGGCCCGCGGCCAGCAGGTGATGGGGGTCGATCAGTACTCTTCTCATCATGTCTTCGAGGACCTGCCGGACGGCGGCCGCATCATCCTGGTCCGGGACGACCCGACCGATTCTCTTGGCGTGGCGACGATCCGGGCGCACCTTCGTTCCATCGCCGTCGCCTTTGCCCAAGGCGATTTCAGCGACCCCGAACAGGTCCATGCTCACGAAGTACCGGGCACCAGGACCATGGCCCTCCTGAAGGATCGCATCCACTACGCCGCGAGTGACCGGCCCGGGGGCGGCCAGCTTCGTATCTCGAGCTCAGACACCGCCGCGGTCGCGGCGATTCACGACTTCCTCGCCTTCCAGCGCAGCGACCATCACGCCGCCGGCCACGAAGGCATGGAGCACCGCCCGTGATGCCTCTTCCAGCCCTTGCGAGCCCGGTCCCGCTCGTCATCTTCCACGCCATGTCCCTGTCGATCACCTCTCCCGCCTTTCAGCCGGGCGGACCGATTCCGACTCAGTACACCTGTGAGGGCCGGGACGCCTCCCCTCCCCTTGCCTGGAACGGAGTGCCGGCCGCTGCCAAGAGCCTGGTCCTGATCGTGGACGATCCGGATGCCCCGGATCCCGCGGCCCCGCGCATGACCTGGGTGCACTGGGTCCTGTTCAACATTCCGCCCGGCTCCGGCGGGCTGCCGGAAGGGGTCGCGTCCAAGGCCCTGCCAGCCGGCACCGCGGAGGGCATGACCGACTTCAAGCGCACCGGATGGGGAGGCCCCTGCCCTCCCATCGGCCGCCACCGCTACTACTTCAAGCT
This sequence comes from Gemmatimonadales bacterium, assembly GCA_035501775.1. GTDB lineage: Bacteria > Gemmatimonadota > Gemmatimonadetes > Gemmatimonadales > GWC2-71-9 > JADJOM01. The sequence continues at coordinate 115,987 of DATJVM010000006.1, read as the reverse complement.
GTATGCGCTGGATGCCACCCTGACGCTCAAGCGCCATCCGACCAAGAAGCAGGTAGAGCAGGCCATGGCGGGGCATGTCCTGGCCGAGACCCAACTCATGGGCACATACCAGAAGCAGAAGGGCTGAGGCGCGCGCTTCCCCCCGCATTTCCCTCACAATTTCCGCCCTGGGCCGAACCATGACCAGATATCTCACCGAATTCGTGGGGACGTTCTTCCTCGTCCTGACCGTGGGCCTCACCGTGGTAACCCAGTCGCCCATCGCGCCACTCGCCATCGGCGCCTCGCTGATGATCATGGTCTACATGGGCGGCCACGTCTCCGGCGGGCACTACAATCCCGCGGTCTCACTCGCAGCGGCTCTTCGGGGCAAGTTAGCCGCGCGCGAGATCGCACCCTACATGGTGGCGCAGGTTCTGGGAGCCATCGTGGCCAGCCTCGCTGTCTACCTGACGGCGGGGCAAACCTTCGCCCCGTCGCCCGCCCCCACCTCCAGCACGCTTGCCGCGCTCCTGGTGGAGGCGCTCTTTACGTTCGCGCTCTGCATTGTGGTGCTCAACACCGCCTGCCACCCCAAGACCCAGGGCAACTCATTCTACGGGCTGGCCATCGGCTTCACGATCTTCGTGGGGGCCGCGGCTGGCGGCGGCATCTCGGGCGGCGCGTTCAACCCCGCGGTGGGGACCGGCCCGATCCTGGTGCGCGCCCTGCTGGCCGGCGGCACCCTCGATCATCTCTGGCTCTACCTGGTCGGCCCGTTCCTCGGCAGCGTGCTCGCGGCCGGCCTGTTCCGCCTGCAGGAATCCGAGTAGTGGGCGAATCGCGGCTGCCAGCGACAGCGCCATGAGTCCGCTTCACGAGATCCGGCCGCTGCGCATCGAGGACTGGGAAGCCGTGCGCCAGATCTACGCGGAGGGAATCAGCACCGGCCTGGCCACACTCGAGACCCGTGCCCCGGGCTGGGAGGAATGGGACCTAGGGCACGCGCCGGTTCCGCGGCTCGTCGCGCTGCAAGGTGGTGAAGTCGCCGGCTGGGCCGCGCTTTCGCCGGTGTCGAGCCGGGCGGTCTACCGCGGCGTTGCGGAGGTGAGCGTGTACGTCCGAGCCTCAGCGCGCCGACAGGGGATCGGGCTGGCCCTACTCGAAGCGCTGAGCGCGGCCGCGGAGGCCGCCGGTTTCTGGACCCTGCAGGCGAGCATCCTCGCGGAGAACGAGGCAAGCCTCGCGCTCCACGAGAAGGCCGGGTTTCGGGTGGTGGGCCGACGGGAACGCATCGGTCAGAGGGATGGCGCCTGGCGCGACACCATTCTGCTTGAACGCCGGAGCCGCGTCATCGGAATCGAGTAAGACGAGCGCCCGAGTCCCGGCCGTCCGCGGTTTCAGCGCTCGGAGCCGACCGATCCCAGCCCGTCAAGTGCGCGGGTGACCAGGAGCCCGACTGGAAGAAGCAGGAGGGTTACCACCGTCGAGAGAGAAAGGCCACCGATTACCGCGATCGCCAGCGGGCGCTGCAGTTCCGCGCCCGCCCCCAGCCCCAGCGCCAGGGGCAGCAACCCCGCCAGCGTGCAGATCGTGGTCATTAGGATCGGTCGAAGACGGACCCGCCCGGCCTCGGTCAGGGACTCCATCGGTGACCGCCCTTCCGCCCGGAAGCCCATGGCGGCATCCAGCAGCAGAATGCCGTTCTTGACCACCAGCCCGACCAGCAGGATGAGCCCCATGAAGCTCGAGACGTTGAAGGGCACATGGGTGAGCGCCAGCCCGCCGAGCGCCCCCGTCAATCCCAGGGTAGCGGCCGCCAGGATCACGAGCGGGCCCCGGAAGGCGCCGAACTGCGCAACCATGACGAGGAGCACCAGGGCCACGGCGAGACCGAGCACCAGGAGCAGCTGACGGAAGGACTCCTGCTGGCCCGTATACTGCCCGCCGTACTCGAGGGTCACCCCCGCCGGCAGGGCCAGCCGCGCGAGCCTCGATCGGAGGTCCCGCATGACCTCGCCAAGGCTGGTGCGCTCGGGATCGACCGTGCCGGTGACGATGACGAGGGGGCGCAGGTTTTCCCGCAGGAGCTCGCTGGCGTCGCTGGTGTCCTGCACCGTGCCCAGCATCCCGAGCGGCGCCCAGCCATTGGGGCCTACGATCGGCAGGGTCCGCGCGATCTCCGGCGAGTACCGCACGCTGTCGGGCAGGCGGACCCGGATGGGCACCAGTCGGTTGGGCTCCCGCACGCTGCCCGCCGGCGCCCCGAAGAGCGACGCCGCCGCCTGCCCCGCCACCGCGTCGTTGGAAAGACCGAGTCGCGCCACGCGGAAGGGATCGAGCCGGACCTTGAGCTCGGGGACGTTGCCGGCATCGCCATCGAAGAGATCTTCGAGACCGGGAACGCTGTCCGCCTCGGCGGCGACGAACTTGGCCGCCCGGGTCGCCACCGCCACGTCGGGGTGGAACAACTTGACCTCGACCGGCTCCGGCGCGCCGGTGAGGTCGCCGAGCAGGTCCTCGAGGATCTGATGGTACTCGATGCGCACCGAGGGAAGCTCCCGGTCGAGGCGATCACGCAGCCGGTCCATCACGCCGTAGACGGAGATGCCGCGCACCCGCCTGGGTTTGAGCAGCACGGTCATGTCCCCGCGGTTGGGCGACGTCGCGAATAACCCAAGCTCGGCGCCGGTGCGCCGGGTGAACGCCAGGACCGCCGGGTCCTCACGGAGTGCCCGCTCGATATGCGCCACTTCCCGGTTGGTCTCGATCAAGGAGGTGCCGGTCGGCGTCCAATAGTCGAGGATGAACCCGCCCTCGTCCATCTGGGGCAGGAAACCCGTGCCGATGAACCGACCGGCCACGACGGCCAGCGCAGCAAGACCCAGAGCCAGGCCGAGGGCCATGACCGGTCGCCGCAGTCCGCCACGGAGCAGAGATGTATAGCCGGCCTCGAGCCGCGTCAGCCGGAGACCCGCGGCGTGCCCCTCTCCGAAGCCGCGCCGACGGCTCGCCAGAATCGGAATAATGGAGATGGAGTAGATCAGGGAGAGGACGACGGCCACCGCCAGCGCAATCGCGAACGACTTGAAGAACTGGCCTACCACTCCCTCGAGCAGCGCCAACGGCGCGAAGACGACGACGGTGGTCGCTGTCGATCCGGCGACGGGCCCGAGAATCTCCTGAGTCGCGTCGAGCACGACCGTTGGATCCTCGCCCCCGGTGGCGGCCCTGCGGGCGATGTTCTCCACGACCACCACCGCGTCGTCGATCACCAGCCCGATCGCGACCGCCAACCCGCCCATCGACATCAGGTTGATCGAGTCCCCCGCCGCCGCCATCCCGGCAAAGCTGCCGGTGATGGCAAGCGGCAGGGTAATGGCCGCGATGAGGGTCAGATCGACGCGCCCTAGGAACAGGAAGAGAATCGCGACCGCGAGCACACTTCCGATGACCATCGCATCGCGCACCGTAGCGATGGATTCCCGCACCAGCGCACCCTGGTCATAGACCGACTCCAGTCGCACTCCCGCGGGCAGCTCGGGGCGCAACGAATCCACCGTGGCCTGGACCGCGTCCTCGACCCGGAGGATGCTGCCCTGCGGCTGCCGGGACACGTTGATCAGTGCGGCCGGCGCCCCGTTGCCGGTAGTGAGTTGAAAGCGATCCTCCACCCCGTAGTGCACCCGCCCCAGGTCTCCCACCCGGAGCACAGCCGGTCCGTCCTCACGGACCACCGTGGCGGCGACCGCATCAGGGGTGGCAAGGAGCCCCGAGACGACAACGCTGTACTGGCGATACTCACGATCTACCCGGCCGGCGGCCACGGTGACGTTCGCCCCGGCAATACGGTCCGCGACTTCGCTCGCGCTCACATGGCGGGCCACCAGCCACGCCGGCTCCAACTCGACGGATACTTCCCGCACCAGTCCGCCCTGGACCTCGACACCGCCCACATCGGGCAATCGGGCCAGTCGCGGGCGGATGGTGTACTCCGCCAGATCGCGCAGCTCGGCGGGATCGCCCCCGGTGAGCTCGTATTGCAGCATCGGGAAGACGGAGGGCGTCAGCCGCTCCGCCTCAAGATGGATATCACCGGGCAGTGAAGGCTGCAGGGCGGACAGCCGGGCCTGCACCTGCTGCAGCGCGTAGGGCATGTCCGCCCCAGGCCGGAAATCGAGACTCAGCTCCGCACCGCCCCGCACCGTGCGACTGCGGATGCGACGCAGGTCGATCACCCCGCTCACCGCCTCTTCCAGGGGGCGGGTCACCGCCACTACCATGTCCTTGGGCTCGAAGGTCCCCCCCTGAGCAACCACGGCGATGCGGGGGAAGGTCGCCTCCGGATAGATGCCGGCGGGAAGAGTCGCTGCCGCATAGGCACCCGCCGCGGTGATGAGGACGGCAGCGAAGAGAATGGGGGCGCGACGTCGCCCGGCGAAGCGCGCGATGTTCACGGGGCGCGGTCGGCCCCGGGAATCACCCTCATGCCGTCGGCCAGCCCGTAGGCGCCGGCCGTCGCCACCCGGTCGCCGGGCTTGAGCTGCCCCGTGACCGCGGCGCGCTGGCCGTTCCGCACCACCACCGACACCGGCGTAGCGTGCGCCACGGAATCGGCGCCGATCACGAAGACGTGAAGCGTCGTGCCGATCAGCACCAGTGCCGAATCCGGGACCACCAGGGCGTCACGGATCAAGGGCAGATCGACCTCCGCGGTTGCCCCCGTTCCGGGCAGCAGGGGCGCCACCGCCTCCGGAATCCTGAGAATGGCCGTCCCGGTCCCCGTGAGCGAATCCACCGCCGGTGCAACCGCGCGGACCCACCCGCGCTTGGCCATTGTGCCACCTTCGCCTTGCACCCGGGCGGGCTCGCCCTCCCGGAGGCGCGCCAGCTCGCCCGGTGAAGCGCTGGCCACCAGGTCGAGCGCGCTCCCGTTGACGACCAGGGCAAGCGGTGCTCCGGCGCTCACCCGCTCACCCGGCTGCACCATCACCTGTTCCACCCGACCGTCGATCGGACTCGTTACTCGCGTGCGATCCAGAAGCCGCTCCGCCGCGTCCGCGGCGGAACGCGCGCTGGTCGCGGCGGCCTCGCTTTCCTCAAGCTGGCGGCGGGCGGTGATCCCCTGCTGGAACAGATCCCGTTGCCGCTGGGCCTCCTGCTCCGCCGCGGAGGCGGTGGCCTTGAGGGAACGGGCCTGGGTGGTCCATTCCGGCGCATCCAGGGAAACCAGCAGAGCGCCGGCATGGACCTGCTTGCCGACGCGAGCCGTGACCTCACGCGCCACCGCATCCACTGGAGCAGCCAGCGTGGCGCTCCCGCCGGGTACCGGCTCGAGCCGGCCGAACAGGGAGAGGACCGGCCGGATCGTGTCACGCTGGACGGCGGCGGTCTCGACCGGCACCGCGGTAGTCGTGGGGGTCTCCTCCTGCGAGGCGCCGTGGCATGCCAACGTCAGGCAGCCGATCACCACCACCCATCTCCCGGTCATTCTGCCTCGCCCCGCGTGCGTCGCCATTCGGCCCGCGCCTCCTGAAAAGAGAGAAGGTCGTCGATCGTCTCCGCCGCGACGTCACGCTCCGCGCGGAGGGCCTCGAGCAGAGGGATGATGCCCGTCTCGCCGGCTTTGTAGGCGGTCGTGGCCCGTTCACTCAACGTGCGGGCCAGCGGCAGCAGGGAGTCACGGGCGGTGCGCCCGCGCTCCGCCGCGCCCCACAGACGGCTCCGCGCCTCGGCCACCCGGCTGGCACTCTCCAGGCGCGCCTCGGAGACCTGAGCGGCGGCACGGGCGGCATCCGCGCGCGCAGCGGCCAGTGCCCCGCTCCCATGCTGCCACAAGGGCAAGGGAATCGACACGCCGATCACCGCCAGGGGACCGGCCGGGCCGCCGGGGTTGTCCCAGTCCGCCCCACCGACGATGCTCGGAAGCGGGGCCCGGGCTCGGCCGGCGCTCTCTGCCCGCGCCGCCGCGCCCGCGGAATCGGCCACCGCGGCCTGCACCAGCGGCGAGGCCATCTCCCAGCCCTGACCAGCCTCGCTCACCGCCAGAAGCGAGTCCAGACCGTTGTCCAGTGATCCGGCGAGTGCGAAGGATTCCGATGGCGACGCTGACCCCATCGCCCGCGCGAGTCGAGTCCCCGCCACTTCCCGGACCTCTCGCGCCAAGGAGAGCCGAGTGCCCGCGCGTCGGGCTTCGAGCACCATCTGGTCGCGCTCCAGGGGAGCGATGTCCCCGCTGGCGAGACGCCGATCCGCGATCGTCACCAGCGAGTCGGCCAGGCGCGCCTGTGCCATGCTGACTCGCTCGACCTCCTGCGCCGCCAACGCGCCGTAAAACGCGCTCCGCACCTCGGCCGCCAGATCGGCCGCGGCCTGCGCCGAATCCGCGAGCGACCGGCTCACTTCCGACTGGGCGGCGCGTTGGTCGCTGCCCCGGGTGAGCAGCCAATCGAGCGACTGATCAAGCGTCACATGCTGGCGCGGAGGATCGTCGGTGTAGCCGTAGCTCAGAACCGGGTTGGGGACGGTTCCCGCCACCCGTACCCCAGCCCGCGCCGCCGCGACCACCGCCGCAGTGGCGCGAACCTGTCCCCGGGCCGCCCGGGCCCGCTCCAGCGCCGCGCGGAGGGTCAGGGAGTCGCCGGTCTGAAGGTGCGCCGTCGCGAGGAAAAGGGTGAGCATCATGCAGGAGGCCCCGGCCCCGCTCAGCGGTTGCCAGGGCCTTCGTGCTCCACCGGGAGCACGTAGCCAGTCATCGCATCGACGTTGACCTCGTCGATCCCGGCCTTTCCGGGGGTCTTGAGCTCGAATGAGTAGATGAGTCGCCCGTTCTCCCGCTCGATCTCAGCGCTCTGGATCGTGGCATGTGGGACCCGGGACCTGGCCAGCCGGATTGCGGAGTCGGGAGCAATATGCGCCAGCGCCAGGAGGCCTGACCTCTCCTCCTTCACCTTTGGGTGATCGGCCTGCGCGGCAAGCGGCGCCGCGCCCGACAGCCAGCCGGCCAAGGCCGCGGCCCAGAAAAGCAAGCGGAGCACCTAACCTCCCTGGAAGCGGGTGCGAGTGAGGTCCGGAGACTCTAAGCCACGAGGCTGACGGGAAGATGACAGATCAGGTGTGGAGCGCGCCGCCGTTCACCGGTAGATAGAGTCCCGCGCGGTTCCGCTCGCCGATCCGCTCGATCGCGAACCGGCCGCCGTGGGTGGAGGCGATCCATCGCACGATGGCGAGGCCCAGGCCCCCATTCTGGTCCTGGTCCCGGAACGGCGGGCCGTCGCTCACAACCTCCAGCACCGCTTCGGCGTCGTCAACACGAACCGCGAGGGTGATGGGGCCGGCGCGCCCGCCGTGCCGGCAGGCGTTTTCCAGCAGCTCGACCGCGGCCTCTCGCAGGAGGTCGGCATCTCCCATCACTTCACTGCCCTGCATCGCCCCCAGCTCGAGCCGGTGCCCCAGCTCCTGCGCCCGCCCCCGCATGAGATCCGCCGCCTCCAGGCCCACCGCGTCGAGCTCGACCTTTTCGGCGCGCGGGATCTTCTCGCCGGCCTGGGCGCGCGCCAGCAGAAACAGCTCGTCCACCCGCCGGCTCATCTGGCGCGCCGCGAGGCTGATGCGGTCCAGCGCGGCCCGGTAGGCCGCGGCCTCGCGGGGGCGGTCGATGGCCAGATCGCTTTCGCCGCGGATGAGAGTGAGTGGGGTACGGAGCTGATGCGCGGCCTGCGCCAGGAACCCGCGGGTCTGGTGCTGCGCCTCTGCCAATCGATCAAGCAGATCGTTCACCTGCTGGGCCAGGCGGTCCAGCTCGTCCGGCGGGGTGCCCAGCGGCAGCCGCCGGTCGAGCGAGCCCGGCGCCATCCCTTCGATCTCGGCGGCCAGGGAGGCGAACGGGGCCAGAGCTCTGCGGGCCAGGATGTAGCCGGCCGGAAGCGAGATGAGGAGCGCCAACGGTACGCTTACAAGGAGCCACCCGGCCAGCGACTCGAGGTCTTCCGTGAGCAGCGACGTGGATTGCACCGCCACGACCACGAACGCCGGCGGCGGCCCATTCCGCTCCGCGGCGAGCCGTGCCGAGCCTTCCGAGTCGAGCGGCCGGTCGAGGGTACGCCCCGATGCGGGAAGCTCCGCCAGGGAAGGCACCGCGCTGAACAGACTGGAAAGCCCCCTGCGGCCAAGCAACCGACCATCCGACGCGTAGACAGCGAGGGATGCCACGCCCATGGGCCATTCGTCCAGGGCTTCCTTGACCGCACCCTCCAGATCGGTTGGCTGTTCGGCGTCCTCTCGAAGGACGGCGGCTCGCAAACCGCGCGCGGCCGCGATCACCTGGTCGGAGAGCCGGGCGTTGGCGCGCCGCCTGAGCAGCGTGAAGAGCCCCACGTCCAGAACGGCGAGGCCGAGCAGCATACCCAGAGCGAACCGGCCGGCCAGCCGCAGCCTGAGACGGCTATATGGCATCGTCGGGAGACACCTCGCTCATGACATAGCCGGATCCGCGCACCGTGTGGAGCAGCGGCCGCCGGCCCGGAAGGTCCACCTTGCGCCGGAGCCGCGCGATGAGAACCTCGATGACGTTGCCCACGGGATCGAAGTTGTCGTCCCAGACGTGTTCCAGAATCTGCCCCCGGCTCTGCACCCGGCCCGGATGCCGGAGCAGGAACTCGAGCAGGGCAAACTCGCGCCGGGTGAGCCGAATGGGCTCGCCACCCCGCCGGACTACCCGGCGAGCCGAGTCGAGCTCCAGATCGGCCAGGTGAAGGACGACGTCGAGCGTCGGCCGCGGGCGCCGGGTAAGCGCGCGACACCGAGCCAACAGCTCCTCCACCGCGAAGGGCTTGGCCAGATAATCGTCGGCCCCCGCGTCGAGACCTCGCACCCGCTCGGCGAGCGCATCCCGGGCCGTAAGCATAAGGATAGGGGTGGAGCCGCCGCCGCCCCGATGGGCGCGGCAGACGCCGTACCCATCGATCTCCGGCAGCCCGATGTCGAGGAGCGCCAGGTCGTAGTCGTTCACCCTGAGGGCGGTCACCGCCTCGGGGCCCGCGGTGGCCAGGTCGGCCGCCCACGCCGCTTCCCGCATCACCCGGAGCAGGAAATCCCCGAGCGCGGGGTCGTCTTCCACGATGAGAACGCGCATGCCGCCAAGAATCTAGACGGGTTGGATGACGGCGTGATGACGGTTATCCTACGGCCACTCCCGAAGCAAGGTCCACTCCCCGGCCCCGAGGTGCGGATGAGCCAGCCGCTGGTCGGCATCGTGATGGGCAGTGATTCGGACTGGGAGATCATGCAGCACGCGGCGGCACAGCTGGCCGGCCTCGGCGTGCCGCACGAGACCCGGGTGGTCTCGGCTCACCGCACCCCGGACCTGCTCTACCGCTACGCCGAAGAGGCCGCGGGCCGCGGGCTGCAGTGCATCATCGCCGGCGCGGGCGGAGCGGCCCACCTGCCGGGGATGCTGGCGGCCAAGACCCCCGTCCCCGTGTTGGGTGTTCCGGTTCCGTCCAAGCATCTCAACGGCCTCGATTCCCTGCTCTCCATCGTCCAGATGCCCGGCGGCATTCCCGTCGCCACCTTCGCCATCGGCGAAGCCGGCGCCAAGAATGCCGGCCTCTTCGCCGTGGCACTCCTGGCTCGCCACGACCCGGCGCTCGCCGCGAAGCTGGACGAATTCCGGAAGACCCAGACCGACCGCGTCCTGGGGCTCAAGCTGCCGGAGCCCCGGTGATCGGACCGGGAGCGGCACTTGGCCTCCTCGGCGGAGGCCAGCTGGGACGGATGTTCGTGCAGGCGGCGGAGCGGATGGGGTTCGAGGTAGTAGTGCTCGACCCCGATCCGCTGAGCCCGGCGGGGCGGATCGCCTGTCGCCATCTAGCCGCCGGGTATCAGGACCAGGCCGCCCTCGAAGAGCTGGGCCGCTCGGTGCGGGCGGTGACCACGGAGTTCGAGAACGTTCCCGCCGCATCGCTCGCCTTCCTTCGGGGCTTCTGCCCGGTGAGGCCCGGCCCGGAAGCGGTCGAACTCACTCAGGACCGCGTCGTGGAGAAGCGGTTCGCACGAGACACCGGCCTCGTCACCACCCCGTTTGCCCCGGTAGGTAGCGAGCAAGAAGCGGCGGCGGCCTTCGCGGAGATTGGCGCTCCGGCAATCCTCAAGACCGCCCGGCTGGGTTACGACGGGAAAGGGCAAGCGGCGGTCAACGATCTCCGCTCGCTGCTCGAAGCCTATCGGAGCTTCGACCAGGTGCCTTCGATCCTCGAACGACGCGTTGAGCTCGAGCGGGAAATCTCGGTGGTCCTGACCCGGGGCGCGGACGGGAGGCTGGTTACCTTTCCCGTGGCCGAGAACCAGCACGTGAACGGCATTCTCGACACCTCCATCGTGCCGGCGCGTATTGACGAGGCGCTGGCGGCTCGGGCTCGGGATGCCGCGGCGCGACTCGCCCAGGGGATGCAGTACGTCGGGACGATGGCGGTGGAGTTCTTCGTAGTGGAGGGAGGACAGCTGCTCGTGAATGAGATTGCCCCACGGCCGCACAACAGCGGGCACTACACCCTCGATGCCTGTGCCACCGACCAGTTCGAGCAGCAGCTCCGGGCACTCGCCGATCTCCCCCTGGGCGACACCCGCCTGCTCAGCCCCGTCGCCATGGTGAACCTGCTCGGCGAGCTGTGGCAGAACGGCGAGCCGCGCTGGGACCGGGCCCTCGCCGACCCGAGGATTCATCTCCATCTCTACGGCAAGACGGAGCCCCGCCCCGGCCGCAAGATGGGGCACATCAACGCGCTCGCGGAAACGCCCGAGCTGGCCCTCGAGGCCGCGTTCGCGGCCCGCGCGGCGCTCTGTCACTGACTCGAGGTTTGTGATGCTTTTCACCCTGCTCGCCGTCCTGTCGGCTTCCGCGCCGAGCGTCGCGATTCAGTCGGACCTCGCCTGCATCACGATGCGAACCAACGCCCTGCCGCTGGCCACGCGGCAGAGCCCGCTCGATTCGCTGTCCTTCAAGGTGGGGAACGTGAGCGTCAAGCTCTGCTATGGCCGCCCGTCCTCCCGCGGTCGAACGATGATCGGAGGAGACGCCGTCCCCTTCGGGCGGCTCTGGCGCACCGGCGCCAACGAACCGACGATGATTCACTCCACGGGCGCCCTGGTCATAGCCGGTGTAGCGGTGCCGGCGGGAACCTATTCCTTATATACGGTTCCGGGGCCCAAGACCTGGCAGGTGATCGTCAACCGGTCGATCACCCAGTGGGGCCACGAATCGCAATACACCGCCGCGGTCAAGGCTCAGGAGGTAGGACGCGGCGAGGTGGCAAGTTCGGCGCTTGCGAGTCCGGTTGAGACACTCACCTTCCGCGCCGAACCCGGTGCGAGTGGGGCGACGAATCTCCTGCTCGAATGGGAGAAGACCCGGGTGACGATCCCGATTGCGGCTGGGCACTGACCACTCACCCTGGGCTCGCGGCCAGGGGTCGTGACTTCAGGGCGCGGATTTCCTGCCGAATTCCTGACGGGCGGAATCCAGCTCCTTCCGGAGTTGCGGCACGGCGCCGGCCGTAGCGGGATTCGACGCCAGCCTGTTGAGCACTACATCCACCGCGTCCAGCCCCAGGTTGGCCCCGAAGCGGGTCGAGACCTGTTTCAGCGCCCCCTGGAAGCCGGGGTCCTCCTGCAGCTCGGTCTCGCCCAGGGCCTGTGCCTTTCCGATGATATCCGTGAGGACCGCCACCGCTCGGGCGGCGTTCTCGGGCGAGGCCAGGTCCTTCGAACTCGTGAACTGGGTCACTTCCGGCAGACTCGACGCGAAGCGCTGCAGGGCGGCCGCCTGCTGGGCATTGCGCGGATGGTTCTGGTGCATGATCGCCTGCGCCGCCCCCATGATGGCGAAGGGCGCCATGGCGGCATGCGTGAGGACCGGCGCCCCTGAGACGACGCCGGTCACCGGCAGCGCCAGAAGGCCCAAGCCACCCAGCACGTGGACCAGGTGGAGCGCTTTGCCTTCGACCTTTCCCGCGATGCGAATCAGGTCGCGGAGCGGCGCAAATCCGAACCCGGCACCGGTGACGAGAAAGGCGAGTGACGTCGATTGGCTGTTCTCGACCTTGAAGTGCTCGTAGGCGGCGAGGCACGCCAGGGAGATCACCAGGAACCCACAGTGAAGGAGAGCGCGGAGCGCGGCCCTCCGCCACGGACTGGGCGGCGCTTGCCGAGGGATTTCCGCAGCGGCTGCGGCGCTCGGCGCTTCGGGGCCCGTCATCGACTCCTCCAGGGTTTGTGAGTGCCTCCTATGAGGGTATCTGCATTGCCCGGAATCCGCCATCACTCTGCGGCTTGGCAGGGATACACCGCGGAGCAACCACCGACAGCCTGAGTCCCCTATGCGCTATCAGATGAAGCAGAAGCTCTTCTCATGGGGCAACGACTTCACCATCACTAACGCGAACGGCGAGGATGCCTACTTCGTTGACGGGAAGGCCTTTGCCCTCGGCAACCAGCTCTCGTTCCAGGACATGCAGGGAAACGAGCTGGCGTATATCCGGCAGAAACTCCTGGCGTGGGGACCTACCTATGAACTCACCCATGCCGGCCAGCTCGTCGCCGTCATCAAGAAGCACCTTTTCACCTTTCTCCACTGTGTCTTCACGGTTGATGAGCCCGGCTCGGCCGACCTGACGGCCGAGGGGGATCTGTTGAATCACGAATACAGCTTCACCCGCGCGGGGCGCGAGGTGGCGTCGGTGTCGAAGGCGTGGTTCACCATCGCCGATTCGTACGGGGTGGATGTCGCTGACGGGGAGGACCCGGTGCTGATCCTGGCGAGCACGGTGGTGATTGACCTGGCGTGTGATGGGGGGCGGAACCGGTGATCGCACGACACTGTGAGGCAGGGCCGGTGGGCCCGGGAACTGTCGCAGGGTGGCCGACTGGGGAGATGGGTGCCGATGGTGCCGGATGAACTCACCACTCAAGGGCCCCACCGCGCGAGAATGAGGCGCTAAATGCAGTCGGACTGGATCTTACTGGCGGGAGCGACGCCAGAGCACGAACCCGAACACGGCCAGCGCGACGATCAGAAGAAATATCACCCACCCCGCACCGAGGAGCGGACGGCGTGTCTTGGGCGCTGTCATGCGAGGGCCACTCCGGCCGCTCGGGCGGCCTCGATGAGGTTGGATATGGCGTGGAGCTTCGGCGCCCGCTGCCTCGCTGACAGGTAGGCTGCCGACAGTACGGGCTCCTCAAGCGGGCTGGTTGTGCCGTCTCTGTCCGGGTAGGCCAGGATCAGAGCGCCATGGTGGGTCATCGTCAGGTCGGCCATCCAGTCGCTACCTCCGAGGCGCAAATCTACCTTCGTGTACGCGCGCGACAAGGAAGTGGCGAACGGAGCCAGCGCGCCGTGGGTGGGCCAGTCGTGGCAGGGTGGGTCCTCGTCCTGACATGCTGACCGATCAAGTCCCCCGTATCTTTCGCCCCATGATGGAGTCACGCAGGGAAGCCCGCGAGGCCATCGTGCGCCGCGGTCGGCGGCTGACTTGGGCAACGATCGCCTATAACAGCCTCGAGGCCGTGCTCAGCTTGCTTGCGGGCCTCGTCGCTGGTTCTGTGGCCCTGACCGGGTTCGGGTTCGACAGCGTCATCGAAGTAACCTCCAGCGGCGCCGGTCTCTGGCGCTTGCACGCGGACGCTTCGCCTGAACGGCGAGCCCGCTCCGAGCGGCGGGCGCTCCGGATTGTCGGCGTGTGCTTTCTCGTACTCGCGGCCTACATAGCGATGCAAGCGGCTCACACGCTGATGACCGGCAGGCGCCCGGCGGCATCACCTCTCGGCATCGTCGTCGCGGTCGGGTCGCTAATCGTCATGCCCCTTCTCGCGCGCGCGAAGCGCAGAGTAGCGGCCCAGCTGGGAAGCGGCGCTCTCACAGCCGAGGCGCGACAGACGGACATCTGTTGGCACCTGTCCCTCATCCTGCTGGCTGGTCTCTTACTGCACGCTCTCCTTGGCTGGTGGTGGGCCGACCCGGTTGCCGCGCTCGGGATGATTCCGCTGATTGCACACGAAGGCATCGAAGCCGTGCGCGGCCGGACCGTCTGCGCCGACGGCTGCTGCGACAACGCGGTCACCTGACCAGGGGTTGGAGCTGCGCCGAGCTCGGCTCTGCCGCCGAGTCCGCGCCCGGGTCTGCCCACTTGGATGGGCCCGACCGTCCTTCGACCGCCGAAGGGAGAGACGCAATGAATGTCGTGTTGTGGGTCCTGCAAGCCCTCGCCGCCCTCCTCTACGGAGCATCCGGCGTCATGAAGGTCTTCATGTTCGATAAGGTGAGCGCCGATGTCCCATCCTTTGGAGCGCTGCCGCGAGACGTCTGGAGGGCCCTCGGCATCCTCGAGCTGGTCTGCACGGTCGGGCTGATCGTCCCTGCCGGCCTCCATTGGCAGCCGGGGCTCACTGTGGTCGCCGCGACGGTCCTGGCCGTCGAGAGCCTCGTATTTGTCGGCGTGCACATCAAGTACCACGAGGTCGCGCCCATCATCATGAGCGCGGTGCTCGGCCTCCTCATGGCGTTCCTCGCCTACGGCCGGCTCGCCCTGAGGCCGATCGTATGACCGGTCGGGCGCGATGAGCCGATGTTGTTCGTGGGGGCTATCCGGCGTGTAGACCCGAAGCTTGAGCCGACTGGAGTTCGATCCGGTTCAGCCGCTCCCACGTCACGTGTTCCGTTGGCATGGCGCAGGAGGTGGCACGTCGCAGGATCGGGCCCCATTCGCCCTCCCACCCCCTAGGGTTCCCCCTAGTGGCCGGATCGCGGGCAGCGCAGAAGATTTCTTCCTACCAGCAGCAGCGCTCACCACCCAACAGCTACGTCCACCACGAGGGACTCATGACCGGCCCAGGACCAGGCGGCCTCACCAACCCGCAGGCTATCAATCATCTCATCTCCGCCACCGACGGCGCCACGATGACCGCCCGGTTTCGCGGAGCCAACCCGAGGTCCGTCCGAGGCTGGCTATTCGACCGGAGCGCCTTCGATTCCCTGCTTGGCCAAGCGTCGTGTGCCGGCATCCGGATCTACCGCGGCCTCAAGGATGATGGGACGGAGAACCTGGTGATCGTGGGCACGGACGCAACCGGCAACGACCTGGTCTCGGCCATGGGCTCCGGCCTCGTGGCGGAAATCGGGTGGCCCTGCCCGCCCATGTGTGGGACCACTTCGATCCTGGGCGCGACTTAGTGGGCCTGTCCTGGTGGCTCTACGCCCTCGCGTCGCTGGCGACGCTCACCCTGCTGCTTCCGCTCTGGCAGTCGTGGCGCCGCTGGGGCCATTTCTCCCATGCGCGGAAAGCATTCACCCTCTATCTCGCGCTGGAGCTCGCGATAGAGGTAGCCTGCTTCGCCCTGGGACGGGCCAGGATCGAGAACCTCTGGCTGTCCCATCTGGCCATACCGGTCGAGACCGCGTTGATTATCAGGGCCTTCTCCTACTGGCAGGTCGATGGCCTGGCCCGGGCCACGCTCTACTACGGTGCACCGGTGATGCTGGCCTTCTGGCTCCCATGGGGCTTCGGGTGGGAGCCGCTCAACGGCTTCAGCATCGGCACGGAGTCCATCCAGGCGGTGCTCTGCCTGGCCGTCGCGTGCTACACCGTGGTGCGTCGCTCCATGGACGACAACGGCTATGGGACGGAGCAGCCCTGGTTCTGGATTGGTGGCGGCGTCATGCTGTACTTTGCAACGTTCGCCTTGTTGAGTCCGCTGAGCGGTTACCTGTTGGGGCACTCGCCCGATACGGCAATCTCGGTATTCGCCGTCCGGTCCGGGTTCCAGATCCTGGCGAACCTGCTCTACTTCCTAGGGATGCGATGCCCGCCGAGCCCGCAGAACTCTGGGCCTTTTATGTCGCCACCGCGATCGTCGCCGTCATTCTGGTGGTCACGGCCGGGGCCGCCGTAATCGTCGCACAACGGAAGATCACGGCGGCAACCCGCGATTACGCCGCCCGGCAGGTGGCGGCGCTCGAGGCGGAGCGCGCCAGGGTGGCCCGCGAGCTGCACGACGACGTGAGCCAGCAGATCGCCGTGCTCAGCCAGCAGGTAGATCTGATCTACGAAGCGCTCCACCGGGTAGGCGCCGACCGCGCCCTTCGGGTAAGCCCTAAGACTGCGGGAGACGGGCTTCGGAATCTGGCCGAGACGGTCCGGCGCCTCGCGCATCGGATGCATCCCTCGGCCCTCGACCATCTCGGGCTAGGCGCCGCGCTGCAGGGACTGGTGCAGGAGACGGCGACCGGTGGCGGGCTCGAGATCGAGGTGGACGTCGTCGACCTGGCGAGCGAGCCCGATCCCCTGCAAGCGCTCACCATCTACCGGGTGGCACAGGAGGCGCTGCGGAACGTTCAGAAGCACGCCGACGCGACCCGGCTGCGGCTGCGGCTCAGCCAGAACGATGCGCGGACCACCCTCGAGATCTCCGACAACGGCAGTGGCTTCCTCCCCGAGGCGGCGGCCACCTCGGATGGCCTCGGCTTGATCAGCATGCGGGAGCGCCTCCGGTTGGCCGGTGGCGGGCTCAGCGTGGCGTCCGCGCCTCGGCAGGGTACGGTGGTCCGGGCCTGGGTACCGATTGCGCCGGGGAGAGACCAGTGACCCGCCGCCCCACCGTCCTTCTCGCCGACGACCACCCTCTGGTGTGCAACGGCCTCAAGGCAATGCTGGAGCCGGCGTTCTCCGTCGTGGCGATGGTCCACGACGGCAACGACGTGCTCGCCGCCACCCTGCGTCATCAGCCGGACCTCGTGCTGCTGGACCTATCGTTGCCCGGACCCAACGGACTGGTGCTCACCCGCCTCCTCAAGAAGCTCGCCGAGCCGCCCCGCGTCGTGGTCGTGACCATGCACGCGGACCAGGTCTACATCGACGAGGCCGTCCGCGCCGGCGCGGACGGCTATCTCCTGAAAACCGCCCGCGCGACCGAGCTCCGACATGCCCTAAGAGATGTGCTGGCCGGCCGCCGCTACATCAGGTCCGATCTCCGCGTTACGGGAGACGCGTCGCCGTCCAGACAGCAGGCGCCACCCCCCGCTCCAGACGGCGAACTCGCGATGCTCCCGCATCTCACCGAGCGGCAGCGCCAGGTCCTCCTGCTGGTGGGCCAGGGCCTCACCAATCAGGACATGGCATCCCTGCTCGAGGTCACGCCCAAGGCCATCGAATACCACCGGGCCAGCATCCGCCGGGCGCTTGCTATCACCACCCGTAGCGGGCTGTACCGCGTCGCGACCCGCTATGCGCAATGGATGACCGGGCGGAAGGGCGTGACTCCCTGAACTTAGAACGCTTGGTGACACCGACTCGAGCGCTGCCGCATGCCGACGGTTCTGCTTATCGATGATGATGCCGACTTGCGGTCGGCGCTGCGTGCCACCCTGGCGCACGGCGGCCTCGAGGTTCTCGAGGCGGCCTCCGGCCAGGAGGCGCTTGCCGCGCTGACCGATCGGCCGGACACCGACGCCATCGTAAGCGACGTCCAGCTCCCCGCGGTTGACGGCGTCACACTATACGACCTCATCATCCAGGCTCATCCACGGCTCGCCGGCCGCGTGATCTTTCTGACTGGCGCCGCGGGCAATCCGGCGGTCCATCGTTCCATCGAGGCACGTGACGTGCCTCTGCTTTCGAAATCCGGCGACCCGCGTCTCGTAATCGATGCACTGCGCCTAATCCTGCTTCCCGGGCGGACGACCGGCTCCACCTGACGGGGCCATCCGCATTACACGGCAGCCGCTTCCGCGCGGATCGCGTAGGATTTTGCCTACGCGCCCGCGCCCATCGTATTCCCTGCTTTCTTGTCGGGGATGGCGGCAATATCATTTGGACTCAATCGGAAATGCGTCCGCCCCGACACCGCGACCGGCGGGTGTGAGCTTGACGAACTCGACGACGATCCGAGCGGCCGGGGCAGAGGAGCGCTCCGACACCCTCGGACGGATTGATACCCTGCAGCTCGTCATCGACGGGCTGGACTACGGCACGGCCCTCTTCGACTTGTCCGGCAAGCTGGTCTGGGCCAACGCCACGCTGGAATCCCTCCTGGACCTGGCATCAGGCGAGCTCCAGATGCGGGGAGCAGCGACTATCCTGGACGCGGGACGACGCGAGGATGGATCGCGCTTTCTGCCCGGCACCCATCCCATCGAGGCCAGCCTCAACGGCGGACCTGGCGTGTCGCGCCTGCCGCTCCGCCTCGTGCTCCACCGGCAGGACGATCGTTGGCTCGAGCTGAGCTGCCGCCGCTGTGTGCTCCCCTCGCTTCCCGGAGGCGAAGGCGTGGTCGCCACCTTCGCCGACGTGACCCCGCAGCGCCTGATGCTCGAGGCGCTCGCCGAAAGCGAGCGGCGCTTCCGCGCAATGGCGGAGTCCGCGTCACATCTCATCGCGCTGGTCGAAGCCGACGGACGCGCGGTCTATGTCAACCGGAGCTGGTCGGCGCTCACCGGCCGTGATCCTGAGGCGCTGCTCAGACGCGGCTGGCTCGAGGCGCTCCATCCCGGAGATCGGGAGCGTCACCTACAGAGCCTCCTCCGGGCGCTCCGCTCTGGAGAACCCTTCGAGTGCGAGAGCCGCATCTCCTGCGGCAGCGGCCATCGCTGGTTTCTGCACCGAGGCACACATCGCGCCTTTCCGGGCGGGCGGGTCTCCGGGCTCATGATCTGCAGCTTCGACCTCGATGACCGCCGCCGGGAAGAAGCCCGACGCCGGCTCCTTGCCGCCGCGACAGAACTCTTCGCGCAGCCCCCCGGCACGGACGTCACGATCGCAAAGCTCCTCACACTCCTGGGGACGAGTCTCGACTGCGCGGTTTGCGGCCTGTGGACGCCAACCGAGACGGAGTCCCTTCGCCTGTTCGACCGGTGGAGCGCTCAGGATGGGGTGACGGCGCGGCCTGACGAAGAGCTCGCCCTGGCCGAAGCGGTCCGCGAGCGGGGCGAAGTGATCCTGGTCTCCTCCAGCCTGAGCGGGCCTGCCAGTCCCGGCGCGCTTACGGCTGGTGCGGTCGGGCTCCCGGTACGACTCGGCTCGGGCGAGCTCCTCGGAGTCCTCGTTGTCTGTGGAGCGTCCTGCCACGGGCTGAGCCAGGACCTGCAGATGCTGGAGGACCTCACCCAGCGGCTCGGCCAGTTCCTCGGCCAGCGGCGGGCGGAGGAGCGCACCGCCCAGGCCGGCCAGCTCCGACTCGTTCTGCTGGAGAGACTGCCGGTCAGCGTTCTCCTCATCGACCGTGAAGGCCTGGTCATCACGGCCAATGAGCCCCGGCACCTTGCCTTGCCCGACCTGCCTCGGACCGAAGAGGCCGCTGGACGGAATTACCTGGCATTCTGGGACGCGGTCACCGGGCCGGGGGCCGAGACCGCTCGCGTCATCGCGGCCGGGATCCGCGGGGTCCTCAAGGGGGAACGCCCCCAATTCGAGCAGCTACGCCCCGAGGAGGACCTTTCACCGGCCGGATGGTACCGCATGATCGTGACTCCGCTCCCGGACCTGGGCGGGGCGATCATCACGCACGTTGACATCACCGAGGCTCGGCGCGCGGAGGCGGCGCTGGCCGCAAGCGAGACGCGGTACCGACTGCTCTCCCGCGCCACCAGCGAAGCAGCCTACGAATGGGACATTGCAGCCGATCGCTGGTCGTGGAGTGAAGGCCTAGGCCGGCTGCTGGGCTACGAGGAACCGGAGTTCACGGCGACCTGGTGGGTGGACCGGGTGCATCCGGAGGACCGCGATCGCATTCTGGCAAGCCTCGACCATGCCCTCGGCTCCAAAGTCGAGGTCTGGACGGGACTGTACCGGTTCCGTCGCGCCGATGGCGGGTACTGCCACGTGGCGGATCGCGGCTACATCGATCGGGACCAGGACGGCAAGGCCGTGCGTATGATTGGGGCCGTCTCGGACATCACCGAGCGCCGCAAGGCCGAGCTCCGGCTCCAACGCTCTGAGGCCGCACTCGCGGCCGCCCAGACCGTGGCACAGGTAGGAAGCTGGGAACTGGACCTGATCTCCGGCGTGCTCATCCTCTCCACCGAGACCAAGCGACTCCTCGGTCTCGAAGGCGAGCAGGGCCCGCTTCCCTCGGCCCGCCTCCTGGAGTGCCTCCACCCGGACGATCACGACCGGGTCGCCGATGCCTTTGCCCTCGCTCTCCGGACCCCCGAGCCGTTCGCGCTCGAATTCCGGATCCGACGACCGAATGGCTGTGTCCGGGAAATCCATACTCAGACCCAGATCACGCGCAATATGGAGGGTGTGCCCGTCTACGTGATCGGCGCCGTCCGCGACGTGACCGGTCAGCGGGAGGCGGAGCGCCAGCTCTACCTGCGGGAGCACCGACTGAGGTTGCTCAACAGCATCGCCACGGGGATCCGGATGCCAGCCTCGCTCCCCGAAGTGGCCAGCTATGTGCTCCGGCAGCTGCATGCCTGCTTCCCGGACTGCCGGCTCAGCTATTCCACTGTTGACGAGGCGATGCGTCTCAGGGTGGTCGATTGCGTTCATCCGCCTCACGTGGCGAGCGTCCAGGGCAATGAAGTGGACCTCTCGCGAAGCCATGCCTATCTCACGGCCCTCCTCAATAGGGGACCCATTGTCATCGCCTATCCCGACGAGGACCCGAACATCATCCCGGTGCTCCAGGGCCAGCGGCTCGGGTCCGCGACGGTCCTGACCATGCCCCTGGGCCTCAATGATCGGCTCATCGGGGTCCTGGCCATCTCAAGCGCGGTGGAGCGCGAGTGGACCAGCCATGAGCGGGACATGGTTCGGGAGGTTGGCGAGTATCTGGCCGTCGCCATCGCCGAGGTCCGTGCGACCGAGGAGCGGGAGCGGGCGGTGCGTGATCTCGCGGCTTCCGAGGCCCAACTGCGGGATCTCGCGCATCAGTTGCAGGTCACCCGGGAAAAGGAACGCAGGCGGATCGCGCGGGAGATCCACGACGTCTTGGGCCAGGCGCTCACCGCGCTTCGGATGGAGGCGGCGCTCCTCCTGCAGCGGCTCGGCCGCTCCGGCGGCGAGGGCCGCAAGCTGCTCGAGCTGATCGACGAGACGATCGACTCCGTCCAGCGCCTCTCCGCCGACCTTCGGCCTTCGATCCTGGACGATCTCGACCTCGCGGCCGCCATTCAATGGGAGGTCCGGGAGGTCGCGGCCCGCGCTGGACTCGACTATGAGTGTCAGCTCCCCGAGGAGCTGGGGGCGCTCTCACCCGAACAGAGCACCGCTATCTTCCGGGTGCTGCAGGAATCGCTCACCAACGTGGTGCGGCACGCGAGGGCCGAGCGCGTCTACGTCCGCCTTACCCTGAAGGACGGGACCGCACAGCTCGAGGTGCGGGACAATGGCGTCGGTTTTGACGGCGGCGCGTCCGATCACTCTGGCTCTCTTGGCCTGCTGGGCATGCGAGAGCGCGCCCGGGCCCTGGGCGGCACCTGCAGCGTTGACAGCGTTCCGGGCGGGGGAACCCGTCTGCTTCTCCATCTGCCGCTCGGCATGACGGAAGAGCGAGATCGGAGGGTCATGTGATCCGCGTGTTTCTCGCCGATGACCACCCGCTGGTGCGGGAGGGCCTCCACCGGATCATCCAGGATGACCCCGGCCTCGAGGTTGTCGGGGAAGCCCCCGATGGTCTGAGCCTGTTGAAGGCGCTCGAGAGTGTCGCGGTGGACGTCCTGCTGCTCGACATCTCGATGCCGGGACCCGGGTTCCTGGAACTGATGAACCGCCTGCGGACCAGCCATCCCGACGTCAAGATCCTGGTGGTGAGCATGTATCCTGAGACCCACTATGCCGAGCGCGCCCTGCAAGCCGGGGCGCGCGGTTACCTGAGCAAGCGCCAGTCGGTGGAAGAACTGTCCCAGGCCCTCCGGCGGGTGTTTGTCGGCGGCGCCTACGTCAGCGGCCAGCCCGCTCCCGTGCCCACGGACCGTTCCCTGGACCGCCCCGATGGCTCGCGCATCAGGGAGCTTTCGGCGCGCGAATTCCAGGTGTTGATCCTGCTCGCAGAAGGCAAGGGGATCACGGAGATCGCGGGGGAACTCTGCCTGAGCCCCAAGACCGTAAGCACCTACCGGCTCCGGGTGCTGCAGAAACTCGGCATGGAAACCAATGCCGACTTGGTACGAGTCGCGATCGACCAGCAGCTCATCATCTGACCCACATCTGACCCGCCCGTTTCCGCCTGCCTCGGCCCCCGACCGGGCCATCGCTGTACTTGTCAGAAAACGCTGATACCGACTCTGGCCCGTGATATGCTAGAATGGCGGGGAGCCCGGCACTCCCTGACCGGCGCTGCAGTACTGAACGTGCTGCCTCCGGCTCGGCGCAGCCGCAGCTGGGATTGGAGTGCGTTGTGATACTCCGGACGCGGGGGTTGCAAGGCCCAGTGCCACCATCCGGCGGGAAGCACCAGATGGAGCGAGCCGCTCCATCGGGACCAGCGCCCGTCAATGCGGGACGTCGGACGGCGGCTGCTCGCTTCCCGGAGGCGCGCATTCTCGTCATCGACGACGAGCCCCTCAACCTGGAGCTGCTGGAGGCCATCCTGCAGAACGCGGGTTATGGCGCGGTCCAGAGCACGACCGACCCTCGTCACGCCGGCCGGCTCTTCCAGGAGTTCCGACCCGACGTCATCATGCTGGACCTGCACATGCCCGGGCTGGATGGCTTTGGGGTCCTGGAGCTGCTCCGCCCCGAGCTGGAGGCCGACCGCCACCTCCCCGTCATCATGCTGACCGGCGACAGCCGGACCGAAGTGCGCCAGCAGGCGCTCAGCGAAGGAGCCCGGGACTTCCTGGTCAAGCCGTTCGATGCAATGGAGGTGCTGCTCCGCCTGGCCAACCTGCTCGAAACCCGGTTCCTCCACCTGGCCCTCAAGGACCACAATCGTCAGTTGGAAGGGATGGTGCTGGCGCGCACTCGGCAATTCGACGAGTCCCAGCTCGAAGTGTTGGAGCGTCTGGCCAGCGCGGCGGAGTTTCGGGACGATGATACGGGGCGCCACACCCAGCGGGTCGCTACCCTCGCCGAGACCCTTGCCCTCGCCACCGGCCTCGCGCCGGATACCGCCGCCCTCATCCGCCGGGCGGCTCCCCTGCACGACGTGGGCAAGATCGGCATCCCCGATCAGGTGCTCCTCAAACCGGGCCGCCTGACACAGGACGAGTTCGCAGTCATGCGAACTCATACCACGATCGGGGCGCAGATTCTTGCAGGCGGGCAGACGGCGCTGATTCAGCTCGCCGAGCGCATCGCTCGAAGTCACCACGAACGTTGGGACGGTGGCGGCTACCCCGACAGGCTGGCCGGCGAGGCGATCCCCCTCGAGGCACGGATCGTCGCCCTGGCGGACTTCTTCGACGCGCTGACCCATGTGCGACCGTATCGCCCCGCTTGGCCGCTCGACCAGGTCATGACCGAGATAGACTCACTCAAGGGACGCCACTTCGACCCCGCGCTTGCCGAGGCATTCCTGAAGCTCCCGCTCCGCAGGCACGCTGCGGAACCCAACGTCGGCACACCGGAGCTGGGACTCGGCTGATGGCTCGCCGCACCGGCGGTCGCCGTCTCCGCCCCCGCCCGCCGGATTTCCAGGCGCTGTTCGAGGCTGCCCCGGGACATTTTCTCGTGCTGACCCCCGATCTCACAATCGCGGCTGTCAGCGACGCCTACCTTCGCGCGACCATGACTCGTCGCGAGGACATTCTTGGCCAAGCCCTGTTCGACGTCTTCCCGGACAACCCCCAGGAGACGGGAGCAACCGGAACGACGAATCTACGAGCCTCGCTCGAGAGGGTTCTCCGGCACGGCCGTACGGATGCCATGGCGGTGCAGAAGTACGATGTCCGGCGCCCCGCCAGCGAAGGCGGCGCATTCGAGGAACGGTACTGGAGCCCCGTGAATTCACCCGTCTTGGACCCGGATGGAAAGGTCGCATACATCATTCATCGGGTGGAAGACGTGACGGAGTACGTGCGGCTGCAGGCAGGCCAGCGCAGTCAGGATGCGGCTGCCGCGATGCCCCAGGCCCGCATAGAGGACATGGAACGCGAGATCATCGCGCGAGGGCGGCAGTTGCAGGTGGCGAACGAGGAGCTGCGCCAGCTCCACCTCAGCCTCGAAGACCGCGTTCGAGAGCGCACCGACGAGCTCCAGCACACCGTTGAACTTCTCCAGGCCACCGAGGAAGAGCTGCGCACCTCGATCGAGGAGTTGGAGGCTACTGACGGGGAGCGCCGTCGACAGCACCAGGAGCTCGTGCGGGCGCACGCAGAGATTCACGTACGCGAGAGCCGGCTCCGCACCGCTGTCAAACACCTCCCCCTCGTGCTGTTCAGTAACGATGCTGATCTCCGATTCACCTGGGTGATGAATCCGCGGCACGGTCTGAGGGCCGGCCAGATCATCGGTCACACCGATGCGGATTTCCTTCCGCCAGATGCGGCGGGTCATGCGATGGCGATGAAGCGCCAGGTACTCGAGACCGGCCGAGGCATCCGACAGGAACTGCAGGTGAAGTTCGATGGCAAGCTCGCCACGTATGATATGACGCTGGAGCCGGTCCGGGACGACGCCGGGCAGGTTGTAGGGCTGACTGGAGCCGCATTCGACATCACGGAGCGCCACCTGCTGGAGAGTGCGCTTCGCGCATCGGAAGAGCGCTATCGGCTTCTCTTTGATAGCAATCCGCACCCGATGTGGGTCTATGACACGAAGACACTCGCGTTCCTCACCGTCAACGACGCGGCCGTGAAGGAATACGGGTATTCCCGGCAGGAGTTCCTGGGCATGACGCTTAGGGACATCCGACCTGCCGAAGAGCTCCCGGCCCTGGCGGCCAGCCTCGAGCGCGCTCCTGCCGATATCACACTCTCCGGTGGGTGGCACCACCGGCGCAAGGACGGCAGCCTGATTGATGTGGAGATCCTCAGCCACTCCCTCGAGTTTGACGGCCATGCGGCCCGCCTTGTCTTGGCTTGGAACGTCACTGAGCGGAAGCTGGCCGAGGCTGCCTTGCGGCGCGCACACGACGAGCTACGGGCGCTGGTCGAGGCATCGCCCCAGGCCATCGTAAGCATCGACACCGACTACCAGGTCACGAGTTGGTCCGGTAGCGCCGAGCGGATGTTCGGTTGGAGCGCATCGGAGGTGGTGGGTGGGCCTTTGCCCAACGTGCCAGCCGACCGGGACGACGAAGCGCATGAACTCCGTCGCCAAGCCATGAACGGCGCGGTCGTCGCGGACTACCAGACCTACCGCCAGCGGAAGGACGGCTCGCTGATCGCGGTGAGTCTTTCCTACGCGCCCTTGCACGATGGCGCGGGCGAAGTGAACGGGGCGGTAATCGTATACTCGGACATTACTGAGCGCCGTCGAGCTGAGGCCGAGGGCCGCGGCCGGGAAATGGCGGAGGCGGCCAGTCGGGCCAAGTCGCAATTCCTGGCCAACATGAGCCATGAGCTCCGGACCCCGCTCAACGCCATTCTCGGCTTCTCGGAGCTGCTCGAGGATCTCACCTCGGGCCCGCTAAGCGACCGGCAGCGACGCTATGTCCGGAACATCCACAACAGCGGGCAGCATCTCCTCGATCTCGTCAATGACATTCTGGACCTCGCCAAGATCGAAGCCGGGCGCCTCGCGCTCGACGTCAGCCGCTTCGAGCCCGCAGCCGCCATCCGGGAGGTGCTCCGGATCGTCGAGCCGCTGGCCATCACCAAACGATTGCAGCTCCACACCCAGCTGCCCGACTTGCTGCCTCCGATCAGTGCTGACCGCGCCAAGCTCAAGCAGATCCTGTACAACCTGCTGAGCAACGCGATCAAGTTCACCAAGGACGGGGGCAGCGTCGAGGTCCGGGCGCGCCAGGCTCCGGCCCCGGCGGGTGGACCGGACGACTGGCTGGCGATCGAGGTTGCCGATACTGGCATCGGCATCAGCCCCGAGGATCAGAGTCGCATCTTCCTTGAGTTCGAGCAGATCGATGCCTCGTACGCCCGCCAACAGCAGGGCACTGGACTCGGTCTCGCGCTTACTCGGCGCCTGGTGGAGCTGCATGCCGGGACGATCACGCTGCAGAGCGCGGTCGGCACCGGCTCTACTTTTTCGGTCCATCTGCCGAGCGCACCACCGGCCGCCCGACCGCCCGAGGCGGGAAGCGGCGCCGCGGCCTTCCCTGCCGATGACGATGGGAAGCCGCTCGTGCTGGTGGTCGAGGACGACCCGGTTGCCGCGGAGCTGCTCACCCACTACCTCTCGAGCCAGGGCTATGCCGTTGCCCAGGCGACCACGGCGGCGCAGGCCCTCGACATGGCGCGGCGGCTCAAGCTGGTCGCGATCACCCTGGACATCCTCCTGCCCGATCAGGACGGGCTCGAGCTCCTGGCGCAGCTGCGCGCGCTCACCGAGACTGAACGCACTCCGGTCATCGTGGTGTCCATCACCGATGACAAGGAGCTCGGCTTCAGCCTGGGCGCATCGGACTGGCTGGTGAAGCCGGTCAACCGCGACCGCTTCATCGACGCCCTCACGCGCGCGGTGCCGGTGTCAGGCGCCGAGACAGGGCGCACCGTGCTGGTGATCGACGACCACAGGGAGACCGTGGACCTGCTGGCCGAGACGCTTCAGCGCCGCGGCTTCCGTCCGCTCAAGGCGTATGGCGGTGTCGACGGACTGCGGCTCGCTCAAGAGCAGGTCCCCGATGCCGTCATCCTCGACCTGCTCATGCCGGACCTGTCAGGCTTCGAAGTCGCCCGGCGGCTCCAGGAGAATGAGGCGACGCGCAATATCCCCGTGATGGTGTTCACCTTCAAGGAACTGGGAGCGGATGAGCGCGCCACCCTGACCGGTCAGGTCCACCAGATCGTCTCCAAGTCCGATACCGGCAACTTGCTCGATGCCATCGCGCGGATCCCGCCCCGCGATAGCAAGCCCCATCCCGTTCCGGAGGCAAGGGAGGGAGAGTGAGGCCAAGGACGGTACTGCTGGTCGAGGACCATCCGTTGAATATGGAGCTCGCGGCCGACGTGCTGCGGGCGGCGGGTCTCACCATTCTTGAGGCGACCACCGCCCTCGACGGGATCCGCATGGCGGGCGAACACCAGCCGGATCTCGTTCTCCTCGACATGCGCCTCCCGGACCTGAGCGGACTCGAGGCGGTGCGGCGGCTCAGAGCCGACCCCGACACCGCCTCGATCCCCGTGGTGGCGTTGACGGCCCAGGCCATGAAGGGTGACGAACAGGCGGCGCGGGAAGCCGGGTGCGTCGGTTACATCACGAAGCCGATCAATACCCGGACCTTCCCTGGGGAGGTCGAGCACTTTCTGCCCGCCGACGGCCAGGCATGATCGTGCCGGTCGGTGACCATCATCCGCCTGCCGCGGACTCCCATGGCGGCGTTCTGGTCGTGGACGACGAGCCGAGCAACCGCGAACTCCTGCGAGGCTTGCTTGAGCCCCATGGATATCTCGTCACCGAGGCTCGGGACGGCCTGGAAGCGCTGACGGTCGCCGCCGCGGCGCCCCCCGATGTCATTCTGCTCGACGTCATGATGCCCGCACTGGACGGATTCGAGGTCTGCCGCCGTCTCAAGCAGGATCCGCGGACCATCCCGGTCCCCGTGCTGATCGTGAGCTCTCTCACGGCGCGGAGCGAGCGCCTCGAGGGGATCCGGGCAGGGGCCAGCGACTTCGTGACCAAGCCGATCGACGGCGCCGACCTGCTGCTTCGGGTCCGCAATGCGGTCGCCGGGAAGCGCCTCTATGACCGGATGCAGGAACAGTATGTCCGGCTCCGGGAGCTCGAAACCCTCCGTGACAGCCTGGTGCACATGCTGGTCCATGACGTCCGCTCCCCGCTCGGCGCGATCGGCTCTTACCTGCACCTTCTCGGACTCGAGGCCGTCTCCGCTCAGGCGCCGGAGATCCTTGAGATCGTCGCGGCCATGAAGCGCCTGGTCCGGCGCATGAACGACATGGTCGCTATGGTCCTGGATGTGAGTCGGATGGACTCGGAACGGATGCCGGTCGAGACCAGCCCGGAGAACGTGCGGGAGGTCATCGCGGCGGCGGTGGAGACTCTCTCCCCTGAGCTGGTCCCCAGGATACGGATCGACGCCCCCGCTGAGCTGCTGTCGGTCCGGCTCGACCGCCCGCTCATCGAACGGGTGCTCATCAACCTGATGGGGAATGCCCTCAAGTTCAGCCCCGCCTCGACCCCGGTGGTCGTCACCGTCGGACCGGACCCCACGGGGATACGGATCCTCGTTGAGGACCAGGGCCCCGGAATCCCGGAGCAGGATCAGGAGCGCGTCTTCGAGAAGTTCGGGCAGGCCCAGTCGGGCCAGCGAACCCGGGGCTTCGGGCTTGGCCTCACCTTCTGCCGGATGGCGGTCGAAGCCCATGGCGGAACCATCGGCGTCACAAGCGCCCCCGGGAGCGGAGCCACTTTCTGGATTGTCCTGCCCGCGCCCCAGGCGAACCCCAGCGAGGCGGTGGTGAACCTGTGAAGGGCCGGTCCGTGCCGGCCGCCGACCTTGCCGACATGCTTGAGGCCCTCGGACATGACCGGCGGGCCTTCCAGCAGCTGATCGAACTCTTCCTGAAGAACACCCCAGCCCTCCTCACGGAGCTGAGGTCCGGGGCGGAGCACCACGACCGACGGCGCGTCCAATCCGCCGCGCACCGTCTCCGGGGAAGCGTCGCCCAGTTTTCTCGCGGCGAAGCGAGCGAGGCGCTCCGCGAAGTCGAGCGTCTGGCGGAGAGCGGTGACCTGGGCCTCATCCGACAGGAGCTCGGCCGTGCCGAGCGCGGGCTCACCGCCCTCATCCGCGCAATGCGTCCGTACCGGGCACGAACCCGCACGCCCCGCGACAAGGGAGGACGGCATGAACCACCCTGAGGATGGCTCCCATCGGATCCTGGTGGTGGATGACGAGCCCGAGATGCGCGATGTCCTCCGGCGGGTCCTCACGCGGCTTCAGTTCGAGGTCGTCGCGGCGTCGAACGGTTCCGACGCGCTGCAGGAACTGGCCCGAGGCCCCTTCTCCTTCGCCATCTTCGACGTGAATCTCCCGGGAATGAGCGGGCCTGATCTTGTCACGGAAGCGCTCCACGTCAATCGGAACCTGGCGATCGTGATGCTCTCGGGGCAGACCGAGGCGGTGAGCGCCACCGTTTCGATTCAGCGCGGGGCGATGGACTACCTGACCAAGCCCCTCGACGTCGAGGCCCTCGAACGCTCGCTGAGGCGCGCCGCCCGGGAACGGGAACGTCGCATCGAAGAGCAAGACATCTCCCACTATCTCCGGGAGGAGGTGGCGCGGAGAAGTGCGGAGGTGCGAGTCCAGCAGGCACACCTGGAGCGGTTGGCGCTGGGCACCCTCATGGCGCTGGTGGCGGTCCAGGAGGCCGGAGATGACTATCTCGCCGGGCACTCCGTGCGCGTCGCCGAGTTCGCCGCCTCCATGGCCGCCCAACTCGGCCGAAGCGATGAGGAGATCGAGCTGGTCCGCCGCGCCGGCCAGGTCCACGATCTCGGCATGATCGCAATACCCGCGGCGATCATGCGGAAGCAGGGTCAGCTCCTGCCGGAAGAGCTGGGGGAAGTCCGGAAACACCCGGCGATCGGATTCGACATACTGTCCCCTCTTCCTGGCTGCTCGGAGCTGGCGAAGTTCGTGCGCCATCACCATGAGCGGTGGGACGGCAAGGGCTACCCCGATTCCCTGACGGGTCAGGAGATCCCGTGGGGGGCCCGGCTCATCGCCGCGGCGGAAGTGTACGACGCCCTGACCAGCGCCCGGCCCTATCAGGAGCGCCGTGGCCCCGAGGCGGCGGTCGAGCGCATGGTCGAGCTGAAGGGAACCACCCTCGACCCGGCCGCGGTGGACGCACTTGCCGCGGTCGTTTCCCGTCGGCAGACCCTCACGTTCGTCGCTGACCACTCCGACCGAGCCGGCCACGACGAAATGCGCGAGCCGGGTCCAATGGCGTAGGAAAAGGACTGCACGGTCGCACCGAAACTCTTGCAGCCTGCGGTGGCTTGAGCCTGCCGGTCGCTTGATAGCCACGTCCAGTACTGCCCCTGCAGCGCCCGCATCCTCTCCATGTCTGCCTGATCTCGCCGCCCCGCGTTGCTCCCACACCACAAGTACCGATGCCACCGATAGGATGGCCGGAGCCCACTGACCTCCGCTGTAAGAAGGATCTGACGCAGGCCATTGGGTAGCCGTGAGGTTCCTTGCCGCCTCCAAGAATCGCGCAGCGCGCCACTGCGCTGAAGAAATGCTGTCAATGAAACGCACATAATGGGGGGCCGAAGCTGGTATGGAGATTGACCTTACGCCTGCTGTCTTCGATTTGACAACCCGAGCACGGAGGCGGCAGGATGGCCAGCAGGAAGATGGGAGTTCGGTCGATCGGTAGCGCCTGGCTGGTATGCGGACTTCTGGCAGGTATCTCCACTGCCTTGGCGGCTCAGGCCCGTGGCAGCGTGCCGGCCCGAGCAACGGTCGTGGAGATGGACACCACCCAATGGACCGCCATGCAGCACCTGGCTGCTGCGGACACCCTCTGGCGCCCGGCTCCCAACGCCACGACCGCCCTGTACCGCGTGGTGGCGTTCTCGTCGGAGCCAATGGGGCCGGAGAAGCGGCGTGAGCGAGGCCTTCGGGTGGAGGTGGAGTACGTAAGCAACTGAGCGATCGAGGGGCCGTTGCTGACCTGGCGATTGCTAGGGTTAGACGCTAAACACGAACGGCGCCCCGTATGAGACGCCGCTGGAGAGTTGTATAGAGTGGAGGCGGAGGGAATCGAACCCTCGTCCGAGAATGCTTCCAGAACCACCCCTACGTGCGTAGGCGCATCTCTTTGCGTCGACCCGGGCCGGCGGTGCGCCAGCCTTCCCGGACTCTATCTCCTGAGTCTTGCCCTCACCGTTGGAGCACCGGCGAGCGCCAGTCCGGCTTTGCGACCCGATGCAAGCGCCCCGGACGGGCTCTCCTCATCGGTGGTGCGTTAAGCGAGCGCGAAGCTCAGCTTACGCAGCCATTGCCATTTGAGTGTTGGCAGTTGAATCGTTCCAAGCGGTTTTACCAGGAGCCTGGACCTGGGCACGCAGCAATTCCTTCATCAGACCCGTCGAAGCCAGTCGCCCCCGACGTGTCACAAATATAACCACTCGCGGGCCCCAATGCCTCTCCGGGGCACCGGCCCTACCACCGCGGCGCCAGCCAGATCCCCAGCAGTGAGCCAGCGCCCAGCAGCGCGAGCCCGGCACCCGCCCAGCGCCGGAACGGCCCCCGCCCGATCACCAGCACCACGCCGAGCTTGAGAACCGCGTTGGCGGTCACCCCGATCGCGATCGCCAGCGCCGCGATCCCGACCCAGTCGGGATCGGCCCCCAGCCGGCTCATCGAGAAGGTGAGCGCATCCATGTCGGTCAGGCCGAGGATCCCGGCGGACGTGAGCACTCCCGGCTCGCCGAACAGACCGCGAATCGCCTGAACGGCCATCAGCACCGCCTGGAAGCCCAGCGCCATGAGGACCGCCGTTCCGAGGCGGAGGGGGCTCCGCTCATCCGCCGACCCCGCCGCCCCGTCCTTCCAGTCGCGATAGCGATAGAGGCCAGATCCGACCAGCCCGACCCCGATCACGAGCGGCGGAACAAAGAAGGGAATCAGCGCCAGCGTCACCGGAGGCCGCAAGACCAGGGTCAGCACCGTGAGCCGGAGCAGCAACACGGTGGACGCGCTGATCACGCCCAGCGCGAGCGGACCGCTCTCGTCGGGATGGCGACGGCTCTGCCGCGAGAAGACCAGACTGGCCAGCGTCGAAGAGATCATCCCGGCGAGAACGCCCGCCGCGGCTGCTCCGCGCACCACCCCGATGGATCGCCGCGCCAGATAGCCCACGAAGTTCAGACCCGATACCAGCAGCACCACGCCCCACAATTCGCGTGGCCGCACTCCGCCCAGCGGTCCGTACGGGCCCGGCGGGAGAATGGGAAGGAAGACGAGCGCCAGGACCGCGAACTGGAGCGCGGCCCGCAGCTCGGTCTCGTCGAGCCGGGCAACGAAGTTGTGGATCGCGCTCTTTTCACGAAGTGCCAGCACGATGACGGCACCCACCGCTGCGGCAATCCCGAGATGACCGAGCCCGGCGAGCAGGCCAAGCCCCAGCACCGCGAGGGCGGCGGCTTCGGTCGTGCCGTCGATGGCCTCCGGCCCCGGCCGGCGCGCCGCCATCGCGTAGGCCACGACCGCGAGGCCGCTCGCGGCGAGCACCAACGCGCCCGCCGGCAGGACCAGCCCCAGCGACGCCAGGATCCCCGCGGCCCCACCCACCAGGCCGAGCAGGAGAAAGGTGCGCGCCCCCGCGAAGCGGGCGGCTGGGCCGGTGGCATGACCGGACCACTCCCGCTCGATCCCCACCGCCAGGCCGATCAGGCCGGAGACGGCCAGTGCCGCCGCGAGCTCGAGATCAGTATCGATGGTGGCCTCTCACGACTTCAGGAAAGGGGCCGCGCGGTCTCTACCCGGTCCCGGCCCTGGCGCTTGGCCTCGAGGAGCGCCGCGTCGGCCTGCGCGGGCAGGTTGTCGAGGCTCCGGCTCGTATCCGGCATGGCCGCGACACCGAAGCTGGCGCTGAGCGGCCAGCTTCTGCCCTGCCAGTCCCACGCCGTCGTCCCCAGGCGGACCCTGATCCGGTCGGCCACCTTCACCCCGTACACCAGCGAGGCACCTGGAAGCCAGATGGCGAACTCCTCTCCGCCAATTCGAGCGGCGGTGTCGCCGCCACGGATCATGTCGTGCACCAGGCGGGCAAAGTGCACCAGTGCGGCGTCTCCCGCCGGGTGGCCCAACGTGTCGTTGAGCAACTTGAACTTGTCGAAGTCCGAGTAGATGAGCGTCCCCTGCGAGATGCCGAGCCGCCGCATCGCCTCCTCGAGCCCCCGGCGGTTGCGGAGCCCCGTCAGCGGGTCGGTGACGGCGGCCGCCCCGATCTCCTCCAGCTTGCGGGCCCGCACGATCCGCGGGCCGGCGTTCCGGAGCGCCTCCTGCACCTCCGCGATGACCGGACCGATCGGCGCCCCGTTATCGTCGGGCCACAGGGCCACCGCTCCCAGCGGCTCGTCGCGATAGCGGAGCGGGTAGACGATGGCGGGAGTGATGTGACTCCGACGATCATGGACGATCCCGCCCAGCGGGTCCGCGATACTGGTCAGCGAGGCGACCTCACCCCGGGCGACCTGGTACAGCGGGCTCCCCGGCTGAGCGACGGCGTCGAGCAGGCGCCGGTCCGCCCGGCCCGACGTCCCCACGACCCGTACGCTGCCCTGGATATCCACCCCCACGATGACCTCGGCGCTCAGAATGCGCTCCAGCTGGTAGGCGAGCCGGAGCCCAATGCTGCCGAGCGACTCCGCTGGGCCGTCCTCCTCGGCATCGGACCGCTCGAACAGCGGCCGCCGGGCCAACCCGTCGAGGAGCGCCACCAGGTCGTCGCCCGCCTCGCGCAGCGTCTCGGCCGGCGTATCGGTCGGCAGCAGCAGCCCCGCAATGATGCCGCTGGCCGAGGCGTAGAGCAGTGCCCCATCCTCCAGCCGCTCGGCGCCGGAGGCCGCCTGATCCCGGAGCGCGTTGAGGCGTTGGTCGACGGCCAGGATCGCGGTGGGGGAAAGCCGTCCGCCGGGGATCACCCGATGCCACCGGGTCGTTCCGCTCTCCTCCCTGGCCACCGAGGAGACCCAGGCGCCCAGGGCGGAGCGCGCCTGCGCCAGCCACCGCAACGCCGGGTCGGGGAGCAGCACGGGGTCGACCCCCGGCTGAGGTTGGTAAGCCTGGGGCCGGCGGGTCCAGATCACCACGCCAGCCGCGCCCGCGAGCATGCCGCCGAGAAGCCAGAGGAGCGCGCTCATGCGAGTCACCTTGAGATGGATGTGAGAACGCCACTAACGACCAGACCGTGCGTTACGTCAGGCGCTCTTCCGCCCCGTCAGGATCCGTACCGCCGCCATCGCGGCGCCAAACCCGTTGTCGATGTTCACCACGGTGATGCCCGCGGCACAGGAGTTGAGCATCGCCAGCAGGGCGGCCAGGCCGTTGAATGCCGCCCCGTAGCCCACACTGGTCGGGACGGCAATGACCGGCACGCCGACCAGCCCGCCAACCACGCTCGGCAGCGCGCCCTCCATTCCGGCCACGACGATCAGCACTTCGGCGAGCGTCAGCAGGTCGCGCGCGTTGAGCAGCCGATGGAGCCCCGCCACGCCAACATCGATGAGCCGCTCGACCCGGCAGCCCATCGCCGCCGCGGTGACCGCCGCCTCTTCCGCCACCGGCAAGTCGCTGGTCCCCGCCGACGCCACCAGTACCGTGCCGAGCCGCGAGGCGCCTCGCACCGGGGCTCGGTGCACGGTCCGCGCGACTGGATCCCACTCGAGATCGGGGAAGCGGGCGGCCAGGGCGCGGGCCTGCTCCGCCGTGGCGCGCGTGCCGAGGAAGCCACCAGACGCGGCGGCCAGGCGCTCGCAGATTGTGACCACCTGCTCGATGCTTTTCCCCTCACAGAACACCACCTCGGGGTGGCCCTGTCGGAGGGTGCGATGATGATCGAGTTGTGCGTAGGAGAGAAGTTCAGTCGGAAAATGCCGCAGTTGCTCCAGCGCGGCCGCCACTTCAAGCCGGCCAGCCGCGACCTCGGCGAGCAGGGTCTCGAGCTGCTGGGGATTCACACCGCTCCGGCGACCACGCCCCGGGCCGCCAGGTAGCCGTCGAACAGCTCTTCAGCTTGAGCCATGGATTCCACCTCGAACAGCCGGGCCCGGAGCTCGTTGGAGCCGGGCAGACCCTTGGTATACCAGCCGAAGTGCTTCCGAAACTCGATGACGGTCTTCCGGGTATCGCCCTGCAGCCGGATGGCGAGACGCGCGTGCTCCAGCGCCACCTCGAACCGCTCCGCCGCGCCAGGGGCCGGCGGCTTGGGTTGTCCGGCCAGGAGCGCCCGCGCGTCCCGGAAGAGCCACGGATTGCCGAAAGCGCCCCGCCCCACCATCACCCCGGCGCAGCGAGTGTGCGCTGCCATGCGTAGCACGTCCTCGCCCGAACGGATGTCGCCGTTTCCGATCACCGGGATCTCCAGCGCCTCCACCACCCGGGCGATCTCGTCCCAATTCGCCTGGCCACCGAACATCTGGGTGCGGGTGCGGGCGTGGAGGGTGAAGGCGCGCGCCCCCGCATCCTGCATCCTGAGCGCGATCCCCACCGGGTCCCGGGTCTGCTCGCTCCACCCGCTCCGCGTCTTCACGGTCACGGGCAGGTGCGTGGCCGCGACGCAGGCCCGGATGATCCCCTCCACCAGGTCCAGGTCCCGGAGGCAGCCCGAGCCCCCGTTCCGCTGCACCACTTTCTTGACCGGGCAGCCGAAGTTGATGTCGATGAATTCCGGCTGATAGTGCGTGGTCACGAGCGCCGTCGCTTCGGCCATTGCCCTGGCGTCCGACCCGTAGATCTGAATCCCGATGGGGCGCTCGCACGCCTCGAATTCCGCGCCTTCGAGCGTCCTCGTAATCCGCCGCCGGATCGCCTCGGAGCTCAGGAACTCGGACAGGACGACATCCGCCCCCAGCAGCCGGCAGAGCTGGCGGAAGGGCGCCTCGGAGACGCCGGCCATGGGAGCGAGGAGCAAGGTCGGCCCCGGCCCCGAGTGGTACGGTAAACGCATGGCGGAAAGTTACTTATCGGTAGCAGGGCCGGCAACGGATTGGCCCGCCCACCACGCTTTGACAGGAAGAGTGACTCGCCCTAATCTTCCGGCCCCATGCACCTCCGCGAATTCTTCGATTCCACGGCGCTGGCACTGCCGCTCAAGGCCGCGACTGCGGATGAGGTCCTGCCGGAGCTGGTCGGACTCCTCCGTCTGGACGATGCGTCCGCCACGACCCTGCTCCGCATCCTCAGGCGACGCGAGGAGCTGGGCTCGACCGGCGTCGGACGCGGCATCGCCATCCCGCACGGCCGCTCACTGGTGGTGAGCCGAGTCCGGCTGGCCTACGCCTATTCTCCCGGCGGCGTCCCCTGGCGCGCCGTGGACGACCAGCCGGTTCACCACTTCTTTCTGATCGTCGCCCCGCCCATCGAGGTCAACAACCAGTACCTGCCGATTCTCGGCAAGGTGGCGAGCTTCGCCAAGGAGGCGGACGTGCCCGACCGCCTCTCCCACGTCGCCACCCCGGATCAGTTTTTCGGTCTGTTGGAAGAAAAGGGAGTCTGAAGGCTATTCCCACTCGATCGTCGCGGGCGGCTTCGAGCTCACGTCGTAGACCACGCGGTTGACCCCTTCCACTTCGTTCGCGATGCGGTTCGAGATCCGCGCCAGCACGTCGGGCGGGAACGGGTACCAGTCCGCGGTCATCCCGTCGCGGCTGGTCACCGCGCGCAGCGCGATCACCTGGTCGTAGCTCCGACCGTCTCCCTGCACCCCGACCGACCGGATGGGAAGCAGCACCGAGAACGCCTGCCAGATCTCGTCGTACAGCCCCGCCGCGCGGATCTCCTCGATATAGATGTGGTCCGCCCGGCGCAGCACGTCGAGCTGCGCCCGGGTGACCTCCCCGAGTATCCGGATCGCGAGCCCCGGCCCCGGGAACGGGTGACGCCCCACCATCTCCTCGGGCAGTCCCAGCTCGCGGCCCACCTGCCGCACCTCGTCCTTGAACAGCTCGCGAAGCGGTTCGATCAGCTGGAACGGCAGGCGCTCCGGCAGGCCCCCGACGTTGTGATGAGTCTTGATCGTGACCGAGGGCCCGCCCAGCGGAGACATGGACTCGATCACGTCGGGATAGAGCGTCCCCTGCACCAGGAACCCCACGCCGGCGCCCACCTTGGCCGCCTCCGCGGCAAAGACGTCGATGAAGCGGTGCCCGATCCGCCTGCGCTTGGTCTCCGGGTCGGTCACCCCGGCCAGGTCGGCGAGAAAGGCCTCGCTTGCGTCCACCACGCGCAGGTCGATCCCGTAATGCCGGCGGAAGGTGTGCTCTACCTGGTCGCGTTCGTGGAGGCGCAGGAGCCCGTGATCGACGAAGATGCAGGTGAGGCGGTCGCCCACCGCCTGGTGGACCAGGACCGCCGCTACCGAGCTGTCCACGCCACCGGAGAGGCCGCAGATCACCCGCGCGGTCGGACCGACCAGCCCCCGGATCCGCGCCACCTCGCCTTCGATGAAGTTGCCGGGCGTCCAGTCCGGCCGGCAGCCGCACACCTCGAACAGGAACGTGTGCAGGATCTCCCCGCCCCGCGGGGTGTGAGCCACTTCCGGATGGAACTGCACCCCGAAGAGCGGGCGCGTCTGGTGCTCGAACGCGGCCACCGGGGCATTGCGGCTCGAGGCGGTCACCCGGAACCCTTCCGGCGCGGTGTCCACGTGGTCTCCGTGGCTCATCCAGACCGGGGTCTCTTCGCCCTGGCCAAACCCGTGAAAGAGCCGCCCGCCCCGGATCTCCACCATCGCCCGCCCGTACTCGCGTCGATCGGCCCGCTCCACCTTCCCACCGGACAGCTGCGCCAGAAGTTGCATCCCGTAGCACAGCCCCAGCACCGGCGTGCCCAGCTGCAGCAGCCCCGGCTCCGCGGTCGGCACGTTCTCTCCATACACCGAATTGGGGCCGCCGGAGAGTATGATGCCCTTGGGCTTCCAGTTCCGGATCCACTCCACGGACCTCGACGGCGGGTGGATCTCGCAGTAGACGTGGGCTTCCCGGACCCGCCGCGCGATCAGCTGCGTGTATTGTGATCCGAAATCGATGATGAGGATGCCGTCGTGATGCTCGGTCACGCCATCCACCGCGGTTCGGGCGTCTCGCCCTGGAAGAGCTCCTCCAGCCGCTCCCGTGGGCGCACTACCGCCCATCGGCCGCCGTCCACCAGCACCTCGGCCGGCCGCCGGCGGCTGTTGTAGTTCGAGGCCATCACGAAGCCGTAGGCGCCGGCGCAGAGCACGGCGAGCCGCTCCCCCGCGGCAAGCCCGGGGAGCAGCCGGTCCCGCGCCAGGAAATCTCCCGTCTCGCAGACCGGCCCGACCACGTCAACGGCGCCCTCAGCGCGATGCCGGGCCTCGAGCTCCACCATCTCGTGGTAGGCCATGTAGTGACTGGGCCGCACCAGATCGTTCATCGCCGAGTCGACGAGCACCAGCTCCTTCCCGCCCGAGTGCTTCCGCGAGAGCACGGTCGTTAGCAGGATGCCGGCGCTCCCTACCAGGTGGCGCCCCGGTTCGAGAACCAGGGTCAGGCCGGTTTCCCGGGCCACCGGCGCCACGGCCTCGACAAACCGCTTGGGCTCGAGTGGCACTTCATCGCGGTACCGGATTCCGAGCCCGCCGCCGATGTCGAGGTTCTTGAGGGTATCGATTCCCAGCGCGCGGAGCCGGCGGACCAGGTCCCCCAACCGTGCCAGGCCCTCCAGGTATGGACCGGTATCGAGGATCTGGCTGCCGATGTGCATCGCTATGCTGTCGAGGACCAGAACCGGATCGCGGTGGACGATCTCCGCCACCTCGATGACCTGATCATAGGGGATCCCGAACTTGATCCCACCCTGCCCCGTTGCGATGTAGGGATGGGTCTCGGCCGTCACGTCCGGGTTCACCCGGATCCCGATCGAAACGCGGCGTCCTCCGCCCAGACGCGCCGCGATCGATCGTAACTGGGTCAGCTCGTCCGCGGACTCCAAGTGGATGTGTCCTACTCCAGCGCCGATGGCGGCCTCCAACTCCTCGGGCGATTTCCCGACCCCGCTGAAGACGATGCGCTCCGCCGGGAACCCCGCGGCCAGCGAGCGGCGCAGCTCCCCGCCCGAGACGATGTCCGCCCCCGCCCCGAGATCGCGGAACAGCCGCAGCACGGCGAGGTTCGCGTTCGCCTTGACGGCGTAACAGATGCGGTGCGGGATTGCGCCCAGCGCCAGGTCGAGGCGCTGATACTGGCGGCGAATCACATCGGCGTGGTACACATAGACCGGAGTGCCCACGGCATCCGCGATGGTAGTGAGCGGCACTCCGCCGAGGACCAGGGTGTCTCCGCGGCGCTCGAGACCGGCGTCGGCGAAGAGGGCGGATTGATCCGCCACGCGACCTCCCGTCAGTACGCCCTGGCCCATACCGCCTCGGCGACCGCCTTGCGCCCGCACCACATGCAGGTGGTCGGAGATTCAGGCGACCGGAACTCCTCGTCAGGCAGGCAGCGGATCGTCGCCTTGGTCTGCTCCTTGATGTCGGCCTCGCACTTGGCGTCACCGCACCAGCCCCCGTAGGCGAACCCGCCCTCTTTGGCCATATAGTCCACGAACTGGGCCCGGGTGACGCCCCGGATGCTGTTCTGCTCCCGGCGCGTCTTGCCCGCATCCAGCAGTTCCTGCTGCATCGCGTCCATCTCGATCCGCAGCGAGTGGGCCAGTCCCTGGGTGGGGAATGGGGTCTTCCGCCCCCCGGTCCGTCGCGCGAGCATCACCTGCCCGCCGGCGACATCGCGCGGGCCGATCTCGATGCGGAAGGGAACGCCCCGCCCTTCCCACTCGTAGTACTTCGCTCCCGGCTTGAGTCCGTCCCGGTCATCGAGGTGGGTCCGGATGCCGCCGCTCCGCAGCTCTCGGAGCACATGGTTCGAGGCCTCGAGCACCGTGGCACGCTCGGCGTCGGACTTGTAGATGGGCACGATCACCACCTGATACTGGGCCAGCCGCGGCGGGGTGACCACGCCGGCATCGTCTCCGTGCATCATCACCAGCGCGCCGACCAGCCGGGTCGACACCCCCCAGGAGGTGTTCCAGACGTAGTCCAGCTCCCCGCGGTCGTTCTGGAAGGTCACCTGGAACGCCTTGGCGAAATTCTGGCCCAGGTTGTGGCTGGTGCCCGCCTGCAAGGCCTTGTTATCCTGCATCAACGCCTCGATGCAGTAGGTCCGAAGCGCCCCCGCGAACCGCTCGCTGTCCGTCTTTCGTCCCGTCACGACCGGCATCGCCATCCACTCCTCCGCGAAGGTCCGGTAGATCCGGAGGATGGCGAGCGTGAACCGTTCCGCGTCGGCTTCGTCGACGTGGGCCGTGTGCCCCTCCTGCCACAGGAACTCCGCCGTCCGGAGAAAGAGGCGGGTCCGCATCTCCCAGCGGACCACGTTGCACCACTGGTTCATGAGCAGCGGCAGGTCGCGGTAACTCTGGATCCACTTCGCGTACATCGAGTAAATGATCGTCTCAGAGGTGGGCCGGATCACCAGCGGCTCCTCCAGCTCCTTGCCGCCACCGTGGGTGACGACCGCCAGCTCTGGCGCGAACCCCTCGACGTGCTCGGCTTCTTTCGACAGGAAGCTCTGGGGAATGAGGAGGGGGAAGTACGCATTCTGCACGCCCAGTTCCTTGAACATTCCGTCCAGACCGCGCTGCATCTCCTCCCAGATGGCAAACCCATTGGGCCGGATGACCATGCAGCCGCGCACCGGGCTGTAGTCCGCCAGCTGGGCGCGCATGATGACCTCGTTGTACCAGGCGCTGAAGTCCTGCGCGCGGGGAGTAAGAGCCTTTTCCTCTGCCATCGGCGTCAGTCGTCGTCAGTTGTTGGAGTTCACGTACTTGACCCGAGCTGTCTGGTCAGTTCCCCCACCAGCGCCGCGGCCGCCACGGCGCGCTGGGTCTTCGCGGCCAGGTCCTTGAGCTGCACCTCGCTCCGGGCACGATCGTCGGGGCCGATCACGACCGCGAACCGCGCGCCGCGGGTGTCGGCCAGCTTGAGCTGCTTCCCCAGGGCTTCGTTCCGCAGCGAATACTCCACCCTCACCTCCGCCTCCCGAAGCTCGTGAACCGTCCGCAGCACCTGGGGTCTATCCTCGATCGTGACGCCCGCAACGAACACATCGATGGCCGGGCGCGCGGCGGGGCCGCGGCCGGAGCTTCGCAGCAGCTCGCCCAGCACGACATCGCCGACCGCGAACCCCACCGCCGGCAGGTCCACGCCTCCCAGCATCTCCAGGAGCTTGTCATACCGCCCGCCACCGGCGATCGCGCGCAGCGAGCCACTCGCGTCGAAAACCTCAAACACCGTCCCCGTATAGTAGGCGAGGCCCCGAACGATGGTGACATCGACGTCGATGAACCGGTCGAGCCCTGCGTCGCGCAGGCACCCCAGGACATTGGCGAACCGGTCACGGGCCCCGGCGGCGTTCGGCGTCTTCCCCAGTGCCTGGACCACGTCCGACCAGCTCTTGAGCTTCGCGAGCTCCAACACCCCCGCGCCGCGAGGCCCCAACCGCGGGTCCTTCCCCTGACGAATCTCGTCCCGCTGCTCCGGCCGCATGCGGTGCACCTTGTCGAGCACCGCGTACGCGGCCGGCACCTGATCTTCTGTCAGGCCGATGCCCTCCAGGAGCGCGCCGAGGAGCGCGCGGTCCGAGACCCGAATCCGCACCTGGGTCTCGTCGAATCCGAAGGCGCGGATCAGGTCGATTGCCAGCGCGATGATCTCGGCGTCCGCCGGGTACTGATCCTCTCCGATCAGATCGCAGTTGAGCTGGTAGAACTCCCGCAACCGGCCCTTCTGTTGCCGCTCGTAGCGGAACATCTGGCCAATGGAAAACCACCGGATCGGCTTCTTCATCCCCCCGGCGTGGGCCGCGACCATCCGCGCCACCGTGGGCGTCAGCTCCGGCCGGAGCGCCACCTCCCGCCCCCCCTTGTCGACGAAATTGTAGAG
This sequence comes from Gemmatimonadales bacterium, assembly GCA_035501775.1. Taxonomy (GTDB): domain Bacteria; phylum Gemmatimonadota; class Gemmatimonadetes; order Gemmatimonadales; family GWC2-71-9; genus JADJOM01. The sequence goes on along the minus strand of DATJVM010000006.1, from coordinate 74,238 downwards.
CTGGCCCACGATCTCCTCGCCGCTCTTGGCGGTGTAGAGTTCGAGCGGCTCGAGGGGCGGGCCGTCGAACTCCTCGAAGCCGTACCCTCGACAGACTTTGCGCCAGGTGTCGAAGAGGTAGTTCCGAAACGCCAGATCCGCGGGGTAGAAGTCCCGAAAGCCCGGCAGGGGCTGGGGTTGCATAGGGCGGGAAAATAGCCGGGGGCTGGCCCCCTGACGAGGCCTAGGGCGTGATCCCCAAGGCAGACATCACGTCGCCAACGGTGTGGAATGACCCCGTCACGAGCACGGTCCCGGCTCCCTCCTCCACCTCCGCGAGCGCCTTCCCGAAGCTCGGCTGGAGCGACCAATGGGCTCGCGCCGGTGGACGGTTCGGGCTCCGGAGCCACTGCTCGAGCCAGTCGAGGTTCCACTTCCGGCCCGCCGTGGTGGGAGCCACGGTGAGCACTCCCCGATCCACCGCGCGGTCCAACCGCACCAGCATCTCGGGCCAGGCCTTGTCGCCGAGGATGGAGACGAGCGCGTACACCGGCCGCGGCAGGCTGGTGCTGCCCAGGGCGTCGACCAAGGCGCGCATGCCGTCCGGGTTGTGCGCCACATCGAACAGCCATTTCCCTCGCCGATCGAAGCGCCCCGGGATGCGCGCGGTCGCAAAGCCGCGTTCAATGGCCCCCGCGTCCGGGCGATACGGCGCCGGCAACGCCATCAACACGCCGTGCGCCACCGCTGCGTTCCGTCGCTGGAAGGGGCCCTCGAGTCCGAGCGGGCCGCGCCATAGATACTCGGCGGGCAGAACCCGTACATCCGTGGCCCCGCCCTTTCGCCGCGCGGCGGACCAGGCTTCGCGCCGAAGCACCTCGATCAGGCGGGGACGGGTTTCCCCGATGACGAAGGGGACCCCCGGCTTGGCGATCCCGGCCTTCTCCCGGGCAATGCGCTCCAGGGTATCGCCCAGATACTTCATATGGTCCTTCTCGATCTTGGTGACCGCGCTGGCCAGGGGCGTCAGCACGTTGGTACTGTCGAGTCGGCCACCCAGCCCCACTTCCACGACGCCGATGTCCACTCCGCGGGCCGCGAAGTCGGCCAGCGCGATGGCGGTGGTAGCCTCGAAGAAGGTCGCATGCCGCGACCGGATCAGCGGCTCGAGTCGGGAGGTCCATGCGGCCACCGCCTCCGCCGAAATCGGAACCCCGTCGACCTGGATGCGCTCGCGGAAGGAGACCAGATGCGGCGAGGTATACAACCCGACCCGGCAGCCCTGTTCCCGAAGCGCCGCGGCGACTAGGGTCGACACGCTCCCCTTACCGTTGGTCCCGCCAATATGGACCGTGGGAAAGACCTGGTGCGGGTCGCCAACCTCGGCCAGCAGCGCTCGGGTGGTCTGGAGCCCGAACTTGATGGTCGTGGTCCGGGGGAAGAGAAAGTCCAGTGCCTCAGCGTAGGCCAGGGCCACGGGGAATCGGGTGCGCGCGTGTGGGGGTGGGTGTAACTTTGGAGCCGTCGAGCAACCTACCCGCTTGTGCCATGAGCCGCTATACGGCCCTGCCGGACCCGTTCGTCCGTACCCTGCTTCGCCTCCCCGGATTCCGAGAGTTCACCGAGGGATTTACCCTCTGCCCCGAATGCGAGCGCTGCGAGCGGAGCCTGGTCTACCTGAGCCCGCACGAACAACGCGCGAGCCGTCAGGTCGGGCTCCGGCTGTACGGGCACGGCGCCGCCGCGCGCCTTAACCGGAAGGGGTGCCGCTGCCCATTCTATGAGGGCCCGGCCAACGGGTGCGCGGTCTACGAAGACCGTCCCCTGATCTGTCGTCTCTTCCCTCTCGATGTGATCGAGCGGGAAGAGGACGGGACCTACTGGTGGGTGCTCTTCGGAGCGTGTGAGGAGGTGGCCCGCGGCCGCCTGCGGGACCGGGTGGAGGAGGCGCGAGCCCTGGCGGCCGCCATCGACCAGCTCCTGCCCGATGGGCTCCGCCGCTCGTTCATGGCCGATGCCGACGCGGCAGTCTTCGAGCCGGGCTTCTACGACCATCCGATCCATTATCTGCTGCCGCTATCGGGGGCGACTCCGGCTGCCGCAGTGCCCCCAGAGTCGTTGGCCGAGTTGACCCTCCATCCAACCCTCCCCGCATATGTGCACTCCAGCTCGGCCCTAGGTAAGGCGGAGGTAGTACCGCCCCCGCCACCTCCCTGCTCTGAGCTTCGCCTAGTATGCACGAGTTCGTCATTTGAGTTGAGCGACGGCGATGCTAAACGAGGCGGAAAGGGCTTGAATGAGGACAAGGTAAGCTCCGTCGGGAGACACTCGGAGCACATTGGGACTGATGGAAGGCAAGAACCGCTGCAGCACCGCGCCATCACTGACCCGCGAATCAACGATCCCTCGGGCGCCCAACGGCCAATAGAGGGATTGACCATCGGCTGAAAGCGCGGAGGCTGAAGTGCCGGCCCAGCCTAACTCGGCCTGACCGGTCTCATGAAGGGACCGGTCAAAGATCTGGGTGCCGAGGGCAATGTGCTGCCCTGCGCTGTCGACAGACGGCATCGCCGAAGGCAGGCCAGAGACCGGAGGCCCAAAGCTGTCGCTGGCTGCCGTAAAGACCTGAGTCGTGAAAAGGCCCAGCAGAACAACCAGACCATGGTCGCCGGACCGCACCAGCGCTTCGACGCCCGCGCCGCCAAGCGCCTCTGGACGCCACCGTTCGTCGCCCGTGAGTAGGTTCTTTTCCATCAGGGACCCAAGGCCCCCTCCGCCCAAGACGCCAATCAGGACCGATCCGCCCGGGAGCGCTACGATCGGCCCCAGCAGGCCTCCAGTTGGCAGCGAGGTCAGGGAGATAGACCCGACTGCCTGCTGCGGATCCGCGAGATTGATGACACCGAGCGGACCGTCCCAATAGGCCACGATCAGCGAATCGCCCCCGGGACTCAGGTCGAATCCGGAGACGGCATCCGGCAGCTGGATGGTCCTGACCAGGGCCAAAGGGTGGAGCGACACGACGCCAATCTCACCGGAATAGAGCACATAGATCATGCCGCGTCGTGAATCGATAACCACATTGGAAGCCTGCCCAATCAGTGACACAACCTGCGTCGGCACGGTGACGGTGGGATACACGAGCAGGCTATCGGTCGATGTAGCAAAGACCGGACTGACAAGGCCCGCGCGATCGGTCGCGTAGAACTGGAGCTGCGTGGTCGGTCCCCATCCTGCTGACACGGGAAGACGGCCACTAACGCCAGACACATAAGTGCCGTTGACCGACGCGGAGTCCCTGTAATTCCCAGGCTGAACTCCCCAGCTGAGGGAGCGGAGAGCATTGTTGTCGTAGGCCTGAAGGAAAACGCCGATCGACTCGCCAACGAAGAAGCTGCCGGTGAGGACCGAGTTCTGGTAGAGTGCTGGGCCCTGGAAGGACACTCCGACGACCGGCGGCTCGACGTCGACAAACGTCAGTGGTCCCCCCGACGCCGCCTGCAGACTCGACTGGAGTGCCGCGTCAATCTCCGTTACGTCGACCTTGAGAGCGGCGCCCGGAGCGCACCCAGTGGGGATGGTGAGCCGTACCGTGTGGCGCGCGGTCGCGGCGGCATCCTCCGCCAGAAAGACGGCGGTATCGCAGGCCCCGCTCAGCACCACCGCCGCTTGCCAGAGGCCCGCCGCTGCCGCGGCGCTGAAGCTCACGGAGAGAGTGTCACCGTTGTGCACCGCGCCCGAGGCCGGCGCGACCGTGAGCCCGGTGATCGTGGGAAGCGTAGGGTGGGCTGGAAGGGACGGGGAGCACTCCGCGAGCACGGGAGGAGTAAGCTGTGTGCCGCCATCGGCCTGACTGAGGCGATACTGCACCTCCACCGTGAACGGGACGGTGGCGGTGAACACCCACCCAGACTCCTGCTGCTGCCCACTGCCGATTGTGTCGGTCCCCCACGACCCTTGCACGGTGCGGGTGTCGACCGTCGCCGAATCGAAGGGTTTCGCCAGATTGCCGCCCGGGTACCACCGGAAGATCGCCCCCATCCAGTGGTCCGCGTTGCCCGGGCCCGCCACTGCCTCTAGACCGACCTGGCACGAGATAGTGCTGAACCCATCGGGCGTCGAGCCAAGTGCCGGAGTACTGACGGACGTCACGCGGATCTGAACGAGGACGCCGTTGGCCGAGTAGGGGGAAACGAGGGAATCACTGCACGAGACCGCCGTCGCCATTGCGCTCAGCAAGATGGCGCGGCCCGACCAGATGGGGGGCCGAAGGCGATGGAGCGGGGAGCCGTGGTATCGCATCGGCCTCTCGAGAGACGAGCCGAGGAAAGACCACGTTCACTCCCTGACAATGCACTGTCAAGACCGAGTACCCAACAGTACGAGCGCCCCGCCGGTCTCCGGCGGGGCGCTCGTTAGGAGTCCAAGACCCGATCCTACTCTACCGTCTCTTCAGCCAGCCGCTGCCCCCGCATGTGCCGGAGCAGGCGCGCGGTGGTCTCCCGGAGGGAGCCGCGCGGAACCACGTCGTCTATCTGTCCCTTCTCGAGCAGAAACTCCGCCGTCTGGAACCCTTCCGGCAGGTCCTGCCCGATCGTCTGCTTGATCACCCGCTGCCCGGCGAAGCCGATCACCGCTCCTGGCTCGGCCACGATCACGTCTCCCTGCATGGCAAAGGAGGCGGAGACGCCGCCGGTAGTGGGGTTGGTGAGGATCGTGATGAAGGGAACGGACAGCTGGTACAGTTGGGCTATGGCGGCGGACGTCTTGGCCATCTGCATGAGGGAGAAGACGCCTTCCTGCATTCGGGCCCCGCCCGACGTGCAGACCAGAACTAGTGGAACCCGCTTTTCCCCGGACCGGCGCGCCAGCCGCGCGATCTTCTCTCCCACCACCGACCCCATCGAGCCGCCCATGAATGCGAAGTTCATCACGCCGAGGTTGAGGGGAGCACCTTCAAGGCGGGCAGTTCCGGTGTAGATCGCGTCCGAGGCTCCTACTTTCTTTTGGGCAGCGGTAAGTCGTTGCGGGTAATGCTCGAATCCCAGAGGATCGGCGGACCGGAGGTTGGCGTAAAGCTCCCTCCAGGTGCCCTCGTCGCTCAGAAGCTCGATGTACTCCTCCGCCGAGAACCTTCGGTGGTGCCCGCATTCCGGGCATACGTTGAGGGCCCGTTCGAACTTTTCCCGGATATCGACGTGCCCGCACGCGTCGCACTTCTCCCACGCGTCTGGCGGAATCTCGAGGCGCTCTCGAATCGAGGCCCGCGGTTTCCGCTCCTTCTTGAACCATGCCATGACGGCCATATGGGTTCGGGGAGAGATGAGAGGTTGGGTTAACCGTGTCGTGAGCCCCCAATCTGTGTCAGTGCACCGTCATCCGCCAGACCTTGACTCATAAGTTATTGCTACAAATCAACATAGCCTCCAAGTCTCGCATCCCAAGCTGCCCGAAAACAGAGCCCTAATCCGACACAATTGGCCACCAGGAAGGACCCTCCATAGGAAAAGAAGGGGAGCGGAATTCCGGTGATGGGCATGACGTTGACCGTCATCCCTACGTTCTCGAAGACGTGGGTGAAAAGGAGGCCGAGAACCCCGAACACGACCAGGCTCGAGAACGGGTCCGTGGCCCGGCGGGCGATCCGGACCAGGACCGCAAAGAGGGCGAAGAAGAGGATCAAGGTCACGACCACCCCGACAAACCCAAGCTCCTCCCCCACCACCGCGTAGATGAAGTCGGTATGCTGCTCGGGAAGGAAGGCGAGCCGCTTCTGGGGGCCCTGCAGATAACCGTTCCCGAACCATCCCCCCGACCCGATCGCCACCTTCGACTGGATGGCATGGTACCCCGAGCGCTGGGGATCTGTCTCCGGATTGAGGAATGTGAGGAGCCGGTTCTGCTGATAGGGGGCGAGCCCTTGCCAGATGGGCAGCGCCACGAAGCCCATCAGCGAGTTGGCCAGCGCCACCGCGACACCCTCCCAGAAGTAGGGCCGCCAGATCGCGAGGAGAATCCCCAGCAGGACGATCCAGGCCAGCCAGGACCACAGATTGAACGCGAGCAGGAGGCTCCCGACCGGTGAGGCGAGCAGGAACAGGAGCGAGGGCGGAGTGCCGGCCCAGAACAGCATGGCGAACAGGATCCCCGCGAAGACCAGAGAGCTCCCCAGATCGGGTTGGAGCAGCACCAGGAGCGCCGGCAGGCCGGCAATGCCGCAGGCGGGCAGCAGGTCGTAGAGCGTCTCCGGGGCTTCCCGCCGGCCGGAGAGGAAGCGGGCCAGCATCAGGACCGTCGCCAGCTTCGCGATCTCCGAGGGTTGCCCGATGGCGTGCCCGCCGATGTAGATCCAGCTCTTGCTGCTGGCCGCGGTTCCCGCGCCACGACCGATCACGAGTGTGAGGAGCAGGATGAGCAGCGACATCACATAGACCGGAAGCGCGGCCCACTCGAGGAGGCGAGGGGACACCCGGAACACCAGGTAGGCGGTAACCGCCCCGGCGCCCGCCCAGATCAGCTGCCGCTTCCAGGCGCCCACCGCGGCAAAGTTGGGGACATCGGTCTGCCCCGCCGAATAGAGGGCGAGAATTCCGCACCCGAGAAGCAGGATCACGCAGATGAGAAGGGAGCGGTCGATTCCGAGGCGACGCGTCATGGCTGGCGCCCCGTCGAGTCGGCGGCGGCGGAATCTGGCCGGGCCGTCGGTTCCCGCTGGGGCGCGCTCGGCGCATCCCCAGGCAGGTTCAGGCGCTCCATCGGTCGCTGGTCCAGCAGGCTGTCGGGGCCGAGCACGTAACGGCGGATGGCATGGACGACATAGGGCGCCACCCGATCTCCATGCAAACCGAACTCGAAGATCGCCCCAATCACGATCTCCGGTTTTTCGGCCGGAGCAAAGCCGATGAACCAGCCGTGATCGGCGCCACGCGGATTCTGCGCCGTTCCCGTCTTGCCGGCGACGGAGAAATCCTTCACGCGACTCCGCGCCGCCGTCCCGTGCTCGACCACCGCCACGAGGGCGCGGCGCAGCCCCTCCAGCTGATCAGGCGTAAGGTGAAGATCGTAGTTCTGCGAGGTGTCGGGCTCGACCAGGTACGGCGTGGGAGCGTGACCATCACCCGCCAGCGCGGCGTAGAACCGCACCATGTTGATCAGCGTCTGGGTGTTCTCGCCCTGGCCGATAGCCAGGTTGAGCACCGCGGAATTGCTCCAGCCCCGGGGGCCGTACCGCTTGTCGTAATAGTCGGTGGATGGCGGCCAGATCGGCGTGGCCTCATTGACCAGGTCGATCCGGGTGCGTTCACCGAAGCCCATCGACACGCCATCCTCGAGCAGGTTCGCGAGCTGCACCTTGAGGCCGAGCTGGTAGAAATAGATATCGCAGCTCTGGGCCACGGCGTCGAAGAGATCCAGCGATCCGTGTCCCCGCTTGTTCCAGCAATGGAAGGCGCGGTTGCCGTACTGGAAGGCGCCGGTGCACGGCTGCGGCATGTGCGTATTCATGTCGACCAGGCCGCGGCGGAGCGCAGCGACCGCCGTGGCCAGCTTGAATGGCGACCCCGGGGGGTACTTCACTTGCAGCGCCCGGTTGAGCAGCGGCAGAGTAGGATCGGTGTTCAATCGATGCCATTCGGCCGCGGAGATACCGCCGATGAAATCGTTGGGGTCGTAGGCCGGAGTGGAGTACAGCGCCCGAATCTCGCCCTTGGGCGTCATGGCGATCATCGCGCCCGAGAACTGGCGCGGCCAGATGCTGTCGATGTAGAGCTGCAGGTCGAGATCGATCGTCGTCTTGATGTTCCGCCCGGGGACGGATGGCAGGGTCGGCGCCGCCCCCTGTTCGCGCACCAGCCGGCCGCGCGCATCCACCTCGACGTACCGCACGCCCGGAATGCCCCGCAGCGAATCGTCGTACTCCTCCTCCAGGCCGGAGCGCCCGACCACCGTTCCAAGTCGCGCCCCCTCGTACCGATCCTCGTCGAGATCGCTCTGCGTCACCTGCCCGACGTAACCCACCAGGTGGGCGACGGCGCGCCCGTTCGGGTAGATGCGCCGCGGCTCCGACTGCACGACCAGGCCGGGGAGCATGGCGCGATGTTCCTCGAGGCGCGCCACCTCCTGCCGCGTGGCATTTCCCAGCACCAGGGCGGGCTGATAGCGGGCCTGGAGGTAGCGATCGACGACCGCTTCGAGATCGGCCGAATCGATCTTCACCACGCTCTGGAAGCGGGACAGCACCTGACGCAGCGAGTCGGTCGACGCGGCGAACAGGGCCACCGAGAAGCCCGGCACCGTCTCGGCGATGGGCCGGCCGTCCTCGTCGTACACCGTGCCGCGCGCCGGCTGGAGGGGCACGGCCCGCAACCGGTTGCTCTCCGCACGCAGCCGATAGCGGTCGTACTGAAGGATCTGGGTCCGAAAGAACGCCCCCACCAGAACGAGAAACGCAATTCCGAGCACCCATCGCGCCTGGATGGCGCGCGCCCGCAGCCGCGTGGAGTGGAATTCGTTCATGTATCGAGCCTGATGTCGAGCCAGCGCTGGAAGAGAAGGAGCACCAGCCCGGCCGCGACCGCCGTCGTCACCGCCTGCAACGGAGACCACACGAACAGCTCCATGGGCAACCCTCCCACCCCCGGCCCGCTGGCTAGCAGCTGGATCGCGTTCCGGATCCAGACGCCGACGGCGATCACAATCCCGTTGACGAGCAGGTTGTCGGGGAAGAACACGGCCCGCCCCCACGCGGCCAGGTATCCGACCACGGTGTGGGCCAGCGCACCGGCCCCGACTCGGGCCGGAGTGACCGCGTCCACGGCCAGCCCGACCACGAAGCCCGCCACGGCGGCTACGCCCGGGCGACTCCGGATCGCGTAGAGCATGAGGGCCAGCAGCAGGAAGTCCGGGGCCACCCGCGGATACGGCAGGTCGGGTCGGACCGCGAACTGCAGCACGACGAGGAGCGCCAGCACCGCCCAGAGCCGCCCCCGATCCGCGCGGATGGAGATCATGGCGCGGTGTCTCCAGGGAAGGCGCGTGCCACCGAGCTGTCATGCGGCGTTCGGAGGATCAGCACCTGCTCGGCGTTCTCCGGATTGGCCGCCGGCCGCACGATGTAGATCCGCTCCCACCCCGTCTCCTCGGAGGCCTGCCCGATGACCGTCCCGACCGGGATCCCCTGCGGATACACGCCGCCCAGCCCCGAGGTCACTACCAATGTCCCGTTCGGCACCGAATCACGGATTGCCACGCCGCGCAGCTGCAGCAGCTGATCGCTGCCGGTGAGCTGCAGCGCCGGGGCGACGATCCCGAACACCTGCGCCGGCATGGTGAAGGCGCTGGCCCGGAAATCCGGATGAGTCCAGGTCATCGCGAGGCTGCGGTCCCGGTCCACGTCGCGCACCACGCCGATCAGGCCCCCGGCGCTGATCACGGGATCGAAGCGCTTCACTCCCGCCCGGCTCCCCGCGGAGAGGATCAGGGTGCGTCCATCGGTGGGGGCGGATTGGTGCAGGACTTCGGCGGGGACATATGGAACCGGAAGGCGGGCTTCCAGCCCCAGCAGCGAGCGCAGGCGCTGGTTCTCGGCCCGGAGCGAGGAGAGGAACTGGGCGGCGTGCGCGGCCGAGTCCCGCTCGGCGCGCAACCGGTCGAAGGCGCTCCGCGTGGCGCGGGATTGCTCCGACCGCTCCTGCATCCAGAGGAAGGGCCGCATGACGGTGTCACGGACGTAGCCGGCCACGCGGTTGCCGAACGCGGGTCGGAGCAGCATCGCCACCGAGAGGAGGACGCACAGGAAAAACAGCGCGTTGTCCCGACGGGAGAGTGAGCGGTCCGACCCGAGCGCCATTACTTGTACAGCACGTTCTGGTACTTCTCGTAGTCGTCAAGGATCCGCCCTGCCCCGCGCACCACGCAGGTCAGCGGATCCTCATCCACATGAATCGGCAGGCCCGTCTCCTGCGCCAGCAGGATGTCGAGGCCGCGGATCAGCGCGCCGCCCCCGGTCATGATGATCCCCCGATCGACGATGTCGCTGGCCAGCTCCGGGGGCGTGATCTCCAGCGCCCGGCGCACTGCATCCACGATCTGCTGGATCGGCTCCTGCACCGCCTCGCGAATCTCGCTGGAATGGACCCGGACCGTCTTGGGGATGCCGGACACGAGATCCCGCCCCTTCACCTCCATCTCGCGCTCGTCCCCGGTCGGCGCCGCGGAGCCGATCTTGATCTTGATCGCCTCCGCTGTCGGCTCGCCCACCAGGAGGTTGTAGTTCTTGCGCATGAACTGCACAATGGCCTGGTCGAGTTCGTCGCCACCCACGCGGATGGAGGTGTCGGACACGATCCCCGAGAGCGCGATCACCGCGATCTCCGTGGTCCCGCCCCCGATGTCGATGACCATGTTGCCGGTGGGCGTCTCCACCGGCAGCCCGACGCCGATGGCGGCGGCCATGGGCTCGGCCACCATGTCCACCTGCTTGGCCCCCGCGGTCTCCGCCGAGTCTCGCACGGCGCGCCGCTCCACCTCGGTGATGCCGGAGGGGACACAGACGATCACCTTGGGCCGGACCCGGAAGACATGCTTGTCGATGATGGCCTTCAGGAAGTAGCGCAGCATCTTCTCGGTGACATCGAAGTCGGCGATCACGCCATCCTTGAGCGGGCGTACGGCGAGAATGCCGTCGGGAGTGCGCCCCAGCATGCGCTTCGCTTCGAGACCGATGCCCTTGATCTTCCCCGTCGACTTCTCGATCGCCACCACCGACGGCTCGTTCAGCACGATTCCTTCGCCCTTCACGTAGATGAGCGTGTTGGCCGTGCCGAGGTCCACCGCGATCTCGTTCGCGGGCAGAAACGACCCGAGTTTTAGGGGCGAAAACTTCATCACCTGAGCCGGAGGAGTCGAATAGGGGCCAAAGCTAACGGAGGGTGTAAGGTGGGACAAGACGGGGAGTTAGAAGATCGAAGCGCATCCGGTGTGACGCCCGTCACCTCGTGCGCCCCTTCATTCAGAGCGACCCGTGCCGGTGCTCCCGAAGCCGCCCTCGCCCCGGCTCGTGGCCGGCAGCTCCACCACCTCGCGCCACCCCGCCTGCTCGACGCGGGCAAAGACCAGTTGGGCAATGCGCATCCCACGGGTCACCGTGAACGGCTCCGGCCCGAGATTCACCAGGGCAACCAGCAGCTCCCCGCGGTAGTCGCTGTCAATCGTGGCTGGGCTGTTCGGAAGGGTGACCCCCTGACGCAACGCCAGCCCCGACCTCGGGCGGATCTGGCACTCGAAGCCGGAAGGAATCGCGACCGCGAACCCGGTGCGGAAGAGGCGCCGTTCGAGCGGCGCCAGGATGCCGTCCTCGGCGCTGGCCACGTCGTAACCCGCGGAGCCCGGGGTTGCGAGCGCGGGCACCGGCAGGTCGGCGCCATGCGGCAGCCGCACGAACGCCAGGTCGATCACACCAGCGTCTCCGGCTTGACCAGCGGCAGGCCGAAAGCCTCGGCCACGCCGGGGTAGACGATGTGCCCTTCCACCACATTGAGGCCGAGGATCAGGGCGCGGTCATCCCGACAGGCCTTCTTCCAGCCATCGCGCGCCAGGCGGAGCCCATAGGAGAGGGTCGCGTTGGTGAGGGCGAGAGTGGAGGTTCGCGGCACGCCGCCCGGCATGTTGGCGACCGCATAGTGCAGGATCCCGTCGACAAAGTACGTTGGATTCTCGTGAGTGGTGGGTTTGATGGTCTCCACGCACCCGCCCTGATCGACCGCCACATCCACGATGACCGACCCGGGCTTCATCGACTTGAGGTCCTCCCGTTTGACCAGGTGCGGGGCCTTGGCTCCGGGCAGGAGGACGGCGCCGACCACAAGGTCCGCCCTACGGATCGAGTCGAGAATGTTGTGCCGGTTGGAGTAGAGCGTCGTGACATTCGCCGGCAGGACGTCGTCCAGGTACCGCAGGCGCTCGAGCGAGATGTCGAGGATGGTCACCCGTGCCCCCATCCCGGCGGCCATCTTGGCGGCGTTCAGCCCCACCACGCCGCCGCCGATGATGACGACCTCCGCCGGAGTGACCCCAGGGACGCCGCCCAGCAGGACGCCGCTTCCCCCGAAGACCTTCTCCAGGTATTTCGCCCCCTCCTGCACCGCCATGCGCCCGGCGACCTCCGACATCGGGGTGAGCAGCGGGAGCTCCCCGTGCGGCAGCTGCACAGTCTCGTAGGCCACGGCCACCGCCTTCGAGGCAATCACGGCGCGCGTCAGCTCCTCCGACGCCGCGAAGTGGAAGTAGGTATAAATGACCTGGCTGGCCCGCATCCGCGGCCACTCCGCCGCGATCGGTTCCTTGACCTTCATGATCATCTCGGCCTTGGCCCAGACTTCATCGGCCGTCGGCAGGATCCGCGCGCCCGCCGCCACGTAGGCCTCGTCGGGGAAGCCGCTGCCGAGCCCCGCCCCGCGCTCCAGATAGACGGTGTGTCCCCGCGTGGTATAGGCCTCCGCGCCGGCCGGCACCAGGGCCACGCGGTTCTCGTTGGTCTTGATCTCCTTCGGAACGCCGATGATCATGGGCCACTCAGGGTTCAGGGTTGAGACCGCCGCAGACGCTCACTCCGGTCCCAGGCGCACCACCGTCTGCCGCTCGGGCGCGAAAAACTCCTCGGTCACCGCCGCAATCTCGCTCGAGGTCACGGCGTCGATCTCCTCCAGCAGGCTGTCGAGCGGCCGATAGCCCTCACCGAGCAGGGTCATCGTGGCCAATCGACTCATCCGACTGGCTGGGTTCTCCAGCGAGAGCATGAGCTGCCCCTTGAGCTGCTGCTTGCCGAGCGCCAGCTCCTCCGCCGGGAGTCCCTCTCGCGCGAGGGTCCCGTATTCCTCTCGAACGGCGTCGGCGGCGCGATCCGCGGTGGCCGGCTGGGTGCCGAGGTACACGCCCGCAACCCCCGAGGACTGAAAGAACTGCTGGTAGGCGTACACCGAGTAGGCGAGCCCCAGCTCTTCGCGGATGCGCTGGAAGAGGCGGCTCGACATGCCGCCGCCGAAGGCGTTGGTGATGATGGACAGGGCGAAGCGGCGCCGGTCTCGAAACGGGAAGGTGTCCGAGCCGAAGACCAGGTGCGCCTGGGCGCTATCGCGCGGGATCCGACGTTCGAGCCCCCGCGCCGCCGGCTCCGGGGAGATCGGGGGTCTGGGCGCCTGACGCTCCGGGCCATCCAGCCACCCCTCCCGCGCCAGGAGTTCCACGACCGAATCGTGCTCCAGACGTCCCGCGGCAGCCACAATGCAATTGCCGGGGTAGTACCCGTCGTGCACCGCCTTGAGGTCATCGGCGGTAATGGAGGCCACGGTCTGCCGGGTGCCGAGGATCGAGTACCCGTAGGGATGCGACGGCCAGAGGCAGGAGCCGAAGAGCTCGAAGACCTGGTCGTCGGGGGTGTCCTCGACCATCGAGATCTCTTCCAGCACCACGTTCCGCTCGGGAACCAGATCCTCCTCGCGGAGCAGCGGTCGGCGGATCAGGTCCGTGAGCACATCCAGGGCGTGCGGCAGGTCCTGGTCCAGGACGTGGGCCTGATAGTTGGTATGATCGCGACTGGTGTAGGCGTCCAGGGTGCCGCCCCGGACTTCGAGTTCGAGGGCCAGCTGCCGCGCGCTGCGGCGCTGGGTGCCCTTGAAGACCATGTGTTCGAGCAGGTGGGACACGCCCATCTTGGCTCGCGGCTCATGGGCGCTGGCGGTCCGCACCCAGACCCCGGCGGCCACGGACCGCACGCCAGGCAGCTTTTCGGTCAGAATGGTGAGGCCGTTGGGAGCGAGGGTCCGGAACAGCCCCTCATCCAGGCGAGTGGTCTCCACGGCGACCGGCCTCACTCCTTCGGGATCAGCGCCTTCCGGGACAGCTTCATCCGGCCCTTGTCGTCAACCTCGAGGAGCTTGACCTTCACCACGTCGCCCTTCTTGACGACATCCTCGGTCTTTTCGGTGCGCCCGTGCTGGAGCTCGCTGATGTGGAGCAGGCCTTCCACGCCGGGCAGGATCTCGACAAAGGCACCGAAGGCGGTGGTGCTCTTCACCGGCCCTTCGTAGGTCTTGCCCACCTCCGGCTCCATCACCATCGATTCGATCATCTGCCTGGCCTTCTCACCCGCCTCGCCGCCGACCGCGGCGATGGTTACGAGCCCCGAGTCCTCGATGCTGATCTTGGCGCCGGTAGCATCCTGGATGCCGCGAATGGTCTTCCCCTTGGGCCCGATGATGTCGCCGATCTTGTCCGGCTTCACCATCATCGTGATGATGCGCGGGGCATACTTCGACATCTCCGGTCGCGGCGCGGGCAGCACCTTGCCCATCTCGGAGAGGATGTGCAGGCGCCCCTTCCGAGCCTTCTCGAGCGCCTGTTCCATGGTCTTGAGATCCAGGCCCTCGATCTTGATATCCATCTGGATCGAGGTGATGCCGTTACTCGTCCCGGCGACCTTGAAGTCCATGTCGCCCAGATGGTCTTCCGACCCGAGGATGTCGGTCAGGATGGCCACCTTCTTCCCTTCCTTGATGAGCCCCATCGCGACGCCCGCGCAGGCCGCCTTCACCGGGACGCCCGCATCCATGAGGCCGAGCGAGCCGCCGCAAACGGTGGCCATGGATGAGGAGCCGTTCGACTCGAGGATCTCGGAGACGATCCGTACCGTGTACGGGAACGTCGCGTAGTCCGGGAGCAGCGGCTGCAGCGCCCGTTCAGCCAGCGCCCCGTGACCGATCTCCCGCCGGCTGGTGCCACGCATGGGCTTCACTTCGCCGGTCGAATAGGGCGGGAAATTGTAGTGCAGCATGAACGACTTGGAGGATTCCGCCGGGGTATCGATGCTGTCGATGCGCTGCTCGTCATCCTGCGTGCCGAGGGTGATGGCGACCAGGGCCTGGGTCTCTCCCCGCTGGAACAGCGCCGAGCCGTGCGCCCGGGGCAGCAGGCCGGCTTCGATGGAAATGGGGCGGATGGTGTCGCAGTCACGGCCATCGACCCGCTCCCCTTTGTCGAGCACCTGCGCCCGCATCACCCGGTATTCGATGTCCTCGAGCAGGGTGGAGATCTGACGCCCCGCCTCCGGATACTCCCCGGCCAGGGCTTCCTTGACCCTCGACTTCAAGGCCTCCGCCCCGGCCGCGCGGGCGTGCTTGTCCCGGGCATTGATCGCCTTGGCCATCTCGTCTTCGGCGAGCTCCCGGACGCGCTGGCCCAAGGCCGGTTCGATCTCTTCTTTCACCCATTCGAGCTTGGACTTCTTCACCTTGCTGATGATCTTCTCTTCGTGGCCCAGGAGTTCCTTGATCCCCTTCTGCGCCACTTTGAGCGCCTCGAGCATCTCCGCTTCCGATACCTCGAGCGCGCCGCCCTCCACCATCAGGATCGAGTCGGCGCTCCCGCTCACCGTCACGTCCAGCGACGAGAATTCGAGTTGCTGAAAGGTGGGGTTGAGAATCCAGTTGCCCTCCACCCGGCCCACCCGCACCGCGGCGATGGGCCCGTTCCAGGGCACCGAGGAGGCGGCCAGCGCGGTCGACGCAGCCACCACGCCGAGGACGTCCGCATCGTTCTCCTGGTCCGCGGAGACCACCGTCACGAAGACCTGCACCTCGTTGCGGAAGCCCTCGGGAAAGAGCGGGCGGATCGAGCGATCGATGACCCGGGCGGCCAGGATCTCCTTGTCGCTGGGCCGGCCCTCGCGCTTGAGGAAGCCTCCGGGGATCTTGCCCGCGGCGTAGGTCTTCTCCCGATACTCGACGGTGAGGGGGAAGAAAGGCAGCGTGGACTGGCTGGGGGAGACGGTAATGGCGGCGAGCACCGCCGTGTCTCCAAACTGAAGGTACGCCGATCCGGCTGCCTGCTTGGCCAGCCGGCCCGACTCGAGGATGAGCGGCCGTCCGGCGAATGCGGTCTCAATGCGGTGTGCGGTCACGACCTGTTCCTGTGCCTGGAGCCCCAATAGGTTGAAGGGCGTCCCGGCCGGCCTGGCTGAGACGCCCTCGTGCGAGCGGGCGGGTTAGTGTCGGAGCCCGAGCTGATCGATCAGGGCCCGGTAGGTCGCCAGATCGTTCTGCCTCAGGTAATTGAGCAGCCGGCGACGAGTGCCGACCATCTTGAGCAGGCCTCGGCGGCCGTGATGGTCTTTGGCGTGGGTTCGGAAATGATCGGTGAGCGAGTTGATACGCTCGGTGAGCAGCGCGATCTGGACCTTGGTGCTGCCGGTGTCGGTCTCGTGCGACCGCTGCTTGGCGATCACCGCCTGCTTGTCAAATCCCATGCTGCGTGTATCCTCTTGGCACTTGCTCGGGGCGATTTGCCCGTCGGCTCATAATCGTCGATAGCAGAACAAAATAACCCGGCTTTCCGCCCTCGGGCAACCCCGTCATGACCTCTGATCAGCCCGCCCCCGGCCAGCGCCTCGGCCCCTACACCCTCGGCCCACTACTTGGGCAGGGGGGGTTCGCATGGGTCCATTCGGCGCGGCGCGACGACGGCAACTCCTTTGCCGTCAAGGTCTTGAAGCCGCGCTACGCCACCGACCCCGCCTTCGAGACCCGGTTTCGTCAGGAGGCCGCGTTCGCGGCCGGCTTCGAGCACCCCAACATCGTGCACATCGAGGATGTGGGCGCGGAGCGGGGATTGGCCTACTTCGCCATGGATCTGCACCCCGACAGCCTGAGTGCGCGCCTCGCCCGCCAGAGCGTGATTCCCGAAGGCGACGCGGTGGCGATCGGCATCGGCGTGACCCGAGCCCTCGCCTACGCCCATGAGCGCAACGTCATCCACCGGGACATCAAGCCTGACAACATCCTGCTGGCCGCGGACGGGCGGGCGGTCCTCACCGACTTCGGGATCGCGCGGGCGGTGAGCGGTTACGTGGCGGCGACCGGCTTCATGATGACCATCGGGACCCCCGCCTACATCTCACCGGAGCAGGCCCAGGGACGGGCCCTGGACGGTCGCTCCGACCTGTACTCCCTGGGGATCACTCTGTACCGCATGGTGACCGGCGACGTGCCCTTCAAGTCGAACGACTGGTTCGAGCTGGCCCGGATGCACGTCGAGGACCGCCCCGAGCCCCCCCGGAACCGGAACCCGGAGCTGTCGAAGCGCCTCGAGCGCATCATCCTGCGGCTGCTCGCCAAGCACCCGGCCGATCGCCAGCCCTCCGCGGCGGAATTGCTCGACAACCTCGCCGACATCGCCATCCAGAGCCGCCCGACTTCCGACCTGCCGGTGCCGGAGGGATACCTGCGCGACTCCAAGACCGTGCTGCACGAACAGGAGCAGAAGAAGAAGGGATGGTGGAAGGTGTGGTAGCGCGGGGATCCGCCGCGCTACCACTCGAGGCTATTTCTTCTTCGGTGTCGGCACGAGCGCCGATTCGGCCGGCACCGCCAGGTTCGCGATGTCCGCGTCGAGTCGGTAGACGGGGCCCCCGGAGTCCGCCCGCACCCAGAAGTACCCCGCACGACTGGAGTCAAAGACCAGCGAGAGCAGAGGCTTGCCCGCCCGCGTGTACAGGGCCAGATGCCGGCCCGGATGGGCGAAGCTGATCGAGTCGAGCTGCGCCCCATCGGGGAATCCAGCCGCCCGCAGCGTCGTCACCCGCTCGAGGTAGCGCGCCACCTTGGTGGAGTCCGCGCCCGTCCGACCGAGCATCCACCCGGACCCGCCGCGCTCCAGCGACCAGCGGGCCTTGCCACGCTCCGCCTCTATCTTGCCGATGCTGTCCGGCGAGAGCGTCGCGATCTCCTTCTCGCGCCAGTCGTCCAGGCCCTGAGAGAGCAGTTCCGCAAAGAAGCCGTGCAGGACGTACACGACGTTGCTCCCCACCGGCCGAATGTAGAACCCGTCGAAATCGGGCCCGCGGTTCCCGATCCACAGATCCAGGGCCGCACGGCCGCCGCTTTCCACTGTCAGGCGCTTGCCATTCGTGCTGTCAACGCCGAGCCGGGCCTGTGACGAAGGGCTCTTGGCCACGATCTCGCTGCGGAGCGTGGTATCGCCGGTCGCTTTGAGAAAGGTCTGGACGCTGCGGCCGGAGGCCGGGAAGCCGTTCACCAACCAGGCCCCGCCATTCCGGGTCATGACCACGGTATCGCTTCCCTTCCGGAAGGCGATCCGGCTCACATCGGCGCCGGCCAGATGAGGAATCTGGAGCGTCCCCGCGGCATCGCGATGGCGACTGCCGAAGAGCGCAAAGCCACCCCAGACCACGAGGACGACCGCCAGGGTGATGGCGAGCCGAATCAGGACCTTGGGACTCATGCGGCCCCTCCTTCCGGCGCCACCGGCGCGAGGGGCGACCAGGGCACGAGGGACTGACGCCGCCGATGCACCAGGCGCACCACGCCGAAGATGGCGACCAGAACCGGGATGAGGACCAGGTTGGCGTACTTCACACCCTGCTGCAGCCCCACGCTGGAATAGAGCAGTCGCGGCGGGCGGCGGTCGCGACTGCGAATCGAGATGAGCGCCTCATCCTGGGTCAGCCAGTCGACCGCGTTGAGCGCAAAGACGGCGTTCTCCGTAGCCGCGCTGGCATAGCGGTCGGTGGCGAACTCCATGTTGCCCACCACGACGACCCGCCCCTTGGGCCCGGCGCCGCTGTCCCCCGGGCTCACCGACACGCCCAGAGTCCGCACCTTGAGGTCGACCGGCGGGAACTCGCGGTTGGGGTTGAGGTCGATATCCCCCTCCGCAATGCCGGCCGCGCGGCTCGAAACCAGCACCGGCGTCACGTGCCCCTTGGCGCCGGGGAGAATCTCGATGCTGCTGGCCCAGGGCAGGAAGATCTCCCCGAGGCCCTCCGTGATCGGCGTGGCCCCGGCCGGCTGCGCGCGCACCCAGAAGGGGTATCCCTGGTAGACCCCGGCACCGGGCACGGGCACCATCTGATTGGAGGCGAGGTCGTACACGAGATCGGGACGCACCTTGATCCCGAACGGCGCGAGCACGCTGTTCCAGACCGGCTCGGTGCCATTGGCCGACGGCTGCGTGGGGCTGATAGGCGCACCCGTCGTCATGATGAGCGCGCTGCCGCCACGAGCGAAGAAGGCCTGGAGGTGATCCCGGAAGGAGGTGGAGAGACTCTCGGGCTGCCCCGCGATGACCAGTACCCGAAGCGAGTCCGCCGGTTGCGTGGTGTCAGTCAGTGAGACGGGGACGACCGTATAGCTCTTGGCAAGCTGTTCCTGGACCATGCCGAGGGTCCGTCCCTGGCGGCCCCAATCCGGCATCGCGGTGATTACTCCAACGGCCGGCTTCCTGGTCAGGGTCAGTCCCCGGATGGCGGCGGCGATGCGGTACTCGAGGTCGTCCGTCTGACGGACGAAGGGAATGGTCTCGTTCCCATCGGCGTACTGGATTGCAATCCCGAGGTAGCCCTGCTTCACCTGCAGCTCCGACCGCCCGACCACGTTGAACTGGACCGGCTCGATCCCGAGCGCCTGGGCGTCCTTCCGGGCATTCGCATTCTCGGCCGGGTCCTCCTCCACGATCCGGACCTTGCCGCGGCCCGCCGAGCGGATATCGCTCAAGAGGTCGTTGATGTCCCGCTTGAGCAGGGCCACCTCCGCCGGCAGCTCCGTGGAGGCAAACAGCTTGATGGTGACGATGTCGTTGAGCCCGCGGACCAGCTGCTTGGTGGCGGGCGACAGCGTATAGGCTCGGCCGGGCGTGAGATCCAGCCGGCCGCCGATGTAGCTCCCCAGCAGGTCCACCACGACCAGAATGCCCACGATGAGCAGCACCCCGACCCGAAGGCGGCGGACCGGCGGGCGCCCGGCGGCGAGCTTCCGCCCGAGCAGGGCGCCATAGGCCAGGGTCAGGAAGATCGCGGCGAGGGAGACGAAATAGATCGCATCCCGGAGATCGATGACACCCCGTCCGATGCTGTCGAAGTGGGACAGCACCCCCAGGCGAGCCGCGATGGTCCCCAGTTGCGGCGGAAGCCCGACCACGAGCGGATTGAGGCCCACCAGCACCAGCAGGAACATCACCGCCACGGCCACGATGAAGGCGGTGATCTGGCTGCGGGTGATGCACGAGGCCCAGACCCCCACACCCGCGAGGCCGGCCGCGAGCAGCAAGGACCCCACGTACTGCGCGAACACCGATCCCCACGGCAGCTCAGCGCCAAGCCAGAGGCCAAACGGAATCGGCACGGTCAAGAGGAGGCCAAGCCACAGGAAGAACACGGCGCCGAGGTACTTGCCCAGCAGCAACTGCAACTCGTTGATGGGCTGGGAGAGGAGCACTTCCAACTGTCCGCTGCGAGTGTCCTCCGCCAGGGTCCGCATCGCGACCGCGGGGACGAAGAAAAGGAACAGCCATGGCAGCATGTCCAGCATGGGCCGGAGCGTCGCCGTGTTGGTGAGATAGGCGGCCCGGAAGAACAGGAAGCCGTTCACGACGAGAAACACGATCAGCAGCACGTAGCCGGCGGGATTGTCGAACAGGGCCTTGAGCTCGCGCCGCGCGATGATCAGCATCCCTTTCATGCGACCTCTCCCTTCCCCGTGAGCTGGCGGAAGAGGTCCTCGAGGCTGCCGGCCTCCTGGTGCAGCTCGTACAACGTCCATCCTGACCGAGTGGCCAGCCGGAAGATCTCGGGGCGGACATCCGCCGCCGCGCTCGCGGTGAGGCGGAGCCGCGTCCGCCCGTTGTTCTGGCCGAGGGGCTCGACATCCGTCACCCCGGAGAGCCCGGCCAGGCGGGGCGCGATGTCGGTGCCCTCGGCCTCCACCGAGAGGCGCACGCTCCCGCCGGCGCGAGAGACCAGGTCCGCGACCGGTCCATCCGCCGCGAGCCGGCCCTGATTGATGATCAGGAGCCGCGACGCGACCGATTGCGCCTCCGACAGCACGTGGGTGGAGAGGATCACCGTCCGGTCCCGGCCGAGGTGGCCGATCAGATGGCGGATCTCGATCCGCTGGTTCGGATCGAGGCCCTCGGTCGGCTCGTCGAGCACCAGCAGATCGGGCCGGTGGAGAATCGCCGAAGCCAGCCCCACCCGCTGGCGGTAGCCCTTCGACAGCTCGCCGATCGGCCGGTGGAAGACGCCCTCAATGCCGGTGGCGACCACGGCCTCGTCGATCGCCTGCGCCAGCGGGCGGCCCCCCAGATCCCGCAGCCGCCCGACGAAGTTGAGGTACTCGGCGACCAGCATCTCGGTGTAGAGCGGATTGTTCTCCGGCAGGTAGCCAACGCGCCGCTTGGCATCGAGCCCCGCCTCGTCCAACGGGACGCCGTCGAACAGGATCCGGCCGCCGTCGGGCTCCTGATATTGCGTGATCATCCGCATGGTGGTCGACTTGCCCGCGCCGTTAGGCCCGAGAAAGCCCACCACCTGGCCGCGATCCACCGCGAACGACAGGTTCTCGACGGCGGTCACGTCGCCGTAGCGTTTGGTGACGGATTCAAGTGAGAGCAGAGTCATGAGCGTAAGTCGCGCACTGCGACGGAGTGGGGACCAGTGACAAAATGGCGCGGCGGACAGGATGACGCATCACGGCTGTCTCGCCCGATGGAGGATTCAACGCATCCGGCCTTCTAGACGACGCGACGGCGCCCCGCTGCAGCCGCCATGCCAGCGAGCATCCTACCGGCCTCCCAGCCGCCCAAGGAAGCCCGTGATGACGCCCCAGTTCCGGCTGAGGTCGTTCTTGAACGCGAGCACGATCAGCATCACGATCAGCACCAGGCCCACCATCGTGAGTCGCTCGCGGAGCTGCAGGGACAGCGGCCGGCGCCGGACCGCCTCCGCCAGGAGAAAGAAGAACTGTCCGCCGTCCAGCACGGGGATCGGCAGCAGGTTGATCACGGCGAGGTTCACCGAGATCAACGCCATGAACGAGAGGAAGGTGTCGAGGCCGAGCCGGGCGCTTTGCGCGGCGAGCTGGCCGATCAGGATGGGACCGCCCACCTCCCGGCTCGGGATCCGGGCGGAGAGCAGCCCCTGCACCGTCCGCACGATCTGCGTGGAGGCCCGCCCGGTCTCTCGCAGGCCGGCGACGATCGCCTGTGGAATAGAGTAAGGCTTGCGCTCGAAGGCCACGGCGGGAAGGAAGCCGATGCCGATCCTCCCGATGACCCGGCCGTCTTCGTGGATGGAATCCGGGGTCACAGTGAGATCGACCGCGCCGCCGGCCCGTGCCACCCGGAGCTCGATCGGCGCCCCGGGGCTCGACCGAATCTGCTGGATCAGCGAGGTCAGTGTGGTAACGGGGGCGGTTCCAATCGCCACGACCGTGTCGCCCCGCTGCATGCCGCCCCGCTTACCGGCTCCGCCGGGATCCACCGAATCCACGTACGCCTGGTGGAAGGGCGCCAGCGCGAGCAGCACCCGCTGGCGCGCGTCCACCGCGGCGGGGTGTATATCGAGCGAGAGGACGCGGCCGTCGGCCAGGACGATGCGGACGGTGTCTCCGCTCGCGCCGCCGATGGCTTCCTCGATGGCGTTCCAGGAGCGGACCGTGTCTCCGTTGACGGCCACGATGCGATCGCCGGGCCGAAGCGACGCCAGCGCCCCCGCCCCCGGCGGGAGACTGTCGGTGGCGACCGAGCCGACCGTGGTCACGGGATCGATCTGCTCTCCGTTGCTCGCCGCGAGCCAGGCGAAGAGCGCCCACGCAAACAGCACGTTCATGGTGACGCCCGCCAGGATCACGATCATGCGGACCCAGACCGGCTTGGACTCGAAGTACTCGCGGGCCTCGACCGGCGCGGTGCCCGCGGGTCTTCCGTCGGCGTCGCTGCCCTCGAGCGGGCTGGTCGTCGCCGCCTCCTCGCGGCTTGCCATCTTGACGTAGCCGCCCAGCGGGAGCCAGCACACCGCGTACTCGGTATTGCCCCGGCGGAAGGACAATCCCGGCACCGGATTTCCCATGCCCAGCGCAAAGCGGTACACCCGGATACCGGCGGCCTTGGCGGCCATGAAGTGCCCCAGCTCGTGCACGAAGATCAGCACGCCGAGGACCACGACGAGTAGAGCGAGGGCGAACAAGAAACTCACGCCAGGGCCTCCCGGGCACGCTCCCGCGCCCACTGGTCCACCGCCCGAACCGTCTCGAGATCGTGCACGGGCAGGACCCGATGCTGGTCCAGCACGCGTTCGATCGTCTCGGCGATGCGGCCGAAGGGCATCCCTCCGGACAGGAACGCCGCCACGGCGACCTCGTTGGCGGCGCTGTAGACGGCCGGCGCCGTGCCACCCGTCCGGCCCGCCTCGACACCCGCGCGGAAGGCGCGGAACACGTCCGACCGGACCGGCTCGAAGGTGAGTGCGCCGACGGCAACCGGGTCGAAGCGGGGTATGCCGTCGTCCGCCAGACGCTCCGGATGGGTCAGGGCATAGAGGATCGGAAGCTCCATCGACGGAAACCCGAGCTGCGCGATGACGCTCCCGTCGCAGAACTCAGCGAAGGCGTGGACGATGCTCTGCGGGTGGACCACGACCTCCAATGCCTCGTAGCGCAGTCCGAAGAGGTAGTGGGCTTCGATCACCTCCAGCGCCTTGTTGGCCAGGGTGGCGCTGTCGACGGTCACCTTGTTCCCCATCCGCCAGGTCGGATGCTGGAGCGCCTGGTCTACCGTGGCGCCGGCAATGCGCTCGGGGGCCCAGTCGCGGAACGGCCCACCCGACGCCGTGAGGATCAGCCGGGCGAGCCCCGACTCACGCCCCGAGACGCACTGCAGCACGGCGCTATGCTCCGAGTCCACGGGCACGAGTTCGCCTCCGCCGGCATGGGCGGCGGCCTGTACCAGGTCCCCGGCCATCACGAGCGTTTCCTTGTTGGCGAGGGCGACCCGCTTCCCGGCCCGGAGCGCGGCGAGGGTCGCGTCGAGCCCCGCCGCGCCGACCACCGCATTCACGACGATATCGACCTCGGGAAGTGTCGCCGCCTCGACCAGCACTTCCGGGCCCTGGGTCGCGACCAGACCGGCGAGGATCGGCGACCATTCCGTCGCCTGCCGAGCCAGGGCCGGCGCGTTGTCCTTGGCGGTCAACGCGACCACCCGGAACCGCTCCCGCTGCCGCCCGAGTACCGCCAGGGCGCTCTTCCCGATCGAGCCGGTCGAACCGAGCACCGCGACCCCGCGCATCAGAGCCTCCCGAAGGCGCGGTACAGCGCCGCGGAGACCGGCAGCACGAAGTACAGCGAATCGAACCGATCCAGCACGCCGCCATGCCCCGGAATCAGGGACGACGAATCCTTCACGCCAGCCTCACGCTTGTAGAGCGACTCGGCCAAATCGCCCACCTGCCCGACCACGCTCAGGATGGCGGCGAAGAGGAGTCCCTGCCCCAGGGGCAGCGCCACGCCCACTCGGGTGAGGACCAGGCCGTTCAGCACCGGCACCGCGAGGAGCGCCCCCAAGACCCCGGCCACCGAGCCGGCCCAGGTCTTCCCGGGGCTGACGCTCGGCCAGAGCCGAGGACCACCGATGGCGCGGCCGGCGAACATCGCCGCGGTGTCGCAGACCCAGGTGATCACGAGGGGAAAGAAGACCAGCCAGGCACCCGGCCAGGACCAGGTGTCGAAGCGCGCATGACGGATCGGGATCAGAAAGGAGGCCAGGCCCGCGGGATAGAGGACACCAAAGGTAGTCGCGGCCGTGGCCGCAAAGGGGTGCTCGTCCGGAGGTCGCCTCCACAGGGCAACGGACAGCACGACCACCATCCAGAGCCCGCCCAGAAACCATCCCCACTCGGCCAGCGCGGCCTCGTGCCGGACATTCAGATAGGTCAGAACGGGCAGCGCGGCGGCGGACAGCAGGCCGGTGCGCTCGAGCGGCCGCACGCCCTGCTGCCGGACCAGCGCGTAGAGCTCCCGGGCGCCTAGCACCGAGGCTGCCGAGACCACCGCGACGAGCGCCCATCCTCCGCAATACACGACGCCGAGCGCCAGGGGGATGGCGACGGCCGCGAAGAGGATTCGCTTGGTGAGGTTGGAGACCATACGGCGGCGGTCAGGTACTACCGCGGGCGGCGGTGCCTCACACCGACACCTTCCCGAAACGCCGGTCCCGCCGCTGGTAGTCGAGAATCGCCTCGAACAGGTGCTGGCGCCGGAAGTCCGGCCAGAGGACCGGCGTGACGTGAAGCTCGGCGTACGCCAGCTGCCAGAGCAGGAAGTTGGACAGTCTGAATTCCCCAGAGGTGCGGATCAGCAGATCGGGGTCGAGAAACGCGGCGGTGTAGAGACGGGCGGCGAGGGCATCCTCGTCGATATCGGCGGGGTCGAGCCGCCCCGCACTGGCGTCCTCCGCCAGGAGGCGAGCCGCGCGCGTGATCTCGGCGCGGGCGCCGTAGGAGATGCAGATGTTGAGGGCGAGACGATGCCCGCCTTCGGTGTGGGCCATGAGGCGTTCCACGGCGGCGCGCTGCGACTCCGGGAGGCGCTCGAGATCACCGAGGAAACGGACCGTCACGCCCTGCGCCTTGAGCTCGGCCATCTCGCGGGCGATGTACTCCTCGAGGAGTTCCATCAGGGCGCCGATTTCATCGGCCGGCCGCTGCCAGTTCTCCTGACTGAAGGCAAAAAGAGTGAGAACCTCGACACCGGCGGCGAGGGATCCCTCCACGACCTCCCGCACCGACTTCATTCCCGCCTTGTGGCCGAAGGGCCTCGGCAGCGCCCGGCCCCGGGCCCACCGCCCGTTCCCATCCATGATGATGGCTATGTGGGCGGGGACCGAGCCGTTAAGGCGGATCTGGCGGAGCAACTCGTCGCTCATGCGCTCAGACTTCCATGATCTCCGCCTCTTTGGCGGCGATCAGCTGGTCGATGAGCTTGATATGCTCGTCGGTGACCTTCTGCAGCTCCTTCTCCCCGCGGGTCCGATCGTCCTCGGCGACCTTCTCGACCTTCTTGATCCGGCCGTGCGCCTCGCCCCGAGCGTGCCGCACGGCCACCCGGCCTTCCTCGCCCAGCTTGTGCACGACCTTCACCAGATCCTTGCGCCGCTCCTCATTCAGGGCCGGGATGGGCACCCGGAGCAGACCACCCTGCGAGGCCGGGTTGAGGCCGAGGTCGGACTCGCGAATGGCCTTCTCGATCACCGGCGCGAGGGACTTGTCGAACGGCTGGACGGTCAGCAGGCGCACCTCCGGAGCGGCCACGAGCGCCACCTGGTTGAGGGGCACGTGGCTGCCGTAGGCGTCGACCCGGATGGTGTCGAGCAGGGAGGTGGTCGCCTTGCCGGTGCGGATGCCGGAGAACTCGCGGCGGGTGTTCTCCACGGCCTTCTGCATCAGCTCCCGCGCGTGCTTGAGCAGTTCCGGAATGGTGTTCATTGGACGATCGTCCCGACCGGCTCGCCCTGGAGAACGCGGTCGAGGTTCCCTGGGATGTTCATGTTGAAGACCACGATGGGCAGCTTGTTGGTCTGACACAGGCCAAAGGCGCTGCGATCCATGACTTCATAGCCGTTGACCAGGGCGTCCTGGAAGGTAAGCTCCGGAATCAGCTTCGCGGCCTTGTCCTTGCGCGGGTCAACGGTGAAGATCCCCTCCACGTTGGTCCCCTTGAGGATCACCTCCGACTCGATCTCCAAGGCCCTGAGCACCGCCGCGGTATCGGTGGAGAAGTAGGGGTTACCGGTCCCACCGGCAAAAATAACCAGCCGTCCCTTCTCCATATGCCGGAGCGCCCGGCGCCGGATGTAGGGCTCCGCGAGAGACTCCATGCGAATGGCGGTCATGACCCGGGTCTGAACGCCCTTCCGTTCCAGGATATCCTGAACGGCCAGGGCATTGATGACGGTCGCCAGCATGCCCATGTAGTCGGCCGAGACCCGATCCAGCCCCTGCTGGCTCGCCGTGGTGCCCCGCAGGATGTTGCCCCCGCCGACCACGAGGGCAAGCTGGAGCCCGCGCGCATGGACCTTGAGCAGCTCGTCGGCAAAGGCTTCGACAACGCGGTAGTCCAGGCCGAAGCCGCGCTCACCGGCCAGCGCCTCGCCGGACAGCTTGAGGAGCGCGCGACGGTACGCGCGACGCATCACCCGGCCCCGACCTTGAATCGCGCGAGGCGAACAACGCTGAGCGAGCCGCCCGCCTCCTTGCCGGCGGCCTTGACCAGGTCGCCCACATTCTTGGTCTCGTCCTTCACGAACCCCTGGCCGAGGAGGGTGCGCTCCGCGATGAACTTCCGGAGCTTCCCCTCCACGATCTTGCCGCGGATGTTCTCGGGCTTCCCCTCCTTGGCCACCTGCTCCTCCGCGATGCGGCGCTCGGACTCGAGCAACGAGGCCGGGATGTCCGCCTCGCTCACGCCGAGCGGGTCGGTCGAGGTGACGTGAAGGGCGAGCTCGCGGCCCAAGGCCGTCACCCCCTCGCTCCGCACCCCCTCGAGCTCCACTAGAGCGCCGCTTTGCGAGTTGTGGTGCAGGTAGTGGCCGACCGTCCCCTCGGGCGCGTGAAAGTGGGCGAACCGCTTGAAGGTCATGGCCTCGCCCGTCTTGCCGGAGATCTCCTTCACCGCCTCGCCCACCGTGCCGGCGCGGAATGATTGGGACTCGATGGCGGTGCCGGGATGCACGCCCGTTGGCCCATGCTGGAGCACGTGCCGGGCCAGGTCGCGGGCGAGCGCAATGAAGTCGGCGTTCTTGGCGACAAAGTCGGTCTCGCAGTTGAGTTCGACCATGGCGGCGTCGCGACCGCTGGGCGCGGCCTCGATCACGACCAATCCCTGGGACGCGCTCCGGTCCCCGCGCCGGTCGGCCTTGGCGATGCCCTTGGCACGCAGGATCTCGACCGCCTTGTCCAGGTCGCCCCCCGCCTCCTCCAGGGCCGCCTTGCAGTCCATCATTCCGGCTCCGGTCCGCGCCCGCAGCTCGGCCACCATCTTGGGGGTGATCGGCACACTCATTCGCTTCATTCCTTCCGTGGGTCCGCGCCCCGAGCGGGGGCGCGGCAGGTTCGGTCTCTCATAGAAATCCGCCGTCCGGGGCCGGGGGGCCGGGGACGGCGGCGATGCATACGCTCCGGCCTGGCGTCGGGCTATGCGTCCGCGTCCGACGGACCGGCCGCGTCGGCGTCTCCCTCGTCTCCGTGCTTGATGCGTGCCGCGATCGCCTCTGGCTTGGGCCGCCGCTTCCGGCGGGGCCGCCGCCGCTTCCGATCCGCCTCGGGATCGCCCTCGGTGCCGCCGTCCGTGCTGTAGGTCTCCGCCTCGGTATCCTCGACCGCTTCGCCACGCAGCGGGGTCTGGGCGCGCGCCTCGCGAATCACTTCCGAGAGTGCCGAGGTGATCAGGGAGACGGACCGGATGGCGTCGTCGTTGCCGGGGATCGGCACCGTGATCACATCGGGATCGGCGTTGGTGTCGACGATGGCGACGACGGGAATGCCGAGCTTGTTCGCCTCCTGGACCGCGATCTTCTCCTTCTTGGCGTCCACGATGAAGAGGGCGCCGGGAAGCCGGCCCATCTGCTTGATGCCTTCCAGATTGCGGAGCAGCTTCTCACGTTCCCGCTCGAACAGCAGCTTCTCCTTCTTGGTGTAATTCTCGAATTCGCCGTCGGCCGAGCCCTGTTCCAGCTCCCGCAGCCTGCGAATCTGCTTCTTGATGGTCTGGAAGTTGGTGAGCATCCCGCCCAGCCAGCGCTCGGTGACCCAGAACGACGCCGACGTGGCGGCCTCCGCCTGCACGATGCCCTTGAGCTGCTTCTTGGTGCAGACGAAGAGCACCCCTTCGCCCTTGAGCACGACGGACTTCAGCAGCTCCTGCGCCTGCTGGATCTGCTTCAGCGTCTTCTGCAGGTCGATGATGTAGATCCCGGAGCGCTCGGCGAAGATGAACCGGCGCATCTTGGGGTTCCAGCGGCGGGTCTGGTGGCCAAAATGGACACCGGCTTCAAGCAGGTCCTGCAACTGGGGCTGAGCCATCGGGGCGACGCGTCCTTCTCCGTGAGGGTTGATCGTCCGCGCCGTTCATCTCTTCCGCGAACCCCGCTCCGGGGCACCCCGCGGAAGATCCCGACGCGTGCGTGATTAAGTGCCGGGCGCGCCGGGCGCGCCTGGGAATCGACTACCGCTTGCTGAACTGGAACCGCTTCCGGGCGCCCGACCGGCCGGGCTTCTTCCGCTCGACCGCGCGGGGATCTCGGGTGAGCAACCCGCCGGCCCGCAGCTTGGTCCGGTGCTGGCCGTCGGCGCCCACCAGGGCGCGGGCGATGGCCAGCCGGAGCGCCCCGGCCTGACCCGACTGGCCACCCCCCTCGACGTGCGCCTTCACGTCAAAGGCGCCGAGGGTGTCCGTGGCCGAGAAGGACTGCTGAATGTGCTGCACCAGCGAGGCCCGCGGGAAATAGTCTCCGAGGGTCCGCCCGTTGATGTCCCACTTGCCGGTGCCCGGCGTGAGGTACACGCGGGCCACACTGGTCTTCCGACGGCCGACAGCCTGCCAACGAAACTCGGGCTTGGCGCTCATCTCACCCTGCCTTTGGGGTCAGGGAGTAGAGCACGGGCTGCTGCGCCGCATGCGGATGGTGCTCCCCGGCGTAGACCTTGAGCTTGGTACGAAGCTTCTGCTTCGACAGCGAGTTCTTGGGCAGCATGCCGAACACGGCATGCTCGATGACCCGCTCCGGATGCTTGCCCTGAAGCAGGTTCCGCACCGGCGTGAAGCGCTCGTGGCCCATATACCCTGTGTGCCGGAAGTGGCGCTTCTGTTCGAGCTTGCGCCCCGTTAGCCGCACCCGCGAGGCGTTGATGACCACCACGAAATCTCCGCCGTCCATGTGGGGCGTGAAGGTCGGTTTGTGCTTGCCCCTGATGAGCTGTGCCACCTGGCTCGCGAGGCGCCCGAGGGGCACGTCGCGCGCGTCCACCACGTGCCAGTGGTGCGAGATGTCGCTCGGCTTGGCGGAAAACGTGTTCATCGAACTCGAGACTCCGAAGTGTTCGGAAAATCGCACAGACTCAAAACTTAGCTCGGTCCAACGGCTTGGGTCAAGGCGCCGGTCCGAAGTCCACCAGGACCTGACCGCGCTCCACGGCCTGCCCCGGCTGGACCAGCACGGCCTCGACCACCCCGGCGCCGGCCGCGCGGAGCTCGTTCTCCATCTTCATGGCCTCGAGCACCACCAGGCCATCCCCTGGGGCGACCTTCTGACCCGGCGCCACCAGCACGCGGACCACCAGACCGGGCATCGGGGCCTTGAGCGCCATGGCGTGGCTCTTGGCCGCTGCTCCCCCGGTCAGTCCCTGGATGTGGCGGGTTCGTTCGTCGACCACCCTGAGCTCGTGGCGGGTTCCGGCAATGGCCACGGCCCAGCTGCCGGGCCCGAGGTCCTCGACCACCAGCGCCAGGGAGCGTTCGCCGAGGCGAAGGTGGCAGAGCGGCGTCCCGGGGACCGGAGACAGGTGCGCCTCGAACGCCTGCCCGTCAACCGAAACGCGGCCACCGTCCAGCTCCACCACGAATTCCCGGGCGTCCACCGTCACGAAGTACCTCACGTCGCCTCCAGCACGGCCACGGCTTCCACGTGCGCGGTTTCCGGAAAAAGGTCGAACGGCTGCACCGCCGTGACCCGATACGGCTGCGGTGCGGGTCCACCGGCCAGCTGCTCCAGGTCCCGAGCCAGGGTTGCCGGATCACACGAGACATACACCATCGCGGGCGGGCGCCGCTCGAGAAGCCCGATCCTGACCCGCTCCGAAAGCCCCGCCCGCGGTGGGTTGGCGATGACGCCATCCGCGTCGTCGAGGCGCCGGAGGAAGTCTTCCACCTTTCCGGTGTGACGGCGGATCCCCTCGTTCCGGCCCCCGGACCGGCTGGCCGCGAGCTCCACCGCGCGCGGATCGAGCTCCACGCTCTCCACGGTGGCGCCCTGCGCCCGAATGAGCGCACTGCCCTCGCCGATCCCGGCGTAGAGATCCCAGACATGCATCCCCGGCCGGATCCCCAGCTGCTCGACGGCCCAGGCTCGGATCTGATCTCCCAGATCCGGATTGACCTGCTCAAAGACGGTAGCGGGGAACGTCTCACCCCGCCCCACCACGCGAGCCGCCCCGCCACCGGGCTGCCACCAGATCGTGGCAGGGGCGCCGGCGGCAGCCAGCGCTTGAGCGAGCCGCTCCGGCTTCCGCCAGGCCTCGGCGCCGCGGGCGCGGACCACCAGATGGCGGCCCCCGTCCCGAGCGACCCGAAGCGTCAACTGTTCGGCGTCCGGAGGCAGGAGGTGCAACCGGGGGCGCAGCGCCGTCCACAGCTCCATCAGCGCCGGAGCCGCCAGGTCACAGTGTTCCAGCTCGAAGACCCGGCCCGGCTGATCCAGCGGGTGAAAGCCCGCCAGGCGCAGCGCGGGACCGATCCGAAGCGAGATGCGGCTCCGGTACTGCCATGGCCGTGAGCCGGCGATGACCGGGGCGACCGGCAGGTCCAGATGCGCGATGCGCGCCAAGGCATCGGCCACGATAGCCCGCTTGGCCGCGAGCTGCGTGACCTGATCGAGATGCTGCAGCTGGCAGCCGCCGCAGTCGTCCCGGACATAATGAATGCAGCGAGGCTCCACCCGACCTGGCCCAGGGGCGACAATCGCGCCGATCCGGGCCCGGACGTAGCGCGCGTAGGTCCGCTCTCGCGAGAGGAGCACCAGATCACCCGGCGCGGTCCGAGGCACGAAGACGGTGCGTCCGTCCTCGAGGCGGCCGACTCCGTCCCCACCGGAGGCGATCCGCAGGATACGCACCGGAGCGTCCGGGCTCACGGATCGGCGATCCGTCGTCCTTCCAGGCGGGCGGCCTGGAGCCATCGGGACGAGCCCTCCTGCCGGTCCGCGACCACGGGCCGGCGGGCCTGTCGGGCCTCCTCCTCGGCGAGTGCCGCGGCGACGGCGAGCGGGAGGAAGGCGTCCTGCTCGGCCGCGGGCGCGAGCAGATCGGGGCGACGATCGAGAAACTGGCTGTCGATGGCAGCCGCGCGGAAGTCCGGGTCATCGAGCAGCCGGAGGTGAAAGGCCTGGTTGGTCGCGACGCCGGAGATCACCAGTTCCTCGAGCGCGCGCCGCATCCGTCCGATGGCCAGCTCGCGGCTGGGCGCCCAGACGATGACCTTGCCGAGCAACGAGTCGTAGTAGAGCGTCACCTCGCTTCCGATCTCGACCCCCCCATCCCATCGCACCCCGGGGCCGCCGGGCGGGCGCAGATAGGCCACACGACCGGTCGCCGGGAGGAAGCCATTGGCGGCGTCTTCGCTGGTGATGCGGCATTCGATGGCCCAGCCGCGCGGGGTGAGGGGCGAGCGGGGAAGCCGCATGGGCTGGCCCTGCGCGATCCAGAGCTGCTCGCGCACCAGGTCCACTCCGTACACCAGCTCGGTGACCGGGTGCTCGACCTGGATCCGGGTGTTCATCTCCAGAAAGAAGAAGGAGCCGTCGGCGGCGAGCAGGAACTCGCAGGTGCCCGCCCCCCGGTAGCCCACGGCTACCGCAGCCGCCACCGCGGCCTGGCCCATTCGCTCGCGGAGGGAACTCGAGACCGCGGCCGACGGTGCCTCCTCCACCAGCTTCTGGTGTCGACGCTGGATCGAGCACTCCCGCTCGCCGAGGTGCACGGTACGCTCGTGGTCCGCGAGGACCTGGATCTCCACGTGGCGGGGCCGCTCGATGTACTTCTCGAGGTACACGGCGGGATCGCCGAAGGCTTTTCCGGCTTCCGACGCCGCGGCCGCCAGAGCGCCCGCCAGAGTCTCCTCGCTGGAGACGAGTCGCATCCCCTTGCCGCCCCCGCCGGCCGCGGCCTTCACCAGGACTGGATAGCCGATCTCGCGGGCCGCGCGTCGGGCGGCCGCCGGCTCGGTGATGGGGAGGGTCAGGCCCGGCACGATCGGCACGTCCGCGGCCTGCATGCGGCGACGCGCCTCGGTCTTGTCGCCCATGGCCGTGATCGCCGCTGCTGGCGGGCCCACGAACACGAGCCCCGCCCCGACGACCGCTTCGGCGAAGGCGGCCCGCTCCGCGAGAAAGCCATAGCCCGGATGAACGGCATCGGCCCCGCTGCTCCGGGCCGCGGCGAGGAGGCGGTCGATGCGGAGGTAGCTCTCGGTCGGCGCGGAGGGGCCGAGGTGCAGGGCGAAATCGGCGGCGCGGACGTACGGGGACAGCCGGTCCGCATCGGTGAACACCGCCACGGCCTCGATTCCCTCCTCGTGGCAGGCGCGGATGATGCGCAGGGCGATCTCGCCTCGATTGGCTACGAGGACCCGGCGAACCGGCGGCATCTTAACGCGAGGGAAGAGGGGACGGGTGTGGGGGCCGCGAAGGAGAACCAACCGGCTAGTGGCTGCACCCGCTTGGCCCGTGATCGTCGAGTGCCGCGATCACCGAGAAGCAGAGGCCGGGATTGAACTCCGCCGCCAGGCGATAGAGACCCAGCACTTCGGTGTTCACCGGATTGGGCCGCCCCAGCCTGGCCTGCAGCAGTTCAGCGATCCGCAGCGGAGCCTCGCTCCCCGGGGCCGCTGGCCCGGTCCAGCGGACGAGACGGCGGACGGTGAGTGTCGCCACCGGGACCGCAGCGGTGTCGGTCTCGGGGGAAACACATACAGGACGGCGTTCCGCCGCCTCGGTGAGGCCCACCCGCAGAGTGGGCGCACCCGGCAGATCGAGCGCCTGGACCATCCGCTCGCGGTAGAGCGAGTCTTCCAGGAAGCGGGGCGCGATGACCAGGACCAGGTCGCCGCGAAGATGACGGTCGAAGACCGCGCTCCACACCGCCACCGTCTCCAGATCCGAGCCGGTGACGAGGACTCCGCCCACGGGACACGAGTTCACCAGGTTCCGCCCGGCTTCGAGCACGTCCGGAGACGGCTCGGGCCCGGGAACGAGGGTGTTACCGTCGCGCGCGGTACGCCAGCCTTCCGCTTCCACCAGGGCGGCCGCGCGCTCGGCCTGGACCATGGCCCTGAGGAGCGCCGCGGAATCGGTGGGCAGGCGCAGGGCCTGATCGAAGGCCGTGGCCGCAAAGTCGAGGAGGAGATCGCCGGACGGGTCGCCCTGGTGGCCGCGCCGGTGCCACTCGCGGCTGGCCGCGAGATACAGCTGGCCGAGCTCGAGCCAGGCGGAGCCGTCGTCAGGCGCGGTGGCGAGGTAGCGCCCGAGCAGTTCGGTGGCCTGCTCGCGCTGCCCGCGGAGGGCCAACTGCGCCGCGCGCGGAGCGATCGAGGGGTCGACCGCGGCCTGTCCGGCGAGTGTCGTCACGGAAGATGCGGCCAACCCGGCGAGAGCGGTCAGCGTGCGGCGGAGACCGTGCTGCATGGGCGGACAAGCTAGGGCGAGGGGCCAGTATGCGCTAGGGCGGCCCGCCGATAGCATCAGTGCGCGGCTAGAGCGGCAGGTTGCCGTGCTTCTTCGGGGGGTTGTTCACGCGCTTGGTGGCCAGCATCCGGAGCCCGTCCACGAGGCGCGGGCGGGTGTCGCGGGGGTCGATCACATCATCCAGGTATCCCCGCGCGGCGGCCAGGTAGGGGTTGGCGAAGGTCTCCGCGTATTCCTGCAGACGTCGCGCGGTTTCGCCCTCGGGGTCGGCGGCCTGCTCGATTTCCTTCTTGAACAGAATCTCCACCGCGCCCTTGGGCCCCATGACGGCGATTTCGGCGCTGGGCCAGGCCAGGTTGAGATCTCCCCGGATGTGCTTGGAGCTCATCACGTCATAGGCACCACCGTAGGCCTTGCGGGTGATCACCGTCAACTTCGGGACCGTCGCCTCGCAGTACGCGTAAAGCAGCTTGGCCCCGTGCTTGATGATCCCGCCATGCTCCTGCGTGACCCCCGGCAGAAACCCCGGTACATCAACGAAGGTCACGATGGGCAGGTTGAAGCAGTCCAGAAACCGGATGAAGCGCGCAGCCTTGAGCGACGCGCTGATGTCCAGCACACCGGCGAGCACCGCCGGCTGATTGGCGACGACGCCCACCGGCTGGCCGCCCAGCCGGGCGAAGCCGGTGATGATATTTCCGGCATAATCGGGCTGGACCTCGAGCCAGGACCCGCGGTCCACCACGAGGCCCAGCACCTCGTGCATGTCGTACGGACGCGCCGGAGTGTCGGGAATGAGGTCGAGGAGCCGCTCCTCACGGCGCTCCACGGAGTCATCGGCGTTCAGTCGCGGCGGCTCGTCCAGGTTGTTCGAGGGGAGATAGGTGAGCAGTGCCCGGACCGCCGCCAGCGATTCGGCCTCGGAGTCGTGGGTGAAGTGGGCCACGCCACTGGTGGCGGCGTGCACGTCCGCCCCGCCCAGTTGATCGAAGCTCACGTCCTCGTGGGTGACCGTCTTCACGACGTTCGGTCCGGTCACGAACATGTAGCTCACCCCACGGACCATGAAGATGAAGTCCGTTATGGCCGGGCTGTAGACCGCCCCGCCCGCGCACGGGCCAAGGATCACCGAGATCTGCGGCACCACACCGGAAGCGAGCGTGTTGCGGAGAAAGATGTCGGCGTACCCGCCCAGCGAGGCAACGCCCTCCTGGATGCGCGCGCCGCCCGAATCGTTGAGGCCGATGACCGGGGCGCCGTTCCGGAGCGCGAGGTCCATCACCTTGCAGATCTTCTGCGCGAAGGTCTCGGAAAGCGAGCCGCCGAAAACGGTGAAGTCCTGCGAGAAGACGTAGACCAGCCGGCCATGGATCCGGCCGTAGCCGGTCACGACGCCATCGCCGAGGATGCGCTGTTGGTCCAGGCCGAAGTCGGTGCACCGATGAGTGACGAACCGGTCGAGTTCAACGAAGCTCGACGGGTCGAGGAGCAGGTCCAGGCGCTCGCGAGCGGAGAGTTTGCCTTTCCGGTGCTGCTGGGCGAGGCGTTCGGCGCCTCCCCCCTGCTCGGCTTCGGCCTGCTTATGGCGCAGCTGATCCAGCAGTTCCCGGGGAGTCGGCATGCCGGGAAGGTACTGCCCGACGGAAGGGACGGTAGGGCGCCGGGGCTCAGTGTCGCGCCGCGGGGGCGCGGGCGACGGTCTTGGTCCAGGTGACGGTCGGCAGGTTCTTCAGATGAATCGACGGCTGCCCCTCCTGCACGTACCAGAACGCGAACTCGACGTTCTTGCCGGACTGGAGATAGTTCAGCGTGTAGAGCGTCGAGTCTCCGGCTGGCTTGGCCTCGGCGCTCGTCACCGGGTACCAGGTGCGCTGGGCACTCTTGATGTCCTCGCTGAAGCCGACGCTATCCGCCTTCAGCTCGAAGGCGCGATTCTGATACTTGCCCTTGCTCGCGCCCCAGACCCCGTAGGTTTTCGACAGATCCACGTGAGTGTCCGAGCCCGAGGCATCGAGCAGCAGCGGCCGCACCACGAGCACGATGACCGCCAGCGCGAATGAGGCGTAGACCAGCGACTTGGGAATCCGGATCCGCTCGATCGACGCCAGGAGCGCCGCGCCGCCGGGGGTGCGCCGGGCAACCTCCTCCGCGCGGCGGCGGACCTTGGCTGGAAGCCGGAAGACGGTGTTGAGGGACGCGAAGTACTCCGACAGCGTCCACGGCACCTTGAGCTCCCCGTCGGCGACCGAGCGATAGAGCTGTTGGGACGAGCGGTCGCCGGACTCCGGCGCGCCGTTCGGTGTGGGCGGAAGGGGATCGGGTGCCATGGCGTCTCCTGCGACCTCAGAACCTCGAGCCCTGACCGATGAATCCCCCGTCGTTGGCGCGCACGATGTCGTCGAACGACGCGGACGAGCTCAAGGAGGGGGACGAGGCACCGTCGGGGCCGATGCTGTACAGGTCGTAGGTGGTGTTGAGGGCCACGCCGAAACGGTCGGTCCGGGGCGTGCCGTTCGGGAACTTCACGTAGACGTAAGGGTTGCCCCACGGATCGATGAGGCTCTGCCCGATGCTCGCGAGATTATCGGGCAGCGAGTCGCGGGTATCGAGTGACGTCTCGATGGCCTGCAGATCGCCGATCGCCTTGGCCACCCGGGCGGTGTCGGCGAGCTGGTGGTACTTCGGGATGGCGATGCTGGCGAGCGAGCTAATGATGGCCAGGGTCGCCAGCAGCTCGATGAGCGTCATGCCGGCCTCGCCGTGGCGGCGAGCTCGGCGGCGCGACTGGTGATCGAGCGTTGACCTGTCCATCATGGCGTTCCTGGCTGGGGTCCGACCGGCTCAAGAGCAAGAGCCGTGCAGTCTTCACAACCAGTTACCGGACAAAGACTTATCGTTTGGCCTACGCTCTGCGATGGGTCGGCATCCATGCAGCCTGCGGGATTCCCGCCGGGTCGACCCATCCCCGAAACGCAGCGCGGGGGCCATGAGTGACTCATGGCCCCCGCGCTCCCTCCCTGCCCGCCCGGTCCTTATTCCTCGGCGGGTGACTCGTCGATGATGACCTTCTTGGGCGGGATGATGGGAAGATCGGGGTAGCCCACGGCGGCGAGAACGATCCGGTGATGGATGGGATCGACCTCCAGCACCTTCATATCCACCGCCTGGCCTTCTTTCACGGCCTGGGCCGGGTCTTCGATATCCGGAACGCCCAGCTGCGAGATGGGGACGAAGCCCTCGATATCGTTGCCGAGATCGACGACGACCCCCTTGTCCATCAGGCGCGCGACCCGACCCTGCAGCTCGGTGCCGATGGGATAGGTCTCACCGATCTTGAGCCAGGGATCCTCCTCCGCCTGCTTGAGACCCAGCGAGATGCGCTTGTTGTCGGCATCGATGTTGAGGATGACGACGTTGACGGCATCTCCCTTCTTGACCACCTCGGAGGGGTGCTGCACCCGCTTGGTCCAGGACATGTCGGAGATGTGAATGAGGCCGTCGATGCCGGGCTCGATCTCGACGAAGGCGCCGAAGCTGGTGAGGTTGCGCACCTTGCCCTGGAGCCGGGTGCCCACCGGGTACTTGAGGGGCAGGACGGTCCAGGGGTCCTGCTCCGTTTGCTTCATGCCGAGCGAGATCTTCTCCTCGCTCTCGTCGACCTTGAGAACGACGGCCTCGATGGTCTCGCCGATGGACACGATCTTGGACGGATGACGGACGTTCCGCGTCCAGGACATCTCGGAAATGTGGACCAGGCCCTCGATGCCGGGCTCGAGCTCCACGAACGCGCCGTAGTTGGTGATGGAGACCACCTTGCCCTGTACCCGGGTTCCAACCGGGTAGCGTTCCGCCACCTTCTGCCAGGGATACGGCTGCAGCTGCTTCATGCCGAGGCTGATGCGCTCGCGCTGCCAATCGATGTCGAGGATCTTCACCTCGACCTCCCGACCGATGCCCACCATCTCGGTCGGGTGCGAGACCCGGCCATACGACATGTCGGTGATGTGCAGAAGGCCGTCGACGCCCCCCAGGTCGATGAAGGCGCCGAAGTCGGTGATGTTCTTGACCACTCCCTTGCGGACCTGTCCCACGGCGAGCTCCTTCATCAGGTGCTCGCGCTTGTGAGCCCGCTCGTTCTCGAGGATCACGCGGCGGCTCACCACGATGTTCCGGCGCCGCTTGTTCAGCTTGATGATCTTGAATTCGTAGGTCTGACCGAGCAGCTCGTCTATATTCGGCACTCGGCGGAGCGCGATCTGACTGCCGGGGAGGAAGGCATCGACGCCCATCAGGTTCACAACGACGCCGCCCTTGATCTTCTTCACCAAGGTACCCTGCACCGGCTGATCGGACTCGTGGGCCTGTTTGATCTTCTCCCAGACCCGCATGAAGTCGGCCTTCTTCTTCGACAGGACGACCGCGCCCTCCTGGTCTTCGAGGTGCTCGAGGAAGACCTCGACCTCATCCCCGGGGGCGGGCGGTTCCTTGAATTCGTCGAGGGGAACCGACCCCTCAGACTTGAAGCCGACGTCGAGAATGACGGCGCTGTCGGTGATCCGGAGGACCTTGGACTTGACGATCTCACCCTCGACGATCTGGGACATGGTCCCTTCGTACATCGAGAGCATCTGTTCGTACTCGTCCGTGGAATAGTCCTCGTCGTAGAGGTCCGGACGGACGCGGAGACCGGTGGCGGTAGCCTGGAGGGCGGTAGGGGTGATGGTGGAACGATCAGTGGTCACAACAAACCTCTAGTTGGCCGCGCCAAGCCGAGCCGCGGGCAGAAGTTATCCCCGCCGGACCGAAGTGTCAGGATCGGGGAGCCAGAAAACTTAGCGGTCGCCTGAGCGCGAAACAAGGATGTGGCTAGCGCTCCCTGGGGAGCCGAGCGCGGGCCAGGGCGACGATCCGGGCGACCTGCTGGTCGAAGGTGAGGTCGGTCCCGTCCAGCACCACGGCGTCCTCCGCGCGGCGGAGCGGCGCAACGGCCCGCTGGGAGTCCGCTTCGTCGCGCGCAGCGAGCACGGCGGCCTCCCGCGCCACTTGCCTCGGATCCCCCGCCTCGCCGCGCTGGGCCAGGCGCCTCCCGGCCCGCACCCGGGGCGCGGCGGTGAGAAAGACCTTGACCGCCGCATCCGGGAAGACGACGGTCCCGATGTCCCGCCCGTCGACCACCAGGGACTGCCCCGCCCGCGCCAGGCCCCGCAACCGCTCGTTCACCCACTCGCGGACTTCCGGCAGCGCGGAAACGGAGGACACCGTTGCCGTAACCGGCGCGGACCGAATGGCTGCATCGACCGGCTCCCCGGCCAGATAGACCGAAAAGCCGCGGCCGTCGAAGTGGAGCGCGAGACCACGGCGCTCGGCGGCCAGGAGAATCCGGTTCGGGTCGAGGGGTTCGCCGGACTCGGCGCCCGCGTCCCGAAGCGCCACCAGGGTCACGCCGCGATAGAGGGCGCCTGAATCGAGGTGGGCGAACCCGAGCTGCTCGGCCACGGCCCGGGCGGTCGAGGACTTGCCGCTGGCCGAAGGCCCGTCGATGGCGACGATGCGCTCCAGCATCAACGCCGGATCCGCCGGAGCATTCCCGGAAAGTCGGGGAAGCTCACGCTGGCGCAGGCGAGATCATCCACCCGCACCCGCGCCCCGGGGCTGGTGCCGAGGATGGCGAAGGCCATGGCGATCCGGTGGTCGCCCTCGGTGCGGACCCGTCCAACGGGGGGTGCCTCGGTGCCGCTCACGAACAGGTCGTTCTCGACCACCTCCGCGCGTCCTCCCAGGGAGCGGATGTTCTCCGCGATGAGGCCCAGACGATCGCTTTCCTTTACCCGGAGCTCGCCCACCTCGCGAAACACCGTGGTCCCCTCTGCCCGGGTCGCGAGCGCGGCCAGAAGCGGCACTTCGTCGATCAAGGCGGGAATCTCACGCGGCAGCACTTCCGTGGCCTGCAGGGCGGCGGGACGGGCCAGCAGGGTCGCGACCGGTTCGCCGAAGCGGGACTCGAGCCCGTCGAGCTCGACCCGAGCGCCCATCCGCTCCAGCACGGCCAGGAAGCCGATGCGGGTCGGATTCACGCAGACATCGGGAATCCGGATTTCACCGCCCTGGGCCAGAATGGCGGCGCCGATCGGAAAGGCGGCCGATGACGGATCGGCGGGGACCTGCATATGAAACGGAGTTACGCGCCCGGACGAATCGAAGTGAACCCACGCGTCTTCCTCGACCACACTGTAGCCGAAGGTGCGGAGCAGGCGCTCGGTGTGGTCGCGGGACCGTCCGTGCGGCTCGCGCACCGAGACCGGCACCGCCCCGGCGGCGCCCGCCAGGAGCAGGCATCCCTTGATCTGGGCGCTCGACACCGGCATCTCGTGCCGGAGCGCCGTCAGCGGCCCCCCCCGGATGGAAAGGGGGAGCGTCCCCCTCTCGTTCTGCTCCATGATGTGCGCGCCCATCCTCGCCAGCGGCTCTGTGACCCGGCGCATGGGGCGGCGTCGCAGTGACCGATCGCCGGTGAGGCGGGCGGTGAACGAGTGGGCCGCCAGGAGGCCGAGCAGCAGGCGGGTAGTGGTGCCGGAGTTACCGCAGTTGAGCACGCCGCGCGGACGCCGGAACCCGCCTCGCGACTGCACCGTCACCACCCGGCCGGCCGCGAGCGCCGAGACCTCCACTCCGAGCTGGCGGAGAACCCGGGCCGAGGAACGGACGTCGAGAGAGGTCAAGATGCGTTCGATCCGGCTGGTGCCGGAGGCCATGGCCGCGAACAGCAGCGCGCGATGCGAAAGACTCTTGTCGCCCGGAACGGTGACGGTGCCAGCGACGAACATCAGCGCCTCACCCGCAGAGCGAGGCGTGGCTGAGCGGCGAGTGGCAACGCCCCGACTGGGGGCTGGTCCAGACCAGGTGACGGGAGCCGGGCTCGGGTCATGTCAGCCCGGGCCGGGGCTCTCAGAGGACTCCTGGGACCGGTCGTCTCCCTCGAGCCGATGGCGAAAAGCGGCGGCCTCCTCCAGATAACTCTGGAGGGAGGCGCGGTCGCCCCGCTCGATCAGACGGCGGAGCTCGGCGACTGCTTCTTCCAACCGCCCCAGGGCCTGGACGACGGGCCGCTGATTCATCAGGAAGACGTCGGCCCAGACGTTGGAGGGGCTGGCCGCGAGCCGTGTGGTGTCGCGCATGCCGGAGCCGAAGGCGGCGCCGCGAATCTCGGGCTCCCGCCCGACGAGGTGGGACAAGGCGCTGGCCACCGCCTGCGGCAGATGGCTGGTCCACGCAAGCTGGGCATCGTGGACGGCCGCATCGATCAATACCGGATGGGCGCCCATCACCACCTCCCAGAAGTTGGCCACCTCCCGCGCGGCCCGCTGCCCTCGCGCCCCCGTGGAGGTCACATACACGATGGCCCCCCTGAACCGGTCGGGGCGGGCACCGGGCCACCCGGCGAGGTGGGTTCCGGTGAACGGGTGGCTTCCCGCGTAGCGCTCCTCCAGGCCACACTCCCGCGCCTTGGCGAGGAGCGGAGCCTTGACGCTGGCAACGTCGGTGACCAAGGCCTCGGGCGAGAGGTGCGGGCCGATCAGCCCGAGGAGATCGAGGATCGCGCGGGGAGGAGCCGCGAGCACCACCAGGTCCGCTCCGTTCACGGCGCGGACGGCCGAGTCCGCGATGTCGTGGAGCGCGCCCGCGCGAAGGGCGTGGACGCTGTCTCCGCGGTCGGGGGAGTACCCGATAACCGAGGGC
Source organism: Gemmatimonadales bacterium (assembly GCA_035501775.1). Taxonomy (GTDB): domain Bacteria; phylum Gemmatimonadota; class Gemmatimonadetes; order Gemmatimonadales; family GWC2-71-9; genus JADJOM01. The sequence goes on along the minus strand of DATJVM010000006.1, from coordinate 32,232 downwards.
ACCCCGGCCAGCCTGGCCTGCCAGGCCACGGAGCCGCCGATGGCACCAAGCCCAAGAACGGCAAGAGAGTGCGGGCGCATCAAGGAGTGGGGTCCGACGCCGATACTGGGAAAGAATTGGGTTCAAGGGCCGAGCGGACCAAACTAGTGCGCCAACCAGAGCTCCTCAACCGGAGCGGGAAGGCCAGACCAGGGATCACGCCATGGAGCAGACCGTCAGTGCAGTGTCCCGGTCGGTTCGGGATGCCTGGCTGGCCCAGACGCTCGCCGATGCGGGCCTGGTGGCGGCGGGCCAACTCCCCGACCCCGGGGCCCACGGGTCGGTATGGGAATCGGTCGTGGCCGCCGGTCTGACGGATGATGGAGCCATTCTCGCGGCCCTGTCCGGTCGGCTCCGACTCAAGGTCGCCGACCTGACCCAGGCCGACCCGCGGGCGGCGCTGCTGGTGCCCGAGTCGATTGCCCGGAAGTACCGAGTCCTGCCCCTGTCGGCGGACGATCGTCGGATCCAGTTCGCGACGGCGAACCCGCAGGATCTGGACGCCGAAAGCGCGCTGGCCTTCCTGACGGGGCGGCTGGTCGAGTTCCATCTGGCCGCCCCGGGGCAGGTCCAGGAAAAACTGGATCTGCTCTATCGCCCCGAGGACAGCATTGAGCGGCTGCTCCTCAGGCTGGAACCCGCGCAGGTCGAGACCATGGTTGAGGACACGCCTGTCTCGAGTCGCGATCCGGTGCTGGATGCTCCGGTGGCGCGCCTGGTGGACGCGATGATCTGTGAAGGGATCCGCCAGGGCGCCAGCGACATTCACGCCGAGCCGCAGGACGGCGCGACCGTCGTGCGATACCGGGTGGACGGCGTGCTCCGCGAAGTGATGCGCCTGCCGGCGTCGGCGGGGGCGTCCCTGGTCCGCCGGGCGAAGATCTTCGCGCGGCTCGACGTGACGGACCCACTCCATCCGCACGACGGCCGGGCCTCGATCCGGGTGGACGGGCAGCAGGTGGACCTCCGGGTCTCGACGGTTCCGATCGCCCGGCGGGGAGAGAACGTCGTGATCCGGATTCTCGACAAGTCGCAGCTCCGCGCCACCATTGGGGACCTCGGGCTGAGCGAGCAGGAAGGCAGCGTGCTGGCCCGCCTGCTCGGGCACCGGGAGGGAATGCTGCTGGTGACGGGTCCCACGGGGAGCGGGAAGACGACCACGCTCTATGCGGCGCTCAACCAGCTCAACACCGGCGGGGTGCACATCGTGACGGTCGAGGATCCGGTGGAGTACGAGCTCTCGGGGATCTCGCAGATCCAGGTCAACGAGGCGCAGGGGCTCACCTTCTCCACCGTGCTTCGCTCGGTCCTCCGCCAGGACCCCGACATCGTACTGGTGGGGGAGATCCGTGACCCGGAGACGGCCCAGACCGCGATCCAGGCGGGGCTCTCCGGTCACTTCGTGCTGTCGACCCTCCACACCAACGATGCGCCGAGCGCCGTGGTGCGGCTCCGCGACATGGGGGTGGACAGCTTCAAGGCGGCCTCCGTGTTGCGAGGCGTGCTGGCGCAGCGGCTGGTGCGCCGGGTCTGTGTCCACTGCGCCGTTCCGGCCGACCCATCGGAGTTTCCGGTCGAGGTCCGGCCGCCCCACGACTGGCCAGGCGAGCCGCGCCTCGTCACGGCGCAGGGCTGCCGGCAGTGCGGAGGCACAGGCTACCGGGGCCGCCTGGCGGTGGTGGAGATCATGCCGGTAGACGAGGAGGTCGCGCGCCTGGTGGACCGCGGAGCCACGCCGGATCAGCTGGCGGAGTCGGCGCGCCGGCTCGGGATGCGGAGTCTCTGGGAGAGCGGCCTCGACCGCATGTGGCACGGCCACACCACGATCGACGAGCTCATCCGGGTGCTGGGGCACCGACTGAACGAGGGCAGCCGCGGGGCGACCCAGGCCACCGCCACACCCGAGCTCGCTATTGTGGCGGGGCGGCCGGAGACAGCGGCTGCCGGCAGTCCTGCCCCCAGCGGCGACGGACCACTCAAGGTGCTCATCGCCGATGACGATCCGCAGATGCGGCGCCTGGTGCGGGCCGTGCTGGAGCGGGACAAATTCGTGGTCTACGAAGCGTCGGACGGGCTGGACGTCCTCGACGTGGTCGCGCAGCGCCAGCTGGATCTGATCGTGCTCGACATGGACATGCCGCGGCTGGACGGGCTGGGTGTGCTGGAGGAGCTTGGCGCGAGGGTCGCTACCGCCCACATTCCGGTCATCGTCCTGACGGCGCGATCCGACGACACCGAGTGCCGCGCCCTCGATTTGGGGGCCCGGGACTATCTGACGAAACCGGTCCGACCCACCGCGCTGAGCGCACGCGCCCGCGCGGTGCTCCGCCGGGTCCAATGCTAGCCGTGGGGGCCAGATGGCTGCGATCCTGATCGTGGAGGACAGTCCCGACAACATGAAGCTGTTCCGGACCTTGCTTACGCTCCGGAAGCACACCGTCGTCGGGCTCACCAGCGGCGAGGGACTGCTGGAAGCCATCGAATCCGCTCAGCCGGCGCTGGTGCTGATGGACATCCAACTCCCCGGCAAGGACGGCTTCGATCTGCTGCAGGAGATCCGGGCATCGCCGCACCGCGCGCTCCGGGTGGTGGCTCTGACGGCGCACGCTATGGCGGGCGACCGGGAGCGGGCGCTTGCGGCGGGCTTTGATGGCTATATTACGAAACCGATCGACATTCGGAGCTTCCCGGACCAGGTCTCCCGGGCATTGGAAGGAGAGCGAGTCACGACCTGATGGCAGACGCCCGTCCCCCGCAATCGCCCACTCCCGGCCAGCACGACCGGAGCGCCCTGCTGCAGGCGTTCCAGGACGTCGTGCGGAAGGAGCAGCAAAAGACCGGCGCCCCGGAGCCCGAGCCGAAGGCGGCCCCGTCACGATCCTTCTGGGTGGTGGCCGGCCCCCTGGTCGTCGCGCTGTGCAGCGTGCTGGTGCTGCAGCCCGCATGGCTCTTCCCGAAACCTCCTCCGGAAACGCCAGCCCTCAGGGATGCCAGTCTGCGGGTCCGCATGTACGTGGAGATCGAGCACATCGATGCATTCCGGACCATCCGCGGCCGGCTGCCCACCACGATCGCCGAGGCGGGCGGGGACGGGAACGGACTGGTTTACAGCGCGGCGGGCGACAGCTTCAGTCTCTCGGGGCGGAACGGGTCGGTAGCGCTAACCTACAACTCAAGCACACCCCCCCATGACTTCCTGGGGGACAGCTACCGGCTCATTCAACAGCGGAGAGCTCGATGAGAGGACGTGGCGGCTGGACCATGATCGAGCTGATCGTCGTCCTGGTCATCATCGGGCTCCTGGCCTCGATCGCGGTTCTGAAATACATCGACCTCACGCGGACCGCCTATGCGGCCAAGGTCGCGGGCGAGTTCGTCACCGTCCGACTGGCCGCTTACAACTACGAGGCGGATCACCCCAATCACTGGCCGGCCGACGTCGGCCCGGGGATCGTCCCGCCGGAGATGGTCCCCTACCTGCCGAACGGATTCAGTTTCACGACCTCGACCTACACGCTCGATTGGGACAATCTCTCGCCCAGCACGACGCCGTACGAGCTCGCCATCTCAGTCACGAGTTCGGACCAGCGGCTGATGAACGCGCTGCAGGTCAATCTGGGCAACAAGGCCCCGTATGTGTTCGCCGGCAACAAGCTCACCTACGTCCTGATCGATCAGGACGGCAACTACTGACGGGTAGCTCGAGAGCAGTTCATTCCGCGGCCTTCTTCCGGCCCTCGACTTCCCGCTCCCAGGCCTTCGCGATCTTCAGCACCCCGGGATCGACCCGGGGGAACTGGGGATTCATTCGCTCGAGCGCGTTGACGACCACCTGGGCCACCAGCAGGTCGCGAGCCCGCTTCCGGTCCGCGGGCACCAGGTACCAGGGGGCCCACTCGGCGCTGCACCGGGCAAGAACATCCTCGTAGGCTCTGGTATAGTCATCCCAGCGCTCCCGTTCGGCCAGGTCGTCGACTTCGAATTTCCAGTTCTTGAGGGGGTCGCGGAGGCGCTGGAGCAGCCGGGCCTGCTGCTCGTCGCGCGAGATGTGCAGGAAGAACTTGAGGATGGTGACCCCGTTCTCGGCCAGAATGCGCTCGAAGTGGTTGATCTGCTCGAATCGGCGGGACCAGACCTCCTTGGGAACCAGCTGGTGCACCCGAACCACCAGTACATCCTCGTACTGGGACCGGTTGAAGATGCCGATGGTCCCCTTGGGCGGCACCACCTGGTGAATCCGCCACAGGTAGTCGCGGGCGAGCTCGTAGCTGGTCGGGGTCTTGAAGTTGCTCACGACGCAGCCCTGGGGGTTGAGGGCCCCGAATACCTTGCGGGTGACGCCGTCCTTCCCGGCCGCGTCCCGCCCCTGCAAAATGACCAGCAGCGCCTGCCGCGATTCGGCGTAGAGGGCCGCCTGCAGTTCAACCAGGCGTCCCAGCAGGGGCGCGATCTGCTGGTCCGCCTCCGCGCCGTGGGGGATATGCGGGTCGATGGCCATCGCATCGGTCAGCGCGACCCGGCTGTCCGGCTTGAGCGGCTTGAGCGGCATGGGGGGGCTCGAGAGGTTGACGGTTCGGCGGAATATGGGCCGAGCCCCGCTCCCCAGGGAACCGGGGTCTGCTACGACGGGAGAGTGACGATGCGATCCATCCGCTGGTGCCTGCTGGCGTTGCCGGCGCTGGCCGGCTGCCGAGCCCGGCCCGACCTGGTACGGCTCCGCGGAGAGCTGCTTGCGGCGGACCGAGCCTTCGACTCCGCGGTGGCCTCGAGGGGCGTCGAAGCCTGGGTGAGCTTTTTCGGCGACTCGGGACGCCAGATCGACCGGCGGGGCGACTTCGTGGTCGGGCACGCGGCGATCCGAGCCCACATGCGGAGCCTGCTCGGCGACAGCACGAGGTCACTCCGCTGGGCGCCGGACCTGGCGGACGTGTCAGGAGACGGGAGCCTCGGATATACCTGGGGACGCTGGACCCTGAGCGGTCGGCCGGATTCTCTGCGGCGCCCGCTCGCTGAGGGGCGCTACCTCACGGTCTGGCGCCGCGAGCCCGATGGCAGCTGGAAGGCGGAGGCGGACATCGGCACGGAGACGAGCGGCGACTGAGGGGCGCGCTAATGCGCGGTCGGGAAACGCGCCACGATCGCGGCGGCGGCCTCCTGGAGGTCCTTGGCGTACTGATCGGGATCATCCGAGACCGCGCTCACCCCTCGGCCCCGCCAGAGCAGCTCGTGCGTCGCCGGATCGACCACGTCCACGATCACCGTTCCCTGGGTGTAGGTGTCGACGCTCGCCACCCGGCCCCGCCCCCAGCCGGGCCGCCAACGGTAGCCATAGTCCCAGACGGTCACGTCGAGCTTTTCCCGCGCCGCCGCATAGTAGGCAACGGTGAAGTCGGGGTGGTCTTCCGCGACGCTATAGCCGCGCTTCTCGAACTCCGAGCGCAGCGCCTGCCGGAGCGCGCGATAGGTGATCGAGTTGACGAGCATCGGATCGTTCGGAACGTTTGGATTGCCGCGGCGGCGCTGGGGCACCTGGAGAATCCGGAAGGTGTGCAGGCCCGAGAAGTTCGCCTCCGGGCTGGCGAGGACGTCCACGTGGATGCTGGGCCCGCACGCGGTGCCCAGCCCGAGCGCGAGTACCCCGACGATCGTTCGCAGGTGCCGCATCTCCGCCTCCCTTGTCGAGCGCCCTGGCGCCATCCCTCCCGCCGGAAGCAATCTGCGGGACCCGGCGGTGGCGGGCAACCGAACCGGGGCGCCCGGGCTCAGGGCTCGGCCAGGAATGTCAGTTGCCGGTTGGGGGAGGCTCGGGCGGTCGTTGGTAGACCTGGACCCGGAAGGCGCGGGGATTGCCGCTGGCACCGGGCAGGTAGGCGTAGATGTACTGAATGCCTGGATTGGACCTGAAAGTCCACAGCGTGGCTGAGTACCCCGAATCGTCGGTGACGCTGTCCAGCGGTTCTACCGGGCTCGGGAAGGCCTGACCATCCCAGGACACGGCCACCCCCTGAACGGGGATACCCTTGGGGGTCGTCACTCTGACGCGCGCGAGGTATTGAGCGCCGGTGAAATTACTGGGAACGAGACCAGAATCACCGGGCAGGTAACTGAGCACCAGGGTGCCTGTGACGGGCGGGCTGGTAAAATCCGCCCGGCAATGCGCGAGCAGCACCGAACATGGCAGGAGAAGCCAAGGCCTGAGGGAAGCCATCGCAACCTCGGGATCGAATTGTCAGGAATAACCTAACGACGTCCGAGGAGGCTCGCGGCCGCACACGGGTGGGTCTTTCCTTCCCGGGCGGCGTCGCGGGCAGAGACGGGGAGCCAGGCATGGGGAACGATTCAGGCTGGCGGCAGACCCTTCGGCGAGCCGCCTCCGCCGGCTGGGTCATCGGAACGCTCGTCAGGCCCCTCGTGCCACCCGCGCGGGCGCAGATGCCGGTGGACCACGTGGCGATCAGCGTGAGCGGACTCGCCACCGGGACGCGGGTGGACGGCGTCCCGGGCGGCGGAACGACCAACGAGCTCAAGCTCGAGCAATCGATGCTCGGGCTTCACGGATCCCAGCTCCACGGCCACCTGCGCTTCTCCGCGGCCGTGAGCGCGGACCGGCAGACCATTCCCGATGGCGTGCTCACACTCGGCGCGTGGGGCCAGGGCCTGTATGATCGCGAGCACCCTCACGCTTATCTGCATGAGGCCGTGGCCTCCCTGGTGGGCGACCTGGACCGGGGGCGCGGGCAGCTGTGGCTGGCGGGCGGGAAGGGCTATGTGCCGTTCGGCAGCGACCCCTGGATGGACGGCCCGACGGTACACGGCCCGGTCAACGAGCACTGGGTGGAGATCGAGGAGCGGGCGCTGATCACGCTGGGGCTCCGCCTGGGCCGGGTCGGGATCGAGGGCTCCCTCTTTGACGGCACGGAAGGCACCGTGGCCCAGTCCACGACGACCGACACCGCCGGGCACCAGCATGGCGGCGGATTCATTCCCGAGCCACCCCCGCGTGCCGGATTCGGGCACTCCCACGCGGTACGGGTGATCTGGCGCCCGCTGGGCGGGCTCGAGCTTCGCGGGTCGGTCGCCACCATACGCTCTCCCGAGCATCACGCCGGCGCCGGGCCCGGAGACGAGCAGGTGTGGAACCTGTCGGGTCAGGTGGCCCGCCCCACGCCGAGCGGACATTTCGGGGCTCGGGTCACGCTTGGCAGGGCTTGGGAGGGCTCCGCGTTCTGGACGGCCGAGGCGCAGGGGGAATGGCAGTCGCGCGGGCACCTGGCCTATTACCGGCTGGAACGCACCGACCGCCCGGAGGGACCGCGGACCGCGGATCTGTTTCACAGCGCGCTAGACACGCTCAACGCTCCGGTCGGCGCTACCCGGTGGACGGTCCACACGGCGGGCTACAGCTTCACGTTCCTGGCCGGAGCCCTGCGCCTTGCGCCCGTGGTGGAGTTGGCGGTGGCGCAGGTTGCCTCGGTCGCCACGCCGGCGGTGAACGTGCGGGCACTGTACGGTGGAACGACGCTGTGGTCGGGGGTGATCGCGGTTCGAGTGAGCCTTGGCCGGTCCCACGCCATGGGCCACTACGGCGTGGACCCCGCGGAAGCGGGCATGGCGCATGGGCACTGATCGGGCGCGGCACCGGCGCCCTCCCCTCTTCGGCCCTTGGAGGACCGGATGAAGATCCTCGCCGGCACGAGCGGTTGGTCCTTCAAGGAGTGGAAGGGGAGCTTCTATCCCAGGGACCTCCCCGACGCGGAGATGCTGGCCTACTACGGCACGCGGTTTCCGACGGTGGAAGTGAATAACACCTTCTATCGCATGCCCAGGGAAAAGGTCCTGGTGGAGTGGGCGGAGCGGGTGCCGGGGGAGTTCCGGTTTGCGATCAAGGCATCCCAACGCATCACGCATCACAAACGCCTGGCTGACAGCAAGGATGATCTCGAGTACTTCCTCAAGGTCTGCTCGGCGCTCGGGGAGCGGCGCGGCCCATCGCTATTCCAGCTTCCGCCAACGATGAAGCGGGATCTGCCCCGCCTCGAGGCCTTCCTGGCACTCCTGCCCCGCCGCTGGCGGGCCACCTTCGAATTCCGGCATGCCACCTGGTTCGACGACCAGGTGTACGAGGCGCTGCGCCGCCACGACTGCGCCCTCTGCGTCGCGGAACAAGACGACTTCCGGACCCCCATGGTGGCGACTGCCACGTGGGGCTACGCCCGGCTCCATCGCACGGGCTATGAGCAGCGGGAGCTGGAGGAGTGGGCGGGAATCCTCCGGGCTCAGCCCTGGGAGGAGGCCTTTGTCTACTTCAAGCACGAGGGAGAACAGAGCGGCCCCGAGGCGGTGAACCGCTTCCTTAGAGCCGCGGCAAGCTGAGCGCCGCTCTCCTACTCCTTTCATCAGGGCTTCATCGGGGTGGGTCCATGGTATGCCGACCGCCCTCACCGCGGCATGCGGGAGGTCGGGCCATCGGAGGAGTCCATGGAGCACGCGCCCATCACGACCGAGCCAGCCCCCGACCCCCGTCACCCCGTTCAGGAACTCGAGAGCGTCGTGATCCGCCTGGCCGGCGACTCCGGCGACGGCATGCAGCTGGTCGGCGACGAATTCTCCAAGGCCGTGGCCAGCGCCGGCAACGCTTTCATCACCCGGCCGGACTTTCCCTCCGAGATCCGGGCGCCCGTGGGGACACTGTTCGGCGTGTCTGGGTACCAGATCCAGTACTCGTCGCGGGACGTGTTCACCTCCGGCGACGCGCCGGACGTGCTGGTGGTGATGAATCCAGCGGCGCTCAAGGTAAATCTGGCCGACCTCAAGCCGGGCGGGATGATCATCGCCAACTCGAGCGGGTTCACCCGCGCCAACCTGGAGCGGGCCGGCTACGCGGACAACCCGCTTACCGACGGCACTTTGGGATCGTACCGTCTCTTCGCCATCGACATCGGCGGGCTGACCAGCCGCGCGGTGGCGGGGGCGGGGCTCTCCAAGAAGGAGAGCGGGCGATGCAAGAACTACTTCGCACTGGGTCTCCTGCTGTGGCTGTATCATCGGCCGGTCGAGACCGAGATCGCGGATATCGAGCGGCGGTTCCGGGAGGAGCCCGCTCTGGCGCAGGCCAACGTGGCGGCGCTCCGGGCCGGGCACGCCTATGGCGAAACCAGCGAGCTGTTCACGGCGACCTTCGAGGTGCGGCCGGCCCCGATCCGGCCGGGGCGCTATCGCAGCGTGACGGGCAACCAGGCCCTGGCGCTGGGCTTCGCGGCGGCATCGGAGCTCTCGGGCGTGCGTCTCTTTCTGGGGTCCTATCCGATCACGCCGGCATCGGACATCCTGCAGGCCCTCGCGGCCATGCGCCACTTCAACATCGTCACCTTCCAGGCCGAGGACGAGATTGCCGGCATCTGCTCCGCGGTGGGCGCTGCGTTCGGGGGAGCGCTCGGTCTCACCGCCACCTCGGGTCCGGGGATGGCCCTCAAGACCGAGGCGATCGGCCTGGCGGTGATGACGGAGCTGCCGGTGGTGATCGTCAACGTGCAGCGAGCCGGCCCCTCGACGGGGATGCCGACCAAGATCGAGCAGGCGGACCTGCTGCAGGCCATGTTCGGCCGCCACGGGGAGGCACCAGCGGCGGTGATCGCGGCCCGCTCGCCGGCGGACTGCTTCGACTGCGCGGTCGAGGCGTTCCGCATCGCCGTCACCTACATGACCCCGGTCATCCTCCTGAGCGATGGGGGCATCGCGAACAGCGCGGAGCCGTGGCGGATCCCCGACATCGGCGCGCTGCCCCCGCTCGAGGTTCACTTCCGCACCGATCCGGAAGGCTATCATGTCTACGAACGGGATGAGCATCTGGCCCGGGCGTGGGTGCGTCCGGGAACGCCGGGCATGGAGCATCGGATCGGCGGGCTGGAGAAGGATGCCCTGACGGGGGACCTGTCCGGAGATCCGCTGAACCATCAGCGGATGGTGGAAGCTCGTGCCGCCAAGATCGCCGGCATCGCGCGGGACCTGCCGCCGCTCGAGGTGCACGGCGCCAGCGAAGGCGACCTGCTGGTGGTGGGCTGGGGCAGCACCCACGGAGCGATCGAACAGGCGGTGACCCAGTCCCACGCCGCCGGGGCCCAGGTCGGCCACGTGCACCTCAGGTACCTCAATCCGCTCCCTCGGGACCTGGAAGGCATCCTGCGCCGCTTCGGCAAGGTGCTGGTCCCCGAGCTCAATCTCGGCCAGCTGGTGCGTCTGCTGCGCGACCGTTACCTAGTGGACGCCATTCCCCTCAACAAGGTGCAGGGGCGCCCGTTCAAGGTGGCGGAGGTGTACCGTCGCATTCAGGAGCTCGTGCCATGAGCCACTTCGCCGAGAATCCCCGTCCGCTGACGCGCAAGGACTTCGAGACGGAGCAGGAGGTGCGATGGTGCCCTGGCTGCGGTGACTACGCGATCCTGAGCCAGGTCCAGAAGCTGCTCCCAACGCTGGGGATTCCGCGGGAGAACTTCGCGATCATCTCGGGCATTGGCTGTTCCAGCCGCTTCCCGTACTACATGCAGACCTATGGGATGCACAGCATCCACGGCCGGGCGCCCGCGATCGCGACGGGGCTCAAGCTGGCCCGGCCCGAGCTGTCGGTGTGGGTCATCACCGGTGATGGGGACGCGCTTGCGATCGGCGGGAATCACTTCATCCATCTGATGCGCCGCAACGTCGACATCAAGCTGCTCCTGCTCAATAACCAGATCTACGGGCTGACCAAGGGGCAGTATTCGCCCACCTCGCAGTTCGGGATGAAGACCAAGACCACGCCGCTCGGCTCGATCGATCGCCCGTTCGATCCGGCAGCGCTGGCGCTGGCGGCGGGGGCCACCTTCGTGGCCCGCTCGGTGGACGTGGACCAAGAGCACCTGGCGGGGGTCCTGAGACAGGCCGCGGCGCACCGCGGCACGGCGTTCGTGGAGATTTACCAGAACTGCGTCACCTTCAACGACGGGACCTTCGACTTCCTGACCGACCCGGAGACGCGGGAGGACCACCGGGTGCTGCTGGAGCACGGCCGACCGCTGCTGTTCGGCAAGGTGCGCGATCGAGGCATCCGATTCCGTGGCGGCGAACCGGAGGTCGTTCAGCTAGGCGAGGACGGGTACGCGGAGTCGGACTGCGCGGTGCACGATGCCCGGGCGCATGGCGGCGGGGCAGCCTTCCTGATCGCCCAGCTCGCTCCGCCCGACTTCCCGGTCCCGTTGGGCGTATTCCGTTCGGTCGAGGCGCCCACCTACGATGAGTTGAGCGAGGGGCTGTCACGCAAGGCACGGGACCGGAGCGGCCCCGGCAGCCTGGAGGAGCTGCTCGCGGCCGGCACCACCTGGACCATCGCCTAGGCGAGGGGCTCCGGCGGGTCCTGGCGGACCGACATCCCTCTCGCGCGCGGTCGACCGCCGGCGCATCTTGGGAGGCGGAGTCATCGAACCCACGCGACCACCGTCCCGACCCTTGTCCTGAGAGCCTGAACTCATGGAGACGAGCCCGCCGATTGCGGACGCGGTAAAAATGGCGCGCGACAGCTTTGACCGTTGCCGCGACCGGCCCGGGTATTTCGACGCCTTCTACGCCAACTTCTTCAGCGCCTGTCCGGCCGCGAAGCCGATGTTCGCCAAGACCGATTTCCCGCGCCAGCATCGGCTGCTGCAACACGGGATCGGATTGCTCTTCTCGCTCAACCAGGAAACCGACTCCGAGCCGAACATCCTCACCCGGGTCGCCGAGCGCCACGGTCGCGGCGCCCTCGAAGTCGACCCCGCCTGGTACCAGCTCTTCCTCGACAGCCTTATCCGCACCGCGCAGCAGTTCGACACCCAGTTCACGCCGGAGGTCGAGCGGGCGTGGCGCGTGGCGACGGCGCGCGGGATGGCGTACATGCGATCCAAGAGCGAGTCGGGGAGCTGAACGGCGTCCTGTGCGCGCGTCAGGTCGGTCGTGACGCGAGCTGACTACACATCGGCCCGTTTTCCCTACCCTACGCACTGCCGCTGGAGGAGCGTCCTCCAGGGGCGTGTGACTCGCGGCCGCCTGCTGCCGCCATTCCGGCCAGTCCGTACAGAGCGACTCTTCCCGGGTGTTTCAGGGATCTTTCATACCACCCTGAGCATCCTTGGCGCACCCGGGAGGATGGTTGGCTTTGAGCACGGAACCGACGGCCTCGATCTTCTTCCTGCGTGGCGTGGAGGTGCCACCTGCGACGCGCAGCGAGCCGTCCGCGCCGCAGGCCGCGCCACCCCCTTCGCCGGCAGTGCGCAAACCACCCAGGAGCGCGGGGCAGCGCGCGCTCCCGTGGCTGGTCGTGGCGGTGTTCGCGTACTTCGGCGCGCGCGCGGGGATCCGCTTCTGGCAGGAAAGACAGTTCCAGCTACCTGCAGGCATCGTCTCGGGAAATGGGCGACTGGAAGCGGATGAGATCGACCTCGCGACGAAGTTTGCGGCGCGGATAGCCGAGCTGTACGTGAACGAAGGTGACGTGGTCCGCGCCGGCCAGGCGGTCGCCCGGATGGACACGCGGGACCTGGAGGCGCAGCGCCAGACCGCGGAGGCCCAGGTCCGGGAGGCGCGGCGGGCGGTCGACGAGGCCCAAGCCAGCGTGGCCCAGCAGGGCACGCTGGTGAACCTGGCGACCGCCGAGTTGGAGCGGTACCGGCAGCTTCGAGCGAAGGATTTCGTCTCGGAGGAGGATCTGGACCAGCGGCAGCAGACGTACGACGGCGCGGTGGCGGCCCTGGCCGCGGCCACCGCGAGGAGTGGCGAGGCGCAGCACGCGCTGGACGCCGCTCGGCACGTGGTGCAGCTGTACCAGGTCAACATCGCCGACGACTCGTTGCGGGCCCCGCGGGGGGGCCGCATTCAGTATCGGATTGCCAATGTGGGTGAGGTCCTGGCGGCCGGTGGCAAGGTCTTCACGATGCTGGACGCAACCTCGGTCTACATGGACATCTACCTCCCGACGGCGCAGGCCGGCCAGATTCAGATCGGGGACGAGGCCCGCATCCTCCTCGATGCCTATCCGGGGCGTCCGATCCCCGCGTTCGTATCGTTCCTGGCCAGTGAGGCCCAGTTCACCCCCAAGGCGGTCGAGACCAAGTCCGAGCGGGACAAGCTGATGTTCCGTGTGAAGGTGCGGATCGCGCCCGAGGTACTGCAGGGTCATGAGGGAGCGGTCCGCACTGGCCTGCCGGGGATGAGCTACATCCGCGTGGACTCTACCGCCGCCTGGCCCGCCTTCCTGCAACCCACTCGGCGCTCTCCGCCGGCGTTATGACCCCGTCGGCGGCGGCGTCAGCGCGACTGCTCGACGTCTCCCACTGGTATCGCGACATCCTGGCGCTCGACGCCGTGACGCTCGAGATCCCCGCAGGCTGCATGGTCGGGGTGATCGGCCCGGACGGTGTGGGGAAGTCCACTTTGCTCGGGCTCGTGGCGGGGGCCAAGCGCCGGCAGACCGGTCGTATCGAGGTCTTGGGTGGCGACATGGCGAGCGCCCGTCATCGACGGGCAGTATGCCCACGCATCGCGTACCTCCCCCAGGGGCTGGGCCGCAATCTCTACCAGGACCTCAGTGTCGAGGAGAACATCGAGTTCTTCGGCCGCCTGTTCGGCCACGGCCGAGCGGAGCGCCGTCGGCGCATCGCCGAGCTTCTGGAGCGCACCGGACTCACGCCGTTCGCGGACCGGCCGGCCAAGAAGCTCTCGGGCGGGATGCGGCAGAAGCTGGGGCTCTGCTGCTCGCTGATCCACGACCCCGACCTCCTGATCCTCGATGAACCGACCACTGGGGTCGACCCGCTCTCCCGGCACCAGTTCTGGGACCTGATCGCGGACATGCGAGCCCGGCATCTCGACGGACCGATGAGCGTGCTTGTCGCGACCGCCTATATGGAGGAGGCGGCGCGATTCGACTGGCTCACCGCCTTGGACGGCGGGCGCATCCTGGCCAGCGGGACACCGGCCGATCTCAAGCGCCAGGCGGGAGCCGAATCCTTCGAGGAAGCGTTCATCGGCCTACTGCCCGAGTACCGACGCGCGGGCCACGCGCCGCCGGTGATTCCTCCCCGCACCGCCTCCGACGGGGCGCCAGCGGTCGAGGCTCAGGGTCTCACGCGGCGATTCGGAGATTTCACCGCGGTGGACCAGGTGAGCTTCAGGATCCACCGCGGCGAGATCTTCGGCTTCGTGGGCGCCAACGGCTCCGGTAAGACCACGACCATGCGAATGCTCACGGGGCTGCTGGCCCCGAGCGAGGGCCGAGCCTTGCTGTTCGGCCATCCGGCCGAAGCCGGCGGGATGGAAGCCCGCCGGCGCGTGGGCTACATGTCGCAGTCCTTCTCGCTGTACACCGAGCTCACGGTCGCGCAGAACCTGTCGCTGCATGCCCGTCTGTTCCATCTGCCGCGGGCCCAGGCGCGGGCGCGCATTGCGGAGCTGGTAACGGAGTTCGGGCTCGGGGACTACCTGAGCCAGCGGAGCGGCGACCTGCCGCTGGGCATCCGACAGCGGCTATCACTCGCGGTGGCGGTTGTGCACCAGCCGGAGCTCCTAGTGCTGGACGAGCCCACTTCGGGGGTCGATCCCCTGGCGCGTGACGAGTTCTGGCGGCTCCTGATCAAGCTTTCCCGGAGCCGAGGAGTCACGATCTTCGTCTCGACCCACTTCATGAATGAAGCCGAGCGGTGTGACCGGGTCTCGCTCATGGCAGAGGGCAGAGTTCTCGCGACGGACACGCCTACGGCTCTCAAGGCGAGCCGGCAGGCCGCCACCCTAGAGGACGCCTTCATCTCATTTCTGGTCGAGGCCGGCGGATCGAAGCCTGCCACACTCCCGGAAGGGGCAGCTACCGCACCGATCGTTTCCGCCGCGACGTCCGGGGCCAATGCGGCGTGGTTCAGCCCCCGCCGACTGTGGGCCTACGCCATCCGGGAGACGCTCGAACTGGTGCGGGATCCGATCCGGATGGGCTTCGCCCTGTTCGGAACCGCCTTCCTGATGACTATCCTCGGCGCCGGGATCTCGACCGATGTCAACAACCTCTCGTTTGCGACGCTGGATTATGACCACTCGGTGGAGAGTGATACCTACCTGGAGGAGCTGAGGGGCTCTCCCTATTTCACGGAGCACACGCCCCTGGCGAGCGAGGCGGAGCTGGAGCGGCGCATGACGCGTGGAGAGATCAGCGCCGCGGTGGAGATCCCCGCAGGGTTCGGTCGTGACCTCCGCAAGGGGGTCCCGACCGAGGTTGGCGTGCTCATCGACGGGGCCATGCCATTCCGGGCCCAGACCATCAGCGGCTACCTCCAGGCGGCCCACGCCCAGTACCTGTCGGACTTTGCCCAACAGAACGGAGTGCCGGCCGCCGCCGTGCCGATAACTCTCGAGACTCGTTTCTGCTACAACCAGACCTTCGACAGCATCTACGCCATGGTCCCGAGCTCGATGGCAATGCTGCTGGCACTCATCCCGGCCATCCTGATGGCCCTGGCCGTGGTTCGCGAGAAGGAGCTCGGCTCCATCACGAATCTGTACGTGACGCCCGTGACCCGCCTGGAGTTCCTGATCGGCAAGCAGCTCCCGTTCATCGGCATCTCGCTCGTGAACTTCTTTCTGATGCTGGGGCTGGCCCTGAGCGTGTTCCACGTCCCCATCAAGGGCAGCCTCCCCACGCTGCTCCTGGCCACGGTCCTGTACGTCACGGCGACGACGGGCTACGGGATGGTGATCTCCTCGTTCACGCGCTCACAGGTGGCCGCGCTCTTCGCGGCGATGCTGCTCACGGTCCTGCCGGCCACTCAGTTCGCGGGGATGCTGACGCCCACGTCGTCGCTCACGGGGACACCGTACCTGATGGGGCGAGGCTTCCCGATGACCTACTATCGCCTGGTCAGCGTCGGCACCTTCACGAAGGGGCTCGGCTTCGCCGACCTCCGCGGCCAGGTGGCCGCGCTTTCGGTGTTCATCCCGACCTTCACGCTCCTCAGCTGGTTGCTCCTGCGGAAGCAGGAGCGGTAAGATGCGGACCCTCTCGACGGTCTTCTGGCTCGGCACGAAGGAGCTTCGGAGCTTCTTCCGCGACCCGGTCTTCGTCTTCCTGGTGCTCTGGGCGTTCACCTTTGCCGTCTATACCCAGGCGCAGAGCAGCTCGCAGGAACTCCACAATGCGGCCGTGGGCTACGTGGACGAGGACCAGTCGGCGCTGTCCCGCCGAATGATCCATGCCCTCCTGCCGCCGTATTTCAAGCCGCCGCAGCCGGTGCCACCGAGCCAGACCATGCAGCTGCTCGACCTGGGCCGCTATACGTTCATCGTGGACATCCCGCCCCACTTCCAGCGGGATGTGCTGGCCGGACGGCAGCCAGCCCTGCAGGTGAACATCGACGCGACGGCCATGGTCCAGGCCGGATTGGGCGCGGGCTACCTGCAGCAGATCTTCACCAGCGAGGCCGGGAATTTCGTGACACGGACCGAGGGGGCGTTCCTCTCCCGGTCCCAGGGCACGCCTCGCTCGCCCGTCACGCTGGCCTTGCGCCTGGCATACAATCCCAACGCCACCACCGCGTGGTTCACCAGCATCATGGGGATCATCAACAACGTGACCATGCTGGCGATCATCCTGGCCGGGGCGGCGGTGGTGCGCGAACGCGAGCACGGCACGATGGATCATCTCCTGGTGATGCCGGTGACTCCGTTCGAGATCGCGCTGGCCAAGGTCTGGGCCAACGGCCTGGTGATTACGGCTGCGGTCGGCATCTCGCTCGCCGTCATCGTGCGTATCCTGCTCGCGATTCCGGTCGCGGGCTCGGTGCCCCTGTTCATGGCCGGGGTTGCCCTCTACCTCTTCTTTGCGACGGCGATCGGCATCTTCCTCGCCACCGTGGCGCGCACCATGCCGCAGCTCGGTCTCCTGTACATGCTGGTCGCAATGCCGATGAACATGCTCTCCGGGAGCAACACCCCACTGGAAAGCATGCCCCCGGCGCTGCGGACCGTCATGGAACTGTCGCCATCGACCCACTTCGTGGCCTTCGCGCAGGCGATCCTCTACCGCGGCGCCGGCTTCGATGTAGTCTGGCCGCAGTATCTCATGGTGACGGGGATCGGCGCCCTGTTCTTCGGGCTCGCCCTGCTTCGGTTCAGGGCGGTGTCGGCACGCACCTGATGGGTCGTGATCGACCTCTGGGGCGATGGGGAACCGGGGGTTATGCGACCAGTTCCCCTATCGCGGATGATGGTCACGACTGGTGCGTCAGAACGCCAGCCAGAGGAAGGCGTAGATGGTGTTATTGCTGGAAGCGGATCGACCCGAGCTAGCAGCGGCCGACGGATCCCATTCGTACCAGCGGCAATCCGGCAGCCTCGAGGGCATGCGAGTCCGGGATCGCGCTCAACTGATCCCTCTTGACACTTCTCTGAGGTGGAGCGGCGCTATCCTGAGGGAACTCTACCGAGGAATCATGCAGCTTCGAATCGCTCCCAGGAATGGTCTTCGAGGCCTACGGTGATCGAACATAAAGCGGTAGATGAAGCCCTGACCCTCACTCGACGGCTCCGCGCCTCGGGCGTTCGGCATCTCGTGGCGGACCGCCTGCTCGGCTGGTCGGCGCTCGGGCCGGTTTATATGGGCCTTGATTCCAGAGTGGATCAACCAGTCCTGATCCGACTGGTTGATTCCGACCTGGCCTACGACATCGGGTCCGAGGAATTCCTGCGGGGGGTAGCGGATACGGAGGAGGTGCTCGGTACGGTGGTCCTCGACCCATCGCCGGAAACCGGCCAGGGAGCGGTGTGCAGCCTCAGTCCCTTCCGGCAACCCGAGCGACTGGTTGACCGCCTCGGTCAGTTGTCGCCCCCCAGCATCGAGGAAGTGACCAGCGTCGTTCGCGAGACGGCTCGGGCGCTCGCCCAAGCGCATCGGCACGGTCCCACTCGGAGCGAGGTGCGCCTCGACGACCTCTACGTCGTCGGGGGCCGGATCGTTCTGACCACGCCCCCAGGCGAGTCGCACGGCCTACCAGGCGGGAGCGACGCCGTTCGCTCGCTCGCGACGGTGGCCATCGACCTGTACTCCCGGATTCCCTGGGCGTCCCCAGAGGTTTGGGCCATGCGCCGCGCGAGACTCGAGCCAATCGCCGCGGGGGAAGAGGCGCCGTCGCTGGAGGGCTTCGTTCGGCTGATTGAAGATCTCGGTTCCGGCACCGGGGGTGGGCATCGGTCCCGTTCGAGCATCGTGAGCCGGATCATGACCAAGATCCGGGGCCGCCACGGGGCCGAGTAAGCTCCGTCAGTGCTGACCGGGGCGGCCCGCCGCGGCTCCGTCAAGGCCCGAGAGTTCAGGTCTACCGATCCACGTACCGCGCCATGGCCGGCGAATAGCGCGGGCCGGCCACCTTGCCCGCGGCAAGAGCGTCGTCCAGCTCGGTCATATCGTTCCGTCCCAGCGCCAATTCTGCCGCAGCCAGGTTCTCCTCGAGGTAGCTGCGCCGCTTGGTGCCCGGGATCGGCACGACATCAGGTCCCTTGGCGAGCAGCCAGGCGAGCGCCACCTGGCTCGGTGTTGCTCCATGGCGCCGAGCCACGCTTCGCACTGCCTCGGCCGCGCGGACGTTGGCGTCGAAGTTGGCGCCCTGGAAGCGCGGGTCGTTCCGGCGATAGTCGCCCGCGGGATACTCCTCCGCCCGCTTCACCTCTCCGGTAAGAAAGCCGCGGCCGAGTGGACTGAACGGCACCAGTCCGATCCCCAGCTCGCGCAGGACCGGGATGATCTCGGCCTCGAGGTTCCGCTCCCAGAGAGAGTACTCGCTCTGAAGCGCCGACACCGGGAAGACCGCGTGTGCCCGCCGGATGGTGCCGACGCCGGCTTCGGACAGCCCGAAGTAGCGCGCCTTCCCTTCCCTGACGAGCTCCGCCACCGCGCCCGCAACGTCCTCGATCGGTACGGTGGGATCCACTCGATGCTGGTAGAGGAGATCGATATGATCGGTGCCGAGCCTCCGGAGTGAGCCCTCCACCGCCTTCCGGATGTCGGCGGGCCTGCTGGTGACACCCGCCATCTGCCCGTTCTCGATCTTCCACCCGAACTTGGTGGCTATCACTACCTCGTCCCATTTGCCCTTGAGGGCGCGGCCCAGCAGCTCCTCGTTGGTGAATGGCCCGTAGACCTCCGCGGTATCGAAGAAGTCGAGCCCCAGCTCGAGTGCCCGGGCGACAGTCGCCAGCGACTCCGCATCGTCGGGGCTCCCGTACGACTGGCTCATCCCCATGCAGCCCAAGCCAAGGGCCGTGACGGTAAGGCCCTGCGTGCCGAGGCGCCGTTTGGGGAGCATGTTCACCTATCCTTTCAGAGAGGCAAGGTCGGTGACGAATCGATACTTCACGTCGCTCTTGAGCATCCGCTCGTAGGCGGCGTTGAGCCGATGCATCGGGATCAGCGATCTCGGACGATACCGCGACGGCCGCGAAGCCGGCAGTGCTACCCGGGTCATCCTCAGCGGCCCCGAGGAGTATGACAACTAGCGATCGTGAGGAGTTGACGGAAGAGATAATTCGAGGTATTCGGCGCCGGGAACCGGGTTGTGACGATAGGGCGGGATGGTGCGGAAGCCGAGGGCGGCGTACAAGGCGCGAGCCGGCGCCATGGTGGGGACAGTGTCCAGACGGATGGCCCGGTAGCCGGCGTCGCGAGCATGCTGAATGGCGGCCAGCGTCAGCTGGCGGCCGAGCCCGAGGCCTCTGGCTTCGGGTCTCACGAAGAGGCGCTTCAATTCGGCGACATCGGCCGATAGGGGACGCACGGCGACACAGCCGATGGGGGAGCCGTCTCGCTCCCCGAGCAGGATGATGCCTCGTGGCGCCGCATACGGGCCCGGGAGACCCCGGAGCTCGTCCTCGAATCCCTGGAATCCCAGATCGAACTCCAGGGTTCCCGCATACTCCGTGAAGAGCATCCGGGCCTTCTCGATGTCGGCTGGGTCGCTGGCGGGGCGGATAGCGGTCACGAGGCCGTCTCGGCTGATTCCGGCGTTCAGGGGGCAGCATCCAGCGGCGGCGGGAAACCGGCCGGAGGCCGCTCCAACAATACTATCAGCCGTTGGAACTCCCTTGCCCTCCTTTCCTGCGACGGGCACCTTAGACCTCGTCCACCATTCAGGCCCGCGTCCCAACCCACGAGATCACGTGAACCGCCTCGCGCGCCGCGCGCTTCTTGGCCTGGCCCTTACCGCGTCCGCCGGGGCCCGGACCGGCCAGGCTCGGGACTGCTGCACCGCCACGATCCGGGTTCAGGTGCCTCCCGGCACGGGGCCGGTCTACCTGACGGGGAGCCTGCCCGAACTAGGCCCGTGGCACCCCGATGGCCGACTTCTGACCGGCGATGGGGTCGAGCGCTCGACGACGATCGCCGCGCCCGCGGGGACGTCGCTGGAGTACAAGTTCACGCTCGGATCGTGGGACCGGGAGGCGGTCCTGGCCTCCGGAGCCACGCCGCCTAACTATCGGCTGGTGCTCGACCGCGACACGACGGTGGCGCATGTCATCCCGGGGTTCAAGCCGGGGGTGCGGGCCTATATGGCCGATTGGCGGGGGTCCGGGGTGCTGGGGCGCCTGGTCTACTGGACCGACGTCCCTTCCAGGTTCCTCGGCCCAACACGCAACGTCGAAGTCTGGCTGCCACCCGGCTACGACTCGACGGGGACGGCGCGCTATCCGGTGCTCTACATGTCTGACGGCCAGAATCTGTTCGACCCGCGAATCGCCTTCACCGGCGTCGACTGGGGCGTGGACGAAGCGGTGGTCCGGCTGGTGCGCCAGGGGCTCATTCCGCCGATCATCGTCGTGGGAGCGTGGAGCACGTCCGCGCGAGGAGCGGAGTATTCTCCCTGGCACGACGCGCCCAAGTATGCCCGGTTCCTGATCGAGGAGCTGATGCCCAGGGTGAACCGCGAGTTCCGGACCCTGACCGGCGCCGCGAACACGGCGGTGATGGGCTCCTCGATGGGCGGGTTGCTCTCCTACTATCTCGTGAGCCACCACCCCGACGTGTTCGGCGCGTGCGGCTGCATGTCGACCCACTTTCCCCTCTCCGAGGCGGTGGCCGCGCAGCTCCTGGGGATTGGTCCGACCACGGCCACCCCTGACACCGTGCCGTACATCGTGCGGGATATCGCGGCCGGCGCCAAGGTCCCGCCCGGCACCCGCTACTGGTTCGATCACGGGACGCTCGGCCTCGACTCCAGCTACGCGCCAACCTACGCGGCCGTGCGGAACTGGCTGCTCGGTCAGGGCCTGGTGGAGGGCCGTGATTTCGTGATCCGGACCTACGATGGGGCCACCCATAATGAGGCCTCCTGGCGGGCGCGCCTGGCGGACCCCCTGCTCTTTCTCTTCGGACCCCGCCGGTGAACTCTCGCTGGCTCGTCCCGGTCGCCGCCTCGCTGCTGTTCGGCTGCTCCAGCGGCGCCGGCTCCAACCCTGCCCCGACCGTCGACCTCTCCGCCCCGCGCTGGGCGCAGGACGCGATCTGGTATCAGATCTTCGTCGAGCGCTTCCGCAACGGCGATCCATCCAACGACCCGACCGCTCATGACATCGAAGGGGTGACGTCCAGGCCCGCGCCCCCGGGCTGGACCACGACGCCCTGGACCCACGACTGGTATCGGCCCGACCCCTGGGCCAGGGGTCGGGACTTCTATGGCGCGGTGCAGTATCGGCGCTACGGCGGGGACCTGCAGGGCGTCATGGACGAACTCGACTACCTGCAGCGACTCGGCGTGACGGCGCTGTACTTCAATCCTCTCAATGACGCGCCTTCCCTGCACAAGTACGACGCGCGCAACTACCATCACATCGACCGGAACTTCGGTCCGGACCCCCGCGGGGACGAGCGGCTGATCGCCACCGAGCAACCGAGCGACCCCCGCACCTGGCACTGGACGGCGGCCGACAGCCTGTTCCTCGAGCTCATCCGGGAAGTCCATCGCCGCGGCATGCGCCTGATCCTGGACTACTCCTGGAACCACACGGGCATCACCTTCTGGGCCTGGCGCGACCTGCTCCGGAACCAGCGTCAATCACCGTACGCCGACTGGTATCAGGTCGACCGGTTCGACGACCCCGCCACCCCTGACACCAACGAGTTCGCATATACCGGGTGGGCCGGCGTTCCCTGGTTACCGGAATGGAAGAAGATCGGCCGACCGCCGGGGGCGACCCGCGGCCCGATCGACGGCAACCTGATGCCCGGAGTGAAGGCCCATATCTTCGCGGTAGTGCGCCGGTGGATGGACCCCAACGGGGACGGCGACCCGCGCGACGGCGTGGACGGGTTCCGGTTGGATGTCGCCGACGTGGTGCCGCTCGGATTCTGGCGGGACCTCCGTCGCTTCGTGCGGCAGATCAATCCGAATGCGTATCTCGTGGGCGAGGTCTGGTGGGATCATTGGCCGGACCGGATGTGGGACCCGGCCCCGTGGCTCCAGGGCGATGTCTTCGACGCGGTGATGAACTACCGCTGGTATGCGCCGACCCGCAGCTTCTTTGCCGGGGCGCCGCCCTTTCTCAACGCTACTGCCTACGCCAGGGCGCTCGACTCGCTGGGCCGCGGGGTACCCCTGCAGTATCAGAAGGCCATGATGAACCTCACCTCGAGCCACGACACGCCGCGGTTCGCGACCTCGATCTACAACCCCGGCCGCTACAAGTACCACGCGACCCCCAAGGAGGACTCGACCTACCGAGTGGACCGTCCCGACGCCCGCACCCGGCTCATCCAGCGGCAGATCCTGGTCCAGCAGTTCACGTGGGTCGGCGCGCCGGAGATATGGAATGGAGATGAGGTGGGGATGTGGGGAGCGGATGACCCCGACGACCGGAAGCCGATGGTCTGGGGAGACCTCAAGTACGATGACGAAGCCGCGGACCCGCTGGGCCGGCCCAGGCGGCGCGACACGGTGGCACCCGACACCGCGTTGCTGGCCACCTATCGGCAGCTGATTGCGATGCGCCGACAGTACACGCGACTGCTGGTGGACGGGGCGGTGCGCTGGCTGGTGACCGACGATGCCGGGGGCCTCCTCGCCTATGCCCGGGTGCTGGGCCCACAGACGGCGGTCGTGGCGTTCAACACCCACGATACCTCACAGCGGATGCGGGTGCCAATGAACGGCCGGTTCCGGCGAGTCTTTCCGGCAGGCGATAGCGCCACGGCCTCGGGCACACTGACTTTGCCGCCGCGGGGAGCGGAGGTGTGGGTGGGGGAGACGGGTGAGAAGTGAGAAGTTAGAAGTGAGCGGTGAGCGGTAAGCGGTGAGCGGTGAGCGGTAAGCGGTGAGCGGTGAGCGGTGAGCGGTAAGCGGTGAGCGGTGAGCGGTGAGCGGTGAGCGGTGAGCGGTGAGCGGTGAGCGGTGCCAAAGCTGCTCGCACAACCATTTCTGTCAATTGCCATCCTTCCAGGCTAACGGCTAATGGCTTATGGCTGACGGCTGACGGCTCATGGCTGACGGCTGACAACAGCACCAGCGTCGCCGGCGACGAAAAGGTAACCTTTCCTTCCGTGACCGTGGTCGACACACCGGAGTATCCATCCCACAGGGCCGTGCCATCAGGGAAGACGCTCGACACCGGGATCGTCTTTGCTCCCACCGGTTGATCGACGGCGATCACGACGCGATCGGTGTCCTGCTTGGTGATGAGGACCCGACCGAACACCGGGGGCTGTGTCTGCAGGGTCTGGTTCAGACCGGCGCCGACCGACGGGTGATCGTGCCGGAACTGGCCGATCAGGCGCCAGTGACGGAGAATCGCCGCCGTCTCGCCACCCTTGGCCAGGTCGGACCAGTTCATGAGCGAGCGCAGGTTGGCGTCGCCCTGCGCGCCCGCCACATGCAGCGGGCGGGAGAGCTCGTCTCCGTAGTAGATCTGGGCGGCGCCAGGCGCGAGGAGAAGGCGGATCGCGGCCCCGTAGGGGTCGCGACGATCGGGGTCGTAGGGCTGTCCGTCGTCGTGCGAGCTCAGATAGTTCACCTCGGCCACGCCGTCGAGCGGCCCGTGGAGCATACCCGCGTAGTAGCCGAACAGCGAGTCGAGCGGCCAGCGCGCATCGGCCTTGAAGGCGAAGTTGATCAGCGCATCGTATCCGTGGCTGAAGAAGTCAACGCTCCGGTCGCCGTAGTCGAATTGCCTGCCCTCCTCCACCGCCCAGCCGAACACCTCGCCCATCATGAAGAAGGGAATGCGGCCATCGAGTCGCTGTTGCGGGTGATGCCGCCGCCACACCTCGTACGCGGCCGAGGCCTCGACCTTGAGCTCATCGCTTGCCCCGGGTTCGAAGTGCTTCGCCGTGTCGACCCGGTACCCGTCGAACCCGAAGCGTCGGACCCAGTCGGTGAGCCACTTGATGAGGTAATACCTGGGCGCCCGCGGGAAGCCGGTCCGCACGAAGAAGCTGTCCAGACTGGCCTGCTCCTCCCTAGCGCGGCCCTCCCGCCGCCACTTGTCGAGCAGCGCCGACGGCAGTGCCACGGGGGCATCGCTTTCGGTGCGGATGTCGGGCAGATTGGCCACCAGCGTGCACTCGACCGTAGTCGCATATCCCCGGTACGTGCACTGTGGCGTGGTGCGCACCCAGTCCGCCGGCCACACCGGGTCCTCCGGGGTGACGGGGCCGGTGTGATTGAGCACCGCGTCCATCAACACGCGGATGTGATGCCGGTGCGCGGCGTCCACCAGCGCGTGCAGATCCGCCGCCGTTCCGAAGGCCGGATCGACGGCGGTCCAGTCGCGGGTCCAGTAGCCGTGATAGCCGTAGGTCTTGCCGGTTCCCTCGTCGACGCTCCCGTGAATCTGTTCGACGAACGGGCTCAGCCAGATCGCGTCGACGCCGAGGCTGTCGAAGTAGCCCGCCTGGATGCGGTCGCGCACACCGCGCAGATCTCCGCCCTCGAAGTTGCGCAACAGCGCGCCGTCGTGGGCCCGGCCGAGAGCGTGGTCGTTCGCCGTGTCCCCGTTCGCGAACCGGTCAATCAGCAGGAAGTAGATCGTGGCATGATTCCAGAACGCGGCGGCCCGCGGGTCGGTTGGCGGGGCCAAGCGGGCGGGCGAGGACGCGCCGACTCGCTCCGTCGCGGCCGGCGGTGCCGGAGCGCAGCTGGCCGCGAAAAGGATCAGACCGAGGACTGGGGGAAGCCGGGGTGCCATGTGGTGGTAGCTTCGGTGTCGTCGCGATCCTCGACACGCAGAGTCAGCAGGGCCGCCACCAGCAGCGACGCCCCGCCGACGGCCAGCGCGTAGATGGCTTCCCCGCCGAAAAAACGACCGACCAGGAAGCCGAGAATCGCCGCGGCGACGATCTGCGGGATGACGATGAAGAAGTTGAAGACCCCCATGTAGTAGCCCAGCTTGGACGGCGGCAGCGAGCCGGTGAGTATGGCGTAGGGCATGGCCAGGATGCTCGCCCAGGCGATGCCGATTCCGACCATCGAGCCGAGCAACAGCCGCGGATCGTGCAGCATGATTATCGACAGGAGCCCGAGCGCCCCGCACACCAGGCACACCGCATGGGCCACCTTGCGACTGGTGCGCCGAGCCAGGACCGGGATGGCGAACGCCACCACCGCCGCCACCCCGTTATACACTCCGAACCCGACGCCGACCCAGTTGGCTCCCTCATTGTACAGTGCGGAGGTGGGGTCGCTTGTCCCATACAGGTGGCTGGTGACGGCCCGGGTAGTGTAGATCCACATCGCGAACAGGGCGAACCAGGAGAAGAACTGCACCCAGGCCAGCTGCTTCATGGTGTGCGGCATGTCCTGAAAGTCGTTGAGGATCGTGACGAAGCCGTTCCGATAATGTCCGGACCGCTGCAGGAGCCCGCTGAGGACGAGCAGGAGTCCCACCACGCCCAGGCCAGCCGAGAGGATCATGACCTGATAGAGCGCCCGCGCCGCGAGCCAGAAGCTCAGGGCGGCGCCGACGACGGCCAGGATCACGCCCAACCGCACCTGCCGCTGGCCGTTGGCCGCGAACTCCTCCGACGCGCGCCGCTCGGGCGCGATGTGCTCCCGGGCCTGATTCTCCTCGAACGCCGCCATCTCGTCGGGCGAGTATTCCCGCGATCGCAGCACCGTCCAGAGCACCGCCGCAAAGAAGACCGCGGCGCCGAAATAGAAGGAGAGGCGGACCGACTCCGGAATCTGATGCGGAGGAGCCTCGTTGCTCACCCCGAATTGGGTGGTCAGGAGCCAGGGGAGGATCGAGGCGGTGACCGCTCCGGTGCCGATCAGGAAGCTCTGCATGGCGAACCCCACGGTCCGCTGCGCCGACGGGAGGTTGTCGCCAACGAACGCCCGGAACGGCTCCATCGAGATGTTGATGGAGGCGTCCATCATCCAGAGAACCCCGGCCGCCACCCAGAGCGCCGGCGAGTTGGGCATCACCAGCAGGGCCAATGACGCCAGGATGGCGCCGCTCAGGAAGTAGGGCCGCCGCCGGCCGAGGCG
Organism: Gemmatimonadales bacterium; assembly: GCA_035501775.1. Classification (GTDB taxonomy): domain Bacteria; phylum Gemmatimonadota; class Gemmatimonadetes; order Gemmatimonadales; family GWC2-71-9; genus JADJOM01. The sequence continues at coordinate 5,677 of DATJVM010000006.1, read as the reverse complement.
GTTCCAGGTGCGGTCACTCAAGTACCCCACGATCGGCTGCACGATGAGGCCGGTCACTGGTGCGGCGATCCACAGCAGCGGAATGTCTTCCACCTTCGCCCCCAGAGTCTCGAAGATCCGGCTCACGTTCGCATTCTGGAGCGCGAAGCCGATCTGAATGCCCAGGAAGCCGAAGCTCATGTTCCAGATCTCCCAGAACGAGAGCCGCGGCTTGGCCCGGACGGCGAAGGATGCGGCGGCGGCGTGTGCCATTGATACCTGTCGAGTCAGAACGGTGAGTGAGCGGGGGCGGGGGCGGGGGCCGGTCCGGCGCGGCGGGCCGCTTCGAGCAGACGGGCAAGCCCGTCGACTTCGGGGTCGGAGAGCACATCGTCCAGCAATCGACGAATCGAGCGCTGCCAGTTGGGCCGCACAGAGGAGCGGGTGCCCGGCAGGTTCACCCCGATCTCCTCGAGCCAGAGATCCTCGAGCCACGGGACGACCAGCGGGCTCTCGGAACCGCCAAGCCATGCCAGGAGGGCGGCCAGGAACTCGCGCGGCTGGTCCACGCGCTGACCAAGCCGCGCGGCAAGCCACTCGGCGGCCTGGGCACGCTCGGCCCGCACCTCCGGCACGGCCGCCTCCGAGAGCAGGTGATAGCGCACCCGCTCCGCGATGTCATTGCCGTCGAGCCACCCGGCAAAGGTGGGAGTATCGTGGGTTCCGACCAGCGCCATGACGTCCCGGGTGGGCGGCTCCACCGCCGGGCCGGCGCTGGCCTGGAACTCGGCGAGATACATCCCCCAGATGCGGTGCCGCGAGAGAGCTTCCCCGATCTCGGGCGGCACGGTGCCCAGGTTCTCTCCCACCACCTCGCAGCGGTGCAGACTGGACTCGAGCGACAGCACGGCGAACAACTCGTCCGCGGGGTAGGAGACGTAGGTCCCCTCATGCAGACCGAAGCCGTGCGGGATCCAGTAGAGCCGGGTCCACGCCATGATATGGTCGATGCGAAGCACACCCGCCAGACTCGCCTGATGGGCGATCGAAGCGGCCACGTATCGATGCCCCTCGCGGCGCGATGCCGCCGGCAGCACCGGTGTGAAGCCCCAGTCCTGGCCGCTCGGAAAACCCTGATCCGGGGGAGCGCCGACGGACATTCCGTCGCAGAAGAGCTCCTGCCTGGACCACGGGTCGTACCCGTCTGGATGCACGCCCACCGCCAGGTCGAGCCCCATTCGCATGCCATCGGCCTCCAGGCTGGAGCGAAGCTCGTGCAGCTGGCGGCGCAACTCGACCTGCGCCACCAGGTGGAAGCGCTCCTCGCCAGGATCCACCTGCTCCGGCGGGGGGCTTCCCCGCCGCGCGCCCTCGGGCCAATCGCGCCAATTACGTCCCAGCCGAAGCTGCGCACCACGAAACCTGGCGTACCGGGCGAGCTCGGCGTCTACCTCGGCGCCGGCGGGTAATGGCGCCGTGGCCAGCGCCGCGCGGACCTCCTGGTCCGCGACCGACACATCCAAGGTGGCCGGGAGCGACGCCGCGACGGGCCGATGGGCCGCTCCCAGATCCAGGATGAGTTCGGACCAGAACAGGCGACTGACCGGAGAGTACGGACTCGGCTCGGCGGGAGGCGTATTGAAGGTGGGGAGCAGCGGGAGGGCGGTGACAAGATCGCCGCCCCGTTCACGTACCCACCGGCACACGCGACGAAAGTCCCGCAGGTCCGCCAGGGACCGGCTGCGGGCCGAGCGCAGCGCGGCGAGCTGGGTTCCGACGCCCCAACTCCGTCCCGAGTCGGGTCTCCGGTACGCCTGCACGGGAGCGGCGATCACCGTCGCTGACTCCCGGCGGCCGCCAGCTTCGAGGGTGAGGGTGTGATACCCGGCGGGCAAGGCACCGTTCAGCACGAAGTTCGTTTCCCACCGTTCGAGCGGAACCGGCTCGCCTGAAGGGAGCCGGAGTTCCGCGTACGCGAGACCGGGCATCGCGATTGGGATCGGGGGGAGCACGCCGTCCCAGGCCACCACGACCGGCGGCACCAGCGGCGCGGGGCGGGCCTCCAGCGCACGCATGGCCCCCGCCGCATCTTCCGGACGGGTCAGTGGAGCACCCAGAGCAGCGCACACCCGCACGAGTGTCTCCGGCGCCACCGTTACCGGCCGATGCAGACCATCGACGTACTGCGTGTACACGCCCATCGCACTGGCGAGGGCATGGAGCGCGCTCAGTTCGTCCATCGTTGCTCGGCAATCATGGCAGGGGACTGAACCTGACGGCCTGGCCCCCGCCCGGCGCCAGAACGAGGCGCAGCGTGGTCCGCGATGTGACCGGTCGGCGCGTGATGGTCACCGAGAGGGGATTGTCGAGCCAGTTGGCCTTGGGGCCGTCCGCGTAGATGTCGGCCTGATAGCGCCGGCCCGGTGTCAGGAACGAGAGCGGCACGTCGAAGCTCCGGCCCTCCTCGTCGGTGATAGCGCCGAGGAACCAGGTCTGTCCGGCCCGTGCCCGGCGGGCGACGATCACGTAGTCGCCAATGCGGCCGTCGATGACCCGCGTAGTGTCCCAGTCCACCGCCACGTCCTTGATGAACCGGAAGGCGGGTTGGCCGGTGTAGTTCTCCGGCAGGTCCGCCGCCATCTGGAGCGGGGAGTAGAGCACCACGTAGAGCGCCAGTTGCTTGGCGAGCGTCGTCCTCACTCTGGGCTGATCGGGACGCTGGGCCTTGCCGAGGCTCCGGTTCCGCAGGATGTCGAAGATCCCTGGCGTGAAGTCCATCGGGCCATCCAGCATCCGGGTGAAGAACAGGATGGTCTCGTGCTCGGGCGGATTGCCGCCATCGCCGCTCCACGCGTTGTACTCCTGGCCGCGCGCTCCTTCGCGGGTCATCATGTTCGGCCAGGTGCGGCGCTCGCCGGTGTCATGCAGGGGCTCGTGGACGTCGAGCATGATGCCGTACCTGGCGGCGGTCTCGATCACCTTCCGGTAGTGCCGCACCATGAACTGGGACCAGTGCGAGTATCCCTCGGCGGTAGTATCTGTGACGTAGCCGGTCTTCACCGCGTCCAGGCCCAGGGAGTGATAGAGAGAGTAGGCGCTGTCCAGCTGTCTCTCATAGTTCTGGATTCCACCCGATGTCTCGTTGTGCACGATGAGACGGACGCCCTTCTGGTGCGCATAGGCCGCCACGGCCGCGAGATCGTAGTCGGGATAGGCTTTGGTGAAGGAGAAGGCGTTCCGGTTGGCGATCCAATCCCCGTCCCAGCCGACGTTCCATCCCTCGACCAGCACCCCGCCGAAGCCGTTGGCCGCGGCGAAATCGATGTACTGCTCGGCCCGGGCGGTGGTGGCGCCGTGTTTGGGGCCGGAGCTCCAGGTCATGGTGCCGATGTGCATTCCCCACCACACGCCTACGTACTTCATCGGATGAATCCAGTCGGTGCTGGCGAGGCGATTCGGCGGGTTCAGATTGAGCCCCAGCACGGAGGGCGCCAGCTGCGTGATGCTATCGGCCAGCTGGATGGTCCGCCACGGCGTATGGAACGGCGTTCGGCCGCGCACCTTAATTCCGCCGGTCATGGGTGCAAGGTCGGCGCGCAGGGTCCGGCACTCGATGCAGCCGCCCTTGAGGTTCATGCGGGCGTAGTCTTCGAGGTCGGCCTCGTGAATGACCAGGTAGGTGCGCTCCTCCGTTTCCATCGTGAGCGGGGTCTGCACATGCTGCAGCAGGCTCACCGGGCCGGAGGAGAACAGCATCTCCGACCGGTCCATGCGGGGGCGGTCCGACGGGATCCACCATGCTTTCGCATTGTCGGCCAGCGCGAACTCGGTCAGCTCGTCGGTGATCGCGAAGCTGTCGAGCGCGGCTTGCGCCGGGAATTCGTAGCGGAAGCCCAGGCCATCATCGAAGACGCGCAGGCGGACCGTGAAGCGGCGGCCGGGGGGCGTGGTCTCCTCGACCCCGACGGCGAGCTCGTTGTGATGGTCGCGGACCCTGGCGACTTCGCCCCACGGCTGGGTCCACCACTCGTCGTGCGTGGCGCGGGCCGAGTCGGTGATACGCAGGCTGTCGCGAAGCGGCGGTGCGCCCTGAAACTCGAACCCCAGGCGGGACGGGAGGAGCAGGGGCCGGCCGTCCCGGGCGACCTCGTAGAAGAGTCCCCCATCCTGGGTCTCCACCGTGACCCGGGTTCGGCCGTCGGGGGAGCTGGCACTGATCTGACCGGGGAGCCCTGTAGGCCAAGCCGCGAGCGCGGCCACGGCGAGACCGGGCACAAGTGGGCCAAGCAGCCGGTGCATGTCTCTGTCCTGAAATCTGCGGGTCGGGTCCGACAGACGAGGGTGTCGGCCGGGCTGGAAGGGCCCGGCGGACACAGGGAGACAAGGTACCGCCGGGCAAGCTCATCGGCCAGCCGACCTTGCGCTTCCCACGAATGCCCGTGAACATATCCGGGCCAGCGTGAGCCGGGGTCTGCCGGGCCGGCCGCGCGCCTCCGTCCTCCCCTCAGACCGCGTCCCGAGGCCCGACCGTGCACCAGATCCAGCTCGGTACGATCGATTACACCCTCCTCATCGTATACTTCGCATTCGTGCTCGGGATCGGGTGGGTGCTCCGCCGCTTCGTGCGGAGCAGCGAGGACTTCTTCCTCTCCGGCCGCTCGATCCCCACCTGGATTGCGGGGCTGGCATTCCTCTCCGCCAACCTGGGCGCGCAGGAGGTCATCGGAATGGCGGCCTCTGGCGCCAAGTACGGGATGATGACCAGTCATTTTTACTGGGTGGGCGCCATCCCGGCGATGGTTTTCGTCGGCGTGTTCATGATGCCGTTCTACTACGGCTCACGGGCCCGCTCGGTCCCGGAGTACCTGCGGCTCCGCTTCGACGAGAAAACCCGCGGCTTCAACGCGGTCACCTTCGCGGTCATGACGGTGTTTTCCTCCGGGATCTCCATGTACGCCCTGGCCAAGCTCCTGGAGCTGATCCTGGGGTGGAACTTCAACGTCAGCGTCATGGTTTCGGCCGTGATCGTGCTGGCCTACATCTTCCTGGGCGGCCTCACCTCGGCCATCTACAACGAGGTGCTGCAGTTCTTCCTGATCGTCCTGGGCTTTCTCCCCCTGGTGCTGCTGGGACTCAAGGACCTGGGCGGCTGGTCGGGCCTCACGGCGAAACTGGTGCCCGTGGCCACCGGCGCCGGCTACGCGCCCGGGGCTTGGTCGGATTCCTGGAGAAATCTCGGCTCGGCCGCCGCCAATCCGATGGGCGTGGAGTGGTTCGGGATGGTAATGGGACTGGGGTTCGTGCTGTCGTTCGGCTACTGGTGTACGGACTTCCTGGTGGTGCAGAGGGCCATGGCGGCGCAGTCGATGTCGGCGGCGCGTCGCATTCCGCTCATCGCCGCGGTGCCGAAGATGGTGTTCCCCTTTCTCGTCATCCTGCCCGGTATGATCGCCATCGCCCTCACCTACCGCCACGGCGCGAGCGACTTCGCGCTGCCAAAAAAAGCCGACGGCTCGTTCAACTACGACCTGGCCGTGCCGCTGATGCTGCGCAATTATTTTCCCAACGGCATGCTGGGTCTGGGCGTGACGGCGCTGATGGCGAGCTTCATGTCGGGCATGGCGGGCAACGTCACCGCCTTCAATACCGTCTGGACGTTCGACATCTATCAGGCCTACATCAATCGCAAGGCCGGTGA
>DATJVM010000005.1:0-4619 GCA_035501775.1 Gemmatimonadales bacterium | reverse complement strand
GGACGGCTGGACGGGCTTGAGCTGATCGGCGTGGATGAGGTCTCCTATGGGGCCGATCACAAGTTCTTGACCTGTGTGGCCGACCACGCGACGGGCGGGATCGTGTGGGCGGCTGAGGGCCGCAACGCCGCCAGCCTGCAGGCGTTCTTCGACGGACTGACCGACGAGCAAAAGGTCTCGATCAGGGCCGTCTCGATCGACATGTCCGCCGGCTATGAGAACGCGATCCGCGACCCCGACAGCGGGGTCCCGCACGCCCAGGTGTGCTTTGACCCGTTTCATGTCGTGCAGGTGCGCCACGAGGCGCTGCCGGTTCGTGCGGGGTGTGAGACCCCGCCACCGGGCTGTCGCGGCAGCCCGGTGAAGCTGAGGGCAGTCTGATCCCGGAGCTGCGGGTGAGGATGGCAAGCGGCCCTGACAACGACGCGGCGCGCTGGGACTGTCGGACGGCGTGGGCGCGGCTAGCAAGACCGAAAGGCGTAATACCAGTGCACCAGTGTCAGAACCCCCTAGAGCGTGGAACTCGGCTCAAACCCGATGGATACGGGCCGGGTCAAGCGGAGAAGCGATTCCCCGGATTGACGGGGGATCGTCCCGACCGGCGGATGAATGCGCCGGGAAGGGTCCGTGACGCGTGTCCGCGTGAGCGTCACGGCAGTGCCGCAGGGGAAGAGCTGGGCGCCGACCCGGACAAGCGAACGGTAGTGAACGTGGGAACCGTCCCGGTGTCGCCGACGCGCCCCGCGGGGCGCAGGCAAGGCGCAGCGTCAGCCGATGGCGCCGGGATGGGGCGTAGCTCTCGTAGTAGTCGTCGGAGTAGCGACCGACCATGGAGGGCGGGAGAGCCGTCCACAGGGCGAAGGGGAGCAGCGGGCTTGCAGCGCCCGACTGTCATGCGAGGAGGCCGCCGGTGAATACCGGCGCTCCATGGCCGGTGCCGAAGGTGGCAGAGGCCAGGGTACTCGGGATTCAGCGCAAGCTGCACAAGTGGGCATCTGACGATCCCAACCGGAGGTTCTCAGACCTCCACAACCTCGTCTGTGACCCGGCGACGCTGATGGTGGCGTGGCTTCGGGTCAGGTCGAATCGAGGGTCACGCTCAGCCGGCGTGGACGGGCAGACCGCCCGCCACGTCGAGCAGCAGGTGGGCGTGCAGCGGTTCCTGGACGGGCTTCGTGAGGAGCTGCGGACCGGGAGCTTCCGGCCTTTGCCGGTCAAGGAGCGGCTGATACCCAAGCGCGGGGGGAAACTCCGGCGGCTCGGGGTGCCCGCCCTCCGCGACCGCGTAGTTCAGGCTGCTCTCAAGACGGTGCTCGAGCCGATCTTCGAGGCCGACTTCAAACCATGCTCCTACGGGTTCCGGCCCGGACGTCGTGCCCATGACGCGATCGCCGAGATACATATGCTCGCGACCAACTCCTACGAGTGGGTTCTCGAAGCAGACATCAAGGCGTGCTTCGACGAAATCTCGCATGTCGCCGTTCAGGACCGGCTGCGGGCCAGAGTCGCGGACAAGCGCGTCATGGCGCTCATCAAGGCGTTCCTCAAGGCCGGGATCCTGACCGAGCTGGGCGGCCAAGAAGACACACTCGCCGGCACCCCGCAAGGCGGAATTCTCTCGCCGTTGATCGCCAACGTGGCGCTGTCTGTGCTGGACGAGCACTTCGCCCGCGCGTGGCAGACGACGATGGCGACACGGCCGGAGCGCGAGAAGATCAGACGCCGAGGCGGAGCCACATACAAACTGTGCCGTTACGCGGACGACTGTGTGCCGAGAACGCTGAAGGAGGTATTGATGTAGAAGGCGATACCGATGGATGCGGTGCTGTACGAGAGATGAAGGAGCCGGGCCGATTGGTCTGGTGGCCCTTCGCGGTCGCCCTGCAGGGGGAGGCTGCAAACGTGTGTCACGAACGCTGAAGGAGGAGTCGTGTAGGAAGACATCTTCATAGGCGGTGCTATGCAAGAGATGGAGGATTGGCCCTCCAGCGTCGGCCTGCGGGGGCAGGCGCTAAACCACCCTGTGCTGCGTTGGCTGAAGACCGTCGTGGCGAGCGACAGGGAAACGGCGCGGCAGGACCGCGTCAGGTGGGGACCAGGAAGACGCGCCAGAAGCGCTTGGATCGGGAGATCCGGTTCGGGCGTCGCTGTTGAAGCGTCGAAAGCCTCATAGATGGCGTCAAAACCGAGGATTAGTTTGGTCTTCGGGATGGGCCTGGCGGATACCCGTGTACTGGTCAGGCGGCGCCCGGCGTAGAGGCGGCGTGAGCCTGGTCTGCGGCTCTTGCATGGAACGTGAGAAGGCGAGCGTCGATACGGCGACCGGGGTCGCAGGCCTCCAAGGTCGCGAGAGGGAGCATGCCGAGGCAGAAACCGAAGGCATTGAGTACCAGTCGCGGCGCTCGCTGGCGGACCGGCCTGTAGTAGCTGCGAGATCCCTGCTTGCTGGGGTGGGGGTGGAGCGAAGGGGCCGGCTCACCAGGAATGTCCATTTCGGTCAACCGGGGCGGCTGCCCCGGGAGGAAGCGAGAAGAACATGCCAACGTCGCAAGTCAAGCCGTTTGCGATTCCCAAGCTGCTGGTGTGGGAGGCGTACCGGCGGGTTGCGGCCAACAAGGGTGCCCCCGGGGTGGATGGGCAGGACCTTGAGGAGTTCGAGGCCGATCTTGGGAACAACCTCTACAAGATCTGGAATCGGATGTGTTCGGGATCCTACTTTCCGCCGCCGGTCAGGGCGGTCGAGATTCCCAAGCCGCACAGCCCTGGGGTCAGGGTGCTCGGGGTGCCGACGATCGCGGACAGGATCGCGCAAACGGTCGCGGCCATGTTTCTGGAGCCGCTGGTGGAGCCGAGGTTCCACCAGGACTCTTATGGCTACCGACCGGGACGCTCGCAACTGGACGCGCTCGCGGCATGCCGGCAGCGGTGCTGGAAGTACGACTGGATTATCGATTTGGATGTCCAGAAGTTCTTCGACTCCGTTCCCTGGGACCTCATCGTTCGTGCGGTGCGGGCGGTAACCGACTGTCCCTGGGTGCTGCTGTATGTGAAGCGGTGGCTCGCTGCCCCGCTGCAGTACCCGGACGGCACGCTTGTGCAGCGCGATAAGGGAACTCCGCAAGGATCGGCGGTTTCACCGGTCCTGGCGAACCTGTTCATGCATTTTGCGTTCGATATGTGGATGACCCGGAATCATCCGGACTGTCCGTTTGAGCGCTATGCCGACGATGGTGTCGTGCACTGCAGGAGCAGGCGGCGAGCAGAGGAACTGCTCGCGGCGATCGCCGCGCGGATGAGCGAGGTGGGGCTACGGCTTCACCCGGAGAAGACGCGGGTCGTCTACTGCAAAGACGGCAAGCGGCGGGGTGAGCACGAGTATATCTCGTTCACCTTTCTCGGGTTCACCTTCCGGCCGCGGAAGGCGAGAAACGGCAAGGACGGAAGCTATTTCGTCTCGTTCTTGCCGGCGATGAGCACCGAGGCGCTGGCGGCCAAGAGCGGTGAGCTCCGCAAGATGCGGATACATCGGCGCACCAACCTGAACCTGGACGACCTGGCGGGATGGCTGAACCCCATTGTCGCCGGGTGGATGGCCTATTACGGCCGGTTCTACCGGACCGCAATGGATCCCCTCCTGCGGCGCATCAATGCCTACCTGATGCGCTGGGCTGGGAAGAAGTATCGGCGACGGCTACGAGCGCACCGAAGGTTCTGGCGGTGGTGGACCGGACTGCTCGAACGGCAGCCTGGCCTCTTCGCTCACTGGAAGTGGGTTCGTGCCTATAACTGACTGACCGACGGGTGAGAAGAGCCCGGTGACGGGAGACTGTCACGCCGGGATCTGTGGGAGCCCGGGGGTGCGATTCCCCCGGGCGACCCGACCACCGCGAGGTGCGCCGGTCAAGAGTCGGGGTGCTGAGCGTCGCGGAAAAGGCGTGCTGTCAGCGCGTCAGGTGTGGATCACGAAGGCGAGCGAGAGCGATACCACCGTTGAAGTGTCGAAAGCGTATCGGTGACATTCAAAACCGGGGTCGTGTCGTTGCCCCGGGATCAGCCTGGCGGGAGCCTGCTGACTGGCCAGGTGGGTGTCCGGCATGGATGGTGGCGCGAGCGTGGTCTGGGCTCTTGTGCGGAACTCGGGAACCTGTCGCCCCGATGGGACGGCCGGCTAGTGGAGCGGTTCTGGGCCTGCGGCTGGTTGTCTGGAGCGAGAACCCCAAGCAGCAGATCTGTGAGGGGGAGAGTAGTGATGCGGGGCACAGGGGCGGACCTGACCGTAGTAGCGATGAAGGTCCTGCAATGGGGCTGGAGCGAAGGGGAAGGGTTGTCCTGGCTGGCTTGCAGGCCAACCGCGGTGACGTGGGAGGAGTCGGGTGAGCGAGCCGAAGCCGAAGCGCCGCCGCAAGACCAGAGCGCGCAGGTTCATCGCTGACGTCGCAAGACGCCAGCCCGACCTGTTCGCCCACTGGCGCTGGGGTGTGCGCCCTGATGGCTGGACGATGGGAGCCCGGTGAGCTGAGAGGTTCACGCCGGGTTCTGAGAGCGCCGGGGGGTGAGACTCCCCCCGGCGACTCACCCGGTGATCCATTGCGTCAGCGAACGCCAAGCCCGCTTTGTGC
>DATJVM010000004.1:0-71549 GCA_035501775.1 Gemmatimonadales bacterium | reverse complement strand
AACCGAAACCCCTTGGGGGCACGGAGCGGCTCCTCGCTCGAGACGCCCTCCTCGTAGATGTCCGCACCACACCACGGGCAGAACGACGAGCGGTCCGACACCATCCAGCCGCAGCGGTGACACTCGGCTCCGGTCAGCTGGTGGACGTCACCCCAGACCTGGGCCCGGCCGCAGCTCGGGCAGAACGGCCAGTAGCGCTGCAGGGGATACCCGCAGACGCAGCGCGTCTCCGGCGTGGGGTATGGCTCGCGCCGTTTACGTCTCGTCATGCCGGGACAGCGCCTCGCGGACGATGCGCTCGATGAACTCGTTGTATGACATGCCGGCCTTCTGCGCCGCGTTGGCCATGTCGTGCCCCCAGGAGATGAACGGGTTGGCGTTGGCCTCGATGAACCACAGCTCCCCGGCGGGGGTGAGCCGGACGTCAAGGCGCGCGTAGTCCCTGAGCCAGAGGGCGCGATACGCCGTCCGGCAGACCGACTCCAGGCGCTCGCGCGCGGCCTTCGCTATTCGTCGCGCGAAGACGTTCCGAATGCCCTTCCGCTCCCGGTAGCTCTCGTCCCACTTGGCGCTTCGGGTGGCGATACGCTCCTCGGGTCGGGTCACCTTGTCGAACACCATCTCCGTGACGGGAAGGAGCTCCAGCCCGTCGCCGTTCCCCAGCATGCTGACATAGAGCTCGCGACCTTCCACGTATTCCTCGACAATGGCCGGCTGCTGGAATCGCTCCTGGACGAACGTCACCCGCTCGGACAGGGACTCCAGGTCCTTGACCACCGAAGCCTGGGCGATCCCCTGCGACGCATCGGACTGGAGCGGCTTGATGATAAGCGGGAACTCCAGGTCGGGCACGCGGGCCACTCGTTCACCCGGACGGAAGGTCACGAACCCGGGCACCCGGATCCCGTGCCAGGCCAGCACCTTCTTGCTCATTGCCTTGTTGCGGGTGACGAGCAGGCCCAGCGGCGTCGATCCCGTGTAGGGCCAGCCGCCGGATTCCAGAAAGGCGGGGATGAGGTAGTCGAGGTTCGCGTCGCCTCGAAAGGACTCCGCGGCGTTGAAGACCAGGTCGGGGTGGAACGCCTCGAGCCCTTCCATCACGCCCGACAGGTCGTCCCGGGCGCCCAGCAGCCGGACCTCGTGGCCGCACTCGATCAGCGCGTTGGCCACCTGGTACTCCATTTCCGGCTCTTCCCGACTCCACGCCGCCACTTCCTTCTGAAGCTGGCGCAGGTGGTCCTCGGAGCCCCAGGTGGGATAGGGAGTATCGAACACGACGGCGATTTTCACGGGATCGCTGTGCGAGGTAAGGGGTTCGTGGCCGGCCCGCTCCTCACAACTATACCGAAGCGGCCGCCGGCACAAGGCGCGCCGCGCTGGGTTTCCAGCGGCCGGATTTGCTGTCTTGCTTGCTCCATCCAGGCGCGCCAGATTGCCGTCCGTTTCTCCTCCGAGGCTTCAGTGCGGTGTTCCCCATCGTCGCGCTTCACCGGATCACTCGTCCTTGCGCTCGTCTCCGTTGCTCCGCTGGCCGGGCAGTCCGCCCCGGCACCCAGCCGGGACCCAATCGCGACTGCCTTGGGCGGACGGCCCGTGCCCGGGCCGGTGTACGAGACGCCCGGATTCACCCGGGCGGTTCAGCGTGGGACCCGGACCAGGATGGGTTCGCCCGGGGCCGCCAACTGGGTGCAGCATGCTCGCTACCACATTGATGCCCGACTCGATGTCGTCACGGCGCGGCTGGCCGGTCGCGAGGAGGTGGTCTATCTCAACCGCTCGCCGGATACCCTGGGCCGAGTCGCCGTCTACCTGCGCCAGAACGTCTTCGCCGCGGGGAGCCCCCGTCGCGAGGAGCTTCCGGTGACGGGGGGAGTCAGGCTGTCGCGGGTCTCCGTCGGGTCCCAGGTACTCTTGGCCATGCCACCGACCGGTCGGGTCTTCCGGCGCGCCCGCGCGCCCGGGTCCGCCGGCTATCAGGTGAGCGGCACCATCATGTGGATCCAGTTGCCCACCCCTCTCCTTCCTGGCGACAGCGTGCGCCTCGGCTTCGAATGGTCCTTCACGCCCGCCCCGGCGCCATCGGATGGGCGGGAAGGCCACGATGGTGACGTCTTCTTCCTGGGCTACTGGTACCCCCAGGTCGCCGTATATGACGATGTGAACGGCTGGGTCACCGATCCCTACCTGAGCGGCGCCGAGTTCTATATGGACCCGGCGGACTACGATGTGCGGCTGACGGTTCCGCACGGATGGGCGGTGGGCGCCACGGGGACGCTGCGCGACTCCGCCGCGGTCCTTTCCGCCCAGACGCTGTCCCGCCTCAGGTCCTCGCGCGGGAGCCGTGACGTCACCCAGGTGATTGCGCCGGAGGACTGGCAATCCGGCCACGCCTTCACCGGCGGTGGGCGGGAGGCGGTGTGGCGCTTCACGGCGAACAATGTCCGTGACTTTGCCTGGGGCACGAGCGATCACTACGCCTGGGATGCGACATCGGCCCTGGTCGTGGACTCGGCGAGCGGTCGGGTGGACACCGTGGCTATCAACAGCTTCTACCGGCTCCGGCCCCAGGCCGCCGCGTGGAAAGTCGGGGGCGCGCGGTTCACCCGCGATGCGATCGAGCAGATGTCGGCCTACCTCTGGCCCTATCCCTGGCCCGAGATGACCTCGATGGAGGGGGTGCTGGAAAGCGGCGGGATGGAATACCCGATGATGACCCTGATGCAGGGCTGGGCCGACACGCTGTCCCTTGCCGGCGACCTCATGCACGAGACCGGGCACATGTGGTTCCCGATGCAGGTCGGCTCGAACGAGACGCGCCACCCCTGGATGGACGAAGGACTGACCCAGTTCGATGTCGCCCAGGCGATGCGCGTGTTATATGGAGCCCCCCGGAGCGGCGGCCGACCCAACGACTCGGAGGAGGGCCAGCGCGCGCTCTATCTCGCGACGGCCCGCCAGGGACGCGACGCCCCGCTCATGCAATGGGGCGACCTCTTCCCGGACGACCTGTACTTCATCTGCTACTACGACAAGACCGCCCAGGTCCTGGCCGCGCTCCGCGGGATGCTGGGCGAGAGCACGTTCCATCGGGCGCTTCGGGAGTACGGACGGCGGTGGATCGGCCGCCATCCCGAGCCGGAAGACTTCTTCAATACTTTCGATGCCGTGGCCGGGCGCAATCTCTCGTGGTTCTGGCAGACCTGGTTCTACCGGGCGTGGGCGCTGGATCAGGCCATCGACTCGGTGAAGAGCGACGGAGATTCACTGGCCATTACCGTCGAAGACCGCGGGCTCGCGCCGATGCCGGTGTTGCTCACCATCACCAGGAGCGGTGGCGCGGTCCAGCGCATCGAGCTGCCGGTTGCGGTCTGGCTCGGCGGCGCGCGCCGCGCGACGGTGCGTGTGTCCCCAAGCCCCGAAGTGACGCGGGTGGAGATCGACCCGGATAGCCTGTTCCCCGACCTGGACCGGTCCAACCAGCTGTGGGTGCGCGGGGGAGGCCAGTAGGGAGCGGGGTCACGGGATGTTGCCGCGCCGCGGAGTCGGCGCGACGAATCGGCTGACCACCTTGTTAAGCGACGAGCCCAATGACCCACGATCCGGTCGCACCCTCGGTATTTCTCGTCGCGGTGAGCGGCCCCGACCAGGGCAAGCGCCTGGCGCTGCTGGACCGCGCCCACCTTATCGGCCGTGCCGCGGACTGCCAGCTCAGGAGCGACGACCCGGCGGTCGCGCCGCGCCATGTGGCGCTGGTCCTGCGCGAGGGGAGCGCGAGGTTCCTGGCCCTCGAACCCGCTACTACCAGTGTGAACGGTGTGCCCAAGAACCAGGGGACGCTCGGGCCCGGAGAGCAGCTCCGGGTGGGCAACTCGCTCTGGCAGGTAGAGGGACGGGTTCGACCCTCCGGCGAGGTCTCGTTTCTCGAGAGTCTGGGCGAGAAGATCAGCACCGCGGCGGGGGTGGAGAAGATCCAGGGCTGGAGCGCCCAGACGATGTTCTCGGAGGTGTTCAAGCACCGGACCGAGGAGGAGATCGAGGAGTATTTCGCCGTCGGGACTCCGGCTACGACTCCGCCGCTGCTCGAGGTCCCGACCGACTGGCCCAAGCCGTGGGCCTTCTTTCGCGCGCTTGGCCTCTCACTCGCGGTCTACCTCGGGTTCGTCTTCGCGTGGAACGAATTTCAGAACGCCTATCTCCTTCCCGGCCTGATGATGGTCGGGTCCATCGCGGTCCCCTGCTCCATCCTGGTGTTCTTCTTCGAGATGAACGTCCTCCGTAACGTCTCGCTCTATCAGCTGATCCGGCTGGTGATGCTGGGTGGGCTGCTGTCGATCGTGATCTCGCTGTTCGAGTTCCAGTGGACGGCTCTCGAGAACTGGCTGGGTGCCATGAGCGCGGGCCTCATCGAGGAGCCGGCCAAGCTGCTCGCCGTGGTGCTGATGGCGCGCGACGGTCGCTACCGGTGGACCCTCAATGGCCTGCTACTCGGCGCGGCGGTGGGGACCGGGTTCGCGGTCTTCGAGTCGGCGGGCTACGCGTTCTACCATGGGCTGGTCGAACAGGGCACGGCTGGCATGATGAATGTCATTTTCACTCGCGGCGTGCTGAGTGTGCTGGGGGGTCACGCGCTCTTCACCGGGCTTGCGGGCGCCGCCCTGTGGCGGGTCCGGGCGGGACGTCCGGTGACGCGGGAAATGCTTCTCGATCGACGGTTTGTCCGGGTCTTCGCCCTCTGCGTGGTGCTGCACATGGTGTGGAACTCGCCGATCGATCTTCCGTTCTTTGCCAAGTATCTCGTCGTCGGATTCGTTGCCTGGGTAGCGCTGCTCAGCTTCATCCAGGACGGACTCCGACAGGTACGACGCGAGCAGGTGATCGTCATGCCGACCCTGGCGGGGTGACCGCACGCGACCCCTGTCTCCAGCGGGCGGGCTGGCTAGAGCATCAGCAGTCCCCGGCGGACCGCGAGGCTTACGGCCTCGGTGCGGGAACGGGCCCCCAGTTTCGTGAAGATGGAGCGGAGGTGGAACTTCACGGTGTGGTCCGAGAGCGCGAGCAGCTGGGCCATCTCCCGGTTTCCGAGCCCCTCCCCGAGGAGTCTCAGGATTTCCCGCTCGCGCTCGGTGAGGGCCGGATCCGCGCTCACCGGTGCGCTGAGACGGGCGGGAGCGCTCGACCGCTCGCCTGCGCTCGGCTCGCGCACCGTGAGACCGCTGGCAACCGCTCGGAGTGCGGCTACCAGTTGCTCGCGTGAGACTCCATCCGTCACGTAGCTCGCGCCTCGCACCTTGGCGAAGTCGCCAGCTGTGGCAGCGCCGTCCACCAGGTACAGGACTGGCCCGGTGCCGGGAGGGCTCAACCCGGGCCCCGGCCCGCCGTCGGTGAGGTCCACCAACGTCACGTCCCTGGCCTCGCCGTCAGAGACGACGACTACCCCGGGCGCCCCGTCGAGAAGGGTCCGGTTGTTGTCGAAGGCGCGGGGCGTCTGCGCCCGGATCAGGACGTGGAGGGTGGACATGAGCCGACGCGTCGTGCCGCCCAGCGAAGCGCCTCCTCGCTGGGTACGGCCAGGGTGAGCCCGTGTACGATCATGGTCGTGAGGCCGACCACCTCGCCGCCGGTGTCCAATACTGGCCCGCCGGAGTTGCCCGGGGCGACGGCCATGTCGAGCTGCAGCCAGCGGTGCTGCCGCGGGCCGTAGGCCGGGAGGAGGAACGATGCGCCGACCGCGTGGACCACGCCGGTGGAGAGCGCGCCCACGACCCCCAAGGGGTGCCCCAACGCGAAGACCATCATCCCGGGACGGAGCCGCTCGGATTTCCCGAATGAGATCGGGTCGAGGTCGAGCCTGGGGACCAGGACCAGTGCGAGGTCGCGCCCGGGGTCTCGTGACAGGACCCGCCCTGCCCTGGTCTCGCCATCGGGACGCACCACCGTGAGCCGGTCCCTGAGGGCGACGTGGGCGTTGGTG
The DNA here is from genome assembly GCA_035501775.1 of Gemmatimonadales bacterium. Taxonomy (GTDB): domain Bacteria; phylum Gemmatimonadota; class Gemmatimonadetes; order Gemmatimonadales; family GWC2-71-9; genus JADJOM01. Next base: position 65,578 of record DATJVM010000004.1, on the reverse strand, counting down.
ATCACCAGGTCCCCGCCCCAGGCCACGCCGGCCCCCGCGGCGCGAGAGCCTGCCTGCAACTCCACCGTGGACCGCCGCACGCCCAGGGCAAGCGCTTCGACCTCGCGCTCGGCGCGCTCCATGGCCGCCGGAAGGCTCATGAGGGACGCTGCGGTCGCTCGCCGACCATGATGTCCATCGAGTTCCGCGCTCCTCCCCGCACCAGATCGAGATGGATCTTCGTGCCGACCGATTCGGGTCCGAGTCTCCGGAGCAGGTCCTCCGATCCCTCGAGGGGACGATCGTCGGCCGCGATCACCACGTCGCCCAGGAGCAACCCGCCTCGTGCCGCGGGGCCATCGGGATCAACGTCCAGTACGACGAGGCCGCCGCGGTGAGAAAGCCCCAGCCGTTGGCCGGCGGATTCCGAGAACCGCACGGCTTGGAGAGCGGCGCCGAGATAGCCGCGAGCCACGTAGCCTTTCGCAAGAAGCGAGTCGAGCACTCGGTCCACGGTTCGGCACGGAATCGTGGTGGTCAGGCTCCGACTCAGTCCTCCCGAGTTGATGCCCAGCACCCTGGCTGAAGCGTCGATCAGCGGGCCGCCACCGAGGCCGGGGTACAGCGCCAGGTCGGACTGGAGACGGGAATCGAGCTCGCCGCCCTTCCACGTGCGCCACGAGCCGCCGACGCTGCTTACGGCCCCGAAGCTGGAGCGCGGACCGGAATCGTCGAGCCGTCCGAGGGCCAGCACCAGCTGGCCGGGGCGCGCCGGAGCGGACATGAACTCTGGCACCGGAAGCTGTCCCGGCGCCATGCGGAGAGCGGCGAGGTCGGTGGCGGGGTCCCGCCCTGCCAGCGTCGCCTCGACAGTGCGGCCGCCGGGAAGAGATAGCGTGATGCCATCCGTGCGCCGCACCGTTGCGTCAGTCGTGACCACGAGGCCGTCACGCCAATGGACCCCGGTGGAGGGCAGCCGGGGACGCGCGTGCACCGCGACAACCGAGCGCGCCGCCCGGTCGACGGCTTCCGCCAACGCCTCCGAAAGAGCGGCGAGTGAACTATTTGAAGTGGACATCGGGATCTGCTCCCTGTGAGCTTGGGCCGGACCACAATGTCGACAGCCTCGTGGTCCGGTGGTATCGCCCGAACGGCTAGGTAGGGTCGGCTCAGAGACCGCTGGAAGGGTGGGGTACCAGGACGGCGGCTCCCTGGAGCCGCCCGGCGCGCAGCCGATCGAGTGCCTCATTGGCCTCGGTCAGGGGCATGGCCTCGGTCACGGTCCGGATCGGGGCCGTCTCGAGCAGCCTCATGAAGTCGAGTCCATCCTGGCGCGTCAGGTTCGCGACCGACCGGACCACCCGCTCGCCCCAGAGCAGATCGTAGGAGAAGGAGGGGATGGGACTCATATGGATGCCGGCGCAGACCACGGTCCCACCCTTCGCCACCGCTTGGAGGGCGAGGGGGACGAGCGCACCCACCGGGGCGAAGAGAATGGCCGCCTCGAGGGGCTCCGGCGGTTTCTGGTCGGACGGGCCGGCCCACTCCGCGCCGAGGCTTCTGGCAAAGCTCTGCGCGGCCTCGTCGCCCGGGCGGGTGAAGGCGAAGACCCGGCGTCCCTGATGACGCGCCAGCTGGAGCACCAGGTGCGCGGCCGCCCCGAAGCCGTAGAGGCCCAGCGGCGACCCGGGGCCCGCGGCCACCAGGGCGCGATAGCCGATGAGCCCGGCGCAGAGGAGTGGAGCTGCCTCGACGTCGCCGAAGGACGTCGGAATCGGCAGGCAGAACCGTTCATCCGCCACCGCGCACTCTGCGTACCCGCCTTGAAGCTGATAGCCGGTGAAGCGGGCGCGGTCGCACAGATTCTCGCGGCCCGTCCGGCAATAGGTGCACGCACCGCAGGTCCATCCGAGCCACGGCACCCCGATCCGGTCACCGGCCGCAAAGCGACTCGCGCCGGGTCCGGTGGCGACCACCCGTCCGACGATCTCGTGACCGAGAGCGAGCGGAAGGGTCGGGTCGGGAAGGTCCCCGTCGGCCACGTGAAGGTCGGTCCGGCAGACCCCACAGGCTTTCACCTCGAGCAGCACCTGCCCGGGTCCGGGGTCGGGTCTTTGAAGGGAAGCCTCACGGAGCGGCCTTCCGGGCCGCTCCAGCAGCATGGCGCGCATGAGGTATCGCTCGCGAGGAACGCTGACGGGGCGCGCGCGAGTCGACGCGCCCCGCGGGGGGGCCCTACGGAGTGGACAGGCCGAACTGATCGGAGTCCACAACCAGGACCCAATCGCCCGACGCCGGTGGCGTGAGACTGAGCGAACCCTTGGGGTAGTCCCCGACGGTCGTCCAGACCCCCGTAGCCGGATTATACCACCGGACGGCGACGGTCGAGCCGGCGAGCGACGAGGAGTTGACCGTCACCGTCTGCGAGGAGGGGAGGTAGGCGATAATCGAGGACCCGTCACTCGCCGCCGCGGCCACGGCGAGCGACGCTCCGCTCCCATATCCCGCTGTGAGCACGGTGTGGCCGGCGTCGGGCACCAGGAGCGGCCAGTTGCGCGCGTTCATGAGCTTCGCGGCCATCTGCATGTTCACCGCGCCCTGCGACAGGATATAGGTCTTCCAGCCGGTCTGTGGGCAGTAGCCGCCATGCTGCGGCGTGTCGAAGTTCCAGACGGGGCAATCGCCGAAGACGTTTCCGATCCCGCCCGAGAGCAGCGTCCAGTAGATCTGCGCTCGGAGCTGTGGCTGGGTCACGTTCCATTCGGTCTCGTTCTCGTACTTGGTCTCCTGCAGGATGACCGGGCGGACCGGCGAGGCCGCCACCGCGGATACGACGTTGCTGTAGAGGGTCGAGCTGTAGGTGTAGACCCCGTTGATGTTGATCCAGGACGCGCTGCCCCAGGCGGCCGAGACCGTCTCCTCGGCGTTATTGTGTGTGATGAAGGGATGGCTCGGGTCAACGCTGAGGATGCCGTTGACGAGCGCGGTCAGCTTCGCCGTGGCCCCGCACCGGCCCGGATCGACGTCACCGCCGATCTGCCAGATGATGTTCGGCGCGTTCCGGTAGCGGGTGCCCAGATAGACCCCCCACGCCTGCAGGTCGGCCGCGCTGGCGGCGCTCACTTCTGAGGCCCAGCCCTCGCTGCCGCAGCTGTCACCCAGGTACAGGGCATCGAGCATGACTACGATGCCGTGGCTGGCCGCGGACTGCACCACGGCATCCATGTGCTGGAAGTAGGCGTCATTTGGCGTCGTGAAGTTCGCGCCGGTGAACGGCTTCTGGCCGTAGACGTTGGCCGGGGGGCTGTTGCTGAACCGATGCTCGATGACGTTGATCATCGACACCGTGAACCCCTGGCTCTGGCGGGTGGCGAAGTAGGTCTCCGCGTCCTGATCGGTGAGCTGCGCGATCAGCGACCATGCGGCGTCGCCCACGAACAGGAATGGCCGGCCGGTCTGGTCCACCAGCTTATGGCCGCTCGCGATCAACGGATAGGTGTAGCCGCCGTTTGGCGGCGGGGGTGGCGGAGGCGGTGGTGGCGGCGGGCTCGTGACCGTGTCCGTGACGGACCGGGCGATGACTCCACCGCGCCCCGCGCAGGTCAAAATGTACGTGGTCGTCGCGGCCGGCGAGACGACCACGGAACCGTTGAGCGGTTCCGTGCCGGACCAGCCGCCGCTGGCCGTGCAGAGGGAATCGTTGGTGCTGGTCCAGCTGAGGGTCGCCGTGTCTCCCTGCACCAGTGTGGACTTGCTGCTCTGGAAGGTCAGTGTCGGTGGAGGGCTCACCGTGTCGGTGACCGACCGGGCAATGCTGCCGCCGGCTCCGCCGCAGGCCAGAGTGTAGGTGGTCGTCGCGGTCGGCTTCACTACCAGCGAGCCGCTCAGCGCCTGGGTCCCGCTCCAGCCGCCACTGGCCGTGCAGAGTGTGTCGTTGGCGCTGGTCCAGGTGAGCGTACTGCTGTCGCCAGGCGCGAGCGAAGTCTTGCTGCTCGTGAGGCTGAGCGTGGGGGGGAGCGCCGTGGTGACGGTGTCCGTCACCGACCTAGTGATGCTCCCGCCCTGGCCTCCGCAGGTGAGGGTGTAGGTCGTCGTCGCGGACGGCTTCACCACCCAGGAACCGGTGAGCGGCTCCGCGCCGCTCCATCCGCCGCTGGCGGTGCAGAGGGTGTCGTTGGCACTGGTCCAGGTCAGGGTCGCGCTGTCGCCCACGAGGAAACTGGTCTTGCTGCTCGCGAAGCTCAGGGTTGGTGGCGGCGGCACGGTCACTGTGTCGATGAGCGACCTGGCGATCGAGCCACCGAGTCCGGCGCAGGTGAGAGCGTAGGTCGTCGTCGCCGTCGGCTTCACCACCCACGAGCCGTTGAGGGGCTCGGGGCCAGCCCATCCACCGCTCGCCGTGCAGAGCGTGTCATTGGTGCTGGTCCACGTGAGCGTCGCGCTGTCGCCGAGGAGGAAAGTCGACTTGCTGCTCCCGAAGTTCAGAGTCGGCGGCGGACCGTTGGTCACGGTATCGGTCACCGACTTGACGATGCTGCCTCCCAGGCCTGAGCAGGTCAGGGTGTAGGTGGTCGTCGTCGACGGCTTCGCGACGTAGGAGCCGCTGAGCGGTTCGGGGCCGGTCCATCCGCCGCTTGGCGTGCACAGGGTGTCGTTGGCGCTGGTCCAGGTGAGGGTCGCGCTGTCGCCGATAACGAAGTTCGTCTTGCTGCTGGCGAAGCTGAGCGTGGGCGCTGGGTACGTCACCGTGTCGGTCACGGACCTTGTAATACTGCCCCCGGCTCCGCCGCAGGTCAGGGTGTAGGTGGTCGTAGTCGTGGGCTTGACCACCTGAGATCCGCTCAGGGCTTTGCTCCCGCTCCAGCCGCCGCTTGGCGTGCACAGAGTGTCGTTGGCACTGATCCAGGTGAGGGTCGCGCTGTCGCCGAAGACCAGGGTCGTCTTGCTGCTGGTGAAGGTGAGGGTCGGCCCGGCGGGTTGGCTGACCGTATCGGTCACCGACTTTGCGAGCGAGCCGCCCAGCCCCGAGCAGGTGAGTGCATAGGTGGTCGTGGTGGTGGGCTTGACGATCGCCGATCCGTTCAGGGCCTTGCTCCCGGTCCAGCCGCCGCTGGCGGTGCAGAGGGTGTCGTTGGCGCTGCTCCAGGTAAGCGTCGCGCTGTCGCCCGCCAGGAAGCTCGTCTTGCTGCTGGTCAGGGTCAGCGTCGGCGCCGGATAGGTCACCGTGTCGGTCACCGATTTGGCGGTGCTGCCGCCCTTTCCGGTGCAGGTGAGGGTATAGGCCGTCGTTACGGTTGGCTTCACCACCGCCGATCCGTTCACGGGCTCGGATCCGGCCCAGCCCCCGCTCGCTGTGCAGAGCGTGTCGTTTGTGGTGGTCCACGAGAGCGTGGCGCTGTCCCCCAGCACGAGCTTCGTCTTGCTGCTCGTGAAGGTCACCGTCGGCTTCGGCAGCGTCCGCACCACGATCATGATGGCGGTATCGGCGGGCCCCTTGGGTATCCGCGCAATGATCTGTTTGGTGCCCGTCGAGGTCCCGGCGGTCACCAGCCCGTTGTTGACGCTGAATCCGGTCGGGACCTTCCAGGTGACCGCGCTCGGGCTGGTGCTGGTCGAGCTGTCACTGTAGGTCACAAGGACGGAGTACTGCTGTGAGCCTTGGCGGAGGACCGTCGTGGTGTCAGGAGAGAGTACGACCCGCACGGCGACCAGTGTCGCGAAGGCGGGCGGGCCTTGGGTGCCGGCAAACGGCTCGGTGGAGGTGGGACTGCAGGCGATGGCGAGAAGCGCCAGAGCGACCTGCTTCTTCACCGGCCCGTCCGGACAGCGGGCTGGTCCGGGCGCGGGAACATGCCGTGCCGCGCCGCAACCCTGTGGTGACGGTCCAGTGCCGAGCGGCGCCGGTGCATGGATCTCTCCCTCGATCGCGTGGCGGGTCGGGCAGTAAGGCAGCGGTTGTCGCCGGATGCCTGACGAAGATACACCGACTCGTCACGCCGTCGTCAGGGACTTGGCGTTGCGCTCTCGTCCGCTGCGTTGAACGGCGGCACTGTGCCGACAGTGCGACGACGCCATCGATGGCGCGGGCCCGGCAGCGTCGGGGTGCCTAACAGAATGATCGTAATGCTCGAAACAACAAGCCCCCGGAGCGGCTGGTGCCGCTCCGGGGGCTCGCTGGTCTACACGGTCTCAGCTGTGCTTGCCGGTCGAGTCGGCGCCGGCCTTGCCGTGATGCTTGGTCTTGTGCTTGGTCTTGGTAGTGTGCTTGCCGGACTTCATGCCCTTGGTGCTGTCGGTGGCGGCCGGCTTCGATGCCGGCTGCTGCTGCGCAACGACCGGGGCAGCAAGGAACAACACCAGGAGCGCGGCCAAGCTGAGACGGGTGAGTCGCATACTCTTCTTCCTCAAGAGGGATAGGGGAACCTGCCGGGGATAGATAATAATGTGGTGTCCCCCAAGTGCGTAGCGGCTTGCGCCCGGTGCGACCAAATGCGCCGGCCAATGCCCCTGTGCCAAGGGCGTCAAACCATTATATGTCAGTGCCTTACGGTGATTTAGTGCTTGTCGTGTTTCTAACCATTCGTCCCCGAAAGCCAGTCCCCGACCAGCCGGAGCTGACGGCGACGCAGGGTCAGGACCACCAACCCGCAAACCAGCACGATCAGAGCGAGCGTGAAGAGGAGCCCGTGATCTCCCTGCACCTCGATTCCCAGCCGGGTCAGGTGACTCAGGATGGCTCCCGCCATCAGCCCCACGGCGAGGAGGGCGCCGAGCGCTGCGGTCCTCGGCATGAGCAGCAGTACCACCGCGATGAGTTCCAGCACGCCGGTGCCGATGCGGCCCCATGGCTCGACTCCCAAGGTGGTGAAGATGTACCTGGCTTCGGGTGCGCCCGTGAACTTGAAGAACAGGGTCTGCCCCAGAATGGCCGCCGCGGCGACCTGGCAGGCCCAGCTGATCAGATTCGCGGTCCGGGCGAGGGGTGCGGGAGGCATGTCGCGGGCTCCTGTGGCATGAGACGAGCTAACCGGTCCTGGCGCCGGTGGCGCGGGCGTTCACCCAGCCCAACGTGTCGAGCGGCCGGATGGTTCTCCCGTCGTCGCGCCTGCGGACCAGCCATCGATCAATCAGGGAGGACGCGGCGGCCGGTCGCGCCGGCCGGGCCTTACCGGTTGAGCCAGTAGGAGACCTTGAGCAGGAAGGTGTTGTCCGGGCGCTGGGCGAAGAGGTTGTTGAGATCGCCCCAGAAGGTGTCCGTTCCCTCCGCCGTGAGGCTGTTCTGGCGCCCCTGGCTCCAGACCAGGTACAGCGTGGATCCCCGCCGGTACTCCCAGCGGAACACGACATTCGAGCGGAACTGCATGAAGTCGAACCCGCCCGGGTGGTTTGTCACCGAAGTGTCGGCGTAGGGCTGGTAGCGCGCGTCGAAACTCGCGGCATGCGGGTCCGCCAGCTCGCGGATGTCGCTGTAGGTGCCCTTGGAGATGAAGGGCTGGGCGTAGATCTGGAGCGAGGCTGTGCGGGAGAAGGTGAAATCGAGCCGCCAGGTAAGGGCCAGGGTCCGTTGATCGAGGTGGGCGAAAGTATAGTGCTGCTGGCCGGTGCTGCTGTCGGTGAAGTTGCCGAACCACTGCGCCGCGGCGCGATTGGTCGTATAGCTCACGTTGAGGGAGGTGGTGAACCGGGTAGAGACCTTGAGGTCGAGCTCGGGCGCGAGCGTGAGGTTCCGGGTCCTCCCGCCGTCGGTCTGGAAGAAGTTGGCCGAGAGCATCGGGACCAGCGGTTTCCGGTCATCCCCCTCGAGGTACGCCCACGGCGAGAGATAGGCGCCCTGGCGGACCGCCGGCCCGCCGCGGGCGCAGCGGTCGCAGTAGGTGGCGCCGAGCTGGCCCAGGGTCGCGCCGGCGTTGATCCACCACCGGTTGTTGAGCTGCATGTGCAGGTTGGTATTCGCGGCCCGCTCGGTTGGCAAGCCGGCGGCGCTCCAGTACTGCCACCAGTTGAAGTTCCAGTTGGCTCGCTGGTAGAGCCGGTTGGGGTGGTTGAACCGGAGCCCGAACCAGTTGTTCCAGCTCTGCTGGTCGGCCTGCAGCAGGAAGCCGAGGTCGTTGATCTCGAAACCGGGCGACCGCCGGAGGTAGCTCGTCTCCCAGTTGGTCACCGCCCCCGCCACCTTCCCGAAGTGAATCTCCTCGGCGTCGCCGCCCAGGGAGGTGCGGGTGGAATCGAACACCAGCGGGCCGTCGGGCCGCTGGTAGAGATGCACCGGGTCGAGCTCGGTCTGGGCGATGGCCTGGCGGCTGCCGCGCACCGTGCTGAGATCGAGCGCGGCGCTGACCTCGTATCGGCTGTCGAAGAAGCGGTGGCGGAAATCGAAGGCGCCGGCGTACGCCTCGCGGTGGAGCAGGGAATCACTCCACTGGTCGAGGGAGCGGTTCACCCCGGTGAAGATCACGCCGATGTTGCCCTGGCCCCGGTCGAGGTCCTGCGACGCCCTGACGACCGCGTAGTTGGTCGTGGGCTCGAGGGTGATGCCGTTGGTGCCGCTCACCCGATTGGTGACGGCGTCGAGCACGCCGAGGGAGAGGCCGCCCGAGGTGCGCCCGGTGAGCTTGGCGGCGCCGAGGATCGTGGTGGCCTGGGCGGCCGTCGAGTCCTCATAGACGCCAGCCAACTCGGGCGCCCGCCCGATCCGCCGCGAATAGAACAGTCCTTCGCCATTGCAGTTGACCGCGCTGCAGTCGACGTCGAATTCGAAGAGCCCCCGTCCCTCCACGAAGAAGGGCCGGCGCTCCTGGAAGAAGGTCTCGAAGGCCGAGAGGTTGAGCACTGAGGGATCGGCCTCGACCTGTCCGAAGTCTGGGTTGAGCGTCGCGTTGAGGGTGAGGTTGGACGCGATCCCCACCTTCAAGTCGCCACCCACCGTGACGTCCTGCTGGCGGGCGAACCCGGTCGAGGTGAGCTGGTTGACGTTCTTGGTCAGGACGTACGGCATCAGCTCGGTGCGGCGTGGCGCTCCCAGCTGGTTGAGCCCGTCTACCTCTCCGAACTGGGAGACGAAGCCGGCCTTCGACATCCGGATCAACGGCCAGCTCACCTGCTCGGTGTAGCGCTGGATGTTGCGCCACACGGCAAAGCCGAAGTTCACGCCGTGCGATTGGGAGTACCGGAGCTGGGAGAGCGGGATACGGTATTCCGCGGTCCACCCAAGGGAGTCGATCTGCGTGGCCACGTCCCAGACCGCGTCCCAGGCCACGTCCTCGTTCCCGTCGTTGTAGATGGCATAGTCGGACTTCACGCCGGCGGGGTTCACGGCGAACTCGTAGCCGTTCCGCCGATCGTGGTAGGAGTCGATCATGACGATGATCTGGTCGGATGCGGTCTGCACGTCGCGCCGGGAGAGAAGCCGCACGATGCTGTCCGGGTGCGGGTCGAAGGCGCGCACGAAGACGTAGAGGTTTCGCGCGTCGTAGGCCACCCGCGCCTCGGTGGGAAGCGAGGGCGGAGCACCCTCCGAGGGGCGAACCACCCGGAAGTCGCGAATGACCGGTGCCCTGGCCCAGACCGGGTCGTCGTCCCTGCCATCGAGCACCGGCGGCGCCACCGCGAAGACCGCCTGGACCGCGGTCGCTCCCGCGGGCACCGCGGCGGGAGTTCCCGGTCCGAGCGACAGGCCCGACAGGGACTGCCCCTGCATGACCATCAGAAGAAGGCCAAGACCCGCGGTCATTCCAGAGGCGTCCGGTAGCTGTGTGACCGTTTGACACCGGACGGGGCCGAAGGGTTGGGGCGGCCGCGCCGCGAGAGGGTCTCCGCGGGTTCGATCACGTCCACGCTCTCAGGCTGATCATCACCAGTGGTCACCCGAGCCCTCGCCGACGATCGGGGGCTCACGGAAAGGGCCGCGGCCGTGGCTGGGGCCAGGGCCACGGGTCCACGCCGCCGTGCCTGGCGATCCCGCGGATGGCGGCCTCTCGCACCGCCGGGTCCTGCGAGTCAAGGAGTTCGGTCAGGCGCTCGGTCCGTTCTCCGGAGTGAATCAGCGCCCGGATCTCCGCCTTCCGGGCCCCCGCATCGCTCTCCTTGGCCAGCGCGGCGCGGAGCTGCGGGAGGGCCCGGACGTCGCCGATCTGCGACAACGTCCAGGCGGCGGTGAGCCTCAGCTCGCGATCCGAGTCTCCCAAGGCGTCCAACAGCCCGTCAGGCGCACTACGGAGGTCGAGCTGCCCAAGTGTCCAGGCCGCCGTCCGCCGGACGCGGACACTGCGGTCGGCGCGGAGAACCTTCCCGAGCTGGTCAGCGGCGGCCGCGTCTCCGATCTCACCAAGGGCCCAGACCGCCGTTTCGCGCACCTGCTCGTCCCCGTCATCCGCCGCGGCCTTGATGAGCGCCGCCGGCGCCTGCCCGTCGCCCAGTTCCCCGATGGCCCACGCGCACATCTCCCGCACAATGGCATTGCCGTCGCCTGACAGTGCCGCCGTGAGCGCATCGCGAGCCGACTTCGCGTCCAGCTCCGCCAACGCCCACGCCGCCACCCGCCGCACCCTCGCCACCGGGTCGTGAGCCAGGAGCCGGGTCAACGCGGGAATGGCGCTGGCGGAGTCGAGATGCCCGAGGGCTCCGGCGGCCGCCTCCCGCACCAGATCGTCCTGATCACCAAGGCGCGCGGTGGCCGGTCGCACGGCGCGCCCATCGCCGATTCTTCCCAGGGCCCATACGGCGTTGGCGCGGACCGATCCTGCCCGGTCCTGGATTGCGCGGAGCAATGGTTCCACCGCGCTCGGCGGCTGCATCAGGCCCAGGCCCAGCGCGGCCGCCAGCCGGGTCGACGAATCCGTCGCCGTCAGCCGATCCGTGAGCGCCCTCACTGCCTGCTCGGTCTCTTCCTGAGCCAGCATCCGGACCGCAATCTCCTGAACGCATGGGTCACTGGCATCGAGGTTCCCCGCCAGGAAGGCCACGTCCGGGTTGCTGAGCGGCGCACGGTGCTCATGGCTCCGGACCCGTTCGATTCGCGGCAACGGGGTTACCGGAGCGTCACCGCCCCAGCCCCACCCATTGCCGATGTTTCGCGCCGCGAGGCCGCAGACGAGTGGCGAAGCCCCGTGTGCCGCGTCGATCAGGGCATGGAGCTGACCCGAGGTGGAGTCGGCCGCTGGCGCGACCGGGGCCGAGTCGGGCGCCACCAGTGGCGGCGCTCCGAGGGAAAGCCCGGCGAGGGCGACGAGGGTCCAGCGAATCATGGTCGGTCTCCCGAGGAATCGGTCTGCTGAATTTTCAGCACTTGGGACGAAAGTCAGGGCGCTCCGGTTTCGTTTCCCGGAGCGCCCGTGTTCAGCCTCTTACGGCTGCGGCCTCGGCTCGGGCCACGGCCAGGGCCATGGCCCCGAAGCGTTCCCTCCGGCGAGCGCGGTCACCGCGACCCGCCGCACCTCCGAATCGGGCGAAGTCACCAGCTTTTCCAGCGTCGGGACGGCCTCGTCGCCCATCGCGCCCAGCGCGCGCAACAGGCCGAGTTGCACTTCTCGATTGCTCTCTTTTTGAAAGGCTGTCTCGATGGCCGGGGCAGTCGCCGGATCCTCGATTGTATACAGCGCCCATGCCGCGAGCAGTCGAACCTGGGGACTCGCGTCACCCAGCGCGGCCACCAGCGCCGCCGGCGCCTGCTTCGGTCCGCATTGGCCGATGGCCCACGCCGCCACGCTGCGCACCTCGGTGGCCGAATCGGTGAGCAAGGGAATCAGGAGGCCGACGGCATCCGGGTCACCCACCTGGCCGATGGCCCAGGCGGCCGTGTGACGCACCGCCGGGCTCCGGTCCTCACGCAGCGCGCGCTTGAGCGCCGCTTCCCCCGCGTGGCCACTCCGCGCATCCGCCAGCGCCCACGCCGCCATCTCCCGCACCGATGCTTCTCGATCGCCCGCGAGCGCGTCCGCGAGAGCCGACTCGGCGGTGTCATTCTGGGCATACCGGGCCAACCCCCATGCGGCGGTACGCCGTACCGCCGGGCTGGAGTCGGCGCGGAGTGCGTGCACCAGCGCCGTCAGGCGATCGCCGACCGGCTGATCGGTCTCACCGACCTTGGGATTTGACTCGACGGTGCGCGTCCGGTGGACCGTCGGGGCCGAGGTTGTCCTTGATGCCTGGGCGGGAGCCTCGACTCGCCCCGGCGCGGGTGTCGGCTGCGGCGCCAGGGGATGCGATGGGGTGGCGATCGGTTCCGGGAGGAGACCGTGGTAGCCGGAGGCGGGTGGCTCGGCGCCGACCTGTCGCGACTCGGCCGGCTGGGCCCGGGGCACTGGAACGGCCGCACCCAGCAGCAGGCTGAATCCGCCCAGCGCGAGGATCAGGGAAGTGGTGGCGGTGCGCCCCGGGGCCCGGCGCGCCAGCTCCGGATTCAGAATGGCCAGCATGCGTCCCTCGAATTCCCGCCGGTGCGCCATCGCGAGCGCGATCGCCGGCGTATTGTGGTCTCGGACACAGGTCACGATATCGAGCAGGTGCTCCGCGTAGTCGTCGGGTCGGGTGCCGAGCACCAGCGCCAGATCGTCGCAAGCCCGCTCGCTCTCGGCCCGTAGGCGCCGGGCCGCCGTCCATACCAGCGGGTGGAACCAGTAGAGGGCGCAGGCCATCCGACTTAGAGTGTGGCCCACCAGGTCCCGGCGCCGAACATGGCCCAGCTCATGTATCAGCACCGCCGTCCGTCGCTCCGAGTTCCACGACTCGCTCTCGGCCGGCAGTACGATCGTCGTGGACCACCAGCCGGCTGCAAAGGGCATCTTGACCTCGCTGCTCTGGAGGAGCGCCGGCGCGCGATCGATCCCCAGTCGGTCACTGATCTCGTACAGCGGAGTCTGCCAAGCGGGAGACTCTAGGGGCCGCGCCTGCCGCACCACCCGCCTTACGGCCCAGGCGGCGTACCCGAGCCGGACTACCAGCAGGAGCGCGCCGGCGCCCCACAGCCACAGGAGCAGCGTGGAGAGACTGGGCACGCCCGCGCTTGCCGAGCCTTCACGATCCACCACCGGCGGCGCCTGCGGGGCCGTGTGCGCGGCGAGTCCAGTCTCCAGTCTGATCGCTTCCGCCACCGGTGCGGCGGGGACCTGCCGCTCGGCTTGGGGAAGGACCGGCAGCTGCAGCGGCCCCCAGAAGGCGAGTGGAGGCAGGACCAGGAGGGCGGCCAGGATGAGCAGCCAGATCAGGTGGCGGGCGCCGGCCGAGGCGCGCTCGAGCACGGCCGTGAGCGCCAGCCCCAGCACCAGCACCAGGGTGATCTTCACCAGGGCCAGGACCAGCGGCGGGGTGTCGAGGACCGAGTACCCGCGGGCTAACAGTTCGCTGAAGGCGGTAGTCATGGCAGTCTCCTACCCTTCGCCCAGCCGAGCGCGCCGAATCCGGTCGCGCAGCCGGGCCACTTCGGCGTCGGTGAGGTCGGTGTCAGAGAGGCGGAGCAGGGCCGTCACCGCATCCTCCGGCGACCCCGCGAAATAGGTGCGAACGACGTGGGCCAGCACGTCCTCGCGCGCCTGGTCGGTGGGACGGGCAGGGAAGTAGACGTAACGGGGCCCGTCCTCCCGGTGCGCAATCAGCTTCTTGTCACTCAGGATGCGGAGAATCGAGCGCACCGCTGAATAGGTAGGCGGATCGGGCATCGCCTCCAGGATTTCGGCGACCGTCGATTCCCCTTTGCGGTGCAGCAGCTCCATCACCTGGCGCTCGCGGCGGCTCAGGTCCTCGGTTGGGGGGCGTTTGGGCATCGGTGGTCCTCTCAGCGGGTCAAGGCGGCGGGGGCCGCCATCTACGGTGCTGATATTTCAGCATAGAGCGCGAAAAGTCAACCCTCCCACGTCCGGGGGCTTGCCTGGCGGGCAGCTGCGGCGGGAGCCGGCCTTGCCAGCTTGCCAGCCAACGTGAGACAGGCGCGGCGGTTGATTCGCTGCTCCTCCCCGTGCAGCTTTGCGGCGGGCCGGACAGGCGGGTGCGAGAAACTCCGGAGGAGGAGGATGCGGGTGCTACGATTCATCGCCGCCACGCTGATCGTGCTGAGTGCCTTCGGGTGCGCGAGTCGGAAGCCGGAGCCCGTGGCCAGTCCCGTTCCGGCCCCCGGGCCGGCTGATACCGTCACCCGAGTGGTCCACGATACCGTGCGGCTGCGCGATACGGCGGCGCAGGCCGAAGAGGGGGTACTGCGGGCCCGCCTCCTGGAACGGGAGGCGCAGATCGAGGACCTCCAGGCGCGGCTCGAAGAGGCCCAGCAGGAGGTCGTGGGCGCGCTGGCCAAGTCGCAATCCAACGTCTCCCGTGCCGAGGCCGCCTCGGGCATTGCGGAGGCGGAGTTGGCGGTGCAGTCCCGCCCCGGCTCACCCCGCAACGGCGGCACCGCTGATCCAGGGCAGGCGCGGCGGCTGCTGCAGCTCGCCACCGACGCCTTCAACAAGGAGAACTACGGGGGTGCGCTGTACCTCGCCGGTCAGGCGAAGCGCCTGGTTGGCGGTGGCAGGCCGGAGCCGCCGAGCGCGAGAGAGCCGCCGCGCAGCGGGGAAACCGCGTTCGCTTCTCCCGTCAGGCTCCGGGCCGCGTCTCGCGCCAACCTGCGAGAAGGGCCGGGCACGAACTACAAGGTGGTGTTCAGCGTGGGAGCGGGGACGGCGCTGACTGCCTACGCCTATACCCCGGCCTGGTTCCAGGTGCGGGACGAGACCGGTCGATCGGGTTGGATTTCGAGGAAGCTGGTGACTCAGGCGAGGGCGAAATCGCCCTGAATCACCGTTTGGCGGGGACGGCCTTCAGGGCACTGGCCCAGTCGGCGCGCACTACCCGGTCGCGGCCCATGCGCTTCGCCTGATAGAGGGCGGCATCGGCGCTGGCGATCAGTGAATCGAGTGCCGTCCCGTGGGTGGGGAACTCGGCCACCCCGATGCTCAGCGTGATCTGACCGCCAATGAACCGCTCTTCTCCGACCCGGGCCCGGATCCGCTCGGCCGCTTCCTCCGCCTGGTCGATCGTCGTGTCCGGCAGCAGCGCCACGAACTCCTCACCGCCATAGCGGGCCGGGCAATCCATCTCCCGGAGCGCGGTCCTGAGCACGCCGGCCACCTTCATCAGTGCGTCGTCGCCGGCCTGGTGCCCAAAGGCATCGTTGTAAGTCTTGAAGTGATCCACGTCCATCATCAGAATCGCGAAGCCTCGATCGCTGCGGTTCCCCCGCCTGAGCTCGGCCTCGAGCATGGTCATCAGGTGCCGTCGATTGTAGAGGCCGGTCAGTGGATCGGTGAGCGAGAGCCGCTCGAGCTGCGCGTTCTTCTCCCGCAGGGTCTCGTTGATCGCGGCCAGCTCGTCACGACCATGGCGGAGCCGGTGCACCATGTCGTTAAACACCTCCGTCAGGTAGCCCAGCTCCCCACCCGTGACGACGGGCAGGTCCACATCGAAGTCTCCCCCCGCCACGCGCTCCGCCCCCTTGGTCAACCGGTCCAGCGGCCTGACCAGGATGAGTCCCAGCGCGTAGGCGAGGAGACCCACCACTACGAACAGTCCGCCGAGCACCAGGATCGTGACGTTGCGGAGGCGGTTCACCTGGGCGAAGCCCTCGGTGCGGGACAGCTCGGCCACCACGTTCCACCCCGTCGTGGGAACCGGTCGCAGGGTGCCGATCGCCTCGGTGCCATCTGGATCGGTATACTCGGCCACGGTGTTGGGCGACGCGGTGAGCGCGGAGGCCATCGCGGCGGGAAGCGAAGTCGGCCGCGGGCCTTCGGTGCCCGGGCGCGAGGTGAGAATGATCTGGTCGCCCGGCCCCACCAGCAGGGCGTGCCCCACATGTCCGTCCGTAGCCCGGCGCAGCATGTCTCCCGCATCCCGCAGGTCGAGCTTGGCGGCCAGCGCTCCGATGGTCCGTCCGCCCGCGGGCCGGATGGGAACGGCTACTACCACGACCATGGTCTTTGCCGCTTCGTCCCACCGCGGCAGGCCGATCAGGGGATCGTCGGACCGGATGGCGCTGTCCCACCCGTGGGGAAGCGCCACGTTGGTCGGGGCCTGCGCGCTCGACGCGGCTTCGCGGCCATGCGCGTCGAACACGATGAGCTCGCGATAGTATCCACCAGAGCGCTCCTGCACCGAGGCGAGATAGTCCCCTAGCCGGCGATCCGACCAGGGGTTCCCGGGCACGCTTCGCCCCACGTTCTGGCTGACCTCGTAGGAGCTGGCGAAGACGTGAAGGTCGTACAGTCGCTCCTTGAACCAGAGACCCACATCGCTCGCGGCCTGGGAACTGACCCCGACCAGCTCGGTCGAGATGGTCGTGGTGAGCCCTCGCTTCCCCTGGGTGTAGGACAACCACGCCGTCGTGACAGACGGGATCAGGGTCGCCAGAACGGAGAATGCGAGAATCTTGCTCCGGACCCGGTCGAGCCGGAGCTTCCGCAGCTGTTGTGAGGCAACTCGTTCCCAGGTGATCAAAGGCGGCCTCCGACCGGCCGGCGTAAAGGCGCTCAAGCGCCGCTGGTACTTTCCTTAGGTGTGCCCCTCAAGCGGAAGGACCATGCCAGCGGCCTGGGGGCTCAGGCGATCGCCGGCCAGACGACTTCCCCTCTCTCCGCCGGCTTCGTCGGTCCCCCTGCTGATACTCTAAGATGCTATAGAGAAATGACTTACGACTAATGGGACGAGCGCCTTGTTGGTTTCCGGCCTGGGAGCCAGTTTCGCCCCATCCTGGAAGGGGTTCCGGATCCCATGCATCCTGCCAGAGGGGGAAGGGGGGCAAGAATTGCCTAGTAGCCGGCGGCCTCCCCGTCCTTTCGGGGGTCCGAGGCCGCCAGGTACCCGCGCGGCAGGCGGATAATGACCTGGGCGCCCCCGGCATTGTCGGGAGCCAGTTCCTCGACTTCGTGGCCCAGGCGACCGAGCGCCTCACGCACCGAGTCGGGAATCGGCGGCTCTAGGCCGACTCGCAGGCCTTCGTAGTGGCGAAAGCGCGGCGCGTCGACGGCCGCCTGCGGGTCCATCCCGAAGACCAGGAGGTTGAGCAGGAACTGGAGGTGCCCCTGCGGCTGCATCGAGCCGCCCATTACGCCGAAGCTCATGTAGGGTTCCTCCCCGTTCGAGGAGGATCGCGTCAC
Source organism: Gemmatimonadales bacterium (assembly GCA_035501775.1). Taxonomy (GTDB): domain Bacteria; phylum Gemmatimonadota; class Gemmatimonadetes; order Gemmatimonadales; family GWC2-71-9; genus JADJOM01. The sequence continues at coordinate 48,479 of DATJVM010000004.1, read as the reverse complement.
GAAGCCCGGGATCAGGGTGTGAAAAGGCCGCTTCCCCGGAGCGACCGTATTGGGAAGGCCGTTCTCGAGCGTGAAGCCGGCGCCACGGTCCTGCAGCGCGAATCCGGTTCCGGGGACGACCACACCCGAGCCGAACTCCTCGAACAGGCTGTTGATGAATGAAACCATGTTCCCCGCGGCGTCGGCCGCGGTGAGATAGATCGTCTCGCTCGCTGTGACGCCCGGCCCGGGATCGACGTGGCTGGCGGCGTGGGTCGGATCGATCCGGCCTCTCCGCTCCGCGATGAACCGGTCCGAGAGGAGATCGCCCACCGGCCGCGTCATCGCGCTCGGTTCCCCGATGAATTGGGCCAAGTCGGCGAAAGCCAGCTTCTTCGCCTCGATCAGTCGGTGCAGATAGGGCGCGGTATTATGGCCGAGCTGGGTTAGGTCGTCGGGTTCCAGGATGCGAAGCATCTCCAGGACCGAGATGCCCTGGCCGTTGGGTGGGAGCTCCCAGACCCGATAGCCGTGGAACGGAACCGAGATCGGGTCCACCCACTCGACTCGCTGGTTCTTGAGGTCCTCCAGCGTGAGAAACCCGCCCAGGGCCTTGACCCGGTCGACGATGCGTTGGCCGAGAGCTCCGCCGTACAGCTCGCCGGGCCCGTGGGCGGCGATGGCGCTGAGCGAGCGGGCCAGGTCCGGGTTTTGGAACCACTCGCCTGGGCGCGGGGCTCGGCTTCCCCCGATGAGAAAAGTCGCGCGGGCGCCCTCATCACGCTTGAGCCGCTCCACTTCCTCCCCCCACTGTCGCGCGATGATCGGCGAAACGGGGAACCCTTCCTCCGCGAGGCGAATGGCGGGGGCCAGCGCCTGGGCGAGTGAGATGGTGCCGAACCGATCCAGCAGGGCGGCCCAGCCGGACAGCGCCCCGGGCACGGTGATCGGCTCGGCGCCGTCGATGGGGATCGTCTTGTCGCCGCGGGCAAGCAGTGCCTCGCGGGTCATGCCCGCGCCCGCCCGCCCGCTCGCATTGAGACCCACCAGGCGATGCTCCTTGGCCGACCAGACGATGGCGAACACGTCGCCGCCGAGTCCGGTCATGTGCGGCTCGACCAGGCTCAACACGGCGGCCGCGGTCACTGCGGCATCGATGGCGTTGCCTCCCTGTTGCAGCACGTACAGGCCCGCGGCGGTGGCGAGTGGTTGGCTCGTGGCAATGACGCCGTGCGGCGCGTAGACGGCAGAGCGTCCGGCCAGCGTGGAAGGACGGGGCCGAGGGGCTTGGGCAGAGCCAGAGGAAGACATGGCGAGGAGGATTGCGAGGGCGAATATGCCGCGAAGTGTTGTCATGGCTGGTCCGGGAGCAGGCGAAGTGACACTCCCCACGGGTCGAGGACGAGCCGGCTTTCGCCCTGCGCTCGGGCCGGGAAACCCGCTCGTTCGAGGCTGAGCGCGGCATTGCGGACATCTTCAACGGTCGGGAGCACCAGTTCCCACTCGAGCAGGCGTGCCTCCCGGTCGGCGGGTGGCTCCGCTGCGGGGCCGGCCCAGGTATTCACGCCGAGATGATGATGATACCCGCCGGCGGCTAGGAACAGCGCGCCGGGGTATCTGCGCACCATGATGTCGAAGCCGAGCGCCAGGTGATAGAACGCGTCGGCGCGGTCCAGGCTCCCGACGTGCAGGTGGATGTGGCCCATGCGTGTGCCGGCGGGCATCCCTTGCCACGGTTCACCCCGAGCCGCCTCGCTCAATCCGTGGCCGTCGAGCGGCAAGGTATCCATGACGAGCTCTCCGGCGTCGACCTGCCACTGTTCGCGTGGGCGGTCGGCATAAACCTCGATGCCCAGTCCGTCGGGATCGTGAAGATAGAGCGCCTCGCTCACCAGGTGGTCCGCCGATCCGGCGCGGACCCCGAGGGCCAGCAGGTGGTTAAGAAACCGACCCAGCGCCGCGCGGTCCGGGAGAAGAATCGCGAAGTGGTAGAGGCCGAGCCGGCCTTTCGCCGGGGGCGCCTCGGGCCGTTCCGACAGCTCGATCAGAACGGTGTCACCCCCCGTGGGGCCGAGTGTCACCCGAGATCCCTCCCGGCGAAGCACCCGGAGCCCAAGGACCGTCTCATAGAATGCGAGGGACCTCGAGAGCGAGGCGACCTGCAGCCGCACCCGACCGAGCCTTGCGCGCGCGGGCAGGTGAAACTCAGAAGGGGCGGTACCGGGTTGCGTCGTGGTCGACATAGGGCTGAGTATGGTGCGCCGCGGCTCCCCTGTCACGGTGCCGGCTACCAGGCGTGGAAGAAGCCCGACCGCTCGACGAGGTCCACCCGCACACCGAAGAGTGCGCTCAGTCGCTCCGGCTGGAGCATCGTCTCCTTGGGCCCGTCTCCCACGATGCGCCCACGGTCAAGCAGCACGATGCGATCAATCTCCGGGATGATGTCGGCCAGGTGGTGCGTCACCAGCACGATGCCGGTGCCGGCGGCGGCCAACGATCGGAGCATGCGCCTCAGCTCCGCCTGCGCGAAGAGATCGAGGTGAGTACTCGGCTCGTCGAGGAGGAGCGCGAGAGGCTCGTGCACCAGCGCGCGGGCGACCTGAATGCGGCGCAACTCGCCCGAGGACAACTCCTCGATGGGCCGCCCGGCCAGGTGCGAGGCCTGGAGCCGTGCCAGCACGGCGCCCGCCTGCGCTTCCATGGTGGCGCTGAGGGGCTGATGCCCGGCCCACAGGCCGTCGCTGCTGAAGAAGCCGGACAGGACCGCTTCGAGGCCGGTGGCGCCGCGCGGCGCTCGCGCCAGCAGTGCCGGCGTGACGATTCCCAGCTGGCGCCTGAGGTCGAAGACGTTCCACCGGTCGCGCCCCATGATCGTGAGCGAGCTGCCCTCGTTCCGGAGCGGGTAACACTCCCGGGTGATGGTCCGGATGAACGAGGACTTTCCCGATCCGTTGGGGCCGAGCACCGCTACGTGCTCGCCCACGGCGATGGACAGGGTGATCTCCTGCAGGGCCAGGATGTCGCCGCGCATGACCGAGACGCGGCGGAATTCGATGAGGGGGGGCATGGCCCCGATGATACCCGTGGCCCCCGCGGGCGCCAACCGCCTCTGGCGATTCGACCGCAAGGATCGGATGGCCGCCATGGCGGCGGGCGCGTATTCTCCAGCCCATGAACGCCGCCCTCCGGAACCCTGCCGAGCACAGCATCGACACCACGGCCGCCTGGGCCGCGGTCGAACAGCGCGACCCGGCGTGGGATGGGCGCCTCGTCTACGCGGTCGCCAGCACCGGCGTTTTCTGCCGGCCCTCGTGTCCCTCGCGGCGCCCGCGGCGGGACCGGGTCAGGTTCTTCCGGACTGCGGGGGAGGCGGAGGCCGCCGGGTACCGCGCCTGCCGGCGCTGCCGGCCCACCGACTCAGGTGAGAGCCGGGCTGAACGTGCCGTGGCGCGCGCCGTGGCCTATCTCGACCGGCACGCCATGGAAAGAACTCGCCTCGCCGACCTGGCTCGCGAGGTAGAGCTGAGTCCCTTTCACCTGCAGCGCGCCTTCCGGCAGGCGGTGGGGCTCACGCCGCGCGAGTATGCGGCTCTGCGCCGGGCCGAGCGTCTCAGGAATGGACTCAGGCGGGAAGCGTCGGTCACCCGCGCGACGTTCGAGGCGGGCTACGGCTCGAGCAGTCGAGTCTACGAACCCGCGCATCGTCTGCTCGGCATGACGCCGGGCACCTTCCGGAGAGGAGGGAAGGGAATGGACATCCGGTACACCGTGGTTGCCTCGCCGTATGGGCGCCTGCTGGTGGGCGCCACGGAGCGGGGGGTCTGCGCCGTGCTGCTCGGCGAGCAGGATCGCCGGCTGGAAGGGGACCTGAGAGCCCAGTTTCCCGAGGCCGTGCTCACCCGGGTCGACGATGGCGACGCCTGGGTGAGCGGATTGGTGGAGCGAGTCGCCTCCCGACTGGACCACCCGCGGCGCTCGCAGAAGATCCCACTCGATCTCCAGGGCACTGCCTTCCAGTGGAGAGTCTGGCAGGAACTGGCCAAGATTCCGGCTGGTGAGACCCGCACCTATCAGCAGGTGGCGCGCGCGGTGGGACGGCCTCGCGCGGTTCGAGCCGTGGCGAGCGCCTGCGCGGCCAACCGGGTGGCGGTACTGGTTCCGTGTCACCGGGTCATCCGTTCCGATGGGACGCTGGGTGGCTACCGCTGGGGCGTGCCGCGGAAGGAAACCCTTCTCGCCCGGGAGCGCGCGACCGAAAACTGACCCCACGCAGAGGGCCCGCCCCTTGCCGGGTGGGCCCGCCAGCGGTTCCTTAGATGCGGCTTGCCATCCGGGGAATCCATGCGTCCTGCCGCTGGCGTCTCAATCGTACTGGTGCTGTCTCTGGCGCGTCCGGGTGCCGCGGTGGCCCAGGTCCCGTCTCCCGACATCCAGATCGCCGGTGCGGTGAGTGCCGCTCCCGAGGCACTCCGCGCCGACGCTACCGTCCTCGGTTACCGCAACTATCATCTGCTCACGACGCTCCGCGAGGGCACCGGCCAGATGATCTGCATCGCGGATGATCCGTCGGAGTCCCGCTGGCACGTCGTCTGTTACCATCGCGACCTCGAGCCCTTCATGAAGCTGGGGCGCGACCTCCGCGCCGCCGGGGCGACGCGTGAGCAGGTGGACAGCGCGCGGCTCGCCGAGATCCAGGCGGGCACGCTCAAGATGCCCGATGGGCCCCGCGCCCTGTACAATCTCTACGCGCCGGCCGACAGCGTGGACCCCGCGACCGGGCTCGCTCATGGGGCGGTGGGGCTCCAGGTGGTCTACATTCCCTACGCGACGGAGGCGAGCACCGGCCTTCCCGTCAAACCCGGCGGCGGTCTTCCCTGGATCATGTACCCGGGCAAGCCCTGGGCGCACGTGATGATCATGAAGTAGACCTTCCTCAGTCCATTACTACTTCTTCGGAGGCATCATGCGGAACCGGTTGGTCGGTCCCTTTGTGGCGGGCGCGATCATGATTGGCGGCGGGCTGGCTGCCTGCAGTAGCAGCAGTACCGGCCCGAGCGCGGGCCCCGATATCACGGGGACCTGGACGCTAGATACGCTGACAAACGCCGGGGTTCCGGTGCCCATTCCACCAGCGCAGGGCACGTTCACGTTCACGAAGGATTCCGTGTCAATCTATTTGATCGTGCCTGTCGATACCCTTGGAGATCTGGACACCGCCAGCGGTGCCGGCACCTATGCGATCACGTCGAAGAATCTCTCGGTGAACACCAACAACATGCTGATTGGACAAGCCACGGGGACCTACAGGTTCGCGAACGAGACGGCGGTTCCCGACACCTTGAAGGCGAACTTCCTCGCGAACGGATTCCCGGTCTACGTGGTCGTGACCCGGCCATAGTTTGCCCCAGGGAGCGATGGCTTCGATCCGCGTTCTCGGGCCCCTGCTCGCTGGATTCGGTCTCCTTCTCGCGGCCGCCCCCATTGCGGCGCAGGAACCGGCCGGATTCATCGAGGGCACGGTGACCGACTCGACCGGGCAGCCGGTCGAGGCGGCCATCGTGCTGCTGGAGAACACGCTGCTCCGCGCCACCACCGATGCGAAGGGCTTCTATCGTCTCTTCCCGGTGCCGGTGGGGCCGCAGGTGGTCAAGGTCGCGGCCATCGGCTTTCGCGAAGCAACCCGCTCCGTTCAGGTGAATGACGGCGGCAAGGCCGACGGGTCGGTGTCGCTCACGCCCACCTCGGTTGAGCTGCCGGGGATCGTGGTCACGGCGAGCCGCGCCCCGGAGGAGCAGCAGGAATCGCCGGCCAGCGTCTCGGTGATCAGCAACAAGGAGCTGGTGCAGCGCAACGTCACGACCATAGACGAGGCCTTGCCGTTCGTGCCGGGCGTCACGTTCAACAACTCGGACATCGCTATTCGCGGCTCCACCGGCATCGCGAACGGCGTGGGAAGCCGAGTGCTGCTGCTGCTCGACGGGCACCCGGTGCTCACCGGCGATGGCGGCGAGATCGACTTCGAGGAGATCCCGCTGCTCGACCTCGAACGGGTCGAAGTGGTGAAGGGCGCGTACTCGGCCCTCTATGGCAGCAACGCGCTGGGCGGGGTGGTGAACCTCATCACCAGCCCGATCAGCGAGACGCCCTCCACCCTGGTGCGGCTCCATTTCGGTTTGTACCAGGTTCCGTCCCGATACAAGTTCACCGACGACGCGCTGACCAGCGGCGGTTTCGGACTGCAGCACTCCCGCCAGATCGGCGGGGTCGGCGTCCGATTCTTCATCGGGCGCGAATCCTCCGACGGATACACCGACAACAATTCCATCAGCCGCTGGCTGCTCCGGACCAAGCTCACCTCGGCCGCCGACGCCACCCATCCATGGGACGCGTACGTGATTTTTGCGCGGGAGATCGACTACGACTTCTTCGGCTGGGAGGAGTCGTCTCCCGTCAATCCCTTCCTGGTGGATACCGCTTCCAAGGGCGATAACGAGCGGGCCCACAAGCTTCTGGTGGGCGGCAGCGTAACGCCCCTGGTACGGGCGCACACCCTGTTCCGGATCAGTCCGTACTTCAACTACAACACCCTCCAGAACGTCTTCAAGGAGAACAACAACTACCACGACGCGGCCAAGGTAGGCGGCACCATGCAGCTGGTGATCACCCCGGCCGAAGGGCACACCCTGACTTTCGGCAGCGACGGCGGGTACACCTCCATCACCTCTAACTTTCTTGGCGGCCATAGTCTCTACGACGGCGGGCTCTTCGCCCAGTACGACGTGCGCCTTGCCGACCCGCTCAAGCTGGTGGCCGGAACGCGGGTGGACTATCACGACGCGACAGGCGGGGAGAGCGAAACGACGATCAACCCGAAGCTCGGCGTGGTGGTCAAGGCCACGGAGCACCTGAGCCTGCGCGGCTCGGTGGGCCGGGGGTACCGGGCGCCCAGCGCCATCGAGCAGTTCGTCAACACGACGCAGTTCGGCTTTCTCGTGGTGCCCAACCCGTCACTCAAGGGCGAGAATGCCTGGTCGGGCGAGCTTGGCCTCACCGCCACCCACGGTCGCCTCTGGGTGGACGGCTCTGTATTCCAGAGCAACTATCACGATCTCATCAGCCCCGGACCGGCGCCGGGCCCGTTCGGCACCTTCCAGTTCCAGAACATCGACCGGGCCCGGATTCGGGGGCTCGATCTGGGCGTTCGGGTGCGTCCTTTCCCCAGCATCCTCGATCTGGAGGCGAGTTATCTCTACCTCAACGCACTGGATCTGGTGACTGAGACCGAGCTTCCCTACCGCTCCAAGCACACCGTCACCGGTACCGCCGACTTCCTGAGCGGCCTCGTCGGGGTGGACGTGCGCTTCAGGAGCCGGCCCGATGTGGTCCTGCAGTACCCGCTCGACCCGCGGTCCAGCGTGACGCTGGTGGACCTGCGGCTCGCGTACCGGGTCCTCGGGACCGGGCTGCAGCTCAAGGTCTCGAACCTGCTGCAAAACCAGTACACCAACATTCAGGAACGCGTCCCCGGCGCGCCGCGGAACATCAGCCTGACGGCGTATCGGGGGTTCTAGGCAGCCGTCAGCCATCAGCCGTCAGCCATCAGCCGTCAGGGGTGTTAGCTTCTGGCCCGCTCACCGCTCACCGCTCACCGCTCACCGCTCACCGCTCACCGCTCACCGCTCACCACTCACCGCTCACCGCTCACCGCTCACCGCTCACCTCCCCTTCCGTGCCCCCCATCGAACAGGCCTGCTTCTGGCTCGCCGGACTTCCCAAACGTGCGGTGACGCCGCTCGAGGGAGACGGCGAAGCCGACATCGCCATCATCGGTGCGGGGCTCACGGGCCTCTGGACCGCTCTCTTCCTCAAGGAACTCGCGCCGGGGCGCGACGTCGCGGTCGTCGAGCAGGGCATCGCCGGGTGGGGCGCGAGCGGCCGGAACGCGGGTATGCTTTCCGAAACGATCGACCACAGCCACGCCCTCGCCATCCAGCACTTTGGATTGCATGCGGCGCGCGAGCTCGCCCGCCTGGGAGAGGCGAACGTGGCCGAGTTGATTGGGTTCATTCGGGAGCGGGGGATCGATTGTCGGTATGAGCCGACGGGCCGTCTGCTCGTCGCGCTCACGGAGTCCCAGGTCGCTGAGGGACGGCGGCAGATCGCCACCGCGCTCTCGCTCGGCATCGATACCTGCCGCGAGCTTACCCGCGAGGAGGCTCAGGCGGAGGTTCGTTCTCCACTCTATCTGGGAGCGGTGCAAGTGCGGGGCGGCGGGATCCTCGACCCGGCGCGGTTCACCGATGGGCTGCGGCGCGAGGCGGTGCGGGCGGGAGTGAGGCTGTACGAGCGCTCACCGGTCCGCGCCGTCGAGCGGGGTGGTGCCGGCGTGGGAGTGCGGTGTGAGCGCGGCAGGCTCCGCGCGGGCCGCGTTGTCTTCGCCACCAGCGCCTACACCCATCACCTGCTGCCCGCGGTCCGCCACCGGTTCATCCCCCTGTACGACTACATCCTCGTAAGCGAGCCGCTCACGCCGGATCAATGGGAAGTGATCGGCTGGCGGCACCGGCAGGGCGTCACGGATGGGCGGGCCTTCTTCAACTATTACCGCCCCACCAGCGACGGGCGGATACTCTGGGGGACGAGCGAGGCCGCGTACTATCGGGGCAACCGGGTCGACCCGAGTTGCGATCATTCACCGGGGCACTACGAGGCGCTGCGGACCAGCTGGCGGCGCCACTTTCCCGGCCTCGCCGATCTGGAGTGGCCGTATGCCTGGGGCGGGGCGATCTGCTCCACCACGCGCCTCACGCCCTTCTTTGGACGAGCCCTGGACGGTCGCGCCTGCTACGGCCTGGGCTTCACCGGGCATGGGCTCGCCACCACGCGGATCGCGGGGCGGATCCTGGCGCTGCTGGCGCTGGACCGCGCGGATGCGCTGCTGCACCTGCCGCTCGTCACCCGGCTGCCGTTTCCGTTCCCGCCGGAGCCGTTCCGCGGCTGGGCGGTGGACGCGGTGACCCGCGCCCTCCGGAGCACCGACGCCGGACAGCCGGCGGGTCTCCTGCTCAAGCTGCTCGATCGAATGGGGATCGGCTTCTCGAGCTAGCGCTCCGCTCCACCAAGGGCCTCGTCGAGCACCTCCAGCGCAAAGTCGACATCCGCCGCCGTGATGCACATCGGCGGCTTGATGCGGAGAGTATTCCCCTCGAGTCCGCCCTTGCCGACCAGCACGCCCAGCTCCCGGGCCCGTTCCATCACCTCGAGGGTCTCCTCGGTGGCGGGGGCCTTGGTGCCCCGGTCTTTCACCAGTTCCACGCCCAGCATGAGTCCCATCCCGCGCACGTCGCCGATCAGGTGGTGACGGCGCTGCAGCGCCTCGAGGCCGGCCTTGAAGCGCGCGCCGACGACGCGACAGTTCTCCTGAAGTCCTTCCGTGTCGATGGTCTCCAGCACGGCGAGGCCGGCGGCCATGCTCACGGGATTGCCGCCGAAGGTGTTGAAGTGAGTTCGCAGCGTGAGCTTCTCGGCGATCTCGCGCCGAGTCGTCACGGCCGCGAGCGGGGCGCCGTTGCCGATGCCCTTGGCCATGGTCACGATGTCCGGTACCACGCCGGAGCTCTGGAAGCCCCAGTAATGGGCTCCGGTACGGCCAAACCCGGTCTGCACCTCATCCGCGATGCAGACCCCGCCGTGCGTCCGCGCGATGGCGTACGCCTCGCGCAGGTAGTTGGGCGCGCCGCTCTGCACCCCCCCGACCCCCTGAATGGGCTCGGCGATGAACGCCGCGATCCGGCCGGGGGTCGAGCAGCGAATCAGGTCGCGGATGTCCTCCGCGCTTCGGCTGGCGATCTCCTCGGGCGTCCCCGTGAACGGGCTCCGATAGGGATCGGGGCAGATCGCGTGGTGGATGCCGGTGTTGAGTTGCTGGGGGAACTTCCACGTGTAGTGACTGGTCGCGGCCATCGCGGCCGGCGATCCGCCGTGATAGCCATGGCGCACCGCGATGACGTCGTTGTTCCCGGTGAAGGCGCGGGCCAGGAGGATGGCCAGGTCGTTCGCCTCGCTCCCGCTGTTGACGAAATACGTCACGTCCAGCCCGGGTGGCAGTTTCGAGGCGAGCCGCTCAGCGAACCGGGGGAAGTTGGGGTGCAGGTAGATCGTCGTCGTGTGGGCCAGAGTCGCCACCTGCTCCTGGATCGCACGGGTGACCCGGGGATGGCAGTGCCCCACCGATACGGTGACGATGCCCGCAAAAAGGTCCAAGTAGCGCCGGCCCGTCTCGTCGTAGAGGTACTGCATGTGGCCTTCGACGATCATCAGTGGTTCGCGATACAACGTGAAGATGGCCGGATTCGTGAACCGCTTCCTGAGTGCCAGGACCTCAGCCTTCGGCGGGCCGAGGTAGGGCCGGGGCCGGTAGTCTGAGGGCGGCATCACGGGGCGGGTCGGAGCGGAGGTAGCCATTGGGGCGGGGGGAAGGGGAAGGGAGGAGGAATCAGGTTGACACCCAACTGTCACAAAGTAAATCGTTGGCGCGCTCACCGCTCACCGCTCACCGCTCACCGCTCACCGACTCATCCAGTTCGTCCCCGCCTCGCGATTCCACTTGGTGGTGATCTTCTTCGTCTTGGTCCAGAACTCGATGCTGCTCCGCCCGGTGATATCCCCTGAGCCGAAACGGGAATCGTTCCAGCCGCCAAATCCGAACGGCTCGCGCGGGACGGGAACACCCACATTGACGCCCACCATTCCAGCGTGAGCCCGCTCCATGGCGAGGCGCGCGGCGCCGCCCGATTCGGTGAAGATCGAGGCCGCGTTTCCATACGGAGAGGCGTTCTCGACCCCCAGGGCTTCCTCGAGGTCGTGGGTCCGGACGATCGCGAGCACCGGGCCAAAGACCTCCTCCTGCGCCAGTCGCGTCTCGGGCCGCACGTGATCGATCACCGTCGGCCCCACGTACCAGCCTCCCGGGTGCCCGGGCACCTTGGCGCCACGCCCGTCGACCAGCACCTCGGCTCCCGCCGCCTCGGCCTCGGTGATATAGCGCTCGATCCGCTCCTTCGCCGCCGCCGTGATTACCGGCCCGATGTCCCGTCCCACCGTAAGCGAGCGGGCCTGCTCGGCCAGGCGCTTGACGATGTGATCGGTCGCGGAGACCGCGACCATTACCGACGCCGCCATGCAGCGCTGCCCCGTGCAGCCGGCCATGGCGGCGAGAACGCCGCTCGAGGTCATCTCGGGGTCCGCATCGGGCATCACGATGACGTGATTCTTGGCGCCACCCAGGCAAAGCGCGCGCTTGAGCGCCCCGGTCGCCCGACGGTACACCTCCTTGGCCACCTTGGTGGAGCCGACGAAGCTGACTGCCGCGACGGACGGGTGGTCGCACAGTGCCTTGGCCACCTCACCGTCGCCTTGGACGACATTGAAGACCCCGTCCGGGAGGCCGGCATCGTGGAGCAGCTCGGCGATGCGCCCCGCGGACAGCGGCACCAGCTCGGACGGCTTCATGACGAAGGTGTTGCCCAGCGCGATCGCATTCGGGATCGTCCAGTGCGGCACCATCGACGGGAAGTTGAAAGGATTGATGGCAGCGACCACGCCGAGCGGGAAGCGCACCACCCGGCACTCCACGCCCCGGCTCACCTCCATCACCTCTCCGGCGATGAGCTGTGGCATCGAGCAGGCGAACTCCGTGAGCTCGATCGCCTTGAGTATCTCCGCCTCCGCCTCGCCGGGGACCTTGCCGTGCTCCTCGGTGATGAGCCGGCCGAGGTCCTTGAGGTGCGTCGCAAGGAGCGCCTTGTATCGGAAGAAGACCTGGACCCGTTCCTTGACTGGAGTCTCAGACCAGTCCGCAAAGGCAGCCTGCGCCCGGGCGACGGCGCGGTTCACCACCGCCGCATCTCCGAGCGGCACGCGAGAGATGGCGGTCCCGTCCGCGGGGTTGTGCACGTCGAGGAACCGGGGGCCGCCCGGCTCGAAGCGGCCGCCGATATAGTGCTGCACATCTGGGTATTTCACTCGATCACCCTAGGTGGGGGCGCGCGGTGCGGGCCGGAAGAGTCTGGCCGTCCCCAACGGGGTTGTCAATTGTTATCATTACGAGTCGCGGGCGACAGGCGATGAGTTGCTGGGGCGGGGCGCGGGCCTTGCGGCCTGTCCCCCAGGATCCGAGACACTGCCGGGCTCGGGCAACTCCAAACTACAGGTGGACCTTATGGTTAGCGATTTCCGTTCGGCCGGCGCGCCGTGCCTCGGCCAACGGCGGAGCATGCGAATTCCCACCCTGGTGGCGATCGGCGGCGCGGTCCTCGCGGCCTGCTCTTCTGGGTCGCCCAGCGTCACCGGCCCGGCTCCCGGAACGCCGACCCAGATCCTTCCGGCGAGTATCACCGTCCAGTCCGGGGCCACCTCTCAGCCAGTAACGGCCCTGCCGTCGGTCAAGGTGACCGACAAGACCGGCCTCCCGGTCTCGGGCGTGACGGTGACCTTTGCCGTCACGGCGGGGAACGGCAGCCTGTCGGGCGCCACGCCAGTCACCAACAGCACTGGCGTGGCCACGGTGGGCAGCTGGACCCTGGGTGCGTCGGCGGGCACGAATACGCTGACGGCGACGGTGACCGGCCTCACCGGAAGCCCCGTCGTCTTCACGGCCAATGGCGGGAGTGGCGCGGCGACCTTCAATATCACACTCCAATACGTCCGGCCTGCGGCCGCCGTCTACCAATCGGCCTTCAACGCCGCTGTCACCCGGTGGGAGACCGCTATCGCCGCCCATACCGGCGATGTGAACGTGGGCACGCTGACCGTGGATACGGCCTGCGGCGTGCCACCCAACACCGTCGTGACCGGCACCATCCACGATCTCCTGATCGTCGTGGATCTCGATTCCATCGACGGGCCGGGAAAGATCCTGGGCTCGGCTTCGCCCTGCTACCTGCGGAACGGCGGCCGGAACCTCACCCTGCTCGGGGTGATGACGTTCGATACGGCTGACCTCGCGGGGCTCAACAGCGGGGGCTTCCTCAACGACGTGATCTTGCACGAGATGAATCACGTGCTCGGCTTCGGGACCCTGTGGGAGGGGGGGCCGCCGGTACAGAACAGCTTCGTCATCAACACTCCCGCCGGTACCGGCTCCACACTTGGCTTCGACGGGCCGAAGGCGGACAGCGTCTATGTCGCCGACAACGGTGGCCCCCGCGATACCGTCCCTGTGGAGGACACGTCGCTGGCCGGCACCGGGCGCTCACACTGGAAGGAGTCGATCTTCCAGAGCGAGCTCATGACCGGCTTCCTGACCGGGCACTTCCATCCGTTGAGCCTCACCAGCATCGAGTCGCTGGCGGACCTGGGCTACACGGTGAACCCGGCCGCGGCCGATGCCTTCAACCTCAGCACCCAGCCCACGCTGCGACTGGGTGAGGCCCCTGGTCCCGGCGTCGATCTCAGCAACGACGTGCGTCGGTCGCCGCGCTTCTACGTGGACGAGGCCACCGGTCAGGTCGTTCGGCGGTCGGCCGGCCCCTAGGCTCGCACGTCGGTACCGCGAACCTCACAGGCGGGCGGCGCATCTCCGCCCGCCTGTGCTTTTCGGCCCGACCAGTTCCTTCCGACGGCATCTCACTTTCCCTCTGTGCGGCCGGTCACGGCCCCCCGAGCGGCGAGGGCGCAGTTTCTCCTACGGTCCCGGTCCCGTTCCGCAACTAGAAGGTTGGTCTGGAGCTCCCTATGCGCTGGTCACGCCGCGCGTCCGTGCTGGCATTGCTGATCCTGATCCCCTGGTCCGCCGCCGAGGCGCAGCGGGTGCCGGACCGGAGCGGCTTCTGGTTTGGGGCCGGCATCGGACTCGGATCGGCGCGGCTCTCGTGCACCATCTGCACCACGGGGCGGGACGGCGGCACGTCGGGGTATGTCCACCTGGGAGCGACGGTCACCAAGCAGCTGCTGGTGGGTGGGGAGGTGCTGGCCTGGTATCACACCGACAACGGGATCGACTTCCTGCTCGCGTCGGTGCAAGCCGTCGTGGTGCTGTATCCGATGCGGACCAGCGGCTTCTACATCAAGACCGGCCTTGGGGTGTCGAATTATTCGGCCAAGGACTCCGTGAACAAGGTGTCGTCTCAGGCCCTGGCCGGAGAGATCGGCGTCGGCTACGAGGTACTGGTCAGCAACAATATCTCGATGGTTCCCTTCGCGAACTTCCTCGGCACCAGTGGGGCCGACGTGAAGTTCAACAATACGGTCTCGAGCCTCGGGGCCAGGACCAGTCTCATCCAGATCGGTCTGGGCGTCACGCTGCACTAGCGGCCCGGACTGCCGCCTTGCCGGAGGTTCGCATGAAGGTTGTTCGCATCGGACTGTTCGTCCCCCAAATGATCATGCTGGTGGGATGCGGGGAATCGGGATACACCGGAATCGGCCCGGTCAAGGAGATCGGGAACGCCGTGGCCTACAACATCTGGACTCCGGACTCGATGGACACCTGCACCCCGGCGATCCACAATCAGTATTCGATCGTGGGTCCGGACGGGAAGCGCTACAACACCTGGCACCCGCCGGTGGACCCGGAGACGGGCTGCACCTTCGGTCACGAACACGGCCGGGATCCGCGTGGCTCGAAGTTGTACAGCAAGGTCGGCCCCATTCCGTTCGGGCTTGCCAACGAGGCCCTGGAGACCTGGGACCCGCAGAACGTCCGCCACGAGGATCACTATGGGCACAAGGTCGACTGGGAGAACGACATCCAGTTCGTCCGCCAGGACGGGGTGAGCGGAGCCCTGTTCAGCATCACCTGCGATGTGCTCGTCAAGCTGCACCAGGGGACGCACTCGAAGGACGCTTTCACCAACAACCTGCACGAGATCGTCTATCACGTGCAGTGCACCGATGGGACGGAGATGCACGTTACCCTGCTCACCCCGATCGGGACGCCCGGCGGCTTTACGCGCTCCTGCGATGGGACACGGGTGGACGTCGCTGCTCCCGTTCCCGGCAACTCGCCCAATGGGGGCGGACAGCGCCTCATTCCGGACCGGACCTGCGTCGACGAGTTCCTGAACGTCGGCCCCGGGCAGCGGGCCGACTACAATAGCGCCCTGCACGAGAGCTGGCAGACATCGAACAGTATCCGGACCTCGAACGGACACACCATCGCCAGCTTCAATCCGTACTTCCAGGTGCTCTTCCCGAGCCGCTTCTACGATCCGGGCGTGGCGGGCATCACCGGGCGGCCGATTGCCCAGTGCGACTCCCTGAACCCCGGGCGCGACGCCACCAACGATCTCTGCGACGAGTCGACCAGCAATGGCGCATTGCGGGGGCTGGCCTATGACGACCCTCGCTCGAAGTTCAATGGTGTGCTCCGCTTCGTCGACATCAACAGCAACAACATCAACAACGCGGGCGGCCAGGAGGTGTGGTATACCGATCCCTTCGGCGGGCACGCATCGACATCGCCCTTCCCGGGGTCAATCCGGCAGTGGGTAGCCACTGTCAACAACAACTACGGATTCAACGTCGATGGTCCGGCCATCGGGTTCGACCGGAATTACGGCACGACCTCGACTCACGCCCCGAACTGACGCCGTGGCCGGAAGCAGAGAGGGATCCCTCGAGGCAAGGCCCCGAGGGATCCCTCGTGGTTTGGAGCGGAGGCCGGCTCAGTACCGCGAGAGCGGCACGTCGCCGTTGGGAGTCTCGCCGATGTACAGCGTCACGTCACGCTGGCGGTAGCCGGGCGCGCTCACCCTGACCTGCTGGGACTGGCAGCGGTTCACCAGCTTGCGATCGAAGTACAGCCGGTACTCGCCCCGCTCGTTCGCGAAGGTCCCGTACTGGGTGCCGATGATCTGCAGCCGCGCCCCGGAGAGGGGCTCGCCCGTATCCTGATTGTAGATCCGCCCGATGACCACTCCCATCCCCGGGGGGAGCGTCGAATCCTCTGCGCTGGGCGGCACCTCGCACCCCCGGGACAACTCGACCGGGGTCTCCCACGGCCGGTTGTCACGCGACCCCGACACCGGTCCCAGCTTGCTCGACGGGCGGCCGAAGAGGCGCTGAGCTTCGCTTTCCATCGTCGGCGCCGCCGCGACGGCACGTGCCACGGATGCCGGGGGTGGGGGCGGCGTGGCCGCGGTGGGGGGCGGCGCGCTGGGAGCGGTCGCGTCGCGCGTGGTGGGGGCATCGCCCGGATCGGGGCGTGTCGCCTCAACGCGCGGTGTGTTGGGGACAGCGTTGGGATCGGGCTCCGGGGTCGGCGTGACGTGGGCCTCCGCACCCGGCGTCCTGTCCGGCCCCGGCGTGATCGGAACCGCCGGGGGAAGCGGCGGGGCGGCCGGCCGCGGCGTCGGCGTGGGGCGGGGAGGTGCGAACACGAGCTGAATGGGCCGGGCCGTCTCCTCCGCCGCCCGGGCCGCCTCGATCTCGGCGGGTGAACGCCGGGTCGCGCGGATCAGGAGTATGACGAGGACGATGTGGAAGATGACGCTCGCGGTATATCCAAGCCCGCGCCGCCATCCCAGGCGACTCGATGGCAGGGTTGTGGAATACGCAACCACCCGCCCCCGCGGCATTATCCGGCTCGCGGCGATGGCGCTGCGTCGCGAGGCCCGCCGCCGGAGAGCAGACGCGCGGCGGGCACGACCCGGCTTGACGACGAGGCCGCGGGGAGCGGCCACCAGATGTTCACGACACCCTCCAGAGTGGACCCACGGGCGCCGCGGGTGGCACCGCGTCGATGCATGTAGGGACGAAACTCAAATGGCCCGTCAGCACGATTCTGCTGCACCGCCCACGATGGCATGATCGCGGAGCGAAGCCCTGCTTGCGGTCTAAACCAAGCCACGCCCCCCGCTCCCCGGGGGCGCGAGGCGACCTCGTTCCCCCGGAAGGCCGTGGGCGCGGCGCGGATGGCCTCTTGCCGGCGTTCCTCCCCTGATACGCAGGCACTGCCCATGGCGTTGAATCGTCGCGCGGAGGGAATCGGGGCGACAGCGGTCGAAAAACCGCCGCCCGCCGGTCCACGCTCCCGAGACGAGAGCTGGAACGGCGGGCGCGCCCGGAGGGTCGGCTCAGTAGGTGGTGGACCAGTCCACCTCGGCGGCTCGGCGGCAACGTACGCACATCATCGATTCGGGCTTTCCCTCGAATTCCTGCCTCCCCGTGCAATCCGGGCACACCGCGTAGGTCGTGACCAGCTTGGGTCCCGCCAGGGTTGGGCGCATGACACCGGTCCGCACCACGATGCTCCACGCGGTGGGACGATCCGGCCGGACGCGCACCTCGTTCCGGGCCAGCAGGATACGCTGCTGATCGACCTCGACTACCACACCTTCCGGGGTCTCGTCCACGACCGGGTACCACGCGCCCCGCCGCAGCACGTCGGCCATGCCCGGCGCCCCCGTCGCCCATGCCTTGATGGTGGCGGTCTCTCCCGATCGGCGGAAGGGGGGAATAGTCATCACTCAAAACTACACGAAACCGAGGGGCGCGTCTCCCCCTCCCCGGCGCTCCTGCCGGGCGGGCCACCGATCTGTAGATTATCCGGCGTCATGATGCCAGCGCCGCGATCCTCTGCCCCGCGAGCCACAAGCAACCGCCAACTGGCGGACCTGCTGCTTGGCCTTGCGGGAATCCTGCAGCGCTTGCGGACTCTTCCCGAATCGCACCCGATTGTCGCTGCCGGAGTCGCCGCCCTGGAGCGGGAGCTGGAGCACGTGATGCGCTATCGGGAGAGCCTCGCCATCGAGGTCGGCACGGTGCAGCTCGTGGTCGAAGGAATGGAGACGAACCCGGACTTCGAGCCACTCCGCGACCTGGCGGGGCAGCTCCGGGAAGCCGGCGTGAAGACCCTGGAGTTTCGACCCGGCGCCACGCAGGCCGAGCTGTTGGCCGTCTTCAGCGCCGTCGCCGGCAACGGAAATGGCCGGGGCAGCTGGCCGGTCTCCCCCCACGTCGGCCTCGAGACACTCAGCGCCACCCCGCACGCCGAGGGCGATCCCTGGCTGCCGTTCGAGCGCACTGTTCTCCAGGACACCGCCCGCGAGGCCGCGGCCGCGGAGCCGGATGAGCTGGCGTTCGCGCTCGAGATGCTCGCGCCAGACCCCGCCCGCGACGGCTTGCTTCTGGAACAACTGGCCCACATCGCGGACGCCACATCATCCGACGTCGACGACCGTGAGGTCCTGAGCCATCTTCTTCGCGCTCTTCCGATCGGAACTCTTCGCCGCCTGCTGGCTCCCGGGGCGAGCAGCTTGGCCCAGGGCGCATTCCTGCGGGCCGTCGCCGGCCAGCTCTCCCCCCCGCTTCTGCTGCGCCTCCTGGAGGCCGCGGCCCACGGCCGGGAGTCCCAGCTGACGCCCGCCGCCTTGCACGTTCTCGCGCGTCTCGCGCGTCGGGCCGGCGGTCCAGACGAAGGCACGGCTCGCCGCGCGCTCGCGGAGGAGCTCACGCGACTGGCTCCAGTCGGGCCGGCCGCCGAGTCACCGGGGCAGCGGCTCGCACCGGAGCCTGAGCGGATCCTCAAGCTGGCCCTGGAGAGCGGCATCCTAGAGCCCGGCACGCTGGCCGCGGCCGATCGGATGATCGCGCGGCGTCAGGTGGCACCGCTCCTCGCGCTGCTGCAGACGGTGCCCGAGGAAACTCCCATCGCGCGGGCCATCCACCAGCGGGTCTTCCACCCCGATACCGTTCGCAGCATCCTGGAGGGAGACCCGGTCGATCTGGAGACGCTCGACCGGCTCATCCCGGCCGCCGGAGTCGAGGCCATACCGGCCCTGCTGGATTGTCTGGCCAAGTCCCGGGAGCGACAGGTCCGGCTGAGGCTGCTCGACCTGCTGCCGCGCTATGGCGCGACCATCGCGCCGCTGGCCGCCGAGCGCCTCGATGGGATGCCCTGGTACGTGCAGCGGAATCTGCTGGCGCTCCTGGGCCGGATTCCGGAGCGCCCGGCCAACCTCGAGCCGCACGCACTGCTGGCCCACCGCGATCCGCGGGTGCGCCATGAGGCGATCGCGCTGGCACTCACCGACCCCGAGCTTCGCGAGCGCGGGCTGGCGGAGGCGCTCGACAGCCGCCACGAACCCACCCTGCGCCTCGCCTTGGTCACCCTGGCGGATCGCTGCCCTCCCGAGTTTGTCCCCCGGATCATTGCCCGGGCGGCAGATCCCGGCATTGACCCCGAACTCCGGGCCTTGGCCGTCACCGCCGTCGCGTCCGTCCACGATCCGGTCGTCCTGCGGATGCTGCGGCGTCTGGTGGTGGCGCGTGGTATCGCCTCGCTCGGGCGTCTCGCGCCCAAGACCCCCATGATGCTGGCAGCGCTGCGCGGGCTGGCCGCGCATTGGCAGAGCCATCCCAGAGTCGTCTCCCTGCTGGAGACCGCCCGTCAGTCCCGCGATGCGGAGATCCGGGAGGCCGCGCGGCCGCCCGGTCGGCGCTCGAGCGGGTCGCTCCCGCGGGTAACGTCCTGATGGCCGGTCCGGGTCGCTTCTTACGCGGGATGGCTCACGCGCTCGATCTGCGCCAGCGCGAGGCCGTGGACGTTGCCCTTCGGCGGGCCGCGGACGAGAGCTGTGCCGCCGCCGCGCACGAGCTGGGCTTCGCGCAGTTCCGCTTCGGGTTCGAGGGTGTCGTCTGCGGCGCGCTTCCCCTCGCCGAGTTTGAAGGCTGGATCTGGGCCGGGCGCCTGATGGCCAGAGGCATCGAGTGGCTGGACCTCGACCGGCCGGAGCCGGCGGCCGTCGCCGCCTTCCTGGACCACGCCGCGGGGCTCGCGGAGGCTCCGCCTCTTTCAGTGTCTGGTGGACTGTGCTGGGGTGCGCTGGCGGACCGGCCGGAAGTGGATGGTTCGGGGTATCCGTTTGTCGAAGAGCTGGAGGTGATGCGGCAGGTGTTCCGCACCGCCTCTCGTGGCGAGCCACTGCCGGCCGGCGATGTGCACGCGGTGGCCGCGTCGCTCGAAGCCTACGGAACGAGCGGAGAGGAGCCGTCGCTTCCCCTGATCCACGGAGCACGCACCGCCTACCAGCCAGCGCATGCCCTCAACACCGCCATCCTGTCGTTGGCACTGGTGGAATCCCTCGGCATGGGCGCCGAGGAACGCCGCGATTCGATCACGGCCGCCCTGCTCCACGATATCGGCATGGCCCGGCTACCTGCGGAAACAGTCGAGGGCGACCATTTCTCATCGCAGGACCGGGCCAGGGTCCGGGGTCATCCTCTCGAGGGCGCCCGGCTGCTGCTCCGCCAGAGCACCCCCTGGGAGAGTGCCGCCGTCGCCTCCTACGAGCACCACCTGCGCCAGGATGGGAGCGGTTACCCGCGCCTCAGCTATCCGCGAGAGCCACATGTGCTGAGCCGGGTCGTCGCGGTGTGCGATGCCTTCGATGCCCGCCTGGCCCCGCGTCCCGACCGGGCCGCCTTCGACCCAGTGAGCGCGATGCTCGAGCTGGAGCGCAGCATGGCGGCGCAGTTCGATTCCCGCGTCGTGTCCGCCTTCTCCGACGTCGTGATGCGGCACGCCGGGTCGGGCGGTCTCGCCTTGACATCCCGATTGACTTAGTCGTATTTATCGGCGTGGGGAAGTCCGTTCGGCATTCCCGAGCTGTGAGTCCTGCCATGCCCGACATAAAGACCCTTGCAACCCCCGAGGTCCCCGCCATCGAGGCCCGGGGGTACGCCCATCCGGAAGTGCTCGTGTCGACCGAGTGGGTTGCCCGTCACCTCGATGATCCCTCGGTGCGCCTGGTCGAGTCCGATGAGGATCTCCTGCTGTACGAGACCGGCCACATCCCGGGCGCCGTGAAGATCGACTGGGTCACGGACCTTAACGACCCGTTGACCCGCGATTACCTCGACCGGACGGCGATGCAGCGCCTGCTCCGGGGCAAGGGCATCAATCGGGATACGACCATCGTCTTCTATGGAGACAAGAACAACTGGTGGGCGGCCTACGCCTTCTGGGTGTTTCGGCTGTTCGGGCTCGACCGGCTGCGCTTGATGGATGGGGGGCGGGCGCGGTGGGTGGAAGAGGGCCGTGAACTCAGCACGGTCGTTCCGGCTCCTGCTCCCGGCGATATCGTGGTGGGGGAACGGCGCGACGCTCCGATCCGTGCCTTCCGGGACGACGTGCTGGCTCATCTCAAGCAGCAGCGGCAACTCGTCGATGTGCGGAGCCCGGAGGAATACCGCGGCGAGCGGTTGCACATGGCGGAGTACCCCAATGAGGGCGCGGTGCGGGGCGGGCACATTCCAGGAGCGAAGAGCGTCCCCTGGGGCCGCGCGGTGAACCCGGAGACCCACACCTTCCGCCCCGCCACCGAGCTCCGAGCCATCTACGTCCAGGAGCAGGGGCTGCGGCCCGAGCGGGAGACGATCGCCTACTGCCGAATCGGCGAGCGCTCCTCCCACACCTGGTTCGTGCTGACCTATCTGCTGGGATTCGACAAGGTCCAGAATTACGACGGGTCGTGGACCGAGTGGGGCAACGGGGTGCGCCTGCCCATCGAGAAGTGAGCCTCAGGCCGCGGGCACCAGCGCCGCGGCCATGTGGCGGATCCTGCCGATCATCGCGGTCAAGCCTTGCATGCGGGTCATCCCCAGCGCCTCGGTCAGCCCAAGGCGATCGAGGAGGTCGCCGGGAAGCTGAGCCACCTCGGCGGGGGTACTGCCGTGGATGACCCTTGCCAGGAGGGAGACGAATCCCCGGACGGTCGGAGCCTCGCGTGGCGCGTCGGCATGCAGGACGACGCCTGCGCCCTCGCGTTCGAGAAAGAGGAACACGGGAGACTGGCACTCTGGTACGCGGTTGAGCCCCTGGTCCCGTGCGGCATGGAATCGCGCGGGGAGGGGGGGCAGCTTCCGACTGTAGTCCAGGAGGAATTCCAGGCGAGTCTGCTTGTCGGCGGCCTGAAACCGCCGCACCATCTTCTCGAGCGCGTCGATCATCCCTTGAATCTACTGCTGGGCAGCGTGGCGGACGGAGCTTCTGTCCGCCACGTGCCCTGGGTGATCAGGACTTGCCCAGTGCCCCCGCGAGCTTGCCGGAGAGCAGGCCGAAGATGGCTCCTATCACCATCGAGGCCGCCACGGCAATCAGGGCGTTGGCCGGGCTCGCCGACATGAGGTTGTCCTTGGTCAGGTTGGCGGATGGGTTCCCGAGGAGGAAGGCGAATACGGCGGCGTAGCCGTACACGCTGGCGGGAATGGACGACAGGGCGGAGACGTGCGCGCCAAGGCAGAGCACCAGGACGGTCGCCCCGACGATGATCGCGTTGAGACCGGCCCCGCCGCCGGCGGAGACGATCAGGAGGGCGGCGACCCAGGCACAGATCGCGCCGAAGATGTTGCAGGTGATGGTCTTCTTGAGGGCCTCGGTGTTCCCGCCGGTGCCGAAGTAGCAGGCCCATGCGATGAAGGCTGCCCAGATCAGGTAGTGCGGCATCCACGCCAGGAAGATGTACGTGGCGATCCCTCCAAGAACTCCGATGCTCAGCGACAGCGCGACCAGCTGCGACATAGTCTTGCCCTCCAGGGAAGTGGATGGGAAAGGGACAGCGGTGTTGCGTGAAGCGTCGAGCACAGACCGGCGGCCCGTCTAACAAGGGCCGCCGGAGGCTTTCAAACCGGTGGCAGGGTGGTGCTGGTAATACAGGTCGGCTGGGCGTCTGTCAAGGCGAGTCCTACATGTTGTCGACCACCGCCGTCCCGAACGCCGAGCAGGACAGGAGCTTCGCGCCCTCCATGAGGCGCTCGAAGTCGTAGGTAACCCGCTTCTGGCCGATGGTCTTTTCGAGGCCGGCGAGGATCAGGTCCGCGGCCTCGCCCCACCCCATGTAACGGAACATCATCTCACCGGAGAGGATGACCGAGCCCGGGTTCACCTTGTCCTGGTTGGCGTACTTCGGGGCCGTCCCATGGGTGGCTTCGAAGATGGCGTGGCCGGTCACGTAGTTGATATTGGCGCCGGGCGCGATGCCGATCCCGCCGACCTGCGCCGCGAGCGCGTCCGAGATGTAGTCGCCATTGAGGTTCATGGTGGCGATCACATCATACTCGGCCGGCCGGGTGAGGATCTGCTGCAGGAAGGCGTCGGCGATCACGTCCTTGATGACCAGGCCACCCGGCAGGCGGCACCACGGCCCGCCGTCCAGTTCTACCGCCCCATACTCGGCCCGGGCGAGCTCGTACCCCCAGTCGCGGAAGGCGCCCTCGGTGTACTTCATGATGTTTCCCTTGTGCACCAGGGTGACGCTCTTCTTGCCCTGGCGCACGGCGTAATCGATGGCCGCCCGGATCAGCCGCTTGCTGCCCTCTTCGGAGATGGGCTTGATGCCGATGCCGCTGCTCGCCGGGAATCGGATCGTCGTGGCCCCCATCTCCTCCATCAGGAACTTCACGACCCGCTGAGCCTGGTCCGTCCGGGCTTTGTACTCGATCCCCGCGTAGATGTCCTCGGTATTCTCCCGGAAGATGATCATGTCCACCAGCTCCGGGCGCTTGACCGGGCTCGGCACTCCGGTGAACCACCGAACCGGTCGCACGCAGGCGTAGAGATCCAGCTTCTGCCGGAGCGCGACGTTCAGCGAGCGAAACCCGCCGCCGACCGGCGTGGTGAGTGGCCCCTTGATCGCGACCAGATGGTGGTTGATGGCGCGGAGCGTGTCCTCCGGGAGCCAGCTGTCCAGCTTGTCCCTTGCCTTCTCGCCGGCGAACACCTCGAACCACTGGACCCGGCGCTTGCCGCCATACGCCTTGCGGACCGCGCCATCGAACACGATCTGTGAAGCGCGCCAGATGTCCGGGCCGGTGCCGTCACCCTCGATGAAGGGAATGACCGGGTGGTCGGGCACCCTGAGGCGGCCGCCGTCCATGGTGATGGACTCGCCTTCCTGGGGCGGCACGAGCGTGTCGTAGCGGGGCGTGGGCATAGGGAAGCTTCGGCGGTAAGTTCAGGTTGCGGTGCCTTGTCGTGCCGCAATATACCATGTCCTCGAGCCCCAATCCCGACCCCGTCGCTCCACTCCGCGACTCGGTATTCCGCCAGACGCGCGCCGTCGAGGCGGCGCGAGCGATCCTTGCCGTCTTCGATGCGCATCAGGCGCAGTTCCGCCTCGTCACCCGGCGTGCCGGCGCCCGCTTCCTTCAAGCCGACTGGCGCGGCGGACAGCAGGACGCGGCCGAGCGCCTCACGCTGTATCGGCAGTTTGTGAGCTGGTGCGTGCAGGACCTGCGTCGGTCCCTGGGGGATTCCACGGCCGACCTCCCGCTCTGGCAGGCCCTGCGACAGGCCTACGCCCGCGAAGCTCGCACCCGGCTCGATGCGGAACTGGCCTACACCTTCTTCAATTCGGTGGTGCGCCAGCTCCTGCGCGCGGTCGGCCCCGAGGCGGGCGTCTACTTCGACGACCGCGAATTCCAGCGCCTGCCGCCCATCTCCCACGCCCAGGTCCTGCGTCGCTTCCCGTCGGGTCGCTCGCTCGAGGCGCTCCTGCGCGAGCTGCTGGGCGAGCTGCCTTTTGGCGCCGCCTACACTGCGCGAGACGAGGACGCGCGCCTCCTCGCGGCGCGCATCGCGGAAGACCTGGCCCGCGGGCCGGCGGCCTCGCGGCTCGAGGCGATCGAGATCGTGCCCACTCCTTTCTACCGGAACAAGGGCGCGTACCTGGTGGGACGCATCGTGACCGGCGACGGGGTACTTCCGCTGCTGCTCGCCGTGGTCCATGACGCGGAGGGACTCCGGGTCGATGCCGCGCTCACCTCGTCGGACGAGATCAGCGTGGTGTTCTCCTTTACCCGCTCCTATTTCCACGTGGAACTGGAGTGTCCACGCGCCATGGTGGAGTTTCTCCGTTCCCTCATGCCACGCAAGCCGGTAGACGAGCTGTACACCTCCCTCGGCTATCACAAGCATGGCAAGACCGAGCTGGTGCGGGCCCTGCTCCGGCACATGGAACGGAACGACGCGCGGTTCGAGGTCGCGGAGGGGGACAAGGGCCTCGTCATGGCGGTCTTCGCCCTCCCGTCCCTCAACGTGGTCTTCAAGATCATCAAGGACCGCTTCGGCGCTCCCAAGCAGACCACGCGTTCCCAGGTCATGGAGAAGTACCATCTGGTGTTCGTGCGGGACCGCGTGGGGCGTCTGGCCGACGCCCAGGAATTCGAGGACCTGGCCTTCGGGCGCGACCGGTTCGCCGACCGACTGCTCGAGGAGCTGCTCGCGGAGTGCGGGAACACCGTGAAGGTCGAGGGCGACCAGGTGATCATCCGGCACCTGTACACCGAACGTAAGGTGACGCCACTCAATCTCTACCTGCGACAGGTCGACGAGGCCCGCGCGGTCGACGCGGTGCTCGACTACGGCCAAGCCATCCGCGACCTGGCGGCCGCGAACATCTTCACCGGCGACATGCTGCTCAAGAACTTCGGCGTGACCCGCCACGGCCGCGTGATCTTCTACGACTACGACGAACTCTGCCTCCTCACCGAATGCCATTTCCGCGAGATTCCCAAGGCGACCCACGAGGACGACGAGCTGAGCGCCGAGCCGTGGTTCTCGGTCGGCGAGCACGACATCTTCCCCGAGGAGTTCCGCGCCTTCCTTACCCTGCCGGGCCGCCCCGGCCAGGCCTTTCTGGCCGCGCACGGCGAGCTCCTGACGGTGGACTACTGGCGCCGCATGCAGCGCCTGGCGGAGGCCGGGGAAGTGGTGGATATCTTTCCTTATAAGCCGTCGCGGCGACTGAGGGTGGGGGAGGGCGAGGGGTGAGCGGCAGCCGGTAGCCGTCAGCCCATAGCAAGAGCGTACAGCGTTCAGGGTACAGCGTACGGGAGCTGTGAGGCGGGTATAGCGCGGGACGTGACTGAACCTTAGCTTCGCTCACCGCTCACCGCTCACCGCTCACCGCTCACCGCTCACCGCTCACCGCTCACCGCTCACCGCTCACCGCTCACCGCTCACCGTCTTGCCTCTCTTCTCCCTCTCCAACCTCTCCATCCAGTTCGGCGCCGAGCCGCTCCTCGCGGGCGTGAGCTTGGGGGTCGATCGCGGCGAACGCTGGGGCGTCGTCGGTCGGAACGGCAGCGGCAAGACCTCGATCTTCCGCGCGATCATCGGCGATCTTTCCCCTGAAAGCGGCGTGGTGGTGCGGTCCCCGGGGCTCCGGGTTTCGCTGCTCGATCAGCATCGTGACTTCGCGGCGGCGCGAACGGTGTGGGAAGCGGCCTGCACCGCCTTCGCCCCGCTGTTGAAACTGGAGAAAGCCCTCGAAGAACAGGCGCATCGAATCGGAGAGCTGGGCGCAGAGGTACCGCCCGCCCTGCTGGCCCAGTACGATCGAGACCTGGAGCGCTTCGGCCGGGAGGGAGGCTATGAAGTGCAGGCCCGCGTCTCGGCGGTGCTCCACGGACTGGGGTTCGATCCGGAGTCGGCGCACCACCGCCCGCTCGAGTCCCTGAGCGGGGGCGAGCGCGGACGACTCGGCCTGGCAAGCCAGCTCGTGGCGCCGGCCGATCTCCTGCTGCTCGACGAGCCCACCAACCATCTCGATCTCGAGACCACCGAGTGGCTTACCCAGCACCTCAAGGGGCTCGATTCGGCGGTGCTGCTCATCTCCCACGATCGTGCCTTTCTCGACGCCGTGGCCGACCACATTCTCCACCTCGAGGCCGGCACCGCGGTCGCCTACACAGGCGGATACTCGGCATTCGTCGCCCAGCGGGCCGAACGTCGCCTCGCCGAACAGCGAGCCTATCAGAAGCAGGCACGGGTGATCGCGGCGGAGGAGGACTTCATCCGTCGCAACATCGCGGGCCAGAAGTCGAGTCAGGCCAAGGGGCGTCGGCGGCGGCTTGAGCGCCTCCCCCGGCTCTCGCCTCCGCCCGGTGAGCCGGGGGCCCTGGCGCTCCGGTTTCGGGCCGAAGGACGAGGCGGAGACCAGGTGCTCGTCGCGGAACAGCTTCGGATCGCGGTGGAGGATCGCGTTCTCCTCAGTGGCTTTTCGGCCACGATCCGCCGAGGAGACGTGCTTGGCATTGTGGGGCCCAACGGGGCCGGCAAGACCACGCTCCTGGGAACCCTGCTCGGCGATCGTCCGCCGGATGGCGGATCGGTTCGTCTCGGGGAATCCACCCGCTTGGCGCTCTATCGTCAGGACCTGAACCAGGTGCCGCGGGAGAAGACGCTCTTTGAGATCATCCACGACCTCCGACCCACCTGGACCCGGGGACAGGTGATGGATCACCTGGGGCGCTTTGACTTTCCGGGTGAGGAGACGGGCCGGCGAGCCGGTACCCTCTCTGGCGGTGAACTGGCGCGGGTCGCGCTCGCGATGATGACCCTGGCGCCGGCCAACGTGCTGGTCTTCGACGAGCCCACCAACCATCTCGATGTCGAGACAATCGAGGCCCTGGAGGATGCGATCGAGGAGTACGAAGGGACCGTCGTGCTGGTGAGTCACGATCGGGCGCTGCTGCGCGGGGTCTGCGGCAGGATCTGGTCGCTGGAAGACGCGCATCTCACCGACTACGACGGCTCCTTTGCCGACTGGGAGGCCTCACGCCTCGCGCGCCGCCGGTCAGCCGAGGCTGACGTCGCGCGTCGGGAGGCGGAGCGGCGGGCTCGCGAGAAGAAGCGCGAGGGACGTGCGGGCGGCCCGGAAAGGTCCGCCGGGCGGGCCGAACGCCGGGCCTTGACCGCGGCCGAGGGGCGGATAAAAGCGCTGGAGGAACGCGAGGCGGAGTTGCACTCGGCGCTGGCCGATCCGGCGCTCTACGACGGGGGCGGCGCTGCGGCGCGTGCCGCCGAGCTCGGTCGGCAGCTCGAGCAGGTGCGGGCCGAGTTCTCGATCGCCTTCCGCGACTGGGAGGTGGCGGCGGAGGCGGTCGAGCGGCTGTCCGACTCTAGCCGACCAGGGCCCTGAGGCGGAGCCCGGCCAGGGCCATATGGCATGCCAGGGCTAACGAGGAGAAGAGGAGCCCCTCACGGGTCGCGGTCATACCGAGGATGGGACCAGCCGGCGAAGGCGATCTCGAGGTTGAACGGGACCGGGGAAGGCCGGGATGGCTCGGCGAACGGTGCCGAGCGCGCTTATCGGACGTTATCCTTGGGCATGCAGACCGAGACTCGGGCGCGGCTGGAGATCCTGCTGGTCGCGCTTCTCTTTTCAACAGGCGGGGCCGCGATCAAGGCGGCTCATTTCACGAGCTGGCAGGTGACGGGACTCCGTTCCGGGGTAGCGGCCCTCACCGTCTGGCTCCTCCTGCCGGCCGCGCGGCGCTTCCGCCAGGGGTCCTTCGGAATCACGCTGCTGGTTGCCGCGGCCTACGCCGCGACGCTGACGCTGTTCGTCCTCGCCAACAAGCTCACCACGGCCGCGAACACCATCTTTCTCCAGTCGACGGCGCCGCTCTACATCCTGATGCTCGGGCCCCTCTTCCTCGGTGAGCGCATCACCCGCCAGGATCTGGGGTTCATGGTGGCGGTGGCTGGGGGAATGGCACTCTTCTTCGTCGGCCGACAGCAGACCTTCGCCACCGCCCCCGATCCGGGGCGCGGGAACATCCTGGCCGCCTGTTCCGGGCTCACCTATGCGACCATGCTCATGGGCCTCAGGTGGATGGGAACCCACGGCGGCTCGCCAGCGGGAGCCGTGGCCTTGGGGAACCTCCTGGCGCTCCTGGTCGCGGTCCCCTGGATGCTTCCGTTCGGCGGGCATGGGCCGGGGGACTGGGCCGTCGTCCTCTACCTCGGCGTGTTCCAGATCGGGGTCGCGTACGGCCTGCTCACTCGCGCGGTGCCGCATGTGCCGGCCCTCGAGACTTCACTGCTCCTCTTTCTTGAGCCCGCGCTCAACCCGCTCTTCGCCTGGGCGGTGCACGGCGAGTACCCCGGCCTCTGGGCCCTCACCGGAGGGGTCGTGATCATGGGGGCGACCGGCTGGAAGGCCTGGAGCGACAGCCGGCGCGCGGAAGTGGCGCCCGCGGCGACCGGCTGATGGACGCGGCCACTACCCTGATCGAGACCGTGCGCGTCCGGGACGGACACGCGCCACTCTTCTATCTGCACCTCCGTCGGCTCGTCGCCAGCTGCAAGGCGCTGGGTGTTCCGTTTCCGGGGGCCTTCGAGATTCCATCTGGCTCTCCCGATCGCGTGCAACGCCTTGAAGTGAGTCGTTCCGGGGTCCGGGCCTCGGAGCGCGAGTTAGGCGTCACGCGACCAATGACGCTGATCACCAGTTCGGTCCGGCACCCCGGGTACCCTCACAAGGTGGCCGCCCGCGGCGCGTTTGAGCAGGCGTCCGGTCTCGCTCGGGACGCCGGGGCCGACGATGCGTTGTTGCTTACCTCGGGCGGTAAGGTCGCCGAGGCCACGATCTGGTGCCTGTTCTGGTGGGAGGGAGATCGGCTGGCCGCGCCCGCGCTCGACCTGGGGATCCTGCCCGGGGTGTCGCGCATGCGGATCGAGGAGGTGACCGGGCCGGTGACGCCCATGTGGGTGGGGCGCGAGGGTCTGGTGGGGCGGTCGCTGTTGCTCTCGAACGCCGCGCGCGGCATCGTGCAGGTCTCGATGCTGGACGGAGTTAGCGTGCCGCCGGATGCTCGCACCGAGGCGCTTCAGGCACGATTCTGGCCTTGACCCGCCGGGAGGCGGTCTTTAGGTTCACCGGGCTTGAGGTCGCGGGAAAATAGAGACCCGTGGTGGTTGTAGCTCAATCGGTTAGAGCGCCGGACTGTGGCTCCGGAGGTTGCGGGTTCGATTCCCGTCAGCCACCCTGGAACTCGTCAGAGTAGGTCCGTAGCTCAACTGGTAGAGCACCGGTCTCCAAAACCGGGGGTTGGGGGTTCGATTCCCTCCGGGCCTGTGGGGAAGCCGTCAGCCATCAGCCGTTAGCGGATGGCCTCTGACGGCTGAAGGCTGATGGCTGATGGCTGTCAGCCGCGCGCCTCGCCGCTATCGTCTAGAGGCCTAGGACACAGCCCTCTCAAGGCTGGAACACGGGTTCGAATCCCGTTAGCGGTATGGGAAGTGGGCCCCCAACGGCCCCATCGTCTATCGGTCAGGACGCGACCCTTTCAAGGTCGAAAGACGGGTTCGATTCCCGTTGGGGCTATTCAGCAGTTGTTGGGCGGCCGCCGCGCCCGCCCGAACGCGCCGCTAGCTCAATTGGCAGAGCAAGTGACTCTTAATCACTAGGTTGTAGGTTCGATTCCTACGCGGCGCATGTGACTATGAATGAAGAGGTTAGCGAATTACTTGCTAGCCTCTTTTTCATTGAGATATGGGGAGATAATGGTCGACTTTCTGCTTCAATAGAGAGTACGAAGACTTGAAGGTGGCTCTTGTAGTTTGAGGCGTTTGTACCGTCGTTCTTACCGGGGGACAAATGTCGCTCTTCTCGGGGCACTGGCAGACGCGTCGCTTTGCAGTCCGATGCTTTCTTGCAGGCTGTGTCGTCGCCGGCGCCATGGAATTGTTGTTTGTCCTCTGGACCACTGCGAGCCCGGCATCTTACGAGGGCGCCTTCGATCTGGTCGGAGTGGTGGCCTACCTTCTCGCGATACCAACTAGTTGGATATTCGACACGCTCCTTTCGGCAGCTGAGAGATCTGGCTCGGGCTATATCATGTCAACTTTAGACTTGGCCATCATCTCAATTCCTCTCAACTCGCTGTTTGCTGGATTTCTCTTGGAATGGCTGTACCGCGCCGTGCATGGTCGTGCCGCTTCGGGGGAAACGATCAATGAGGGAACGTCAGGTCAGGGATTGTACAAATGAGTTGAACCGAGCAGCAACTTGATCGATCACCGGGTTGTTTTGACGAGGTGGAGAGTCCGCGAGTTCGGCGAATTCAGCCACGATGGACGCTACAAGTACCGGATCGATAGCGGCTTCGCCGAACCGGACTCCTCAACCGCCGACACTGCTCGACCTTGAACGCTGTGGATTCGGCAACGACCGGCAATCGAAACCTGCGCGCACGGGCGCTTCCCACTCACCTGTGCTCGGCGCCTCCGAAAGTGTCTACCAGTTCTCTGCGGAACCGCGCCGCGTTCGCCGTGTCACCCAGTGCCGCATACTCAGTGGCCAGGTCCTTGCGCGCCGCGTGGAGGAAGTTATTGGCGGTTCCCACCTGCGGCTTCACGATGTCATATCCAGCCCGGGTCTCCCGGGTGGCGTCGACGTATTGGCCCGCCCGAAGCAGGGTCCGCCCCAGCTTGAGATGCGCGATACCGACGTTGAGGTGCATTGCCGGAAGCGTCTCGGCGAACCGGCGTAACGCTTCCCGGTACAGTGCTTCAGCGCGGGGATAATCCTTTCGCGCCAGGTATACGCCGGCAAGATTGGAAACGGCCACCCCGATCAGGTAATGGTGGTCGTGATAGACCTCACGATAGATGGCCACGATCCGGGTGTAGTCGCGCTCTGCCTCATCAAGGCGATCCTGCATGATGGCGAGGTTGCCCAGGTCGTTCAGGGCCGAGGCCACCCTGGGGTGCACTGGGCCGAAGATGCGCTCCTGAATGGCCAGCGCCTGCTCCAGCGCCTGCCTCCCCTCGTCGAGCTTCTGTTCGAAGAGAAGTGTCCGGCCCAGCATGGTGAGGTTCGATGCCGTCTGGTAGTGGTCACGCCCATACCAGCCCTCGTTGATGTCCAGCGCCTGGCGGAAGTAATGCTCGGCTTCGCCATAATGGCCCTCCTCGTGCTGCACCGCGCCCAGGTTGATGAGGGCGTCCGCGACACGCGGATGGCGGGGACCATACAGCTGCTGGCTCAGCTGCAGCACCAGCTGATTGAGCGAGTCGGAAACCTGGAGATGTCCAGCGTAGAAATGGGCGTTGGCCAGCTCGTAGAGGGCGTCGTCGAGTTCCGGTGTGGGCCGCGGGTCGGTGCGCCGCAGGGTCACCAAGCTGTCGAATACCGAGATCGCCTGGTCATAGGCTCCACGCTCGTCCAGCACATGACCCAGCGCGCCAAGTGCATCGGCCACCGCCGGCGATCCCTGGGGCAGGCTCCGCCGACTCATGGCAAGGCCATCGCGCACCAGCTGCTCGGCGGCCGCGTAATCCGCCTGGTCCGACCGGAGCAGGCCGAGTGCTACGAGGCTCTTTGCCACGTCGGGATGCTCGGGCCCGAAAAGCGCCCGACGCTGTGCCAGTGCCTCGGTGAGCAAGGTGTCGGCTCGCCCAAGGTTGCCGAGCTTCTGGTAGAGACCGCCCAGGGTCTGGCGCAGCTCAGCCTGGACCGCGGGCTCGCCGCTCAGTCCTTCCGCCTCCTGTACGCCGCGGTCGAGCACCGATACCACGCGAAGGCTGTCGGCCGGCCCCGCGGCTTCGTCGCCCCCTTGAAAGAGGTTGAGCATGAACCGCTGAATCCGCTCGGTTCGGGCGGCCTCCGCGAGCGCCGCATTCCGGGCGGTGGTGAGCCGCAAGGTGTAGAACCCCACGAGGCCCAGCAGAACGAGGGCGACCGCCGCCGCCGAGGCCACCGCCGTCCGGTGCCGTCGGACGAACTTGTTGAGGCGGTAGGCCGCGCTGTCCGGTCGGGCTTCGAGCGGTTCCGCGGCGAGGTAGTGATCGATGTCGCGGATCAGCGCATCGACGGTACGGTAGCGACGTCCTGGATCCTGGTGCATCGCCGTGAGGCAGAGCACGTCCAGGTCGCCCCACGCCCCCCGACCAAGGCTGTGGCGGTCGACTGGTGCAGCAGCTGACTGTACCGCCATGGCCGCGGTTGAGGGACGAGTGGGCTCCGTGTGGAGAATGCGTTCCTCCGCCTGGCCCGCGGCCAGGCCGGCGAGATCGAACGGGAGTCTGCCGGTCAGCAACTCGTAGAGGATGACACCCAGGGAGTACACGTCGGTGTGGATTCCGACCGCTTCGCCGCGGAACTGCTCCGGTGGGGCATAGGCCGGCGTCAGGAACCGGAGCGCCGTTCGGGTAATCTCCGGCGCAGCATCGAGCGCCTCCAATTGCTTCGCGATGCCGAAGTCGAGGAGCTTCACTTCCCCCAGCTCGGTCACCAGCACGTTCGAGGGCTTGAGGTCGCGGTGGATCACCGCGTGCTGGTGGGCATGCTGCACTGCCTCGGCAACAGTCCGGAAGATGCGGAGGCGCTGAGCCACCGTCGGCGCATGCGCCTGACAGTAGGCCGTGAGCGGCTGGCCAGCCACATACTCCATGACGAACCAGGGCGTTCCATCGTCGAGCGCCCCCGCGTCGCAGAGTCGGGCGATCGAGGGGTGGGTGAGCTGCGCCAAGGTTCGCTGTTCGGCGAGAAAGCGCTCCCGCCGGGCGGGGGAGAGCCAGCTGTCCCGCAGGATCTTGAGCGCGACCACACTCCTCAGGTCCTCGCGCTCGGCGAGATACACCACGCCCATGCCACCTTCGCCCAGCACCTCCCGGAGCCGGTACGGGCCAAAGCGCAGGCGCATGAGATCCTCGGGCCGCTGTTCCAGGACTCCTCGCGCCACCTCGGCGACATCGCGGTCGAGGAAGGTCGAGGCCTCGTCCTCGGCGAGCAGGCGCAGGACTTCCGACACGAGGTCCGGATCCTCCGGGCTCAGGACCTCGAGCCGACGTCGGCGCTCCTCCGGAGGAAGGTCGACGACATCGTGGAAGAGGGCCTGCACCCGCTCCCATCGGGCGGAATCCATCTGGTTCACGAAGCAGGCTTGAGTTCGACCGCCAACCAGGCCCGCGCCGCCCGCCAATCTCTGAGGATGGTGGCCTCCGACACGCCGAGCAGTTGCGCGGTCTCCGTGACATCGAGACCGCCGAAGAACCTGCACTCCACCATCATCGCCTGACGGGGGTTGAGGCGGGTGAGGCGTTCCAATGCCTCGTCCAGCGCGAGCAGCTCGCGCGAAGAGCCGCCCGCCTGGTCGAGCGATTCGTCGAAGGTCACGAGGACCGCGTCGCCGCCCCGCTTGTTCGCTTTCCGCCGCCGCGCCGCCTCGATCAAGACCTGGCGCATGGCGCGCGCGGCTATCCGCTTGAAGTGGAGCCGCGAGACGGGAGCGAACGCGGGTGACTCGGCGAGCTTGAGCCAGGCCTCGTTCACCAGCGCGGTGGGGGTGAGCGTGGCGCTGGGATCTCCCCGCTTCACGGCCGCCGCGAGCCGCCGGAGCTCCTCGTAGGTCGCGCTGAAGAGCGCGTTCAGCGCCTCACGATTCGCTGCCAGGCTGCCCATTTCATGGGGCTCGTAGGGGAGCTCCGGGAGGGTCATGACGGTTTTCCTTGCGAATCTGCGCAATGCGAGGGGAGCGCGGCGCTGGCTGCTGTCCGGATTCTGGGCAGTCGTGCCATGGTACCACGTGAGGGGGTACCCATGCAACTGCCGTTCCGGCGGCGTGCATGGGGAGCCCCATCCCTTGGCCGCCTCGTCCACGAGACGGGCCTCAAGGCACCCAACGGCTCCAGCGCACCTACGACGTGGGGATCATCCAATGCACATCTCGCTCAGGCGGGTTCAGGAGGCGGCCTTGGCCGCACTGCTCATCGTGGCCGTTGCGTGCGGTGGCGGAGACTCGACCGGCCCGGGGGGTGGCGGGGGCGGGGGCGGGGGCGGCGCCGGTACGATGTCAGGCACGGTCCAGGGGCAGAGCTGGGCTGCGGATGCAAACGAGGTCTTCGTGACCAAAGGGTCGGTGCCGGGGTCGCTCACGATCACGGCGTCGAAGGTGGTGTCCGCCACCAACTATACCAGCGTTATCCTCGCGCTCTCCTTCATAGGAGATACGGGGAGCTATGCTCTCGGCACCAACGTCGGCACCACGCCGGGCGGAATTGGCACAGTGGTGATTCAATCGGGGGCGACGGCCAACACCTGGCTCACTTCGCTTACGGGGGTCGCGGGCTCCGTTACGGTCACGGGTCTCACCTCGACCCGGATCAGCGGTACCTTCACTTTCACCGCGGATCTGCTGAGCGGCTCGTCTTCCAGCAGCACCGCCACCGTCACGAACGGCAGCTTCGATGTTTCCCTCCCGACTGGCTTCACTTCAGTTCCCGCCGCGAACCACGGCAGCAGTTTCAACGCAACGCTCGGCGGCGCGCCGTTTGTGGGCGCCACGGTCGTGGGAATCGGCGCGAGCGGCGCCTTCTCGCTCGGCGGCCAGACCACGGCTCAAAGCTTGAACCTCATTACCAACGTGGTGGCGGACACCACCGGCACCTACGCGCTGGGAAGCGCCGGCATCCGGCTGACGGTGCTGGACATCGCGACAGCGCATTCGTGGGGCGGATTCGCGGGCGATTCGGGCATCGTCGTGATCACCAGTCTTGCCAATGGTCGGGCGGTCGGGACCTTCAGCGGCACCCTCGCTCCCGGCGCCAGCTCACCCGGGCCCTTGACGGTGACCAACGGGAGCTTCGACGTGCGGATCGACGCCCCGTGATTTCCGTCCCGAAGCAAGCAGGCTCGGTGTCGTCCTCTTCCACGGCTGCTTGACGGGCAACGGCGCCGGCGCCATCTTCTCCTCTAGCTAAACTGGAGAAACCGATGGCCGAATCCGGCGACCTCCTCCCCGGTACCCTGGAAGTCCTGGTCCTCAAGGCCCTCTCCCTCGAGCCGATGCATGGCTGGGGGATCGGCAACCGCCTGGACCAGCTGTCCCGGAATGCCCTGCGGGTCCGCCAGGGCTCCCTCTATCCGGCGCTGCAGCGCCTGCTCCGCAAGGGGTGGATCCGCTCCGAGTGGCGCACCACAGAGAGCGGGCGCCGGGCCCGCTACTACCTGCTCACGCCTCGCGGCAGACGGCAGCTGGAGGCGGAGACCGAGGTCTGGCGTCGGACCGCCGCGGCCGTGAACGGGATTCTCCGCACCCGCCTGGCGGAAGAGTGATCGCCGACCTGCTGGCGCGGCTCCGCGCCCTGGTGCTCCGTCGCCGCTGGGAGCGCGAGCTGGGCGAGGAGATGGCTTTTCATCTCGAACAGGAGTCCGAGGTCCACCGGCGCGCCGGCGCGGATCCTGAGACAGCAGGCCGGGAGGCTCGCCTCGCGTTCGGCGGCGTGGATCGCTATAAGGAGGCCACGCGCGATGCGAGCGGAGTCCGGCCGGTGGAGGAGACCGCGGCGGACGTGCGGTTCGCCTGGCGCTGGCTGCGGCGGAGCCCCGGATTCACGCTGACCGCCGTCGCGGTTCTCGCTTTGGCCCTCGGCGCCGTGGCCACGGTCTTCGCGGTGGTGCACGCCGTGTTGTGGGCGCCGCTTCCCCACCCGCACGCCGATCGCCTGGTGCGGATCTATGAGCAGAACTCGCCCACCAACATCTGGTCCCTCTCGGTGGTGGATTATCAGGCCATCCGGGACCAGCAGCGGAGCTTCGACGCCGTCGGCGCCGCGCGCTTCACGTCGGCCGAACTCTCGGGAGTCGGCCAACCCGAGGAGATCACGGCGGTGCGGGTGACCTCGGGCTTCTTCACGGCGCTCGGCGTCGCGCCGGCGGCAGGTCGCCTCATCGAGGGGTCCGATGAGCCGGTGGGAGCCTCGCCAGTCGCGGTGGTGTCGGATGGCTTCGCGCGCGCCCACTGGGGCTCGCCCGGAGCCGCGGTGGGCCGGGTCCTGACACTGGACGGTCTCAGTCACACGGTGGTGGGCGTGTTGTCCCCTGGGGTTGAGGAACTGGCGGGGATGCGGGCTTCGGTCTGGCCCGTGTATCAGATGGCGGCGCCCACGCGCCGCGGTCCGTTCGGCCTCCGCGGCATCGCGCGTCTCAAGCCCGACGTCTCCCTCGAGGGGGCCACTCGGGACCTGGCCGCGATCAGCGAGCGCATCTATCCGATCTGGGAATCCGGCTTCAAGGACAAGGTGGCACGCCTGACGCCGTACCCGCTGCGCCGCACGATCGTGGGGAACGCGGAAGGCGAGTTGGGGCTCTTCGGCGGGGCGGTCGGGCTGATCTTCCTCGTGGCGGTGGCCAACGTGGCCACGCTGGTTCTGGTGCGCGCGTCCACCCGTCAACACGAACTCGCCTTGCGCGCCACGCTTGGCGCCTCGCGCCTGCGCCTGGTTCGGCTGGTTCTCACCGAGTGTTTCGTCATCACCGGGCTGGCCACGGCGCTCGGCATCTGGCTCGCCGCGGCGGCGGTCTCGGTGATCGGAAGAATCGCCCCGGACCTCCCACGCGGTGGAGAGGTGTCGCTCGACGGCACGACGATCCTGGTCGCGCTGGCCCTGGGAGCCGTGAGCGGCCTCGTGGTCGGTGGCGCCCCTGCGATCGGCGTGCTGCGCGGAACCTTGTCCTCCTGGCGCGAGGACACGAGACGAGCCGGAGGGGGCCGCCGGGTCGGGCGCCTGCGCGGCATTCTGGTGGCGTCGGAATTCGCCCTGGCCGTGCCGCTCCTCCTTGCGGCTGGCCTTCTGGGCCGGAGCTTTCTGGCCCTGGTCCGCGTCAATCCGGGCTACGACCCCTCGCACAGCTTCTCGGTCCGCATGGCGCTTCCCGCCGCGCGCTATCCGGATTCCCTCGTCCAGGACTTCTGGCGCCGCGCCGTCCTGCGGGTCTCGAGCACGCCCGGTGTCCTGGCCGTCGGCCTCTCGACCTCGCCACCGCCGGACACTCACGGCGACGTCAACAACTTCAATCTGGTCGCTCATCCGGTGCCCGAGGGCGGCGCAGAGCCCGTTGCTCCGTGGCCCCTGGTGACTCCCGGATTCTTCAGAGCCCTCGCTGTCCCGCTCCTGGCTGGCCGAGGCTTCACTGACGCGGACTCGGTGGGGACTCCTCCGGTGGCGATCGTCAGTCGCTCCTGGGCCGACCACTATTTCCCGAATGAGGACCCCGTCGGGCAGCAGCTCGTCGAAGGGGGTTGTTACGCCTGTCCCCGCACCACGGTGGTGGGGGTCGTTGGAGACGTGAAGTACGAGGGGCTCGAGGGCAATGGCGACGCGGTCTACGAGCCGATGGCGCAATCACTGGCTCGGGGTGCGGCGCTCGTGGTCCGCACCGCCGACGATCCGGCCCTCTCGATGGGGCCGGTGCTCGACCAGCTCCGGACGCTCGACCCGGCCATGCCACTGCGCGGGGTTCCCATGGCGGACGACCTGCGCGAGGCCGTTTCCGACCCAGGCCGATGGACGACCGTCCTGCTCGCGTTCGGAGCCGTCGCGCTGGGACTCTCAGCGATCGGGATCTTCGGCCTCATGTCGTATGTCGTGCGACGGGAGCGTCGCGAGATCGGGGTCCGGCTGGCTCTGGGGGCCGAGCCGCGGCGGGTGGCCGTAATGATCGTGGGGCGGGGGATGCGCCACGTGGTGGCGGGAACGCTCGCCGGCCTTGCTCTCACCATGCTCGAGGCGCGCTGGCTGGGCTCGCTCCTCTATGGTGTCACGGCCCACGACGGGATCACGACGGTGGCCGTCGTGGCGATTCTCCTTGCTACCGCCTCGCTGGCGTGCCTTCTGCCCGGGTTCGCCGCTGCTCGGCTCCGACCTCTCGAAGCGATCGCGACGGAGTAACAGGCCCATCCATCACCGGCTCGTCTCAGGGTCCGGGCTCTCAACCGATTGGGGGCTGGGCGTCAGTCTCCTGCCCTCCCGGCCGGGCCGTACCGCGTGCAGGGGATCAGGCGGTGCCGACTCTTCAGGTGGGCTGCGAGGGTCGGTCCCCCGAGGGGACTGCGGCTTCGGGTTCGTTCCGCTGGGTCCGGATCCAAGCGGTGCTTGCCGGCCTTCCCAGGGTGCGAAGTGCCAGGCCGACCCGCCAGACTGCGTAGACTGGCAGTCGGGCCAGGGCAAGCAACACGCGTCCGGGGTGAGGATGCCGTACGGTCACCAGGAGCGTCGCGGTGACGAGCGGCAATTGCGAGCTCAGAGCCAGCGCGGCGATCAGCCATCCGTTCCGGCCTCCCACCAGTACCACCGCCAGCACGGCCACCAGCAATGCCACCGAGGCGGCGACCACGGGCCCCGGCAGGCCGAGCTCGAACAGCGCGTCGAGCTTCTGCAGCCAGCCGATCCGGTCGGATCGAAGGATATCCCCACCGTACTTCTTCAGAGACGCGCGCCGGCCCCGCGTCCACCGCTGCCGCTGGCTGGTGCCCTGACGGAGGGCCCGTACCTCCTGCGAGAGGAGCCGGGCGCCGGACGCGAAGAAGATGCGGTGCCCGGCGATGGTGTACTCCGAGTAGAGTTCCCAGTTCTCCGTCAGAGAGAATGCGGTCCAGCCGTCACGCTTGAGCGGAACCGCGCTGAAGACCATGCCGTTTCCCGTCAGTGGGCAGTTCAGGCTCGCGCGATCCTTGATGGGGTAGAGCACCTCGTACTTGGCCCGCGCGAAGACGCCGGCCAGCAGGGTGAGCCAGGATTCGTCTTCATTCCAGGTCGCGAAGTACGCCTGGGCCGCATTCTCCCCCATCGATCCCAGGGCGTTGACCCCGCGCGCAAAGCTCGGCTCGGCGATCGAGTCGGCGTCAACTATGACACAGGTCTCATAGGGGTGGTCGCGCAACTGTTCCAGGGCCCAGGCCAGCGCGTGCGGCTTGCCCATTCGTACCAGGTCGGTCCGCTCCATCGCGCGGGCACCGGCGGCGCGAGCCATCTCCGCCGTCCGGTCGGTGCAGTTGTTGGCGATGACGATGACGCTTCGCTTGTCGGCCGGGTAGTCCACCTGCACCAGCGAACGGACGCACTCCCCGATCAACCCCTCCTCGTTGTGCGCGGATATGAGGAAGAGCAGGTGCCGGAGCTCGCCGGCATCTGTCGGGGCCCGATCCCGCGGAAGAGCGCGAGTCCCTTTCAGCATGGCAGCGACGAACGTGATCGCCGGTAAGGCCAGAAATCCTGCGACAACCAGCAGTATCACCGTCAGCATTGGGAGGTCTCTCGCTCGAAGGTCCGCATCACGGCCTGGGGCAAGCACTTCTCGTGCCATCCATCGCCTGACAGATAGGCAGTGGAGACTGGGAAGCATAACCCAACGAGGCAACGCCTGTTCAGTGACCGAGGGCGCGACCGTAGCAACTCCGGCCATGGCGCGCCTGTTTGAAGTTAGCTCCATTTGACACGCGGGGACCAAACTGGGCCGGCCGGAGGGGTGTGCGCCCCGAGACGCGCGGTCGCGTCGCCACTCACTGCGAGGGTTGATTCCCTTGAGCGGCACGGCGAAACTCCCGGGTCGCTAGCGGCCGACCATCCACCCCAGGGCTCATGATCCTGCTGCGTTCACTCCTATCTGCGCTGGTGATACCCACGGGCCTGGGGCTCAGTCCGAAGCCGCTGCCCCGGTTGGTTGTCGTGATCAGCATCGACCAGTTCCGAGCCGACTACCTGCTGCGGTGGAAGACCCAGTGGACCGGAGGCTTTCGCCGCCTTCTCGCCGAAGGGGCGGTGTTCCCGAACGGGCGGCAGGACCACGCCCTCACCGAAACCGCGCCAGGGCACTCGACCATTCTCTCGGGGCGCGACCCGGCCCACACCGGCATCGTGCTCAACGAGTTCGGGGTGGGCGACACGGCCTATCCCATTCTCGGCGTTCCGACCGGGGCTGGTGCGTCGCCGAATCGTTTCCAGGGGACCACGCTGGTCGACTGGATGCGGAAGCAGGACTCCCTTTTCCGGTTTCTTTCCGTCTCCGGCAAGGACCGCTCGGCCATTCTCATGGTCGGACGGAGCCGCGGGCCCGTCTTCTGGTACCGGGGTGGCCGATTCACGACCAGCCGGTACTACGGCGATTCGCTTCCTCCGTGGCTTCTCGGCTGGAACGCACGGCTGCGCACCGAGCACCTGGTGGGCAAGTACTGGCCTCTGGCCCGGGCTGACAGCTTCTACGCCGAGACCGATTCGGAGCCGTACGAGAACGGGGGGAAGGGCGTCACCTTCCCTCACCGTCTCCCGACGGACAGCGCCCTGGCCGCCAAGGCGCTTTCGACCTCTCCGTGGCTCGACTCCCTGACTCTCGACGCCGCCCTGGCTGGGGCGACGGCGCTGGGCCTAGGCCAGCGCGACAGTCCGGACCTGCTGATTGTCGGCCTCTCGGCCACGGACTATATCGGGCACGCCTTCGGTCCGGACAGCCGTGAGATCCACGACCAGTTGCTCCGGCTCGACGGGTGGCTGGGTTCGTTTCTCGACGCCCTAGCCGCGCGGGTGCCCCCGGACCGGATCGTCGTGGTCGTCACCGCGGACCACGGCGTCACCAGTTACCCCGAGTTTTCCATCCAGCACGGCCGCCCAGGGGGACGGGTACCTTTAGGCGTCATTGTGCGCGAGGCCAACGCCGCGATCACGGGGCGCAATCCCCATCGGTCGCCGGTGCTTGAAGAGACCGATGGGCTCATCTACGGGGATTCGGCCCGGGTGCGCTCGCTCGGCGTGAGCCCCGAAAGCCTGGCGACGGCGCTCCTGCAGCGGGTCTGGCGGCTCCCCGGTGTGGTGAATGCGTGGACGCCCGCCACCCTCGGCGCCTCTCCACACGATGTCGACGCGGCGCGCTGGATGCGCGCACTGCCGCGGAGCTTCTCCTGGTTCGTGGCCGCCTCCATCAAGCCGGGCTACGTCTGGTCCGACCAGGTTGGCAACGCGGAGCACGGCTCCACCAACCCCGATGACGTCAACGTCCCGATCGTGTTTCTCGGGAGCGGATTCAAGCCCGGCGTCTACCCGGACACGGTCCGAACCACCGACATCGCGCCCACCCTTGCCCGACTCCTCGAGGTCAAGCCGGAAGGGGACCTGGACGGTCGGGCCATCAAGAAGATCCTGCGCTGATGGCTGGGACTTCCTTTCCGCCCCTGCCGTGCTATCCCTGCCCGCATCAGTCCTCCTGCTGCGCCTTCGGCACCACGGTGACCGCGGAGGAGGCCGCCGCGCTTTCCGCGCGCTATGGGGAGGACCGAGTCTATCGCACGCGCTGGGGTGAGTGGCGCACCCGGGTTCGGAAGGGGCGATGCGTCTTTCTGGTCGAGAACAGCTGCATCATCCACGACGACCCGCATTATCCCGCGGTCTGCAGGGGGTTCCCCTGGACAGACGCCGAGACCGGCGGGCCCTACCAGTTCGATCAGACCATCTGTCCGGAGTTCACGACTCGAACTGAACTGGTCACCCTTGGCCGCGCCATCGCGCGCGGGCGGAAGGGATAGGGCTGAGCGTTCAGCGTACAGCGTTCAGGGTGTGACAGGAGGTGTGGCGCTTGAGGTTGGTCCAGTCATAACTTCGGCCCGCTCACCGCTCACCGCTCACCGCTCACCGCTCACCGCTCACCGCTCACTGCTCACCGCTCACCCTCTCCCCCCTTCCTCCACACCGCCACCCCAGCCACGATCGCGATCACCGCGAACGAGAACCATTGCAGGGCATAGCTCAGGTTGGGGCCGTCATCGAGTGGCGCCGGGTCGTCGCGACGGGGCAGGCTCGGAAGCGTCGAATCGGGGGTCTGCAGCACTATCCAGTCGGCGAGCGGGTAGGGCAGCCGGGCGCGGAGCGCCGCGATGTCCACGCGCCGCCAGGAGAGCTGGCCATCCTGCTCCAGCGGTGCGCCTGGGACACCCGAGTCCGCCTCGAGGATGGCAATGCCGGAGACGACCCGGACGCCGTCCTCGTGCAGTGGAGTCAGGTCAACCTGGCGCGCGTCGGGGGAGGGGACGTAGCCGCGCAGCACCAGGATCGCGGTGTCGCCCCGAAGGGGGCGAAAGGGGGTCAGGATCCGAACGCCCGGCACACCCTGCTCGCTCTGCCCCCGGATGACCACGTCGGCCGCATGATCATATCGACCCGTCACGCGCACTCGACGATTGTTCAGATCCTCGGGGAGGAGGTGGGCCATCTGTCCGGGATCGTCCACGGCGACGACCGGCAGACTGCGCTTGGCCGAGACCTGCGCATTGTGCAGGCGGCGCTCTTCGAGACGGTGCCATTGCCAGACGCCGAGACGGAGAAACACCAACGCCGCGATGAGCGCGCCAGTAAAGAACAGCGGACCACGTGCACGGGGAGACATGAGGAGAGACACGCGTGTCTTTGACAGAGGACAGAGTGCGGTCCGGTGCTATGCCAGGGCCAACCTGCAAACCTTGTGTCCCGCAACTACTTACTCGGCTGGGGCTGGCTGGGTCTACGGCTTGCCTTCCGGAGGGAAGCCCGGGGCGCCGTCCGAACAGTTGAACATAAGCGAGCCAGAGCCGTGCTTCATCTTCACTGGCGGTCATGATTCAGAGGTAGGGTCCTATGCGCGCACTCTTCTATGCCTTTCCGGCCGCCGCCCTGCTCGTGGCCCCGGCCGCGGCGTTCGCTCAGCAGAGCGATACGCTCTCTTCTCCTGGTCTTCGAGAAGTTCACGGGAGCTTCAATCCGTCCGGGCGGCGTGGCTTCTGGCTCACGGTCGGGCTGGGCGTCGGCGGTGAATCGTTCAACGCCAACGACGGCCTGGGCTGGAGCGACACCAAGACCGGCGGGGTCGGGTATCTCAAGTTGGGTGGGACCATCAATCCGCATTTCCAGCTCGGCGCCGAGCTGCAGGGCTGGAGCACCAACTACTACTGGGACAACTACGATCGCAGCCTCGGCAGCCTGATGGGAATCGTCCAGTATTATCCTTCCGCCCGGGGCGACTTCTGGATCCGCGGCGGATTCGGGTACGCGCACGACCGGCTCCGGGACTATTCCACTCCGGGCATCGTGATAATCAGTGATGAGGACGGGACGGCGTTCGCGGGGGGCCTGGGGTACGATGTCCGGCTGTCCCGTCGGCTCTTCCTCACACCGTCGCTCGATTTCATGGGGCAGCACTACAGCGATCACGATGAACGGCTCGTCACCTTCGGTGTCGGCATCACGTTTCATTGAGAGGCATCCGCGAAAGCAGTCTTGGGGGAGGCGCGGCCCATCGGGCTCGCCTCCCCTTGCTCTTTGCGGAGTTTGGGGGGGCCGGGCAGGTTATCGCTTCAACACTGTTGACCTTCCGCCACAGGTTGGCTTGATCGCCTCCTCGAACTCCTAGCGCCACAGGCATTTGGAGACTAGGATAATCGCCCGCCGGTCGGCACGCCCCCTGCCGTCGGACGACCTGTCTCCCACATCCGGATTGGTGTTGCGAGTCACCGCTCTGCCCCGCTGGCTGATCGCTGTCGCTGTCTTCACCGCCGCCGTTAGCTGCGGGGGGAGTGACCTCACGCTCCCCTCGGAATCGGTTCCGGCATACATGGCCGCGGTGGCGGGTGATTCGCAGGCCGGCATCGTGGGGCAGCCACTCGCGGACACGCTGGTCATTCGCCTGACCGATCCCGAAAACCGCCCCGTCCGCGGTCAGAAAGTCCTGTACCACTTTCTGGCCGGAGGGACAGGGGGAAGCCTGATCCCGGACACCGCGGTGACGGACGCCGATGGGCGGGCCCGATCAGTCTGGGTGCTGGGACACATTGCCGGGGCGCAGCGGGTGGAAGCGCGGGTGCTCGCCGCGGGTGCGGCGTCCGGGCTCAGTGAACAGTTCACCGCCACAGCCACCTCCGGGGTCGCGGACACGCTCATCGCGGTGGCCGGCGATCAACAGCAGGGGACGGTGTCGAGGACCCTTGCCGAATCGCTCTCGGTCGCGGTGACCGACAAGTACGGCAACCCGATCCCGGGCGATACGGTGAACTGGTCGGTGCCGGCTGGCCAGGGCAGCGTGAGCGCCGTAGCAACCGTGACAGGGCCGGACGGCCGAGCCGCGGTGCAGCGGACCCTGGGCCCCAACGCCGGCACGCAGACCGCGAGCGCGGCGTGGTCAGGTCTCCCCACGGTGCCGGTGGTCTTCACGTCGTACGCGGCGGTGGGCGGCATCACCAAGCTGGTGAAACTCTACGGCGACAACCAGACCGCGCCCGCCGGCTCCAGGCTCACCGACTCGATCGTGGTGCAGGCCCAGGACTCGAACGGGAACGGG
Source organism: Gemmatimonadales bacterium (assembly GCA_035501775.1). Lineage (GTDB taxonomy): Bacteria > Gemmatimonadota > Gemmatimonadetes > Gemmatimonadales > GWC2-71-9 > JADJOM01. Next base: position 3,636 of record DATJVM010000004.1, on the reverse strand, counting down.
GTCTCGGGGCGCTCAGTGGTGTGGGTGGTCTCGAGCGGTGGCGGATCGGTCAGCGCCAATACGACCACGACCGACTCCCACGGCAAGGCTTACGTCTACTGGACCATCGGCACGGTGGCCGGGCCCAACACCGTCACCGCCACCATCGTCGGCCTGCCGCAGGCGACCTTCAGTGCGACGGGCACCGCCTCGTTGCCCACCAAGATTGCCGCCATCTCGAGTCAGACCCTTACCGGGGTCGCGAGCCAGTTCGTTTCGCCCGCACCCTCCGTGAAGGTGACCGATAACAACAACAACCCGGTGCAGGGCGTCACCGTGACGTTCGTGGTCACCGCCGGCGGCGGGGCCGTCTCGGACGGCACCGGCACCGGTGACACGGCCACCGTGGCAACGAACTCGACCGGGATCGCGACCCTGGCTTCCTGGACCCTGGGTCCCCTCGTCGGCACGAACACGGTGACGGCCAGCGCGTTGGGAACGGGTGGCACGCCCCTCACGGGTAGCCCGGTGACGTTCAATGCGACGAGCCGGGCGGGGCAGCCCGGGCGGCTCGCCTTCGTGGCGCAGCCCAGCGACGTGGGCGCCGGCGTGGTCATGTCGCCGGCGGTGACGGTACAGGTCGAGGATATCGGCGGCAACCCCATCCCGACCGCCACCAACCCGGTCACGCTCTCGATCGCCACCAACGTCGGCGGGGCCACCCTGGGCGGCACGATCACGATGCCCGCGGTGAACGGCATCGCGACCTTCAGCACCCTCACGCTCAACAAGACGGGCGTCGGATACACCCTCGCGGCGAACGGCAGCGGGCTCGTGTCGGGTACCAGCTCCGCGTTCAACGTCACCAATGGGCCGGCGGCCAAGCTGGGCTTCATCGTGCAGCCGCCCGCGCTGGCGGGGTCGTCGACGCCCATGTCGCCGGCGGTGCAGGTGGCCGTCCAGGACCAGTTCGGGAACACGGTCCCCACGAGGACCGATTCGATCACGGTGGCGATCGGTACCAACCCATCGGCCGGCACGCTCTCGGGAACGCTGAAGGTCGCTGCGGTGGCGGGTGTCGCCACGTTCAGCACACTTGCGATTGACAAGACGGGCACCGGCTACACGCTGACCGCGGCGGCCACCGGATTGACGGGCGCCACGAGCGCGGCATTCAACGTCGGGGCAGGCGCGCCGGCGAAGCTGGTCTTCATCCAACAGCCTAGCAACGTCCAGGCGGGGGCGGCTATCGCGCCGGCAATCACCGTCCAGATTCAGGATGTGAACGGGAACAACGTTCCGACCGCTACCGACTCGGTCTTCCTCGCCATCGGGACCAATCCGGGCGGGGCCACCCTCACCGGCAGCCGCGTGGCCGCCGTTGCGGGGGTTGCCACATTTAACGGCGTCACGCTCAACAAGTCCGGCACCGGCTACACGCTGATTGCTTCGGGGGTCGGGCTCACGAACAGCCCGGCGAGCAATGCCTTCAACGTGACGCCTGGGACCGGCCAGAGCCTGTCCTTCACCGTGCAGCCCAGCAACGTCGCGGCCGGGGTCGCCATTACCCCCGCGGTGGTCGTGAGCGTCCTGGACCAGCTCGGCAACGTCGCCACCGGCTTCACCGGGTCGATCACGGTGGGCCTGGTCAGCGGCCAGCCTCTCGGCGGGACGGTCACGGTTCCCGTCACCAACGGCGTCGCGACCTTCAACAACCTGACCGTGAGCAAAGTTGGCACGAACCAGCTGATCGCGAACAATCCGAACGCGAACGTGGCTGTGAGCAACAGCTTTACGGTCACGCCGGGCGCGCCGGCGAGCCTGCAGTTCACCCAGCAGCCCACCACGACGTTCGCCGGGCGGGCGATGTCACCGGCCATCCAGGTCACGATCCTGGACGTCGGCGGGAACACCGTCACGACCTCGACGGCGAACGTCACCCTCGCCATCGGAACGAACTCGGGCGGAAGCACGCTGGGCGGAACCGCCACAGTGGCCGCGGCGGCCGGCGTGGCCACCTTCCTCAACATTTCGCTCAACAAGGTGGGGACGAACTACACCCTGACCGCTGCTTCGACCGGCGTGCCGACGATTACCAGCGCCACATTCAACATCAATGCGGCCAATCCAGCCTTCCTGGCGTTCGGACAGCCGCCGACCAACGTCGTCGCGGGGGTGAACTTCAATCCCCCGATCACGGTGCAGGTGCTCGATTCCTTCGGCAACATCGCGACCGCGGCGGGCGCGACGGTAAACCTCACTCTGGTGTCCAACCCTGGGGGAGCCACGCTGAGTGGCGTCTCCTCTGGAGCGGTACCGGTGAACGGCATCGCCACATTCCCCTCCGCCTCTCTCAACAAGACCGGCACGGGATACACCATCCAGGCCTATTCGTTCGGGACGGTTTCGATCACCAGCAGTCCGTTCAACGTCACTCCCAATACGGCGGCCCGGCTGGTCTTCAGCGTCCAACCCTCCAATAGCGTCGCCGGAGCGGCCACCATCTCGCCGACGGTCCAGATCCAGGACGTGGACAGCAACGTGGTAACCACGTCGACCGCATCGGTGAGTGTGGCGATCGGCACCAATCCGGGCGGGGGCACCCTGTCCGGCACCGCGACCGTGAACGCCACGGCCGGGGTGGCCGCGTTCCCCACGCTCTCGATCAACAAGATCGGGACCGGCTACACGCTGAACGCCACCTCCGGTGCGCTCACCGCTCCGAGCGCCGCGTTCAATATCACCGCTGGCGTCCCCACGACGGTGACCAAGACCGCGGGTGATGGACAGACCACCACGGCAGGGAACCCGGTCACGATACCGCCCCAGGTCACGGTGACTGACGCGAACGGGAACCCGGTGGCCGGCGTCACCGTCACCTTCGCCGTGGCCACCGGCGGCGGCGCGGTGTCGAATGGGACGCAGGTGACCAACGCCGCCGGTGTGGCCGCGGTGACCAGCTGGAGCGTCGGGCCCGTGGCCGGTCCCAACAGCCTGACCGCCACGGTTTCGGGCGTGGCTCCCGTGACCTTCACGGCCACGGGTATCGCCGGGACCGGCGCCAAGCTGGCCCTCGCCACTCAGCCGTCCACCACCGCCCAGGCCGGCGTCAACTTCGCGGTCCAGCCGGTGGTGCAGCTGCAGGACGTCAACGGCAACAACGTGACGACATCCGGCGTCGCGGTGACGGCGCTGATTCAGTCCGGCGGCGGGACGCTCAACGGGACCACCACGGTCAACACCAACGCCAGCGGCCAGGCGGTGTTCACTGGTCTCTCGATCTCAGGCCTGGTGGGGAGCCGCACCCTGGTCTTTACGGCGACCGGCTATTCCAGCATCAACCCCACGACTCCAACAAATATCACCGCGGGGCCAGCCTCCGCGATCGCGATCAGCGCCGGGAACGGCCAGAACGCCACGGTCGGTACGGCGGTCGCCATTCCGCCCGCGGTAGTGGTGACTGACGCCTTCACCAATCCGGTTTCGGGCACCAACGTCACCTTCGCCGTCGCCTCTGGCGGCGGCACGGTGAACCCCACGACGGCGATCGCGACCAGCGCGTCCGGCATCGCGGCGGTCACCAGCTGGACGCTCGGCACTACAGCGGGCTCGAACAGCCTTACCGCCACCTCCGCGGGTCTCAGCGGGTCGCCCCTC
>DATJVM010000003.1:0-203083 GCA_035501775.1 Gemmatimonadales bacterium | reverse complement strand
GTCTCGGGGACGAGTGCCAGGACCCGCCCGCTCGGCGTGGCGAGGTACATCGTGCCGAAACGAACGATGGGCGTGGCCTCGAACGAGCTGCGCCACCTGCTGGCGGAGCCGCGAGCGGCCTCGCCAGTGTGAATGCGCCAGGCCACCATGAGGCGGGCAACGTTTCCGGGCGTGATCATCGTCAGGGGAGAATACCGTCCTCCCATGCCGTCGTGCCCGTAGGCGGGCCAATCACCCGATGTGCGAGCCTGGGCGGCGAGCTTGAGCGGGCCGGCCAGGGCGGGGGCGGTGAGAAGGAGCAGCGGAAGCATCAGGGGTCGGAGCATCTCGTGACTCGCGGCTGTGAGACGCGCGGAGGATATGCCGTCCACCCGCGCGCTACCAACAATGCAGGGATGAGCGGGACGGTGCGGGGACTGGTGGCCCTCAGCGGTCGGTGCGGGCTTGGTGGAAGGAGAAGCTGCCGAGGCCTCGCGCGCGGTAGCGGCGAGTCCAGACCAGGCGAGTCCCGTCGTGGAGCACGACCTGGCAATCGCCGTGAGCGGCGGGAATCAACTCCCGGATCGCGTCGAGCCTCACAATCGTGCTCCGGCTGGTCCGCAGGAACTCGCGTGGGTCGAGCCGCCGCTCGATGTCGGTCAGTGTCCCGCGGATCTCGTAGGTCGCGGAGTCCGCCCGGACATGGATGTAGTTCCGGTCGGCCTCGAAATGGCTGATCCGCGCCACCGGCAGCAGGTGCTCTCGATCTCCCTCGGGGACGAGCAGACGGCTCAGGTACTGCTCGTGTCCGGTCTCCCGGAGCAGGGAGCGAAGGCGATCCGCGAGCGGTATCTGCCCGTCGGGTCCCGAGGCGGCCCAGGCGCGAATCCGGGTCAGACAGGTCCGGAGCCGGTCGGGGGTGATCGGTTTGAGGAGGTAGTCGAGGGCGTGCACTTCGAAGGCACGCAGGGCGTGTTCTTCGAACGCGGTGACGAACACCACCGGCGGCATGGCCTCGGGCCCCACCTGCTCGATCACGCCGAACCCATCGAGCACCGGCATCTGGATATCCAGGAACACGAGTTCGGGACGGAGGGCGCGGATGCGGCTGACGGCGATGGCGCCGTGGCTCGCTTCGCCGACCACCTGGAAGCCATCGTCGGCGGCGAGCATCCGGCTCAGCTTGAGTCGGGCGGGCGCCTCGTCGTCGACCAGCAGGACCCGCATCGGCTCAGGTGGAGGCGAGCGACGGGAGAGTACCCGGACCGGCAGGTTCGGTCGTGGCGCTGAATGGAGCGAGCGGCTCGGGACGGTGCGGGATCAGGATGGTCACGCGGTAGCCTTGGTCGACCGGTCCGGCCTGAAGGGAGTGATCGGCGCCGTAGAGCAGCTCCAGCCGTTCGGCGGTCGAGCCCAGGCCGAGGCCGGCGCCTGGCTCGGGTGGGACCGCTTCGGGACGGGGGTCTCCGTCGTCCGTCACTTCGAGTCTGAGCGACCGGCCCTCTCGCCGGGCCGCGACCTCGACTCGACCTCTCCCGTACCGGGCGGCGTTGCCGTGCCGGACGGCGTTCTCCACCAGCGGCTGCAGCAGCAGCGAGGGGACCAGGGCCTGCCGCGCCTCCGGCGTGGCCGCCACCCGCAGTTCGAGGTCCTCGCCGAACCGGGCCCGCATGAGGGCGACGTAGTGCTCGAGCAGGGCCAGCTCCTCCGCCAGCGGCAGCTCCTGGTGATCGGTGGTCCGGATCGCCTGGCGGAGCAGGTCCGCGAGATGGCCGATCATCTCGTCCGCGCGTCCGGGGTCCTCGTACATCACCTGGGAGATCGTGTTGAGGGCGTTGAACAGGAAGTGAGGCTGCAGCCGGAGCCGCAGCGCGTCCAACTGGGCGCGGATCAGGTGCTGCTCCAGCTCTCGCCCGCGCCGTTCGCTCTCCTGCCGGGCACGGTAGGTGTCCACCAGAACCAGAATGACGGTGAGCATGATGAACGTCACCGCGTCCTCACCCGCTTCCATGAAGAAGCGGGTGGGGAACTTCCCGTAGTCGTAGGGGCCGAGCCCGACTCGGGGCGAAAGGCAGAGGCGGGTGGCCCACATGAGCGAGGTATGGACGCCGGTGAAGATCACGAACCCCACGGTGTACGCGGGCCAGCGCCACCGCCATGTGGCGCGGGTGAGCGGCAGGTGATCGTAGAGCCAGACCAGCCCGACGAAACAGATGAGCGCCGTGTACGCGCCGGTGGACTCCTCGAGGAGCCGCCGGCCGAAGGTGCCCGGGTGGAGCCGGGTCAGGTCATCGAGGAAGAAGTACCAGAGGCGGAGCAGGCCACCCAGGGTGAAGCCGGCGAGGGCTGTCAGCCAGAAGGCCCAGCCGCGCTGTGCCCCATGGGCTGGACCCTGCCGGGTCGTGGGCGAGGACGTCGTCGTCACCACCCCAGTGTACGAGCCAGGCAGAGGGGCGGCAACCGCCGGCTTCCGAGCGGGCTCTGGCGGGGATGGACGGGACGCGAGTCGGAGCGAGCCCCCAGGGCCGGGCGCGGGGGGCCTGCCTCCAGGCGTCACCTGTACTTGTGAAACGGTGCGTTACACGCTTTTTCACAGTGTAGTCTGATGCTGGGTATAGACTTTTCTGCAAAACGATGCCACAATAGTGACAAAGTAGCATAAATTCTTGTGCACCATGGTCAGGAGCCAGTGGCCGCGGGTGCGGCCCGCCCCCCGACCTTTCACCGAGTAAGGCCCAATGACCGACACGCCCGAGCCCAAAGCGATCATCGCCGAGCTTGAAAAACGGAAGATCCGGTTCCTGGTGTTGCAGTTCACCGATCTCCTGGGGGTGAACAAGGCGGTCGAAGTGCCCTCCACTCACTTCGCGCGGGCCTTGGCGGGGGAGATCATCTTCGATGGCTCGGCCCTCGAGGGGTTTGCCCGGACCGAGGAGGCGGACGCTCTGCTGGTGCCCGATCTGGCCACCTTCCGGGTCTTTTCCTGGGGCCCCGGGACGGACGGGAGCGCGGATGGGACAGACCAGGTCGCTCGGCTGGTGTGCGACATCCGTTACCCCGACGGCCGGCCGTTCGAGGGCTGTCCGCGCACCGCGCTCAAGCGCCAGCTCGAGCTGGCGCGCAAGGCGGGGTTCACCCTGCAGGTCGGGTCCGAGGTGGAGTTCTTCGTGATGGAGCCGGGGAACCCGTCAACCACCACGGCCGACGGGGGCAGCTACTTCGACCTGAGACCCATGGACCGGGCCGAGCGGCTGCGGCGCGCCATCGCCGGGGCGCTGGAGGAGATGAGGCTTCAGCCCGAGTCGATGCACCACGAGGTGGCGCCTGGCCAGCACGAGATCGATCTGGCTCCCGCGGAGGCGCTCTCCGCCGCGGACGACCTGGCGACGCTCAGGATTGTGGTCCGCAATGTGGCGGTGCGGTACGGCCTCCACGCCACCTTCATGCCCAAACCGCTCTTCGGGTCGAGCGGGTCCGGACTGCACACCCATCAGGCGCTCTTCTCGAGCGGCAAGAACGCCTTTCACGACCCCAAGGGGTCGCTCGAGCTGTCGGATGTGGCGCGCTGGTACATCGGCGGGTTGCTCCGGCATTCGCACGGCTACTGCGCCGTCACCAACCCGCTGGTCAACTCCTACAAGCGGCTGGTGGGCGGGTTCGAGGCGCCGGTCAACGTCACCTGGTCGACCCAGAACGTCTCGCCGCTGGTCCGGGTGCCGGCGGCGCGCGGGGCCGGCACCCGCTGCGAGAACCGGATGCCAGATCCGGCGGCCAATCCCTACCTCGCGCTCACCGTGCAGCTGGCGGCGGGGCTGGACGGCATCCGCGAACGGATCGACCCCGGCGACCCGGTGAACAAGAACATCGCCCGGATGAGCTATCGCGAGCGCCGCAAGTTCAGGATTGACGACCTGCCGCGGGACCTGCACGAGGCGCTCGACCATCTGGAGCGCGATCGCGTCATCCGGGACGCGCTGGGGGAGCACATCTACGAGCGCTACCTCGATGCCAAGCGGGAGGAATGGGAGGAGTACATCGGCCGGGTCAGTCAATGGGAGGTCGACCGCTATCTCGGAGCGTACTAGCGCACCGGTAACGCGCCACGGCACTGGACAAGGGTTGGCCGGTGACGTTGTATCTCTACCCTGACTCTCCGACCCCCCAGCGGATTACACGGTGCAAGACCTCCTGCCCGGGCACGCCCTCGATCAATACCAGGTCATCGACGTCCTTGCCCGGACGGCGCTGGCGAGCATCTATCGCGCGCGCGATCTCGAGGATGGCCGCACGGTCGTCTTGAAAGTGCCCTACCCGCAGTTTGAGAACGACGTCGTCTTCCAGCAGCGGTTCGAGCGCGAGGAGGAGATCGGCCTCCGGCTGGATCATCCCTCCATCATCCGGCTGTTCCGCCCCACGGTAAAGAGCCGGCACTACCTCGTCATGGAATACGTCGTGGGCGAGACCCTGCGCGAGCGCCTCGAGCGCGAGCGCGAGCTGCGGGGCACCCCCCGCCTGCCGATCCCCGATGCGCTCAAGTATGCGACGATGATCGCGGAGGCGCTCAACTACCTCCATTCGCAGGGGGTAGTGCACCGGGATCTCAAGCCGGAGAACATCATGCTCACGGCCGACGGGCGGATGAAGATCATGGACTTCGGCGTCGCGCTGGATCTCGGCGCGCGCCGTGTCACCTGGGGCTCCGTGTCCCACACCACCGGCACTCCGGATTACATGGCGCCGGAGCAGATCGAGGGAAAGCGTGGCGATGAACGGGCGGACATCTACAGCCTCGGTGTGATCGTCTACGAGATGCTGGCCGGGGCCCCTCCCTTCACCGAGACCAATCTCTATGCCGCCATGCAGCGGAAGGTCCAGCAGGCGCCGGAGTCTGTCCGGAGCCTGCGTCCCGAGGTGTCTCCCGATCTGGACCGATTGGTGCTCCGCGCCCTCTCCCGCGACCACGCCGCTCGTCCGGCCAGCGCGGCGCAGTTCCTCGATTGGCTCCGCCACCCCGAGCACATGAGCGCCGCGCCGCCTCCCGCCGCCGGATCGGGGCGCATGCCGGAGTGGCTGCGCGCGGTGGCGTGGGCCGTGGCGGCCCTGCTGCTCACGGCCCTCGTCGGTTGGGGTCTGGCACTGCTGATCCGGGGGCACGGCGCCGCCCCGCAGCGAACCCTTCCGGCACCCTGAGGGTCCCTCCGCTCTTCACTGCGGCACCTCCTGACGCTGCACCAGCCGCCAAGTCCCGTTCCGTCTAAGCCACCGGTCCGCCCAATAGACGTCCACGCTCGCCCCTCCTGTCCGACCCAACGCTGGCGAGTAGGTCAGGGCCAGCGCGATGTCCGCTGAATCTCCGGTCTGTTCGAATCGCCCGATCTGCAGGTGCTCGGTGACTCGGGGCGCCCGCAGGATCTCGTGGAGGAATCCCGCGCGGTCGAGAACGGGCCGGCTCGGGTCTTGCCCGACGAGCGAGAACGCCGGGTCCAGGAGCGAGTCCAGTGCGGCAGAGTCCTGGGTCGAGATCGCCCGCACGAATCGCTGCTCCACGCCGGCGACCTGAGCCGAGTCGTTGTTATTCCGCTGACCGGTGTCCCCGTTCGCTGGGGGGGCAGGTCGGCAGGCCGGAACCGCCGAGAGCAAGAGCACCGCGGAGAGATATCGCATGGCCGTTTCCTGAATGGGCAATTACCAATGGCTTCATGAAGCCTTCACCCCGGGGGCCTAGAATGCCCCCACATGAAGATCCTTGTGGTCGAGGATGATCGGAAGGTGGCGGGGTTTCTGCAGGAAGGCCTGCGGGAGGAGGGCTTCGACGTCGAGGCCGCTCACGAAGGCAATGCCGCCTTCCAGCGTGCGGCGAGTGGTCAATTTGATCTCGTCATTCTCGACTACATGCTGCCTAACCGCTCCGGTCCCGACATCGCCGCGGGGCTCAGGCAGGCCGGGGTCACGACCCGGATCCTCATGCTGACGGCCCGCGACGATCCGCGAGACGTGAAGGTCGCCAGAGCGGCGGGCGTCGACGCATACCTGACGAAGCCATTCCGCTTTGACGACCTCCTGGACCGCGTGAAGGCGTTGCTTCCGTCGGCCTGAACGAGCTTCGGTCGCTTCCACGACAGGCATCCATGCGTTCCCTGCAACGCACCCTCGCCCTGCGCTACGGGGTCACCATGCTGGTGGCCCTGCTGGCGTTCGCCCTGGTGACGGAGTTCTCGGTACGAGCGATGCTGGCCCGTCACCTTGCTCGGTACCTCGAAATGTCCTCCGATCGGATGGCGGCCGCGGTTGCCTCGGCGCCGGGCCCTGAGGCGGTCGCCTTGAGCCCGCTTTCGCAGGGCGCGCTGGTCGTGGTACGCGATTCTGCGGGGCGGGTCCTGATTTCGAACAGTCCGCGCGCCGAAAGCCTGCCTCTCGATACACGGGCGCTCGCCGGGGCGCTGGCGGGCCAACGCGCCTGGGTGGATCAGGAGCTTCGGGGTGAGCGGATCCGCTCTCTCTTCCGCCCGGTCGGCAATGGCGAGCATGTCGCCTTGGCGGTGCAAGCCTCCGCCTCCCTGGAGCCGATGCGTGAGGTGTCGCAACGCCTTCTGCTCCAGCTACTGCTTACGAGCCTGGTCGGGGCCTTGGCCGCCTCCTTCGGGGCCGCGTGGCTCGCCCGGCGATCGCTCGCCCCCATCGGGGAGCTGGCGGAACAGGCCCGTGCCGTCACGGCTCCCGGGGCCAGCAGCTTCGTGACACTGCACGGCGACGTGGCCGAGCTCCGCGACCTGATCCAGGTGCTGAACGACATGCTGGCCCGCCTGGAGCACGCGCTGGCGGTGCAGCGAAGGATCATCGCGGACGTGGGGCACGAGCTCCGCACCCCGATTACCGTGATGCGCGGTGAAATCGAGGTGGCGCTCCGCGGGCAGCGCGAGCCCGCGCAGTACCGTGGCGTGCTGGCGAGCGTGCTGGAGGAAGTCGATCGCCTGGCGCTGATGGGTGACCAGTTGATCGCGCTGGCGCGCTATCAGGCGGGCGACCTCACCCTCCAGCTGCAACCGGTGGACCTCGCGACCTTGGCACGGCGCCGGGCCGAGTTGCACCGGGAACGGGCGCCCTCGGCGGCGATTGACGTCGCCCTCCCCGACCGCCGAGTCGATGTGGACGCCGATGCTGCCCTCCTGGACCTCGTGATCGGCCAGCTGCTGGATAACGCCATCCGGCATACACCGGACGGCACGCCGATCCGGATCGCCGTGGAGCGCTCGCCGGACAAGGTCAGCCTCGTGGTCGAGGATGCGGGGCCCGGAGTGGCCGACGAGGCCCTCGGTTCGCTTACCGAGCCCTTCTACCGAGGGGACCCGGCGCGAACCCGCGGTGGCGTTGGGCTCGGACTTTCCGTCGTCGCCGCGATCATCAGCCTGCACCGCGGGTCGGTGATCCTGACGCGGAGCCCGATGGGCGGGCTCCGGAACGAGGTGAGCCTCCCGGTGGCGGGGTAGCCGGCGCGACGCTGGTTGCAACCTTCCGGCGTCTCCGGCTGTCAGGTAGGGATCATTCCCACACGCCAAGGAGGCCCCGTGCGGCCCGCCACGCTTTCCATTCTCGCCTTGGCCGCGATCTCCCTCGCCGGCCGCGCACTGCTCGCACAGGACGATGACAGTCAGTGGCTCCGCCACTGCGAGCGCGACGGCGGCCGAGCTGACCGGCAGCGCGCCTGCGAGATTCGGCACCTCGGGTTCAAGCCCAGCGGGACGTCTCTCGGCTTCGAACCCGACGAGAATGGCGGAGTGGACATCACCGGCTGGGATCGGGACTCCGTCGCGGTGACCGCGCGCATCCAGGCCGATGGGGCCGATGAGGACGCGGCCCGTGAGCTGCTCCGTGGGGTCCGGGTGGAGGTTGCCGGATCCGCGGTTCGGGTGGCGGGGCCGTCCCGCTCGCGGAATGCATCCTGGAGCGTGGAGCTGGTGTGCCTGGTTCCCCGGCGGAGCGGGATCGAGGCCGCGACGACCAACGGCCCCGTCTCGGTGGACGGAGTGGCGGGGCGGATCGATGTGCGGGCGACCAACGGCCCGCTCTCACTGGCCCGGGTATCGGGTGATGTCCGCGCGCGCGCACAGAACGGGCCGCTGACGGTGGTCCTGGCGGGGTCGAATTGGGAAGGCAAGGGCCTCGATGCCGAGACGGTGAACGGCCCGGTGGACCTCGCGCTGCCGGAGCACTACAACGCCAATCTCGAGACCGGGACGGTGAACGGCCCATCCGACTTCCAGTACCCCCTGACGGTCACGCTGCATGGGAGGGGGCGCGATCGCATCCACACCACGCTGGGCCAGGGTGGCGCGCCGCTCCGCGTGGTGACCACCAATGGTCCTTTGACGGTGCGCCGCGCCGGGAGCTGAATCGGTTCCTCCAGCGCAGTGAGGAGGCCGCCGCGCCGCAGCATGGAGCCACCGGCGCGGCGGCCCTATACTTGGCCCCATGCCGCGGACGCCCCAGGAATACCTGCACGATCCCCACCTCAACAAGGGAACCGGCTTCACCGAGGCCGAGCGGGAGCAGCTTGGCTTGCGCGGGCTGCTGCCGCCGCGGGTCACCACGCAGGAGGAGCAGAAGGCGCGGGTGCTCGACAACTTCCGGCAGAAGCCGACCCCGCTCGAGCAGTACATCTACCTCATCAGCCTCATGGACCGGAACGAGCATCTCTTCTACCAGATCCTGATGGACCACATCGAGGAGATGATGCCGGTGATCTACACCCCGACCGTCGGCGAAGCCTGCGAGCGGTTCGGGCAGATTTTCCGGCGGGCGCGGGGGCTGTACATCACCATCGAGGACCGGGGACGGGTGGCTGGCATTCTCCGGAACTGGCCCGAACGTCAGGTCGAGATGATCGTCGCGACCGACGGGGAGCGCATCCTCGGACTCGGTGACCTGGGGGCGAATGGCATGGGGATTCCGATCGGCAAGCTCTCGCTGTACACCGCCTGCGCCGGTATCGACCCCACCCGCTGCCTCCCCGTGGCGATAGACGTCGGTACCAATCGGGATGAGCTGCGGGAGAGCCCATTCTACCTCGGCCTGCCGATCCGCCGGGTACGGGGGAAGGCGTACGACGAGCTGCTCGAGGAGTTCGTCGTGGCCGTGGGCGAAGTCTTCCCCGGCGCGGTGCTCCAGTTCGAGGACTTCGGGACCGACAATGCGCTCCGGCTCCTGGCCCGGTATCGCGAGCGGTGCCCCTGCTTCAACGACGACATTCAGGGGACCGCGGCCACCGTGCTGGCCGGCCTCCTGAGCGCGGCGCGCATCACGGGGCGGCCCCTCGCGGAGCAGCGGATCGTCTTTCTTGGCGCCGGCGCCGCGGCCCTCGGCATCGCCAATCTCATCGTGTCGGCGGCGACCGACAGTGGGGTGTCCGAGGCGCGGGCCCGACAGATCTGCTGGCTGGTAGACGTGAACGGGCTCGTGGTTGCCGCCCGGGCCGACCTGAACGAGTATCAGCGCCGCTTCGCCCACGACCATCCGCCGCTCGCGACGCTCCGCGACGCCGTGGAGGTGCTTCGCCCCGATACCCTGATCGGCGTGTCGGGTGCGCCCGGGACGTTCACCGCGGACCTGATCGGCGCGATGGCCCGGCTCAACTCGCGCCCCATCATCTTCCCGCTTTCCAATCCCACGAGCCGTTCCGAGTGCACCGCGGAACAGGCGTATGCCTGGTCCGAGGGCCGCGCGGTGTTCGCGAGCGGAAGCCCGTTCGGGCCGGTCAAGCTGCAGGGCAGGACCTTCGAGCCCGCCCAGGGGAACAATGCGTACATCTTCCCCGGGGTGGGCCTGGGGGCCATTCTGGCGGGAGCCCGTCGTCTGACGGATCGGATGTTCCAGGTGGCGGCGGTCACGCTCGCCGAGCAGGTCGACGCCGATCTGCTGGCCATCGGGCGGCTCTACCCGCCGCTCCGGGACATTCGGTCGGTGACCGAGCGGATCGCGCGGTCGGTCGCGCAGGCGGCCTTCGACGAGGGGCAGGCCACGGCCCCGCGACCCCCCGATCCGGAAGTCATCCACCGCCGGATGTACGACGGCAGCTACCCGATCTACGCCCGGGCCGCACCGTAAGAGACTGATTTGACATCGGTTGGCCGGCAGAGTAGCTTGGCACGTTGCGTCGCCGGCGAGCCCGGCGTTCGCATCCCAGACGGGTCACTTCAGGGAGCTGGCTCAGGCCAGCTTTCTGCATTTGTCGGCAGGTACGGGCAACCGGACTCCGACGTCACAACGGGCGGTGCGCGGCCCGCACGGCAAGCGTACCGACGGCCTCAGGTGGCAGGATACGGATGGAAATTGTTCTCGGAGAAGATGATCGTCTCGATGTGGCTCTCAAGGCGTTTCGGCGCAAGATGGCCAAGGCGGGAATACTGCGGGAAATCCGCCGGCGGCGATACTACCTCAAGCCCAGCGTGGCGAAGGCGGTGAAAGCCGCCGAGGCCAAGCGTCGGCGGCGCCGTCAGGCGAGCCGCGAGCACTAGACCGAGCGGAACCCACGAGCGAGCGGGCGGGCGGGGCCATTGGCTCTGCCCGCCCGCTCTGTTCTTGTCCCTGCTCCTCGGGTTGTTATCTTCCCGCCGCCGGCTCCACCCGTTCCGACACCCATTCCTTAAGGACCCTTCCCGGTGACCAACCCAGGAGCGACGAGCGGTCAGCTCGAACCCGTGGATGCGCTGTACAGTCGAGATGTCTTCTCCCGCGCGATCATGCGCCAGCGGCTCCCCAAGGACGTGTTCAAGCGTCTGATCCGGACCATCGACCTGGGTGAGCCTCTCGACCACTCCGTGGCGGACGTGGTGGCTTCCGCGATGAAGGACTGGGCGATCGAGAATGGGGCGACGCACTACACGCACTGGTTTCAGCCCCTCACCGGCTCCACGGCCGAGAAGCACGACTCCCTGATCTCCCCCGACGGGCAGGGCGGGGTGGTGTTCAACTTCAGCGGATCGGATCTCGTGCAGGGCGAGCCGGATGCCTCGAGTTTTCCCTCGGGCGGCCTGCGCGCCACCTTCGAAGCCCGTGGCTACACCGCGTGGGATGCGACCAGCCCCGCCTTCCTTATACGTGGCGTCAACGCGGTCACGCTGGTGATACCCACGGCCTTCGTTTCCTGGACCGGCGAGGCGCTGGACACCAAGATTCCGCTGCTCCGATCGATGGAGGCGCTCTCGCACCAGGCGCTCCGCATCCTGCGGATCTTCGGCACGGACGGTGGAGTGGCCCGGGTCTTCACCACGGTTGGGCCGGAGCAGGAGTACTTCCTGGTGGACCGCGAGCTGTTCTTCAAGCGCCCCGACCTCGTCATCTGCGAGCGGACGCTGTTCGGCGCCCGTCCGCCCAAGGGGCAGCAGCTCGAGGATCACTACTTCGGCACCATCCCCGCCCGGGTGCTGGCCTGCATGGCGGACGTGGAGCGCGAGCTGTACCGCCTCGGGGTGCCGGTCAAGACGCGTCACAACGAGGTGGCGCCGGGGCAGTATGAGATCGCGCCGCTGTTCGAGATGAGCCAGCTGGCGAGCGACCATCAGATGCTCACCATGGAGACGCTCAAGCGGGTGGCGCCCCGCCACGGGCTTCAGGCGCTGCTGCACGAGAAGCCGTTCGCGGGAGTCAACGGCTCCGGGAAGCACAACAACTGGTCCATGGCGACGGACGCCGGGCACAATCTGCTCGACCCGCAGGACGAGACCCACACCAATCTCCAGTTCCTCGTCTTCCTGGTCTCGGTGATCCGGGCCGTGGACACCCACGCCGACCTGCTTCGGGGCTCCATCGCTTCGGCGGCGAACGACCACCGCCTGGGCGCCAACGAAGCTCCGCCGGCGATCATCTCCATCTTTCTCGGGGACATGCTGCAGGACATTCTCGACCAGGTCGAGAAGGGGCAGCTCCGCCGGACGCTCAAGGGTGGCGTCATAGACCTCGGCGCCCGCACCCTGCCGCAGTTGCCCCGCCACTCGGGTGACCGGAACCGGACCTCTCCCTTTGCTTTCACCGGCAACAAGTTCGAGTTCCGGGCCGTGGGTTCGAGCCAGTCGATCGCGTGGCCCAACACCGTCCTCAACACCATCGTGGCCGAGTCTCTCGACTATGCCGCCACGGAGCTGGAGCGCGCGGTTGGCAGCAACCGGACGCCGACTCGGGTGCAGGCCGCGGCGCTGGGGCTGCTGCGCAAGCTGGTGAAGCAGCACAAGCGGGTGATCTTCGGGGGCGACGGGTACTCCCAGGAATGGCACCGCGAGGCGGATCGGCGCGGGCTGCCGCATCTCCGGGACTCGGTGGAGAGCTTCGCCTCGCTCAAGGCGAAGAAGAACGTGGACCTCTTCAAGAAGTACAACGTGCTCAACAAGGCCGAGTTCGACTCGCGTCTGCATGTCGCCTACGAGAAGTACATCAAGCAGCTCACCATCGAGGCCGAGACCATGATCACCATCGGCCGCACCCAGATCCTTCCGGCCGCCCTCTCGCATCAGACCCGGCTCGCCAACGCGGTGGCCACGACCGAGTCGGCCGGCGTCAAGTGCAACGACACCCTGGCCGCGCTGGGCGAATTCGTGAACCTGGTCACCCGGTTTCAGGAGGCGCTGGCCAAGCTCGAGAAGGCGACAGCGCATCACGACGACGACCCGGTCAAGCACGCCACCTGGATCCGCGACCGCGTGCGGCCCGCCATGGCCGAGCTTCGCGGCTACGCCGACGCCATCGAATCCCAGGTCGGAGGGGACCTCTGGCCGCTGCCGACCTACCGCGAGCTGCTATTCCTTAAGTAAGGCGGGCTGGCTGGCCGGCGGAGGAAGCCTGTGGGGGCGGCGCGAGCAGCGCCGCCCCTCGCTTTTCGGGGCGCCCGTCAGGCTCCGGACGGGGTGAGCGGTGGGTGGGGTGGAGCCGGACCGGCGGTCCCGCTGAAGGAGCGGGTGAGGACGAGTTGCTGAGCGGTGCGGAGATTGGGCCGCCCGTCGGATCCGATGTCGGCGATCATGAACTGGAGCTGGTGGCCCTGGAAGTGGGCCGAGAAGAAGGCCTGGGTGCCGCGGCCGCTGGCGCGCCCGGTGACCTCCTGGCCATGCCGCTGTCCACTCAACTGGAAGCTGACGCCGTTGCCCGTCAGCGCACCGGTGACTTTCCCGGTGCGGTCCTCCTGCAGCGTGAGACTGATGGTGGCCCCATTGGTACCCTTGGTGAGGAAGGTGCCGTTGTAGGCCTGGGCCGCGAGCGGCGTGGTCCAGCCTGCCACGGCGAGCGCAAGCACCTCCCAACGCGCGCCTCTCATTCTGGCCGACCCGTGCCTGGAGAGGTCGTGGCGGCAGGCGGACCGTTCAGGGCCGGCCACTGCTGGGTCACGCAGTGGAAGGATCCGAGTCCCCACACGAGATTGCGTGAATCGATCGGCACGACCCGCCGCGTGGTGAAACAGGCCTGCAGCCTCGCCCGCGCGATCTCGTCGGTCGGCGGATGATAGGCGGGCAGTAGCACCACCTCGTTGGCGATGTAGAAGTTGGCGTAGCTGGCGGGGAGGCGCTGTCCCTCGTGGTACAGTGCCGGTGGCATCGGCAGAGTGAGAATACGGAGGGGACTCCCGCTCTGGTCGCGCATGTCGACCAGGCGCTCGTAATTGGCGCGGAGCGGCGCGTGGTTCGGGTCCCTGGGGTCGTCCTCCAGCACGGTCACGACCGTGGTAGGACCAACGAACCGGGTCAGATCGTCTACGTGGCCGTCGGTGTCGTCTCCTTCGATGCCGTCCCCGAGCCAGAGAATGTGCGTGACGCCGAGGTAGTCCCGCAGGTACCCCTCGATCTCTCCCCGGCCGAGCTCCGGATTCCGGTTCGGGTTGAGGAGGCAGCTCTCCGTCGTGAGCAGCGTGCCCTCACCGTTGACGTCGAGACTTCCCCCTTCCATTACGATGCCGGGCTGGAAGACCTTGAGGCCGTACTCGGCCGCGATGCGGCTCGGGACCACGTCGTCGGCATCGTAGGGGGGATACTTGCCGCCCCACGCGTTGTAGCCCCAGTCGATGACCGCCTCTTCCCGGCCGTCGGCCGTCTCGCGCTGCACGAAGATGGGACCATGATCGCGGCACCAGGCATCATTGGTGGGATTGTGGTGCAGGGTGGCGCCGGGCCCACCCGCCGGTGCGGAGCGCACCGGCACGCCGGCGGCGCCGAGCAGTGCGCTCACCTCCGCGGCCATCTCCGGGCCAGTCACGTTGATGTGAACTTCCTCGCCCGGTACGAGCTGGCGCACGATCTCGACGAACACGCCTGGAATGGGCGCGAACCTGCCCGGCCACGACGACTCCCGGTGGGGCCAGCTGAGCCAGGTGCCGCGGTGGCGGGCCCATTCCGCCGGCATCCGGAAGCCCAGGGCCGCGGGCGATCCGGGAGTCGGAGACCGGGCTGAATGGTGGCCCCGGGAGGGGTCAGTCGAGGTAACGCCGGGTGAGGTCGCCATAGGAGTCGACGCGGCGGTCCCGCAGGAATGGCCAGTGAGTTCTCGCGAACTCCACCCGGCTCGGGTCGATGCGGACGATCAGCGTCTCCTCGTCCAGCCCGGCCCGGGCAACGATCTCCCCGTTGGGCGCCGCCACGAAGCTGCCGCCCCAGAACTCGATGCCCCCGTTCGGCCCAGGCTCCAGGCCGACCCGATTCACCGCGGCGACAAACACGCCGTTGGCGATCGCGTGGCTCCGCTGAATGGTCTCCCACGAGGCCTGCTGCGCCGCTCCGAACTCGGCCTTCTCCGGCACCAGCCACCCGATGGCGGTGGGATAGAAGAGGATCTCGGCGCCTGCCATCGCGGTGAGGCGGGCCGCCTCGGGATACCACTGGTCCCAGCACACCAGAACGCCCGCGCGTCCGAAGCGCGTGGGCCACATCCGGTAGCCGAGGTCGCCAGGCGTGAAGTAGAACTTCTCGTAGTAATTGGGGTCGTCCGGGATGTGCATCTTGCGGTACTTGCCGAGGTACCGACCATCGGCATCGAGAATCGCGGCCGTGTTGTGGTAGAGTCCCTCGGCCCGCTTCTCGAACAGCGAGGCGATGATCACCACGCCAAGCTCGGCGGCCAGCTTGCCGAGCCGCTCCGTTCCCGGCCCGGGGATGCTCTCGGCCAGCGCGAAGAACGCGTGGTCCTCCCGCTGACAGAAGTACCGGCTCTGAAACAGCTCCGGCAGGCAGATCACCTGCGCGCCGCGCGAAGCGGCATCGCGGACCCGGGCCAGCGCCCGCGTGAAGTTCTCCTCCGGCGACTCCGTCATCCGCATCTGCACCAGGCCCAGCGCTACGGCGGGTGACGACGAAGGGGATGTCGACATGCGAGGAAGATAAGGGAAGCGATCCGCGAGGTCAGCCGGTGCCGGACGGCGATCCCGCCTTGCGGGCTCCGCCGGCCTTTGCCTGACGCGGCAGCGATTCGCCGTACACCGGGTACCCTGCCCGCTGCACGATGGCCCAGCCGACAAAGGCGCCGCTCATCTGGATGATCGGAATTGTCACATCCAGGATGCGCTCCCACACGCCGAGCTGCCCTGCCTCGAGCAGCAGCGCGAGCCACACCGCCGGCAGCGGACCGGCCAACAGACCCTGTCGGCGCAGCGGCCACACCGCCAGCAGGCCACCCAGCGGCAGGTAGATCAGGAACTGGGAGCACACATCCGCCACGCTGAAGAAGTCCACCCGGCCGCCCAGCGACGCGAGCGGGACGTACCAGTGATGGGCGAGCTTGTCCGCGACGGCGGCCATCGTCACTTCAGGGAGGAAGGGCCGCCAGGCCCAGCCGGCCAGGGTCAGAGCGTACAGCACCGTCAGGGCGAGCGGCCGGACACGGCCCCGAAGGTGGACGCTCAGGAAGGGCAGGTAGCGCGCCGCGACCCAGGCCCCGAAGGCGATGGCCAGGGCGTGGCTCAGCACCGCGCCCAGGAGGATTGGCTGCCCCAGGAAGGCGTGAAGCAGCTCGGCGAGGAGCGCGAGGCCGATTCCGGCCATGATCACCCGCTGTCGAGCCGCCGGATAGCCCAGGCCGGATTCGGACAGGGCGGCGACGGCAAAGGCGCCCCCCGCGGGGAAAATGACCAGATCGCTTACCGTGAATTCCAGGATCGAGCCCCAGTGGAAGGCGTGGATCGTTGCCGCGAACCGCGTCAGTGGGCCTCCATAGGCGATCGGCACGTCGAGCTGGCGGAAGAGAGGAATCAGGGCTTCGAAGAAGGTGGCGGTCCCGTAAGCCCCGGCGAAGAGCAGCGCGGGCACACCCACGAACGAGCGGGCTCCCCGCCAGCGCGCCGCGAGCGCGACCAGCACGATCAGCGTGACCGCGCCGCCGAACGCCCCGGCGGTGTTGGTGGCGAGATCGAGGAAGCTGGTGACGCGGTTGGCGGAGAGGAGCTGGGTCGTTTCGACCAGCGCGCTGATGGCCGCGCCGGAGGCGGTGGCGCCCCAGACCATCCGCCGAAGGCTGCCCGTCGCGGTGAGCACCCAGACCACTCCCCACCCCGCGAACAGCACCACGTTGCGCGCCCCATCAACGACGTCCCGCCCTTCGAGCGTGGGATGGAAGGTCCGGGCCACCCGCTCCATGATGTGGGCGCGGTCGGTATCCACCTCGAAAGGGATGAGCGTGGCGACGAGCAGGACGCAGACGTACGCTGCGAGCGTCCAGGGGCGGATCCGCAGGTACCAGGGCGTGGTGGCCATCAGGTGCGCAGGGCGATTTGAGTTTCAACGGGCAGGGCGCCGCGCTCCCCCATGCGCTCGAGCCGGGGCCGGCAGCCCTCCGCCAGGTGCCGGGTGAAGACGGGGTGGAGACTCCCGACAGGCTGGTGCGGGTGGACACCACGCGCGAGCCGGCTGAGGCAGGGCATTGAGGGAAACTAAGGGATCGAGGGGCGGCGTACAGGGCTCGGCGCGGGGCATGGAGCAATCGCCGATTCGCGGTAGATTATGCGGCCGCCATCGGCGACCGACGCCGTGGCGTCATCCCCAAGCCCCCCCGTCGATGCATCACGAGACTGCCGGCTGGACGAGCCCACTGCTTGGCCGCGAGATGCCGCTCGAGGTGATCGGCCACGCCGGCGCCCGGGTCCTGGTCTTTCCGACCAGCATGGGGAGCTGTCGGGAGTGGATCGATCGGCGGATGCACGAGGTGCTCAGGGACCATCTCGACGCGGGCTGGATTCAACTGTACTGCCTGGATCAGCCGCGCCATGAGAACTGGGGCAACGATGCCGTTTCGGCCGGCCACCGGGCCTACGTCCATGGGCTGTACTATCGGTACGTGTATGAGGAGGTGCTGCCGTTTACCGCCTCCCGGAACGGGAACCCCTTCCTGATCGTTCTGGGTGCCAGCCTGGGAGCCACCCATGCGGTCACGTTTGGGCTCAAGTACCCGGAGTCGGTCGGGCGGATCGTGGGGATGAGCGGCCTGTACGACCTCAAGCGCCTCACCGGTGGTTATTCGGACGAGAACGTGTACGCCGTCAACCCCATGGACTTCATGCGTCACGAGCACGAACCCGGGAGAATGGCGGCATTCCGGCGTCAGGACATCATCCTGGCCATCGGGCGGGACGACCCGATGTACGCCAACAACTGCGAGTTCTCCGGCATCCTCTGGTCGAAGGGCATCGGCAACGCGCTCCGCGTCTGGGACGGGTTCGCCCACGACTGGCCGTACTGGGAACAGATGGTGCGCATCTATCTCCAGGGGCACGACTAGTCCCAGGGCCGCGGCGCGTCACGGCGCGGCCATCACCCGCACGCTGGAATCTCGGATGACGAAACGGGTCGGATTGCTGATCGGCCGGGAGTGGAGCTTTCCTCCCGCCTTCATGGACGAAGTGAACCGGCGCGACCAGGGGGTGACGGCCGAGATGGTCTCGGTCGGCGCGGTGACGATGGATCAGCCCTGTCCGTACGACGTGATCGTCGATCGCATCTCCCATGAGGTCCCGTTCTACCGCTCGTACCTGAAGCAGGCCCTGCTGCAGGGGGTGGCCGTGGTGAACAACCCCTTCATGTGGAGCGCCGACGACAAGTTCTTCGGCGCCTCGCTCATCACCAGGCTGGGCGTGGCGAGCCCCCGGACGGCGGCGCTGCCCAACAAGGACTACGTGAAGGGCATCGTGCCGAACGAGAGCCTCCGCAACATGCAGTTCGTGGACTGGGACGGGCTGATCCGCGAGATCGGGCTGCCCTGCATCCTCAAGGATGCTCACGGCGGTGGCTGGCGGGATGTCTACGTCTGTCACAGCCTCGAGGAGCTGATCCATCACTACGATCAATCCGGCCTCCTCACCATGATCGTCCAGGAGTTCATTCGCTACGACCAGTTCGTGCGGTGCATGTGCCTGGGCCAGGAGGAGATCCTGGTGATGCCCTACGATCCCTCGAGCCGCCGCTACGTCCCGAACCAGGACTACCTGAGTCCGCCGCTCCGCGAGCGGGTCGAACGGGACGCCCGGACCATCGTGCGGGCCCTGGGCTACGACATGAACTCCATCGAGTTCGCCATCCGGGACGGCACGCCCTACGCCATCGACTTCATGAACCCCGCTCCCGACATGGACATCTATTCCCTCACGCCGACCTACTTCGAGTGGGTCGTGGCCCACATGGCGGACATGGTGATCCGGCTCGCCCTGGGCGGCCGCCGGCAGGTGGACGCGATCGGCTGGGCACAGCTGTTCGGTCCCCGATGAGCGACGCCGTCGCCGCGTACCACGATCTGCTCGGCGAGGGAGACCTCGCCGCCGCAAGCCATGCCATGCTCGAGGAACAGCTCCGGCTTCGGCACATGGTCTTCGGCGAGCGACCGCTCTGCACCGTGCTCCGTCCGCGGTTCTTCACGCCCGAGGCGTTGCGCCGCCTCACCCACGGCCTGGAGCATCTCATGGGCGCCTTTGCCCGCGCCGAGGAAGCCGCGCTCGCTGACCCCGGGCTCCGGGCCCAGTTCCGGCTGACGGAGTGGGAGGAGCGGCTGGTCGGAGCGGACCCCGGGTTCTCACCCTCGAGCCCCCACGGAAGGATGGACTGCTTCGAGGCGGACGGCGGCGCCGGGTTCGTGGTCACCGAGTACAACGCGGAGACGCCGGCGGGGGCGGGGTTCAACGACCTGCTCACCGAGGCCTTCGACCCCATTCCCGTGATGCGGGTCTTCCGCCAGCGCTTCCGGCTCTACCCCGTGCCCGCCCGCCCCGGTACGGCCGGCGTGCTGCTCGACGCGTGGAGAGCCTTCTCCGGGCGGTGGGCCGGCCCGCGGATCGCCATCGTGGACTGGGATGACGTACCGACCCGGGTCGAGTTCGAGATCTTCGCCGCCTACTTCCGTACGCTCGGACTCGATGCGGTCATCGTGGATCCCCGGGCGCTCGAGTATCGGGGCGGGCGGCTATACGCGACCGGCGGCGTGGTCGACCTGGTCTACAAGCGCGTGCTCATCAACGAGCTGATCGAGCGGGAAGGGCTCGACCACCCGCTGGTCCGCGCCGTGGCCGACCGCGCGGTGTGCATGGTGAATCCCTTCCGTTGCAAGCTGCTCCACAAGAAGGCGAGCCTCGCGGTCCTGTCCGACGAGCGGAACGCGCGGCTCTTCAGCGCCGCGCAGGCCGCGGCCATCGCGGCCCACGTGCCGTGGACCCGCGTGGTGGAGGAGCGGATGACCATCGCCCGCGGCCAGCCCGTGGACCTGGTGCCCTATATCGAAGCCCACCGGGAGACCCTGGTGCTCAAGCCGAACGACGACTACGGCGGCGCCGGGGTGGTGCTGGGCTGGACGGTCGACGCCGAGCGGTGGCGGGCCGCGCTCCGCGAGGCGCTCACTCGGCCCTCGATCGTCCAGGAACGGGTCGCGATTCCCGCGGAGCCCTATCCGGACTTTGCCGGGGGCTCGCTCCGACTCCAGGACCGGATGCAGGATACCGCGCCGTTCGTCCTCAACGGCCGCGTCGTGGACGGCGTGCTCACCCGGCTCTCGACCGCGGCCCTCCTCAACGTCACGGCTGGCGGCGGGAGCACCGTTCCCGCCTTCGTGGCCGAGCCGCGTGACTGACCCCCACCCCTGAGGTCCGATGAAGCCTCCCAGCCTGACCATCGGCGTCGAAGAGGAGTACCAGATCATCGACCCCGAGACCCGGGAGCTCCGCTCCTACATCACCGAGATCCTCCACGAGGATTCCATCCTCATGGGCGAGGTGAAGCCCGAGCTTCACCAGTCCATGGTCGAGGTGGGCACCAAGGTCTGCCGGCATCCCTCGGAGGTGCGCCAGGAGCTGGTGCGTCTCAGGCGCCTGGTGATGGACCTCGCCGGCCGCCACGGCCTCAGGGTGGTCGCGGCCGGAAGCCATCCGTTCTCCTCCTGGATGGAGCAGAAGATCACGCCACTGGACCGCTACATGGGGGTGCGGGAGGACCTGCAGGACCTGGCCCAGCGTCTGCTCATCTTCGGGACTCATGTGCACATCGGCATCGAGGACCGGGAGTTCCTCATCGATGCCATGAACGTGTCGCGCTACTTCCTGCCGCACGTCCTGGCCCTCTCCACCAGCTCGCCATTCTGGATGGGCCGGAACACGGGGCTCAAGAGTTATCGCAGCATCGTCTTCCGGGACTTCCCCCGCACCGGGATACCGCGGTCGCTGGCCTCCTGGTCGGAGTTCGAGCAGCTGGTGAACACCATGGTGGGGACCAATTGCATCCCCAACGCCTCGAAGATCTGGTGGGACGTCCGGCCGAGCTGGAGCTACCCGACGCTCGAGTTCCGCATCTGCGACGTGTGTACCCGGGTGGACGAGGCCGTGGCGGTGGCGGCCATCTTCCAGGGCATCATCCACAAGCTCTGGAAGCTCCGGCGCGACAATCTCACCTTCCGGGTCTATCCGGCCGCGCTGATCGACGAGAACAAGTGGCGCGCCATTCGCTACGGGCTGGACGGCAAGCTGATCGACTTCGGCAAGACCCGGGAGCTGCCGGCACGGGACCTCATTCGCGAGATGATCGAGTGGTTCCTCGACGACGTGCTGGACGAGCTGGGCACCAGGCGGGAGGTGGAGTACGCCTATCGGATCCTGGCGGAGGGGACCAGCGCCGACCGACAGATCGCCGCCTTCCAGGCCTCGGGCGAGATGCGCGCCGTGGTTGATCAGCTCATTCGGGAGACCGCGGAAGGGGTGGACTGATCCCCCATCCGCGAGCCGCGGCCGTTACCTTTCCCGCCGTGGAGCGGCGCTGGCGCAGTTCCTGCTGACGGTGAGGCGGGGACGAAGCCCCGCCAACGGCACTTCTTTATCCGCATTGTGGAGCCATGCACGACCGACCGACCATCGGTGTCACCACCCAGACCCTGCACGCCATCGAGGGCATTCCGCCGGCGCTGCCGGAGTCGTGGGTGATGAACCAGCGCTACGTCCTGGCGGTGAGCATCGTGGGGGGAGTACCGCTGATGGTGCCGCTGCTCGACGATGCGGAAGAGTCCCTGCGCGCGGTCTACGAGCGGCTGGACGGCATCCTGCTGCCGGGCGGCGTGGACATGGACCCCGCCACCTTTGGCGAGGAGCCGCACCCGCGGCTCGGCGCCACCGACCCGGCCCGCGACCGAGTTGAACTGCAGCTCACCCGCTGGGCCATCGAGGACCGGAAGCCGCTCCTCGGCCTGTGCCGGGGCATCCAGGTCATCAATGTCGCGCTGGGGGGCACCCTGTACCAGGACATCGCCGAACAGGTTCCCCGCGCCATCAAGCACGACTACTTCCCCACCGCCGGCTTCGAGCGGGACCATCTCGCTCACGAAGTGACTCTGGCCGCCGGCTCGCGTCTCGAGGCCGTGATGGAACGCCACCGCTTCCTCGTGAACAGCATGCACCACCAGGGGATCAAGACCCTGGCTCCGGAGCTGGTGCCCGCCGCGACGGCACCCGACGGGCTCATCGAGGCCGTGGAGGCTGGCTCGGAGCATTTCATGGTAGGCGTCCAGTGGCATCCAGAGGTGTTCGAGATGACCGACCCCCACACCCGCCACCTGTTCCGCGAGTTCATCATCGCCGCCGGGACCCATCGGGCCCGCGGCGGGCGCTGATCCCGGCTACCCCATCGCGAATCCCAGACGCCACGCCAGGTCCGCCAGCCCCGGATCGTGGGAGGTGAGCTGGTGCCTCCAGATCCGATAGAACGCGGTTTGCACCTCGAACGGAACCGGCTGGCCGAGGTGCACCAGGATGGCCAGCAGCTCGAGGATGTCTTCTCGCGCGGGATCGGCCGCCTCGCCGGTCAGCGCGGTCACCCGCCGGAGCAGCGCACCTCGAACGATGGGTCGGATCGGATCGCCGCGCTCCAGCGCCTCGCGCTCCCCGGACGTAAGCAGCCGCCGCAATGACTCGCCGCGGAATACCGCCGCGATCGCGGTGTGCTGCCGGTCCGGGAGGTCCGCGAGGCCCAGCGCCACCGTGATGCCGGACTGCGGGGCGTGCATCGTGACGCGCAGGTCCTGCCCGTTCCGGTCGAGCACGGCCCGGAGCTCGTAGCTCCGTCCCGTCCGGCGGTTGGTGAGGGCCAGGTCGTGATCCGGTCCCTCGAGGAGCCAGCCGGGACTCACCGTCCCCTCCGGCGCCAGCTTGCGCGCCGCGGCCAGCCCCGCCGCGATCCGGACCGGCGGCGGAACCCGGGGCCTCGCGTGGCGGAGGTAGATGTCCCGGCCGTTTCCTAACTGAGGATTGTTGCTCTCGGCCGGGGCCAGCCGCCGAATGAACCCTTCCTCCAGCGTGGCCGACCGGTTTCCGGCCAGCTCAATGGCCCAGGCCGCGTACTTGAGGACCTGCAGGGCCTCGATCCCGCCGATGTCATCGAAGAACCAGGCGCACGACGTGAGCGAGCGAAGCGCCCCCCGCTCCATCTCGAGCAACTCGGTGGCCCGGATCAGCTCCTGGTCGGTCACCGAGGAGCGGGCGACTGTCCCCCCGTACTGACGCGCCGCCTCCGCCCCGGCTCCGATCACGGCACCGTAGCCATCGAGCGCCGCGGCGGGCTCGCGCAGCAGCACGGCCGCCTCCTCGTCGTAGATCGCGTGGCACGCGGCGGTGAGCCAGCTCAGGGCCTCGCGGAGCGGCGCGCGCCATCGCTGATTGGTCGGCGACGACGGGTCCATCTTGCAGCCGCAGTCGGCCCGCCAGCGATCCACTCCGTGGGCGCAGCTCCACGAGCTGGGAGCCACGATGCGCACCTCGTGGTGCGCGCCGTGCCGCGCCAGGAACGACGCGAAGTTCTCCACCGTTACCCCGGGGGTCTGTCGCATCTGCTCGATCATCCGGACCAGCGCCATCTCTCCGAACTGGTGGTGATGACCGTAGGTCTCGCCATCCGTGGCCACCGAGACCAACTCCGGCGGCGCTCCCTCCGGCGGGGAGGCCAGCATCCGCGCGGACCACGCCATGGCATCGCGTACCAGGGCGCCGAAGGCGACATCGTGGGAGATGGCGCCGTCGTAAACGAACGCGGCGATCTGGCGGCCACTGGCCGTGCGCACCACCCCGGGGAGGCCCGCGGGCGGCACCGGCTCGACCTGGTGGGGAGCGAGGATGGTGAAGGCAATCCCTTCGAGAGCCAGGACATCCAGCGTCTCCTCGTCGACCGCCGTCTCCGGCAGCCACATCCCTTCGGGCGAACGGCCGAAGCGACGCCGGAAGTCCGCGATGCCCCAGCGGACCTCGGTGACCTTGTCTCGACGCGAGGAGAGCGGGAGGATGGCATGGTGGTACGGCATGGCGAGCGCGTTGCCGTGACCGAGCCGCTGGGCGCTGGCGTGATCGGCGGCGACGACTTCCGCGTAGGTGCTTGGGGCCGCGTGCTCGAGCCATTCGAGCAGCGTCGGCCCGAAGTTGAAGGAGATCCACTCGTAGGTGTTGACGATGCGGGCGATCCGGCCAGCCGTCCCCGGGATCCGCGCGGCTCCCACCGCGCGGTAGCACTCCTGCTCGATCCGGGCATTCCAGTCATGGGCCGGCGCCGCCGATGGCTCAGCCTCGACCTCCTCGACCCAGGGGTCTTCACGGGGCGGCTGGTAGAAGTGGCCGTGGACGACGATCGAGCGCGGCGGGCGCGGCGCCTCGGCGGGACGGTCAGTCACTCCCCGGTCGCCCCGATCAGCGCGAGCGGAGTGCGGTGCGTCGCGGCCCACGCTGGCCCGCTCACCGCGGCCAGCACCACCCCCATCAGGACGGCCGCGATCCGCGCGACGAGTCGCGCCTCCCACGCCGGAAGCCCGGGCAGCATCTCTGCCAGCGTGAGCCAGACCGAGGGGCCGAACCAGAGCCCCAGAGCGATGCCCCCGAAGCCCACCTTCACCGCCTGACTGAGGATGAGGAGGAGGATGTCCTGGCGGCGCGCTCCCACCGCGCGGCGTAGGCCGTACTCGCTGTGGAAGGAGGTGACCCACAGCCTGAGCAAGGCGAAGAGGCCCAGCGCACCAAGGACGAACATGGCCCACCCGGCCTTACCGATCCACTGCCCGAACCACTCGACCGGAGCGGCTTCCGCCGCTATCAGGTCGGCCTCGCTCACTGCCACGATCGTCCCCGAGCTGAACCGGGAGTGAAGCAGGCGGCTCACCATTGCCGCGCGAGCGGGCTCCTCCCCCGCTGGGATCAGCAGCTCCACCTCGCGAATGGGCTGCTGCAGCACGCTGAGGTACGCCGTCGGGGCCGGCTGCTGCGTGCCGCCGAATCCGGTCCGCGGCGCATCTTCGACCACGCCCACCACGGTGTACCACTCGTCGGTGTTGAGTCCAACCTTCATCCGCCGCCCGAGCGCTTCACCGTACTGGAAGTAGTGCCGGGCCAGAGTGCGGTTCACCACTACCACCGGCTCCGTCCCGATGCGATCGCGCTCGCCGAACCAGCGGCCCTCCGTCAGGCGCCAGTGGAGCGCGCGGAAGGTGTCCGGGCTCACGAACTGATGGACCGCCCGCAGGATCATCCAGCGGGATGGTATGCCTGCCATCGAGCAGTCGCCGCAGTCCGTTACTACGTGCGCCACCGTGCCCAGGCCGACGATCAGCCCGGGGCTTGCGAGGCTGACCGCCCCGAGCTCCGGGTGATGGGAGAGGTCGCCGAGCAGCGTGGCGTATGCCGCGGCGCGACGCGCGGGATTCGACAAGCCGGTATCGACTTGGAAGACTCGCCCGGCGGAGGCCTCCGCGCGTGCCGCGCGCGCTGCGCCCTCCGCCCGCTGGGCCAGCAGCGCTCCGGTGGTGATGGCGATGAGGCTGAGCCCGAGCTGCAGGAGTGCGGGGCCGAAGAGGGAGAGCGGCTTCATTTCCGTGTCGTGAAGCTGTGCCCGCCGCGCGAAGACCACGGGGAAGAGGGCGCCGCCGATGAGGACGGCGCCGGCAAGCCCCATCCCGGTCAGGACCGGTCCGGTGGATCCGGGAAGGATCACACCGGGCCAGCTCGCGCCCATGCGGTGGCTCACGACGAGGCCGAGCGCACCGCCCGCCACCGCTGCGATCGTAAAGAGGCCCAGGCCCTCGAGCACGGCTGAAGCGAGGAGCGAGCGGTGTGAGGCGCCAACCGCTCTCCGAACGGTGATCTCCCCCTCCCGCGCCAGGGCACGCGCGATGAACAGCGTGAACAGGCTGAGCATGGCGATCACCAGGATCGCGATCCCGGCGGTGAGCAACAGGTGGAAGAAGTAGTCCACCATGCCCTGACGTGTCGCTGCGGGAGACTCCGGCACTTCGGTCCAGCGGAGCCCGAGGTCGGCCGGCACTTCGGTGCTGAGGGCGAGCCGAGTGACGCCGGTCCCGATCAGCCCGGCGATCGGCAGGACCGCGCCCATCGTGAAGCTCGCGGTCGTCACCAGGAGCAGGGCGGTGCCGCGGTACATCCGGAAGCTGTCGATGGCCGGGGCCAGCACCCGGCTCGCGCGCGCGGCCCAGACGGAACGACGGTCGACGGGCATGTGCACCTCCGGGCGGAGATTCCCGCTTAGACCGACAGGGTGCGACTGCCCGACAGGGCGGCCCGCACCGCGTCGAGGACGTTGGGAAAGATCGTGTCCCTCTGCCACAGCTCCTCGGCGCGGGCCGCCGCGGCCGCCACCTGCGCCGCGCCGGGCGCGAGTGCCTCGATGAGGAATTCGGCTTCGCGCGCATGCTCGGTGAAGCGCTTCACGGCGTAATCGGTCACCGCGCCGGTCGACATGATAAACTGCCAGTCGGACGCCATGGCGAGCAGGAGCTCGCGGGCGGCCTGCGCCAGGATCGAGTGGAGGGCCGGGTCCGCCAGGGCCCCGGGGGCGCGATCCCAGAAGGCGGCCTCGAGCGCCCACAGCCGGGTCCAGGTCCACTCCGTCCCCGGATTGAGCCACATGCTGAAGTCGCCGTTGGCCCCCCACGACCCGGTTGTTAGCCGCACCGCTCGCGTCGCGGGAAGCCGACGCACATGCTCACCCGCGGTAATGGGGGTGACGGAACCCTGGCCGCCGAGGATCCGATAGACCTGCACCAGAAAGGCGATGCCCTCGTGCCACCAGTGACCGAACAGCTCGGTGTCGAACGGGACGGCGATCAGGTTCTCGGCGTCCGGCGCGCGCTTCCGGCCGCGGCGGGCGGGCGGGGCGGTCGTGGCCTCGTGGCTCGCCGCGATGCCCTCGAGCAGGCCGACGAAGTGACGGGCGTGGACGCCGGCCCGCTCGATCGCCCGGTCCGGCTGGTAGGGCTGCTTCTGTCCGAGATCTGAGCCCGGGGCGCTCACACGCCAGTATTTGAGCCCGCCGGGCCAGCGAATCTTGTGGAACTCGAGGTACCACTCGTCGCCCGGATAGCCTTCCTGCCGGCTCCATACCTGGCGGGAGGCGACGGGATCGCGAATCAGCACCGAGACCGGGGACGGGCCCCGGGCCCCCGCGACCCGATAGGCCCGGTACGGTGAGTTTGGCGCCGCGGTGTCGGCCTCGGTTGGCCCCTCCGCGCCGTAGAGCCGGAACGCGGGGCCGGCCTGGGCGATGTGGCTGTCGACGAAGAAGTATCCGAAGCCCGCATCGGCCACATGCTCTTCGATGCCGCGCCGGATCCCGCTCCGGGGCGCATTGGGGAGAGGAGCCCACGGGCCCCGCGGGCGGTACGCGCATTCGGGCAGCCAGAGCCCGGCCGGGTCGCGTCCGAAGATCCGGCGGTGCTCCATCCGACCCAAGCCGAGCTGCAGGCGAATGCTCTCGTCCCGCGCGAACAGCGGCAGAAAGCCGTGGGTCGCGGCGCTGGAGAGGATCTCGATCTTCCCCGCCTCCTCCAGCCGCCGGAAGGCGCGGGCCAGGTTGCCGCCGGTGGCCCGGAACACATTGCGAAGGCCGCTCAGCTGGCTCTTCCAGAAGTGGGCGAGGGGAATCAGGTGCGCATCGCCCGTGGCTGTGAGCGAGGCCTCGGCCTCGTCGCAGGTGGCGAGGCGCTGGTCGAAGTACGCCTCGAGCTCGCTGGCGAACACCGGGCTCTCCAGCTGGTTGGCGAGCACCGGGGTGATGCCGAGCGTGATCGGCGCCGGTACCCCTTCGGCGTTCAGGCGCTCCAGCGCGTCGAGGAGGGGCAGGTAGGTGTCGATCGCCGCTTCGGAGATCCAGTCACTGCCGTGCGGCCACCGGCCGTGGTTGAGCACGTACGGCAGGTGGCTGTGCAGGGCCAGGACGAAGTCCATCACGACCTCATCGCACCGGCGGGCCGGCCAGGATCCGGCGGTACAGGCCGAGGTACCGCTCCGCGGAGCGGGCCCAGCCGAAATCCTTGCGCATCGCGCTCCGCATCATCTGCTCCCAGGCCGGCGGCTCGTGGTAGCGGTCCATCACATGCCGCGCCACTCGGAGCAGGTCCTCGGAGCTGTACTCGTCGAACAGGAATCCCGTCACGCCATCTTCGATCGTGTCCGCCAGGCCACCGACCCGTCGCGCGAGCGGGATGGCGCCGTACCGCTCCGCCCGGAGCTGCGCCAGGCCGCACGGCTCGTAGAGCGAGGGCATGAGGTAGATGTCCGCGCCGGCCATCAATCGGTGCTCGAGCCGCTCGGAGAATCCCAGGTGGACACTGATGCGGTCGGGCC
Organism: Gemmatimonadales bacterium; assembly: GCA_035501775.1. Taxonomy (GTDB): domain Bacteria; phylum Gemmatimonadota; class Gemmatimonadetes; order Gemmatimonadales; family GWC2-71-9; genus JADJOM01. The sequence goes on along the minus strand of DATJVM010000003.1, from coordinate 175,011 downwards.
ATCGGGCCTCGTATACCTTGAGCATCGCCTCGTACTTCGGCTCGCCGGTACCGAGGAAGATGAACTGCGCCTCCAGCATGAAGAGGGTGTATTCGCCCGTGATCAGCTCGAGGCCCTTCTGGTGGGTCAGCCGGGCCGTCATGGCGAAGAGCGGAATCCGCCGGCGCTGCGGCAGCCCGAAGCTCCGCTGCAGGGCGGCCTTGCACCGGTACTTCCCCGAGAGATCCTCCAGCGAGTAGTCGGACGTGATGTGGGGGTCCGTCGCCGGGTTCCACTCGGCCATGTCGATCCCGTTCACGATGCCGAGAAATCGGTCGCCCAGCCAGAGGAAGACGTCGTGCAGGCCGAAGCCGCCGACCACCGTGCGCAGCTCGTGCGCGTGGGTGGGGCTCACCGTCGTTACGCCGTCGGCGAACTTGAGGCCCCCTTTGAGGAGGTTGACCTGGTCGTGCCACTCGAGCAGCTCCCACGTGAACATCTCCCACGGCAGACCGAGCTCCAGCATCGCGCTGGGAGGGAAGTGTCCCTGGAAGCCGGCGTTGTGCACCGTGAGCACGGTCCGGATCCCTTCGGCGAAGGGCTGTCCCTCGTAGTAGGTACGGAGGTAGACGGGCGCGAGCGCGGTGTGCCAGTCGTGGCAGTGGAGCACGCAGGGGGACCGGGTGACCCTTGGCAGCACCTCCAGCGCCGCCCGGCAGAAGAAGGCCCAGCGCTGCAGGTTGTCGGGGTAGTCCTGCCCCGCCTCGCCGTACAAGCCGGCGCGATCGAAGTAGGGATGCTCCACGCAGTAGATCTTCGGGCGCCCGGGCTCGGTCGGAATCCGGAAGAGACGGGCCTCCTCGAGCCGCGGGCCCACCTGCAGCTGCAGAGGACCGGCCACCCGCTCCAGCGCCGGCGCGCTGCTCCGCACCGAGCGGTGCAGGGGCATGATGACCGCGGTCGGGATGCCATCCGCCGCCTGGGTCGAGGCGAGACCGGCCACCGCCTCGGCCAGTCCGCCGGTTCGCGCCAGCCAGCCGTACTCCGCGGCCAGATGCACGACGCCGACCGGACCGCCTTCGGTCAGGCCAAGGCCGGCATCCTGAGTCCGGTGCTCCCCTGTGGTCCGGATATCAGGTCGGTGGGACACTGGTGGGAGCCTCCCCCCGCATGGACGGCGCGTAGTAGCCGTTCACATATTCCTGCACCATCCGCCGCGCGCTGAACCGCTCGCCGGCGGTCTTGATGGCCTGCTTCATCCGCTGCAGCCATTCCACCGGAAGCCCGCGCGCATCCCGGCGGTAGTACATCGGGACGATCTGCTGTTCGAGCAGGTCGAACAGCCGCCCCGCATCCGCTTGGTCGGGATCCTCTCCCGGCTGGGCCTGCGGGATCGCCCATCCGTTCTGCCCCATATATCCCTCGGCCCACCAGCCGTCCAGCGTGGAGAGCTGGGGGACGCCGTTGAACGCGGCCTTCATCCCGCTGGTGCCGCATGCCTCGAGCGGGACCCGGGGGACGTTGAGCCAGAGGTCGACCCCCTGCACGAGACGATGCGCGAGGTGCATCTCGTAGTCCTCGATGAATGCGACGCGTCCCTCGAGGCGCGGGTCCCGGGTGAAGGTATACACCTGCTGCAGGACTTCCTTGCCAGGGTTGTCCTCCGGGTGGGCCTTCCCCGCGAAGATGATCTGGACCGGCTGCCAGGGGTTCACCAGCAGGTCGTGGAGCCGCTCGAAGTCGCGGAACAGGAGCGCCGCGCGCTTATAGGTCGCGAAGCGCCGCGCGAAGCCGATCACGAACGCGTCAGGGCTGATCAGGGTGCCCGCGCCGACCACGTGCGCGGCCTCCTTCCAGCGGTCCGCCCAGCGCCGGCGTGCCTCTTCGCGAATGTAGGTGAGGAGGCCCCGCTTCATCTCCAGGTGCAGCCGCCACAGTTCCCCGTCGTCGAGCGCGAGCACCGACTCCCAGAAGCCCGGCTCATCGCAGCGCTCCAGCCACCCGTCGCCCAGGTGGCGGTCCATCAATCGGAGATTCCGACTCGCCATCCAGGTGGGGAAGTGGACCCCATTGGTGACATGGCCGATTGGCACATCCTCGACCGGCAGCTGCGGCCACAGCGAGCGCCACAGCTCCCGGGACACCTTGCCGTGCTGCTTGGACACCCCGTTGACGCGAGCGGAGAGCCGGATCGCGGTGGCCGTCATGTGGAATTGCGGTTCCTCCGACAGCGCCCCGATGCGCAGGAACTCCTCGGAGGAGATCCCCAGCTCCTCCCAGACCGGGCCGGCACAGGCCAGCACCTGATCGGCGCCGAAGTGGTCGTGCCCGGCGGGCACCGGGGTGTGGGTCGTGAAGATGCTTCGCCGCCGCACCTCCTGGAACGCGTCCCCGAACGACATGCCCTGGGTCACCAGCTCCCGGAGCCGCTCCACCAGCATGAAAGCCGCATGTCCCTCATTGGCGTGCCAGGCGGAGGGGTCCACGCCGGCCGCCCGCAGCACGCGGACGCCTCCCACGCCGAGAATCCACTCCTGCCGGAGCCGCATGTCCGGGCCCCCGGCGTACAGCTTGCCTGACAGATCACGATCGGCCGGATCGTTCTCCTTGTGATTCGTGTCGAGCAGGTAGACCGGCACCCGGCCCACCTGCATCCGCCAGGCGCCCACGTGGACCGGACGCCCGAAGGTGCGCACCGTCGTGAGGTAGCGCTCCCCGGTGGGGCCGGTCAGGCGCTCGAGAGGCGTGGTTTCGATGTCGAACCGGACGTCGCTGTCCTCCTGCCACCCATCGATGCGCAGCCGCTGATCGAAGTAGCCCTTGATGTAGAAGAGCCCCACCCCGACCAGCGGCACCCCGAGGTCCGAGGCGCCCTTGAGATGGTCGCCGGCCAGGATGCCCAGACCCCCGGAGTAGATCGGCACCGAGTTGTGCAGGCCGAACTCGGCGCAGAAGTACGCCACCGGCCGGTCGAGATCGGGGTACCGTTCGCGGAACCAGGTGTTGGGTCCCGTCAGGGCGCGACTGGCCGCGTCGACCACGCGGTCGTACAGCGCAAGAAAGCCGGGGTCCGAGGCGCAGGCCGCCAGCCGCGCCGGATCGACCCGGCGGAGCAGCTCGAGCGGGTTGTGCTTGGTCAGATGCCACAGCGGCTCGTCGATCCGCCGGAACACCGCGCGGGCGTCGACCGACCAGCTCCACCACAGATTGGTGGCGAGGGTAGCCAGCCCCTCGATCCTGGGTGGAAGGTAGGGGATCCGGACTCTCGGTTGGCTCATTGCTCTCTAAAGGATCGGTCGGGTGGCGGAAGGGCTCCGGGAAGCTACTCAGGTTCTCGAGGGGGCGGAACCCGAGCGCCGGAAGCGGACGCCCGCGTGCCCCGCGGCGTCCGGTTCGCTCAACGGTGCAGCGGCTTGAACTTCATCCGGTGGGGCTGGCTCGCGTCGACGCCCCGGCGCTTCTTGTAGTCCGCCGCCCATTCCTGGTAGTTGCCTTCGTACCAGACCACTTCGCTGTCGCCTTCGAAGGCCAGGATATGGGTGGCGATGCGGTCCAGGAACCACCGATCGTGGCTGATGACCACCGCGCACCCCGCAAAGGAAAGAAGCGCGTCCTCGAGCGCGCGGAGCACATCCACGTCGAGGTCGTTGGTCGGCTCGTCCAGGAGCAGCAGGTTCCCGCCGCTCTTGAGCAGCTTGGCCATATGGACCCGGTTCCGCTCCCCGCCCGAGAGGTCCTTCACTTTCTTCTGCTGGTCGGCGCCGCGGAAGTTGAAACCGGCGCAGTAGGCCCGCGCGTTCACCCGGCGCGCGCCGAAGAGCAACTCGTCCTCGCCGCCGCTGATCTCCTGGTACACCGTCTTGGTGCCGTCCAGAGTGTCCCGGCTCTGGTCGACATACGCCAGACGCACCGTCTTGCCCACGATCAGCTCCCCTGCGTCGGGGCGTTCCTGGCCGGCGATCATGCGGAACAGCGTCGTCTTGCCGGCGCCATTGGCGCCGATCACGCCGACGATGCCGCCCCGCGGCAGGGAAAAGTTCAGGTTCTCGAAGAGCAGCCGCTCGCCGTAGCCCTTGCTCAGGTTGCGGGCCACCACGACCTCCTCGCCCAGCCGCTCCGGCACCGGGATCAGGATTTCCACCGAGCCCTCCGAGATCCGCTCGGCCTCCTGGCGCAACTCCTCGAACCGCTGGATGCGGGCCTTGCTCTTCGCGTGCCGGGCCTTGGGCGCCATCCGCACCCACTCCAGCTCCCGTTCCAGCGTCTTCTGCCGCGCGCTGGCCTGCTTCTCTTCAACCGCCAGCCGCTTCTGTTTCTGCTCCAGCCAGCTCGAGTAGTTCCCCTCCCATGGAATGCCGAATCCGCGGTCGAGCTCGAGGATCCACTTGGCCACGTTGTCCAGGAAGTAGCGGTCGTGCGTGATGGCCACGACCGTGCCGGGAAAGGTCTCGAGATACTGCTCCAGCCACGCAACGCTCTCCGCGTCCAGGTGGTTGGTCGGCTCGTCGAGCAGCAGCATGTCCGGCTGCTCGAGCAGCAGGCGGCACAGCGCCACCCGGCGCCGCTCGCCGCCCGAGAGCCGCCGCACGTCCGCGTCTCCCGGCGGCAGCCGGAGCGCGTCCATTGCGATGTCCAGCTTGTGGTCCAGCTCCCATGCCCCCAGGTGGTCGATCCGGTCCTGCAGGCGGCCCTGTTTCTCGAGGAGCTTGTTCATCTCCTCCTCGTCCATCGGCTCGGCGAACTTGAGCGAGATCTCGTTGAACTCCTCCAGCAGCTGGCGCATCTCGCGGACGCCCTGCTCGACGTTGCCGCGGACATCCCGGTCCGGGTCGAGCTCGGGCTCCTGCTGCAGATAGCCGATCTTGGTTCCCGCGAGCGGCTTTGCCTCGCCGGTGAAGTCGCGATCCACTCCGGCCATGATCCGGAGCAGCGTGGACTTGCCCGCGCCGTTCGAGCCGAGGACGCCGATCTTGGCGCCCGGGTAGAAGGAGAGCGAGATTCCCTTGAGGATCTCGCGCGAGGGGGGCACGACCTTGCGCAGGTCGCGCATGGTGAAGATGTATTCGCCGGCCATAGGGGCGGGAATATCACTCGGGCCGTCGCCCGTGTGTAGTAGGCACTGCCGACAACGCGAAGGGCGCCCCGACGGGAGCGCCCTTGAGACCACGGGACCGGTCGACACCGGTCATGCCAGCGGCCAATGGCCGCCAGCCTACTTCACGTGACGGCTGACCAGCTTGGTCATCTCGAACATTGACACCTGCTTCTTGCCATTGAAGACGGCGAGCAGCGCGGCGTCGGCGTTGATCATGCGACGGTTCTTCTTGTCCTGCAGACCATGCCGCTTGATGTAGCTCCATAGCTTCTTGGTCAGCTCCGTCCGCGGTACCGCCTTCGAGCCGACGACCTCGGCGAGCTTCGCGTCCGGCGTCACAGGCTTCAAGAACGCCGCGTTCGGCTTCCGCTTCTTCGAGGCCTTCTTCGCCTTCTTCTTCTTCGTGGCCATCAAGTGCCTCCGTTCGAGGGGGAATCTGGACTTCGGCGCGCCGGCTCGCCGCGCCACGCGAGTCCCAAAGTAAGGGGTTGCCTCCCCTATGCAAGAGGGAAAACGCGAGTTTTCCCTCTGGAAAACCGATGGTTCGGGGCTATTTTCCCTCGGAAAACGTCTCCCGGGATCTCATCCATGCGCGTGCTGCCGCCGTTTCTCCCCCTGCTGGGCCTCTCACTCGTGGCCGCGCCGACGGCCGATTCCGCGCGCCCCGCGCCGGTCCCGGCGACCTGTACCCGGACCAGCGGCCTGGTGCTGTCCGAGGGCTTCTGCGCCATCCTGGTCGCCCGCGATCTCGGACGCGTCCGGAACCTCGCGGTGCTCCCTAACGGCGACGTCGTCGCGGCGCGGGCCGAGAAGGGGCAGGGCGGGGTCGTTCTGCTCCGGGATACCAACGGCGATGGGCAGGCCGACGAGCGCCGCTTCTTCGGTGAAGGCCCCGGCACCGGAATCCGCTATCACGATGGCTACCTCTGGTTCGCTCCGGACGACCGGATCGTGCGCTGGCGCTGGCGTCTGGGAGAGCTGGAGCCGGCCGCCGCTCCCGAGGTCGTCGTCGAGGGCCTGCCGCTCGGCGGGCACCGCTTCAAGACTTTCGCGTTTCTCGGCGGAGACACGCTGATCGTCAACATCGGGTCGGCCACCAACAGCTGTCAGATCGAGGACCGGACGCCGCGCTCCCCGGGGCGAGACCCGTGCTCCGAGCTCGAGGTCCGCGCGGGACTCTGGCAGTTCAGCGCCTCCCGCCTGCATCAGCGCGAGAGTGATGGCGCGCGCTTCGCCACCGGGCTCCGGAACGCGGAAGCCCTGGCCGTGCAGCCCGGCACCGGCCTCCTCTACGCCACGCCTCACGGGCGCGATCAGCTCGGCCAGAACTGGGGCTTCAGCGACGAGGACAACGCCGAGCTGCCGGCGGAGGAGTTTGCCCAGGTGCGGCAGGGCGATGACTTCGGGTGGCCCTACTGCTACTACGATCAGCGCCAGGGCAAGCTGGTGCTCGCCCCCGAATACGGCGGCGATGGCTCGAAGGTGGGCCGCTGCGCCGACAAGAAGACTCCCCTCATCGGCTTCCCCGGACACTGGGCTCCAATGGCCATGGTCTTCTACGACGCCGACCAGTTCCCCGCCCGTTACCACGGCGGCGTCTTCCACGCCTTCCACGGATCATGGAACCGCGCCCCGCTGCCCCAGCAGGGGTTTCGGGTGGACTTCATCCCCTTCGGCGCGGACGGCAAGCCGCTCGGGACCTACGAGACCTTCGCCACCTCGTCCCAGGGGGAAACGGCGCTCCGCACCGCGGGGGTGGCGGTCGGACCGGACGGTTCGCTGTATATTGGCGATGAGAACAGCGGCAGCATCTGGCGCGTGATGGCCCAGCACTGAGGAGACCCGAGACCGATGCGTAGCCTGCTTTCAGCCGCCACCGCGCTGGCCCTCGCCGCTCCGGTGGCCGTCGCCGGCCAGGCCCCCCACCCGCTCGCCGTGGGAGATACTGCGCCCGATTTCACCCTCACGGCGGCCACCGCCCAGGGGATCCAGTCCGCGCCGGTCCGCCTCCGCGACCTCCGCGATCAGACCGTCGTCATCGCCTTCTTCTACAAGGCCCGCACCAAGGGCTGAACCATCCAGATGGACGCGTACCGTGATCAGTACGCGACGCTCTTTCACGATGGCCGGAAGGTGACGCTCCTCGCGGTGAGCGTGGATTCGGCGGAGGCGCTGGCCTCCTGGGCCCACGACCGCGACTACCCGTTCCGCCTGTTGAGCGACTCCGGGGGCAAAGTGGGTCAGAGCTACGGTGCGTTCGAGCCCAAATACGGGCTCGACAACCGGACCCTCTTCGTGGTGGCCCCCGGCGGACGGATTGCCTACGTGGCCGCGCCGTTCCGGGAGATCGATCCCCAGGCCTATCGGGACCTGCAGGCGGCCATCGACAGCATCGCCCGTTAGGTCGATCGCCGGAGCACGGCCTCGACCGCCGAGAGCTCGGCGGGGATCTCGATGGGACGGTTGGCGAACCGGGGCGGAGGTTCGATCTCCTGGTGGTAGGTGAGGAGCGCCCCCGGGTCCTTGAGCACGTGGCCCGTCAGCACCGCGACCACTCGGTCTCTGTCTCCGATCACCCCTTGGGCGCGAAGCTGCCTGGCTCCCGCCAGGCTCGCCGCGCTGGCCGGCTCGCAACCCACTCCCGCCGCATCGATCACGGCCTTGGCCTCGAGGATCTCCTCGTCGCTCACCGCCGTCACCAGCCCCCGGGTGTCGCGGATCGCGCGCACCGCCCGGTTCCACGACGCCGGGTCGCCGATCTTGATCGCGGTGGCCACCGTCTCCGCCCTGACCCGGTGACGGCTCGCGAAGTCTTCCGCGAAGCCGCGAGCGAACGGCGCCGCTCCCGCCGCCTGGACCGCGGCGATCCGGGGCAGGTGATCGATGAGGCCAAGCGACTTGGCCTCCACCAGCGCCTTGCCGAATGCCGCCGTGTTGCCGAGGTTGCCCGCCGGCAGCACGATCCAGTCCGGGACCACCCACTCGAGCTGGTGCAACAATTCCAGCACGATGGTCTTCTGCCCCTCCAGGCGGAACGGATTGATTGAATTGAGGAGATAGACGCCGAGCCGAGCGGCGGCCTCCTGCACCAGACGGAGGCAGGCGTCGAAGTCGCCCTGGACCAGCAGCGTCCTGGCGCCATAGGCCAGCGTCTGCGAGAGCTTTCCCAGTGCCACCTGTCCTGCCGGGACAAACACCAGCGCCGGGATACCGGCCTCCGCCCCGTAGGCGGCGAGGGACGCCGAGGTGTTCCCCGTGGACGCGCAGGCCACCGCGGAGGCGCCGACGCGTCGCGCCTGGGTCACACCGACCGTCATCCCCCGATCCTTGAACGAGCCGGTTGGATTGTGGCCCTCGTGCTTGACGGCAAGCAGCGGGACCCCGGCCCACCCGGCGATCCGTTCGCGTACCAGGAGCGGGGTGTTGCCTTCGGGCTGGGTCACCGCCCCATCCCCCACGCTCGGCATCACCAGCTCGCGGTACCGCCACACGCCGGAGCGATCGAGGCCGGCCCGTCCCGCCCAGCGCTCCTCGAACAGGCGGCGCAGCGAGGCACCGTCCTCGAGTGGACGGTCGTGCCGCACCTCGAGCAGGCCGCCGCACGAGCACACGGTGCGCGGATCGAGCTCCTCGTACCGGGCCCCGCAGGTCTCGCAGACCTGAATGCTCGCCATCAGGGAATGGCCTCGACCCGCGCGCCGGTCGGACTCACCTCGGTGATGCGGATGGAGCAGGAGATCTGTTCCGACGCGTACGCCTGCTGCATCGCGGCGCCGATGCCCCGCGCCGCGGCTTCGCTCCCGGCGAACGCGAAGGCGGTCGGCCCGCTGCCGGAGATCGAGCAGCCCAGGGCCCCGGTCTCGAGCGCGGCCCGCTTGGCGGCGGCGAACCCCGGCAGCAGCGGCGCTCGCGCCGGCTCCGCGATCCGGTCATCGAGCGCGCGGGCGAGGAGAGCGTGATCGTTGGTCGAGAGCGCGAGCACCAGCGCGGCCACCTGCGCGGCCTGGAACATGGCCAGGTCGCGTGGCACCTCCGCGGGAAGCACGGCCCGCCCCTCCGCGGTGCGGAGTCGCTGGCCGGGGTGCGCCACCACCACTTTGAGGCCCGGGGGAACCGGGAGGCGCACGTAGTCGTAGGCGCGGGCGTCCCGGATGAGAACGATGCCGCCGATCAGCGATGGGAGGATGTTGTCGAGGTGCCAGCCCGCGACGCACGCTTCGGCCGCCAGCGCGGCCTCGAGCAGCTCCCGCTCCGCGAGCCCCAGCGAGAACAGCGCGTTGGTGGCGACCGCGCCCGCCACCGCCGAGGCGGCGCTTCCGCCCTGACCGCCGGAGAGCGGAAGCCCCTTGGTGATCCGGAGCTCGATCCCTTCGCCGGCACGGCCAGCCAGCCGCAGCGCCGCCTGCGCCGCGAGCGCCGCCGTGTTGGCTCCTGCTTCTCGGGGCAGATCGGGGTGACCGGGGTCGAGGACCACCACGCCCGGAGTGGCGCTCCGCGTGGCCCGGACCGTGTCCCCCGCGCCGGCCAGCGCCATGCCCATGATGTCGAGCCCCGGACCGATGTTGCCCACCGATCCGGGAGCGTACGCCTGAACCCCGCTCACCCGGCCCTCATCGGCGCGTCAGCGCCAGCACATCGTTGAGCACACCCGCCGCCGTCACCAGCGGCCCGGCCCCCGGCCCGCGGATCACGAGCGGATGCTGCCGATACCGCGCCGTCGTGAAGACGATCTGGTTGTCGGTTCCCTTCAGGGCCGCGAAAGGGCTGTCGGTCGGCACCGCCTGGAGCCCGACTCTGAGACGCCGCGCCGTGACCGTCGCAACGTAGCGGAGGACCTGCCCCTTCTGCTGGGCGACCCGCACCTTCTGGGCGAAGTGGTCGTCCCAGCTCGCCAGGCGCGCGAGGAACTGCTTGAGGGGGATCCCCTGCGCTCCCTGCGGCACCAGCGACTCCGTCACCACCGACGCGGGCTCACCCTTGTACCCCAGCAGGCGACCGAGGATCAGGGCCTTCCGCGCCACGTCGGCGCCGGAGAGATCTTCCCGCGGGTCGGGCTCGGTGTAGCCGGCTTCCACCGCGGCGGGCAGGGCCTGCGAGAACCTCCGCCACCGTTCGAGCTCGGAGAGCAGGAAGCCCAGCGTCCCCGACAGGCAGCCTTCGATCGAGACTACCTCGTCGCCGGTCTCGATCAACTTCGCCAGCGTGTCCATCACCGGGAGGCCCGCGCCCACCGTGGCCTCGTGCCGCAGATGTCGCCCGTGCTCCCGCGCGATCTGGAACAGCTCCTCGGCGTCCTTGCTGCTCCCCGAAAGCGGCTTCTTGTTGGCGAGCACGACATCCATCCCGTGACTCAGGGCGCCGTGGATCACCGGCGTCGTCTCGTCCGCGGTCACGTCCACCAGCACCGGATGGGAGAGCGCGTGCCGCGAGGCCGAGCGCACCGCGAACTCCGCGTTCCACGGGGCGCCCCCCTCGAGGTGTCGCAGCGAATGGCCCTTGGCCTTCTCGCGCGCGACGCTCAACAGCCGGTGCGCGGAGAGCCCGGCCGGATCGAATACCACCCCGCTCCGGTCCGCCACGCCCACGATGCGGATCTTGGGCCCGTCGGCTGGAAGCTGGGTCACCAGGTCGGTGAAGCAGCGGCCGATCCGCCCAAAGCCCAGCAGCAGGATGTCGAGGCGATCCGGCGCCGAAACGCTGCCGCCGCCCAATTTCCCGAGCTGGAAGGCGGCGTGCACGGCGCGCTGGGCCTCGGCCGACTGGGCTTCGTCCACGACCGCGGAGATGTTGAGCTCGCTCGACCCCTGCGCGATGGCGATCACGTTGATTCCGCGATCGGCCAGGGCCGAAAACACCCGCCGCGCGACCCCCGGCGTTCCGGCCATTCCGAGACCCACGACGGCCAGCGTGGCCACCCCGGTCCGGACCGTGACTCCATCGATCTCCCGATGGCTGATCTCCTCGCGAAACGCGTCGCCGAGGCAGCGCCGGGCCCGCTCCGCGCTCGCGGCCGGCACGCAGAAGCAGATCGAATGCTCCGAGCTGGCCTGCGTAATCAGTGAAACCGAGATCTTCTCCCGCTGCAGCGCCGCGAAGGTCCGGGCCGCCACTCCCGGCACGCCCAGCATTCCGTTCCCTTCGACGGTGAGCAACGCCTGCGCGGACGCGCTGGAGAGCGCCTTGACCGGGACATCGAGGCCGGTCTCACGCTCGGAGACCTCGGTGCCCGGCGCGGCGGGGTCGGCGAAGGGGCGGACAAAGAGCGGGACCTTCCGCCCCAGGATGGGGATGAGCGCCCGCGGATGCAGCACCTTGGCCCCGTAGTACGCGAGCTCCGCGGCTTCCCGCACGTTGAGCTGCGGCAGCACCCGCGCATCGGGGACGATCCTGGGATCGGCGGTGAGCAGGCCGGGGACATCCTTCCACAGGTTGACGCGCGACGCGCCGATGGCCCGCCCCACCAGCGACGCCGTGAGATCGGAGCCGCCGCGGCCCAGGGTGGTCACCTCGCCGTCCTCCGCCGAGCCGATGAACCCGGTGACCACCGGCACCACACCCTGACTGAGGAGCGGCTTGAGCGCCTTCCGGAGCAGGGCATCGGTGCGGTCGAGGTCGGGCGAGGCGTTGCTGAACGTGGCGTCGGTCCGGACCACGTCCGCGGCGTCCACGTAGCGGGTCTTCACTCCGGCCGCCATCAGGGCGGCGGTGAGGAGCCGCGCCGAAAGGCGCTCCCCCCGGGCCACCACAAAGTCGCCGGTGCGGGGCGTCAGCTCGCGCAGGATCGAAAGCCCCTTGGCGATCGTCTCGAGTTCGTCGACCTGCGCGTTGATGAAGGCCAGCAGCTCGTTTTTGGCCTCGCCCGCCTGGAGGAGCGCCCGAGCCGCGGCGTGGTGTCGCTCCCGGAGCGTCGCGGCGGCCTTGTAGGCGGCCACCAGGTCACCGGAACGGGCCTGCGTGGCGGTCTGGAGAAGGAGATCGGTGACACCGGCCATCGCGGAGACGACGACCACCGCGGGCCTGGACCGCGCGCGGACAATGGCCACGGCGTGACGCACCGCCGCCGGGTCCGCCAGGGAGGCGCCACCGAACTTGTGGACTTCGACCTGGGGGGCGGGGGAGGGCATAGGGCGGGAAGGATATCATGCGCTCCCCCGAGCGGCCAGACAGGCTGTGTCTGGGCCGCGCGTAGGGCGCGCGGGCTCTAGATCCCCGCGCGCTCGATAGGCGGTGAGCGACATCACTCGACCGGACGGTACGTCGTGCGTTAGTATCCGGGCATGCTCGCGCTGCTCAAGCTCCTGCAATCGATCTTCAAGACCCTCCATTCCGAGGGAACCCCCGGGCAGGTCGCCGCGGGTCTGGTGCTGGGAGCGGGCATCGGCCTGACACCGCTGCTGAGCGCGCACAACCTGGTGCTCTTCGCCGCCCTCGCTCTGCTCAACGTCTCCTTCGGCGGGGGCCTCCTGGGCATCGCGCTGTTCACTCCTCTCGGCTTTGCCCTCGATCCGCTGTTCGACCGGATCGGGCTCGACCTCCTGCATGCCCCGGGACTGGTCGGCCTCTGGACGTCCTGGTACAACACGCCCCTCGTTCCCTACACCGGGTTCAACAACAGCGTCACCCTGGGGAGCTTCGTGACCTGGGTGGTCCTCGCGGTTCCCCTGTATTTCCTGGGTCGCCGCGGTGTCACCTGGTACCGCGCGAACCTGGCCGAGCGCGTCATCAACTCCGGGCTGGGGAAGGCGGTCCGCGCTTCGGTGCTGTTCAACATCTATCGCTGGTTTCGCCCTGAATGACCGGCACCCGCCTGCGGCTCGTGCGCTGGCGGGCGACTGCCCCGCTCCTCCTGTTCGTGGTGGCGCTGGTCGTGTTGTGGGTCCTGTTCGCCGACGCCCTCGCGCGCCGCGCGGCCGTGGCGACGCTGTCGGATGCGTTGGGGACCGAAGTGGACATCGGCAGCGTGCGGATTCACCTGGCCCAGGCCAGGGTGGAAGTCGGCGCCCTCGCCATCGCCGACCCGCGCGATTCGACGCGGGACGCTTTCGAGGCCGGGACCATGGTGTTCGATCTCGACCCTGTTCCACTGCTCGAGAAGAAGTTCGTGGTCGACGAGCTCCGCCTGTCCGGGCTCCGGTTCGGGGTGGTGAGGCAGAAGCCGGCGCGGGCCGCCAAGCCGGGAAGCTCCTCCGCCCAGCTGCTTCATGAGACGGAGCAATGGGCCACGGACAAGTTCCACTACCCAACCCTCGCCCTCGGCCGGGTGGACAGCGTCAAGGCCCTGGTCCTGCATCCCGATCAGCTCGGGACGATCAAGGCCGTGCGCGCCCTCGCGGCGCGAAGCGATTCGCTCAAGAGCGGCTTCGAGCAGTCGCTGGCGCGGCTCAATCTCGCGCCGCTGATCGATTCGTCCAATGCGCTGGCGGCCCGACTGTCCAAGGCCGACCCGCGCCAGCTCGGCCTCGCGGGCGTGAAGGACGCGGTGACCTCGGCGCAGCAGGGCATCGCGCGGATCAAGCAGGCCCAGCAGGACCTGGCAACCCTGGACCGGACCACCCGGGCGTCGGTGCTGGCGCTGCAGCAGGGGCTGGCCGACATCGATGCCGCCCGCCAACGCGACTACGCCATGGCCCGCGGTCTGCTGGATCTGCCCAGCTTCGACGCGCCTGACATCGGCGCGGCCCTGTTCGGCCGGAAAAGCATCGACTACTTCCAGCATGCCGTGTACGCGGCCCGCCTCATTCAACGCTACGTCCCGCCCGGCCTCCAGCCCTGGAACCGCCCCGGCCCCACCCGCACCCGGATGGCCGGCACCACGGTGGAGTTCCCCAAGGTCGCCCAGTATCCTGGGTTCCTGCTCCGCAAGGGGGAAGTCGATCTCACGGCGGGAAACGCCAGGCAGAACCAGCTGCGGGCCGACCTGAGCGGCGTCACCTCGGCGCCCGCGCTCTATGGCCACCCCGCGACCCTGGTTGCAAGCGGCCGCCTCATCGGGACCGACACCATCACGGTCGACCTCCACGGCCTCTCGAGGCACTTCGGCTCGGCGCCGAAGGATTCCGTCGTGGCGCAGGTGAATGGGGTGACGCTGGCGCCGATCTCCTTCGCCAGCCTTCCGTTCACCCTGCACCCGGGCAGGAGCAGCGTCGGGTTCCGCTTTGCGCTCGCGGGCGACAGCCTCGCCGGCGCCTGGGACGTCACCGCCGACCGGGCCTCGTGGTCGGCCGATTCCGGAGGCGCGCAGCCCCAATCGGTGGTGCAGCAGGCGGTCTGGCAGGCCGTGAGCGGGCTCTCCGATCTGCGGATCCACGCCCAGCTGGGCGGCACTGTCGATGCCCCTACTCTCGCCGTCAGCTCCAACCTCGACGACGCCGTCGCGGCCCGCCTCAAGGCTCTGGCCGGCCAGGCAATCGCCGCCGGCGAACAGCGGGCCCGGAGCGCGGTGGACTCCCTGGTGGATGCCCCCGTCCAACAGCTCAAGGGGAGCGTGGGCGGAGTTGCCTCGGAGGTCAGCAGTCGGCTGCCCGGCGCGCAGGGGCAGCTCCAGTCGGCCCAGCGGCAGCTGGAGGCCGCCATCCAGCGGCTTGCCGGCCCGGCGGGCGGCATCAAGCTCCCCAAGTTCTGATCAGGTAGAATTCCCGCCCCCACACCGAGGACCCGGCCCACGCCTGACCCGAGCGCGGCCTCGACTCCGGAATCCGTCGGCTCGGCGCCCTCCGCGCGCCGGGCCATTCCGCCGGCTGGAGAGGCCCTGCTCGTCGCCTTGGGGCTCGCCTCCGTGCTTCTGGTGGCGAATCTGTCCGATGCGCTCCTGGTCGGCGCCCTGAGCGATGATGGGGTGTACGCGATTCTGGGCCGCGCCATCGCGGCCGGGGCGGGCTATCGATCGCTGTACCTGCCGCATCACCCGGTGCAGATCAAGTATCCGCCGGGGTTCCCATTCATTCTCGCGCTGCTCTGGAAGGCTCTCGGCACGTTGGGGGGGGTGCAACGCGCCATCGGTGTGATTCACCCGTTCGTCGTCGGGGCGGTCGGTGGCCTCCTCTGGTGGTGGGGTCGGGTCCGGGTGGGCGTCCCACGGACGCTGCTGCTGCTGTTCGTTGCCACTCCGTTCATGCTCGACGCCTCGATCGCCTATTTCACCATTCCCCTGTCCGAGCCCTGGTTCATGCTGAGTTGGGCGGGGGCGCTCGTGGTATGGGCTCTTGCCGAGGACGCGCTGCCGGGCCCGCGACGCCTCATGCTGCGCGCCTGTGCCGGCCTCCTTCTGGCATGTGCCTTCCTGTTCCGTACTCAGGGCATCGTGTTGGTCGTGGCCGCCGCCGTCGCGCTCGCCTGGCGGCGGCGTTCCTGGCGCGAATGGGTTGCGGCCCTCGCACCGGCGCTGCTGGCCGTGGTCGCCTGGAAGGGAATGCATCACATCCTGCTTGCGCGGGGCCCCGTGGCCAACCTGCCGGATGAAGGGGAGTATCTCGACTGGTTCGCGACGCCGCCGGGTACGATCCTCCCCGCCCTGGCCGGGGCGGTGCGGGACAACATTCACTACTATGTGCGCGAGCTGGGGCCATACCTGGTCGGTCCCAAGCCGGTCGGTCAGGTCCTCTCCGCGCTCCTCCTCGTGGGCGTTGCCGCCGGCGGCTTCGCCTGCCTCCGCCGCGCACCATTTCTCGCGGCGTCGGTGCTCGGGAACGTCGCGGCGGTGCTGCTATGGCCGTTTGCGCAGGATCGACTGATGCTCACCATCCTGCCCTTCGGCGGGCTGGCCATCGGCGCGGCGCTCGCCCCGCTGATCCTGCGCCGAGCTCCGGGACCGGCTCGATGGCTCGGCTACGGCATCGCGACGATCGCGGCGCTCGTGCTCGCCCGGCAGCCGGACGTGCGGCGCGAAGGGCTGTCAGCGCTCGCGGAGGCCCGGGCGCCGCGCTTCTTCGTGCCGTCCAAGGTACTCCTCGACAACTCCCGCCTGATCGGCCACGCCGCGCGATGGCTGCTTGATGAGGCCCGGCCGACCGACCGGGTCATGACCGACGAGGCGGCCGGCGTGTTTTTGTACAGCGGGCACACCACGGTGCCGCTCACCCCGACCGAAAGCCGGCTGGTCCCGTCGGTTTTCACCGTCCCCGGTCGCTACCTGGCCACCCATATTCTTGAGGATTCTCTGACCTGGATCATCGTGGGGTGGCGGAGCCCGCAGATCATGAAGGATTTCGCTACCCTCCGCTCCCGTTGCCCCAGCGTGCTTACTCCCACGCCCACCCGGCCCGCCGACTCGCTGTTCGTCCTGCGCGTCGAGCCCGACTCCGCCTGCCTCAGCGCGCTCCTTCCCGGTCCCTGAGAGGGGAACCGGGCGGCACGCCCCTCCCGTTGGTGCTCGAATCGGATAGATTCGCCACTCCGCCAAGGTCGAGAGGTGCAATGCGCATCGGCGTTCCGCAGGAAACCGCGCCGCGGGAGCGGCGTGTGGCGCTGGTCCCCGAGTCATGCAAGAAGCTCATTCAGGCTGGATACGAGGTTTCGGTCGAGACGAATGCCGGCGCGGCGGCCGGGTTCGATGACGCCGCGTACACGGCGGTGGGGTGCACCATCGCCACCGATCCCGCCACGCTGTTCGGATCGAGCGATCTCCTCGCGCGGGTGAACGCCCCCTCACTCGACACGCCCGCTCGAGAGGAAGTCAGCTGGATGAAGCCGGGCGCGATCTGTCTCGGCTCGCTGATGCCGCTCCGGCACTTGGCGGTCATGCGCGCCCTCGCCGCCCGGCAGATCACCGCCTTCTCCACCGATGCGATCCCGAGGACCACGCGCGCGCAGGCGATGGACACCCTCTCCTCCATGGCGAATATCACGGGGTACAAGGGCGTCCTGCTCGCCGCGGTGGAGCTCAACCGCTACTTCCCGATGCTCATGACCGCGGCCGGGATGGTGGCTCCGGCCAAGGTGTTCGTCATCGGCGCAGGGGTGGCCGGACTCCAGGCCATCGCCACTGCGCGGCGCCTGGGGGCGAACGTCATGGCGACCGACGTGCGACCCGAGGTGAAGGAGCAGATCGAGAGCGTCGGGGCGAAGTACGTCGGCATCGAGCTCAAGGAAAGCGCCGCCGCCGGGGGCGGGTATGCCAAGGAGCTGTCCGCGGAGGACCAGGAGCGGCAGCGCCAGTTGCTGGTGGAGCAGTGCGCCTTGTCCGATGTGGTGATCACTACCGCTCTCATTGGCGGCGTCTTTGCCCCGCGCCTGCTCACGGCCGACACGGTCAAGACGATGAAGCCGGGGTCGGTCGTCGTCGACCTGGGGGCGGACGGCGGCGGCAACTGCGAGCTGTCCAGGCTGGGGGAGACCGCGCGGGTCGGAGCGGTCACGATCATCGCCCCACTCAACCTGCCGGCGACGATGCCGTATCACGCCAGCCTCCTCTTTTCCCGGAACCTCACCGCCTTCATCCAGGCGTTCACCAAGGACAAGGCCTTCCAGCTTGACCTGACGGACGACCTGCAGCGGGGCGCCATCATCACCCATGGGGGCGAGGTGAAGCACGATCGCACCCGCGACGCCCTGCAGAAGGCCGGTCTATGATCGCGCGAGATTCGATGCCCTCAGGCGGCGCTCCGGCGCCCGAGAAGAGGAGAGGACGCAGCATGCAGAGACGACCGTTCGTCCCGGCAGCCTGGACCCTCGCCCTGCTGGCGGTCGCCAGCACGGCCGCGGCCGGCCAGACCCCCGCGCCCGCGGACTCGACTCATGCCGTGGCGACGGCCGCACCCGACATGTGGCCGCTGATCTACGTCTTTGTGCTTGCCACGTTCATCGGGCTCGGCGTGATCCGCCGGGTGTCGCGCCTGCTGCACACCCCGCTCATGTCCATTACCAACGCGATCTCCGCCATCGCCGTGGTCGGGTCGATCATCGTCACCGGTGCGGATTATCCCCTCCCCATCCGCATTCTCGGCGCCGTGGCGCTGTTCGCGAGCATGACCAACATCGTGAGCGGGTTCCTGATCACGGACCGCATGCTCAAGATGTTCAAGTCCAGCAAGGGTCCCGCCCAGGGAGACCGGCCATGACCGCGGGCTTCGTGCAGGCCGCCTACGTCCTGGCGACGGCGCTGTTCATCTTCGCGCTGCACTGGATGAATGACCCCAAGACTGCCCGGCGCGGCGTGATCGCCGGGACGCTGGGCATGTGCGTCGCCATCGGCGCGACGTGGGCCGAGCCGATCATCGTACACCACGTCTGGATCATCGGCGCCCTCATCGTGGGGACCGCCGCCGGCATCCCCCTGGCGATGGTGCCCCTTACCGCCGTGCCCCAGCGAACCGCCCTGTCCCATGCCTTCGGCGGGCTGGCCGCGGGCCTGGTCGGCACCGCGAAGTACTATCTCTGGTTCGCGGAGGGACCGCAGAACCTCACGGCCTTCCGCATGGTGGCGATCATCCTCGAGATCCTGCTCGGCTTCCTGACCTTCACCGGGAGCCTGCTGGCCGCCGGCAAGCTGCAGGAGGTGAAGTGGATCCCGCAGCGGCCGGTGACCTACCCGCTCCAGAACGCCACCAATGTCGGGCTGTTCGCCATCGCGGCGGCGCTGGGCGGGGCGCTGACCCTGCACCCCACCGCTCCCTGGGCCCCGCAGCTCTTCCCCGTCGTCATCGTGCTGTCGCTCCTCTTCGGCGTGCTCCTGATCATCCCGATCGGAGGGGCGGACATGCCGACGGTGATCGCCATCCTCAACTCGTACGCCGGGCTCTCCGCGGTAGCGATGGGCTTCGTTCTCGACAACAAGCTCCTGATCACGGCCGGGGCGCTGGATGGGTCGAGCGGCCTGATCCTCGCGATCATCATGTGCAAGGCGATGAACCGCTCGTTCACCAACGTGCTGTTCGGCGCGTTTGGCCAGGTGCAGCAGGTCAAGGCCGGGGGCGAGCAGAAGGCCTACCGGGCCGAGACGGTGGAAGGGGCGGCACAGGTCCTGGAGCAGGCCAACCTGGTGGTCATCGTGCCGGGCTACGGGATGGCGGTGGCGCAGGCGCAGCACAAGGTGCGGGAGCTCTACGATCAGCTCAAGAAGCGCGGGATTACCGTCAAGTTCGCCATCCATCCCGTCGCCGGTCGCATGCCGGGGCACATGAATGTGCTCCTCGCCGAGGCGGATATCCCCTACACCGACCTGGTGGAGATGGACGAGATCAACCCCGACATGCCCCAGGTCGACGTCTGCCTGGTGGTGGGCGCCAACGACGTGGTGAACCCGGCCGCGCGCTACGACAAGACCAGCCCGATCTACGGGATGCCGATCATCGACGCCGATAAGGCCCGGACCGTTTTCGCGATCAAGCGCAGCAAGAACCCGGGCTTCGCCGGTATCGACAACGAGCTGTACTTCGCGGACAAGACGTGGATGCTGTTCGGTGACGCCAAGAACGTGCTGGGCGAACTGGTCAAGCAGCTCGCGGGAGAGGGCATGCACTGAGTCTCGGCGCCCGGCGCTGGCCCGCAACGCGAACGACCCCCGGGGACGCCCCGGGGGTCGTTGCGCTTTCACGGCGCGGGGCGTCCGTCAGGGCCGCGGGCCCATGTTCGGCATCTTCATCTCCATGAAGCCGGCCGGGACCTCGAAGGTGGAGGCATCGATCGATTTCGGCTCGATCTTGGTCGCCTCCATCATCACCTTCTTGGTATCCGGGTTGCTCACGCGAAGCGGAAAGAAGCCGTCCTTGAAGTACTGGCGGAACGACGGGGCATTCAGCGCGGCGACGTCGCTGGCTGGGCCGCGCCCCATCGGTCCACGCGGCATCATGAAGAACCCGAGCCCCTTGGCGTTGCAGAACTGGGTCTTCTCTCCCTTGGAATCGACGGCCAGGAAGTCGTCGCAGGTGTGACCGGCGATGGTCTCCGTGGTGCCGAGTGGCGTGATCTTGGGCGGGGTGGAATCCGCCGGATGGAACTGGGTGATGTCGTGCGTCATGTACATCTTCTGTTCGGGCATGATCATGGTCGTCTTGCCGGCGTCGACGTCCAGGATCATGGCCATCTGGTGGCCCCCGCCGTTCATATCGGTGCGCAGCTTGCCGCCCTTGACCGTCATGGCCATCTCCATGCTCTGGCCGCCGTTGCCGTTCACCTGGTACGTGACGACGCCCTCGAAGCCCTGCGCGCTCACGGGACCCGCCGCGAGAACGGCGACGAATGACAGAAGCGCGACTTGCGTGCCCTTCACCATGCTGTGACTCCTCGATGGGGGAAAGTTCAGGACCGGTTGGCCCCGGTCCAATGGCGATCTTCGATGGCGGTGTGCTGCTCGATGACTTCCTGCGCCTTGCGGTAGTTGGCCAGCCACTCCGCCGTCCAGGCCGGCGGCATGTTTGCCCGGAACCACGGAGCCGTCAGAATCTCCGCGTCCCGGCCCGGGTGCACGGCGTCCACATGCCCCAGAAAGTGGGTGGCGTAGCCGGCGTCCATGGTATTGAGCACCCGCATCTCGAAGGCCACCACCCGGTCCTCCAGGATTGGCAGCCCGTGCGAGCCCATGACATGGGGAATCGTCGTCAACTTGTCACGTTCCCGCCCGCTCACGAATCCTAATTGGTGGACCAGCTCGAGCTGGCCCCGGTGCAGCAGGTGGACCGCAAAGCGGCCGCTCTGCCAGATCATGTCATGCGAGAGGTGCCACTTGTGGATATACACCGACAGCCGGGGAACGTCAGGCGAGATCGAGGCGCGTACCGCGCTGTCGGAAATCATCCCATTCCGCCGCCCCTGCCAGGCCGAGGTGATAGCCACCAGCGGCGAGGCGAACTGACGCAGGAACTCGTAGGCGACGTCGGTTTTCATGCCCGGAAGTGTAACGCGCCGGGGGGAAGCTGCGTATCCCATGGAGCGGTGCAATCGGAGGCCATCTGGACGTCCCCCGGTCGCGCAAAGTCATTCCAGCGTCAAACGCCTTGGGGCTCGCGGGCGGTGTACGAACGATGTGAAGGCGGCGTCGAGATTGACGACCGGTATATTTTCGGGTAATTTTGTGTAAACCATTGTGGTACATAGAGTTTTAGTTTCGCTTTGTTTTCGATCCGTCAGAACTTATATTAGATGGTTGGTTCGACCCTCTGATGAGTGGACGGATTCAGCCCTAAGGAGGGGCGTCGAGTGACCATGCAGCCACGCCGCAAGCGGCGCACGGTACGGCCGGCCCAGATCGCCAAGGCGATCGACGAAGGCCGGGAAAGCCTCGACCTCTACCTCGACGAGATCAGCAAGGTGCCCCTGCTGACCCGCGAGGAAGAGATGGAATTGGCCCGCAAGGCCTTCCGCGGGAATGTCGCGGCCCAGGAGAAGCTGGCCCGCCACAATGTCCGGTTCGTGGTGTCCGTGGCCAAGAAGTTCCAGAATCGCGGAGTTCCCCTCGTCGATCTCATCGGCGAAGGGAATCTCGGCTTGATGACCGCCGCCCGGAAGTTCGATCCGGATCGCGGGGTCAAGTTCATCAGTTACGCCGTCTGGTGGATTCGCCAGGCGGTGCAGGCAGCCATCGCCCGCCACGGGCGGCCGGTCCGGGTACCGCTCAACCGGACCGCGGATCTATCCCGGCTGGGACGCACCACCACCCTGCTCAAGGACAAGCTGGGTCGGATGCCCACCACCGAGGAGCTGGCCCGCGCCACCGGCCTTACCGTGGAAGCGGTGCGCAGCCTGGGGGCCCTGAACACCGAGGCGGTGCGGCTCGATCACCCGACTCGCGATGGAGACAACAGCGAGCGGATCGAGCGGTTCGCCGCGCTGGACCAGGAAGGGACCGACGCTCCCGCCATCGCGAACAGCCAGACCTCGGATATCGAGGCGGCGCTCGCCACCTTGCCCCCACGGGACGCCAAGGTGCTCCGGCTGTACTTCGGCCTCGATGATGGCAACAGCCGCACCCTCGAGGAGATCGGCCGGATGATGGGCGTCACCCGGGAGCGGATCCGCCAGCTCCGGGACCGCGCTCTCACCCGGCTCCGCGAGGGCGAACAGGGGCTCCGGCTCAAGGACCTCGTCGCCTGACCGCGTAATCCGCATGCTGAACGGCCCTCCGAGCATTCCTCGGAGGGCCGTTTCTCATTCTGCGCGCCCGGACCCTACGCCTCGCCGGAGGCGAACATCCGGAGCACTCGCTGCAGGATCCCGCCGTTCCGGTAGTAGTCGAGTTCCACTGGGGAATTGAGGCGAACGATCGCCTGAAAGGTCGTGACCACGCCGCTCTCGGACCGAGCGGCCACCTTGACGTGGCCTCCCGGTGTCAACCCTGCGGCGATGCCCGTGATCGTGATCGTCTCCCGGCCGGTCAGCCCCAGGGTCTGCCGAGTCACTCCCGGTTCGTACTGGAGGGGCAGGACCCCCATCCCCACCAGGTTGCTGCGGTGGATGCGTTCGTAACTCTCCGCGATCACGGCGCGCACCCCTTGCAGGGCGGGGCCCTTCGCGGCCCAGTCGCGACTCGACCCCGTCCCATATTCCTTGCCCGTGAGGATGACGAGCGGCGTCCCCTCCTTCTGGTACTTCATCGCGGCATCATAGATCGACATCACCTCGCCATCGGGCAGGTGCACCGTCCAGTTTCCTTCACGGTCGGGGGTGAGCGCGTTCTTGATCCGCACGTTGCCGAAGGTGCCTCGCATCATCACTTCGTGGTGCCCCCGGCGGGCGCCGAACGTGTTCCAATCCACCTGCTGGACTCCGTGCTCGAGCAGGTACCGGGCGGCCGGCCCGTTCCTGGGAATCGAACCCGCGGGAGAGATGTGATCGGTCGTCACCGAGTCGCCCAGGACCGCCAGCACACGCGCGTCGGCGATATCACGGAGCGGACCGGGCTCCGCGGACAGGTGCTGGAAGAACGGCGGCTCCGCCACGTAGGTGCTCTTGGGGTCCCACTCGTAGCGGCTCCCTTCGGGGACCGGCAGCGAGCGCCACACCTCGTCCCCGTCGAATACCGAGGCATACCGCTCCCGGAACAGCTCGGGCTTGAGGGCGGCGGCCATGGTGTCCGCGATCTCCCTGGGCGAGGGCCAGATCTCCCTGAGATAGACCGGCTTGCCGCTTCGGTCCGTGCCGATCGGTTCATGGTCCAGGTCGATGTCCACCCGGCCGGCCAGCGCGAACGCCACCACCAGGAGCGGTGAAGCCAGGTAGTTGGCCCGTACCTGCGGGTGGACCCGCGCCTCGAAGTTCCGGTTCCCTGACAGGACCGCGGCCGTCACCAGCTGGTGTTCCTCGATGAGCTTGGCGATCGGGTCGGGGAGGGGGCCCGAATTGCCGATGCAGGTGGTGCAGCCGTAGCCGACGATGTTGAACCGCAGCTTTTCGAGATCCGGCAGGAGCCCAGAGCCCTTCAGGTACTCCGTCACTACCCGGGAGCCAGGGGCCAGGCTGGCCTTGACCCAGGGCCGTGTGCTGAGGCCTCGTGCCACGGCCTTTCGGGCCAGGAGGCCGGCACCAATCATCACCGAGGGATTAGACGTGTTGGTGCAGCTCGTGATTGCCGCGATGACCACGGCGCCGTCGGTGAGCTCAACGGCTTCCCCGTTCATGCTGGTCTTGTGCCTGGGCTGCTCCAGCACCGCGACGCCCCCGCCGGAGCCGCCCTCGTTCACCCATCGCGAGTAGTTGGCCTCCGCCAATTCACGCCGTGCGGTGGGAACGGAAGGAGTCATCAGGTCAGGGAGGGAAACCTGGAAGTTCCGCTTGAGCGTTGACAGGGGCACCAGATCCTGCGGGCGCTTGGGCCCCGCCAGGCTGGGGACGACCGCCGAGAGATCGAGCGTGAGTGCGCTGGTGTATTCAGGGTCTGGCGTGGCGTCCGACCTGAACAGCGCCTGCTCCTTGCTGTACCGCTCCACCCGGTCGATCACCGCCCGGTCCCGTCCGGTACGCTCCAGATAGCGGATGGTCTCGGCATCGATCGGAAAGAAACCCATCGTGGCGCCGTACTCCGGCGCCATGTTCGCTATCGTCGCCCGGTCGGCGAGGCCAAGAGTGGACAACCCCGGGCCGTAGAACTCCACGAACTTGTCCACGACGCCGTGCTTGCGAAGCATCTGCGTCGCGGTGAGTACCAGGTCGGTCGCCGTCGTGCCGACTTGGAGCTCGCCCACCAGCTTCATTCCCACGACCTCGGGAATGAGCATGAAGTAGGGCTGGCCCAGCATCACCGCCTCCGCCTCGATGCCCCCGACACCCCATCCCAGGACGCCCAGGCCATTGATCATGGTGGTGTGCGAGTCGGTCCCGACGCAGGTATCGGGGTAGGCGGTGAGCGCGCCCCGCTGGGCTCGGAGCTGGACCACCGGCGCGAGGTACTCGAGGTTGACCTGATGGACGATGCCCGTCCCCGGGGGGACGACGCGGAAGTTCCGGAACGCCTTCTGCGCGAACTTGAGCAGCTGGTACCGCTCCTTGTTGCGACCGTACTCGAGGTCGACGTTCCGCCGGTAGGCGTCGGCGGTTCCGGCGAAATCCACCTGCACAGAGTGATCGATCACCAGGTCACACGGCACGATGGGGTTGATCCGGTCCGGGTCACCCTTCATGCGCGCCATCGCGTCGCGCATGGCGGCCAGATCCACGACGCAGGGCACGCCGGTGAAGTCCTGTAGAACCACGCGCGCCGGCATGAACGGGATCTCGCTCTGGCTCTTCGCGCGGGGAGACCAGGCGCCCAGCGCCGCCACGTGCTCCTCCGTCACGATGCCATGCCCGGCGAAGCGCGCCGCATTCTCGAGCAGGACCCGAATCGAGAACGGCAGCCGATCCAATCGGGTCACACCCTTGCGTTCCAGTTCGGGCAGGCGGAAAATCGTGGCGGTCTCGGAGCCCAGCGTGAGTGTCCCGCGGGCGCCGAAGGGATTGGAGGAATCGCTGGTCATGGGTCGAATCGGTTCGGAGTCGTCCAAAGTATAATCCCGCGAGGCATTCCCGGCATGGCGCTGGACCCTGTGACACCGCGCGCCATCACGCGCCGCGACGACGGTGTGTTGATCGAGTGGACTGCGGATCACGCGGGCTTCTTCCCCGCGCGGCCTCTCCGCCTGGCCTGTCCGTGCGCAGGGTGCGTCGAGGAGCTGACCGGACAGCCGCTGCTCGATCCCGCCGCCGTGCCCAGCGACATTCGCCCGCTCCGGCTGGCGCTGGTGGGCAGCTATGGGCTCCGGGTGAGCTGGAGCGACGGTCATGACACCGGGATCTACACCTTTCGCCATTTGCTTGATGTCTGTCCCTGTCCAGCTTGCGTCGCTCGGCGGACCTCGTAGCAGAAGCGGCGCCTGAGGCGCCACGCAACGCCACCTGCAGGCGGCCGCCCAGCCTTTCTGGCCACGACAGGGCGGATTACCTTGAGCCCGTGCCCCGCCTCCTTCGCCTTCTCTCTCCACTGCTCATTCTGCCTGTCGCCCTGGCGGCGCAGCTGGAGCCCCCGTCGACAGGGGGCTACCCGGCGCTCGCCCGCGAGGCCCGCATGCTTGGACATGCCAAGCGCGTGCTCATGATCGGCGCGCATCCGGATGACGAGGACACCGAGTTGCTCACGCTCCTGGTGCGCGGCATGGGCGCGGAAGCGGGCTACCTGTCACTCAACCGCGGAGAGGGCGGCCAGAACCTGATCGGGCCGGAGCTGGGTGACGCCCTGGGGCTGCTCCGGTCGGAGGAGCTGCTCGCCGCCCGGCGACTGGACGGGGCACGGCAGTTCTTCACCCGGGCCTACGACTTCGGCTTCTCGAAGACTCTCGACGATACCTGGGCCCACTGGCCCCGGGACTCGGTGCTCAAGGATGTGGTGCGCATCATTCGCCGGTTCCGGCCCCAGATCGTGGTTTCCATCTTCAGCGGCACGCCTCGGGATGGTCACGGGCACCACCAGGCCGCGGGATGGGCAGCCCAAGAAGCGTTCCGTGTGGCCGGGGATTCCACTGTCTTTCCCGAGCTCGAACGGGAAGAGGGCCTCGCGCCTTTCACGCCGCTCAAGCTCTATCGGAGCACTCGGTTCGATTCCGCGGCCACCACGCTCACCCTGAACGGCGGCGTCGTCGACCCCGCCGTCGGTCTCTCCTACCATCAGATCGCGATGAGCGGTCGGAGCCTGCACCGGTCGCAGAACATGGGGCAGCTGCAGGGGATCGGCCCGTCCGCCGTGCGCCTCGAGCTTCTGGTCGACCGGACCGGGCGGGGTTCCGACGGCCTGTGGGCCGGCGTTGACACGACTTTGACCGGGCTCGGTCGCTCTGTCGACACTGCCGCGGCCGGCGTGGCCGCCGCCGAGGTGGCTTCTGCCCGCGCCCTGATCGCGCTCGCGCCCGATTCCGCCGCCGTGCTCCTCGAGAGCGCGGCCTCCCGGGTCGCGATGTGGGGCGGGAATTATGACTCGACCGCGAGGCAGGCGCCGAGGTCGCGCATCGAGGTGCTCGATCAGCTGCGACACTTCTCCACCGCCATCGTGGATGCCGAGGGGCTGGTCTTCGACGCGTATGCCGACCGGGACGAATTGGTCGGCGGCGACAGCGTTGGGGTCACGCTGCTGGCGTGGAACACGGGAGCGCGGCCCCGCTCCGTCAGGATGGGCCTCTCCTCTCGCATTGGCCTTGCGCGGGGCGTCGCCGTGACGGATACGACGGTGCCCCCCGGCGCTCTGGTCACCCACAGGGTGGTAGTGCGCCTGCCTGCCGGCGTGTCGCTCCGGAGGCCGTACTTCACCCTCGAGAGTCCGGAATCCTCCATGTATCGGTGGCCGGCCCCGCCGGCCTCCCCGGAGGAAGGTCAATTGGGAGACCCGTTCTTCCCCGACCCGCTCCGGGCGTGGCTCGAGGTGGATGCCGGGAACGCGTGGTCTCCGCGCATCGAGCGGAGCGTGGTGAGCCGCGTCAACGACCAGGCGCGGGGCGAGATCCGGCGACCGCTGGTCATCGCGCCGCGGGTGGATGTGAAGCTTGAGCCGGCGATGGAGCTCTGGCGAAGGGAGGACCGCGGGCCGCATCAGCTCACCGTCACCCTGACCCATGAGGCCCGCGACACGACCGATGGCACCGTCGCCATCGACGTGCCTGCGGGCTGGGCCCCGATGCACGCCGCTCGCTTCCATCTCACCCGGGCCGGAGAGCGGAAGGTCTTCACCTTCGCGGTAGCCCTGCCTGCGCAACCGTCCGATTCGGCGGAGTTCCGCGCCGTGGCGGTCGACACCCGAGGGGAGCGATTCGGGGACGGCCTCTTTACCGTGGAGTATTCGCACATCCGTCCCAGAACCTACCAGCGCCCCGCGGTGGCTCGGGTGCGGATCGCTCCGGTCAGCCTGCCGCTCCACCGGCGGATTGCCTACCTGCGCGGAGCCGCCGATCGCATCCCGGAGGCGCTCGTTGGTTTCGGGCTTCCGGTTCAGCTCATTACCGGTCGTGACCTCGCGACCAGGTCGCTTGCCGACTTTGACGTGATCGTGATTGGGCCCCGCGCTTTCGAGACCGATACCGCGCTGCTGCTTAACAATGACCGACTCCTGGCGTACGCCCGCGCCGGCGGGACCGTTGTTACGCAGTATCAGCAGTACGGCTACTTCCTGGGGAACTACCCGCCATTTCCAATGACCATCGGGAGCCGGGCCCCAGGAGTCGCGGGAGCGAACGCTCCCACGACTCGCGCGAGCGCGCGGGCCGTTGCGAGCACGGCCCTCCTCGGCGGACACGACCGGGTCACGGACGAGACTGCGCCGGTCGCCATCGTGGACAGCGCGAGCCCGGTGCTCCGGACTCCCAATCGTATCACCGCGGCCGACTGGGAGGGATGGGTCCAGGAGCGAGGGCTCTACTTCGCGCACAGCTGGGCCCCGGCTTGGCACCCGGTGCTCGAGATGCACGATCCCGGCGATCCCCCGCTCCAGGGAGGCCTCCTGGTCGCCAGGGTGGGGCAGGGGACGTACGTGTACACCGGCCTCAGCTTTTTCCGGCAGCTCCCGGCGGCGGTGCCCGGGGCGTACCGGCTCTTCCTCAATCTGCTGGCCCTCGGCCGGTCGCCTCGCAAGGGTGGGAGCTGAGCGGCGGTTGCGGCGGGTGAGTCTTCGACTGGCGCCTGGAGCGCGGCCGTGGCGGGGGCTGCCTCTCGTGGCGGTGATGCTGTGCGGCGGGTGCGCGGATCACCGAGTGCCGCTCACGATCTACTCGCCGCACGGGCGCGATCACCTCACGCTGCTGGAACACGAATTCGAGCGCCTGCATCCGGACATCGACGTGCGGTGGCTGGACCTCGGCAGCCAGGAGGTGCTGGACCGGCTGCGGTTTGAGCGCGTCAACCCGCAGGCCGACGTCTGGTTCGGGGGTCCCACGACCCTCTTTGCGCGGGGAGTCGCGGAGTCCCTGCTTGCCCCCTACCGTCCCAACTGGGCCGATGCCGTGGACACCTCGGGAGTCGGGCCCGATGACTTCTACTTCCCGGTCTACCGGACGCCGGCCATCATTGCCTACAACAATCTTGCGGTGCCCGATTCAGCGGCCCCGCGGGACTGGGACGACATGCTGGCGCCCAGGTGGCGGGACCGAGTGCTCATCCGCGATCCCGTCGCGAGCGGGACCATGCGCGCCATCTGGGGGATGATCCTCGAACGCAGCCTGCGCCGTACCGGCGACACAACGGAAGGCATTGCGTGGCTCCGCCGTCTCGATGGGCAGACGCGAACCTACGCGCTGTCTCCAGCGCTGCTCGACGCGAAGCTGGCCCGGCAGGAGGGACTGGTCACCCTGTGGGACCTGCCGGACATCCTGATCTCGCGGAGCAAAGGCATGCCGTTCGGCTATGTCTTCCCGCGCAGCGGCACGCCGGTCATCGACGATGCCATCGCGCTGGTCCGGGGCTGCAAGCACCCCGCCGCGGCCAAGGAGTTCATCGACTACGTCGGCAGTGTCGACGGGGAGCTGATCGCGGCGCAGCGCGTGTTCCGGCTGCCGGCAAGGCGGGACCTGCCCGCCGATCGGGTGCCCGCGTGGGTGCGCGAGGTGGAGACGCAGATGGTGGTCGAGCCCATGGACTGGGACCTGCTGACACGGAAGGGGTCGGACTGGATGGCGTACTGGGATCAACACGTCCGCGGCACGGGGAAACCCCGGTGAGCTACCTGGCCATCGAGCGGCTGAGCCGCCGGTTCGGCGCCGCGGCCGGCGTGTTCGATCTCTCGCTGACCCTCGAGCGTGGGCGGACGCTCGCCCTCCTGGGCCCCAGCGGAAGCGGCAAGACCACCACGCTCCGGCTCCTCGGGGGTTTCGAGCAGCCGGACGCGGGGCGCATCGTGGTGGATGGCGAGGATGTCGTGCCGTTTCGTCCCGAGCGCCGCCGCTTCGGTATGGTCTTCCAGCACTATGCCCTCTTTCCGCACCTGGACGTGGGTCGCAATGTGGCCTTCGGGCTTGAGTCCCTTCGTGTCCCTCCCGCCGACCGCGACCGGCGGGTGGCGGAAGCGCTGGCGCTGGTCGACCTCGTCGGATTCGAGCGCCGCTCTACCGCCGCCCTCTCGGGCGGGCAGCAGCAGCGGGTAGCGCTGGCCCGGGCCCTCGCCCCCGAGCCGCGAGTGCTGCTGCTCGATGAACCGCTCTCGAATCTCGATCCCGCCCTGCGGGAACGAACCCGGCGCGAGCTCCGCGCGCTGATTCGCCGAGTCGGGATCACGACCGTGATCGTCACCCACGAGCAGGAGGACGCGTTCGACCTGGGGGATGTCGTCGCGGTGCTCCGCGAGGGTCACCTCGAGCAGGTCGGCGATCCGGAGACTCTGTATCGCGAGCCGCGCACCGCGTTCGTGGGCGGCTTCATCGGGCGGTCCAGCTGGATCACCGCGACGCTGGATGGGGCCAAGCAGGTGCAGGTGGAATCCGCGCGCTGGCGCCTGGCCGATGTCGGCGACGCTCCGGCGGGACCGGTGCGGCTCCTGGTGCGCCCCGAGGCCCTCCGGTTTGCCGACAGGGGCCATGACGGCGCCGGTCTGCCGGTCACCGTGACTGAACGGCGCTTCGCCGGCGCGCTCGCGTACTATCAGGTGAGGACGGCAAGTGGCGCGCTCCTCGAGGTGAGCGCCGCGCCGGACGCGGCCCCGGTCGGAGCCAGCACCATCCTCGTACCGGTTGGCGATCCGGCCGATGGCGAATCGCTGATTCGTTGCTTTCCCGCGGAGCGCCGGTGAAGCCCGCCGGTCGCCGTCTGGCGTCCCTTGGGCTGGTGGCGTTCCTGGCCTGGCTGGTCGCGTATCCGCTCCTCGTGGTCGCGCGGGAAAGCGTCTATGGCCCGGGCGGCTTCACGCTGGAGTATGTCCGTCGCTTCGCAGGCGAACCGGCGGAATGGCGCGCGCTCTGGGCGAGTCTCTGGATCTCCATCGTGAGCGTAGTTCTGGCCGGGGCGGTCGGAATCCCGCTGGCCTTTCTCTTTGAGCGAACGGAGTTTCCGGGAAGGCGCATCCTGGGAGCCCTGGTCGCGCTGCCCGTGGTCCTCCCGCCGCTGGTCGGCGTCATCGCATTCCTCTTCCTCTATGGTGAAACCGGTTTCGCGGCTCGGCTGATCCAGGCTCTTTTCCATCTGGAGGACCCGCCGTGGCGCCTGGAGGGGGCCTGGGCCATCCTTCTGGTTCATGCATACTCGATGTACGTCTACTTCTATCTTCTGGTGCGGGCCGGCCTGGCCCAGCTCGATCACGCGGCTGTCGAGGCGGCGTATTCGCTGGGGGCCGGCCGGTGGCGTACCCTGCGCGAGATCACGCTGCCGCTGCTCGGCCCCTCGCTCCGCGGCGCCGCGCTGCTCACCTTCATGACGGCCCTCGCCTCGTTCAGCGCTCCCTACATCTTCGGGGGCGGGTTCCGTGTCATGCCCACGCAAATTGTCTTCACGCGCCTGAACGGTGACTACGGTCTCTCCATGGTGCAGACCGTCGTCCTGAGCCTCCTGGCGCTGGCTGGCCTCGGGCTGGTACGGGAAGCCGGCCCGATCGGGGCCGGCGGGCTCAAGGGTCTCGCGCCCGCGGCGGCGCCGATCCGCGACCCGCTTCTTCGGCGTGCGGTGGCGGTCGGCGGCTGGGTGCTGGCGCTCCTGCTGCTCCTGCCGCACCTGACGCTGCTCCTGCTCAGCTTTGTCCCGATCGGGACCTGGACCGTGGAGACCTTTCCGCCGGCGTACACCTGGGCCAACTATGTCACCCTGGTGCGCGAGCCGGAGCGGCTGCGCCCGCTGCTCAACAGTCTGTGGATGGCCACCGCCTCCACCGCTGCCGCGGTCTTCCTTGCCCTTGGCGCCGCCTACCTGGTGGTGCGCCGGCCAACGATCGGGGCTCGCGCCATCGAGCGCCTCCTGGCGCTGCCCTGGCTGGTGCCGGGGACGGTCTTCGCGGTGTCCCTCGCGGCCATGTTCAGCGTGCATGCCCCGTGGGCCGGTCGGGTCATCCTGGTGGGGACTCTAGTCATCCTCCCGCTGGCCTACGTGGTGAGAAGTCTTCCGATCACCAGCCGGGCCATCTTCGCGGGGGTCCGGGCTCTCGATCCCTCGCTCGAAGAGGCCGCGGCGTCACTGGGAGCGACCCGCTGGCGCACGCTGCTCCGGGTGACGGCCCCGCTGCTCCGGCCCGCGCTGCAGGCGGCTGCAACTCTTGCCTTCGTCTCGGCCTTGGGAGACTTCGTCGTGTCGATCATCTTGTACACCTATGACACCCGCCCTCTCTCGCTCGAGATCCTGGCGAGCCTCAGGCAGGGGGACGTGGGCGTGGCTGCCGCTTTCGGTGTCCTGCTCATGGCGCTTTCTGCACTGGTCTTCGTGCTGGGCGGAGAGCGAAGGGCGGCTTCGCGGTGACCCTGGCCCGGCGCTTTCCCGACGAATTGCGGCAACTCTCCGTCCTGATCGGCGTCAACCTGGTCGACATGATCGGCCTCATGCTGGTCCTGCCGATCCTCCCCTTCTACGCCACGGATCTGGGCGCGTCACCGGAGCAGGTCGGTCAGCTCATTGCGTCCTTTGCAATCGCGCAACTGGTAGCGGCCCCATTCTGGGGCCGCCTGTCCGATCGCTACGGCCGGCGTCCCGCGCTGGTCATCGGCCTCACCGCATCGGCGTTGGCTTACCTCGTCTTCGCGTACGCCAACTCGGTCTGGCTGCTCTTCGTCTCTCGCCTGGTGCAGGGAGCCGGGGGCGGGACCACCGGGGTGGCGCAGGCCTACGTCGCCGACACCGTTCAGCCCCGGGAACGCGCCAAGGCGCTGGGATGGCTCTCGGCGTCCACCAACGTCGGCGTGGTGCTCGGGCCGGTGATCGGCGGCCTGGCCACGCACCTGAGCCGGGCTGCGCCCGGGCTGATTGCCTGCGGGTTGTGTGCGGTCAACGCCTGGCTGGCCTGGCGCTGGCTGCCCGAATCCCGCCCCGCCGGCGGGCCGAACTCCGGTCCGCGCAAGCCGGTCTGGCATGGTGCCTGGCAGGTACTGCGGCATCCGACCCGGGCGGTGCCGAGGTTCGTCTGGATCTACGGCATCGGGATGCTGGCCTTCTCGTGCCTCACCTCGCTGGTCGCGCTCTACCTGATGAGTGAGCACAGCGTTACCGAGGGGACGATCGGGTATTTCTTCACCTACATCGGCGCCCTCAACATCCTGATGCGGGTGGTCGTGCTCGGGCCCGTGGTGAAACGGGTTGGCGAGCCCCGCGCCATGCGGCTCGGCGCCGGCGCCCTCATCATTGGCCTGCTGGCGTTCCCCGCGGCGCGCAATCTCTGGCAACTCGTGCTGGTGATGCCGCTGGTCCCCATCGGGACGGCGCTGCTCTTCCCCTCCACGACGTCCCTGATGTCGCGTTATTCCGATCGGGCGGAGGTCGGGACCACCATGGGCGTGGCCCAGACCTATGCGGGGATCGCCCGCGTGACCGCGCCGATCCTGGGCACGATCGTCTTTCAGCGCATCGGGCACCACTGGCCGTTCGTGGCCGCCGCGGCCCTGATGGCGCTCGTCAGCGTGCTGGCCTTCAAGGTCGAGCAGCTCCCCGCGCCGCCCACCGGCGAACACGCCATCCTCAGGGAGCAGGAGGCAACGTGAGCGACGACGACCGCATTGCCCGGCTCGAGCAGCGCCTGACGGTGCTGGAGGGGCTCGTCCGACAGCTGGTGACCGGAGCGGTTGCAAAGCCGGCCAGCGCGCCGCACAGCTCGGCTCCGCCTCCGGCTCGTGTGGGCTCGACAGCCGCTCCGCACCGCGCGCCCGCCGCGCCGTCCGCGCCCCGCACTCCGCCTCGGCGCGCCAGCGAGCTGGTTTCCGAGCAATGGCTCGGTCAGCGAGGCCTGCTGGCCGTCGGCGTCATTTTCGTCATTCTGGCCGCGGCCTATCTGCTCAAGCTGTCTTTCGATCGCGGCTGGGTCTCGCCGCTGGTTCGCTGCGCTGGCGGGGCCGTGCTGGGCGCGGCCGTGGGAGCGCTGGGATGGATGCTGCACGGGCGGGGCCTCAGGACCTACGGCGCTGCCCTGATCGGCCTGGGCGCGGCGATCATCTATCTCGCCGTGTGGGC
This sequence comes from Gemmatimonadales bacterium, assembly GCA_035501775.1. Taxonomy (GTDB): domain Bacteria; phylum Gemmatimonadota; class Gemmatimonadetes; order Gemmatimonadales; family GWC2-71-9; genus JADJOM01. The sequence continues at coordinate 141,428 of DATJVM010000003.1, read as the reverse complement.
CGCGGCCCGGCTTTACACCCTGCTGCCCGTCACACCCGCCATCGCCGCTCTGGCGCTGGTATCGCTCGCACTGGCGGCCATCGCGCTCGCCATCGACGTGGAGGCTCTGGGCGCCACCGCGGCGCTGGGTGCCTTCTTTGCCCCGATCGTTGTAGGGAAAGAAGCCGGAAACGTCAACCTGTTGCTTCTGTACCTGGGCGCGATGGGCCTCGCGCTGGGCGGCGTCGCCGCTCGGCGCCATTGGCGGGTAGCCACGCTGGTGGTGGCGCTCGCCTACTTCGGCATCGCCAGCGCCGGCGTTCTGACCCGCGCCGAGCCCACGGCTCTCTATCTCTACGCGATCATCGGTGGCGCGGCCGGCCTGCATGTTGGGCTGCGCGAGGGCTGGCTCGAGACTCGGCTCCTCTCCTTCGGTGGAGGATGGTCCGTTCTCTGGGCGGCCAACGAAGCGACGGCCGTGCACTGGCCCACCCTCGCCGGGGGCCTGGTGCTGACGGCGCCGGTCTGCTGGCGCGCGCTTCGGGAACGGACCGTATGGGGAGGGGAACTCGCTGACGACTTCAAACGGTTCGCCCTCGGCGACACGTTCTATTTCTACGCCTCCGCAGTGCTGCTCGGGTGGGCGGTCTATCAGCTCTCGCCGGACTGGTTCCAGACGGCGTCTGGCAGGGGCTGTGACCGTCTCCTGCTGGCCCTCCCCTATCTCGTGGTCGGTCTCAGCCGACTCGATCGGCGGCCGTTCACCGTGGTGGCGGCGGTCGCCTTGCCCTTGGCCGCCTTTGCCCACTGGCAGGGTCCACCCGCCGTCTGGCCCCTCCTCGTCCTGGCGCACCTCTGGGCCCTGATGGACTACGTACTCCACCGCACTGATGGGCGGTGGTACGCCGCCGGCACGCTCGCCCTGGCCATCTTCCACCTCGTCGGCGTGGATCTCCCGCGGCGGCCCCTGGCGGAGCCTGCCTTCCTCGGCGCCTGGGCCCTGAGCCTCTGGTGGGCGATCGAGACCGCGGCGGCGCTCGCGGCCGGCCTGTTCCACCAGGCCGGCCCCACCGATCGACGCGGCATCATGGCGCGCGCGGCGCTGTGGGGCTTGGCGGGGCTGTTGCTTTTCCTGGGGGTGACGGGCGAGCTGTGGCGCGCCTTCCGCCAGAGCGGGCTTCCCGCGGGCACCGCCGAGCTCGCCGGCGGTCTGAGCGTGAGCGCGTGGTGGATCTGCTTCGCCGCGCTCTGCTTCGCTCTCGGGTTCCGGCGGCGCATCCGTCCGCTTCGCCTCGCCGGATTCGGCGTGGCGGGCCTCGCGCTCCTCAAGGTGGTCTTCGTGGACCTCTCGCAGCTGGACGCCCTCTATCGGGTAGGCTCGGCGTTCATTCTGGGCGTGGTCTCCCTGGCGATTGCCTATGCCTATCATCGCGCGGCCCCCCCGCCACCGGCGGGACCGGCCGGCTGATTGCGGAATCGGTCCGCGCTGCTTAGCCTCCCGTCCCCATGTCCCTGCCTCCAGTCGCCACGCTGACTCCGGCGGAGCTCGCCGCGGTTACCTGGGACGAGCTCCGCCCGGTCTACGAAGAGCTGGTCGACCGACCGCTCGACGCCACCACTCTCGAAAGCTGGCTCGCCGACTGGTCCCACCTCGAGGAAGTCGTGAACGAGGCGGCCGCGCTCGCGATGATTGCCTACACCTGCGATACCACCGACCCGGTCAAGGAGGCGGCGCATCTCCGGTTCAGCGCGGAGATCCTGCCTCGGATGGAGGAGTTCGAGGTGAAGCTGGCCCAGCGCCTGCTCGAGTCCGGCTACACCCGGCCCGATCTCGAGGCCTCGATCGCCCGTTTCCGCACCGCGGCCGAACTGTTCCGGGAGGAGAACATCCCTCTCGCGACGGAGATCGAGGAGCACGGGGCGAGGTACCAGAAGCTCACCGGCAATCTGACGGTGAGCTGGGACGGGGCGGAGCTGACTCTTCCGCAGCTCCAGCCCTTTCTGCAGGCGCCTGACCGACCGGTGCGTGAGCGAGCCTTCAGGACCGGGGCGGAGGCCTATCTCGCACGGCGGAACGAACTGGCCGATATCTTCGACCTCCTCTACGATCTGCGTGTCCGGACGGCGGCCAACGCCGGGTTCCCGGACTTCCAGGCCTACGCCTTCCGCTCCAAGTGCCGCTTCGACTACACCCCGGACGACTGCCGCCGGTTTCACGAGGCGGTGGAGGCGGTGGTCTCCCCGGCCGTTGAGCGAATCATGCTCCGGCGGCGGCAACGCATGGGGCTGGAGACGCTTCGCCCCTGGGACCTCGCGCCTGACCCGGAGGGTCGGGCGCCGATCCGGCCGTTCCGTGAGGCGGGAGAATTGATGACCACCTCTCAGCGAGTTCTGTCCAGGGTCGCGCCTGAATTTGGCCGGGATTTCCAGACCATGATCGATGAGCACCTGCTCGACCTCGATGTCCGCAAGGGCAAGGCGCCGGGCGGCTATTGCGAGACCCTCCAATGGCGGGGGCGGCCGTTCATCTTTATGAACGCCGTCGGCATCGTCGACGACGTGTCGACACTGCTGCACGAAGCCGGTCACGCCTTTCACGCCCTCGAAGCCCATCACCAGCCCTTCATCTGGCAGAGACATCCCGGCCTCGAAATGTGCGAGCTGGCTTCGATGTCCATGGAGCTCCTCGCCGCGCGCGAGCTGGGCAAGGATCGGGGCGGGTTCTTCACGCCGGAGGAGCTGGTCCGGGCGCGTACCGAGCATCTGGAGGACGTGCTGGTCACCCTGGTGCACGTCGCGTCGGTCGATGCCTTTCAGAGCTGGATCTATACCAGCGGCGAGGGCCGGGACCGGGATGCCCGCGACCTGGCCTGGCTCCGGCTTCGCAACCGGTTCGAGCGGGGTGTCGACTGGGGGGGGCTCGAGAACGAGCGGGTCAGTCGCTGGTACCGGCAGCTTCACATCTTTCTCTATCCCTTCTATTACATCGAATACGGCATTGCTCAGATCGGGGCGCTCCAGATCTGGCGCAACAGCCGGACCGATCCCGCCGGTGCCGTCGCCCGGTACCGGGCGGCCTTGGCGCTCGGCAACACCCGCTCCTTGCCGGAGTTGTACCGTGCCGCCGGGGTCGAGTTCACCTTCGCCCCCGAGACCATCGGCGCGCTGGTGGCACTGGTGGAGGAGGAGCTGGCCCGCCTCCTCGGCTGAGTCCGGTTGCGCCCCCGCTTTCCCTCAGCAAGATTCTACCCGCGTCCGACCGAGCCCCGGTCGCGACATCCCCGTGGTGGAGGGCCTGAATGGCGAAGGAAGAGGGAATCGAGATGGAAGGGGTCGTGAGCGAGGTGCTCCCTGACCGAAACTACCGGGTGCTGCTCGAGAACGGGCACTCCATTCTGGCCTACGCCGCGGGCAAGATGAGCAAGTTCAAGATCCGCGTGCTGGAGGGCGATCGGGTCACCGTGGTACTCTCACCCTACGACCTGACCCGGGGCCGGGTCATCTACCGACACAAGTAAGGGCTGCCCGAGAGCAGCCCCTGCCTGATCCGCCGTGGACCACGGCCTCCTCGCGGAGGCGAAAGTCCTTACTTCACCTTGGTGACGTTTTCCGCCGCGGGACCCTTCGCCCCTTCGACGATGTCGAACTCGACCCGCTCACCTTCCGAGAGGCTGCGGAACCCGTCGGCTTTGATGGCGGTGTGGTGGACGAAGCAGTCCTTGGAGCCGTTCTCGGGAGTGATGAACCCATAACCCTTGGCGTCGTTGAACCACTTCACCGTGCCGGTGACGCGAGGCATACTGCTGTACTCCGTGCGGGGGGAAACATCGTCGGGGACCGGTTTCGTCCGGCGCCTCCGACCGGGAAAATGAAGGACGGACCTCCGTCCCTCAGACTGCAAAAAGACCCGGGCTAGGTTCCCGGGTCGCGTGGTGTTCCGTAGGGAAGACCTGCTCGATTGCTACCCGGCCACGCCTTCTGGCCAATTCCAGCCGCGATAAAGATGGGGCTTAGCGACCCGCCGTCAAGAGGGGACCCCTCCCGAGGCCCCGGGACGGCCTATGGGCGCCACCATTTAAGGGCCGCCTTGGCCCATTCCCCGCTCCGCCCGCGGAGTCCCTTCCCCGTGGCCCGGTTGAGCGACTGCAGGAACTCGGCAGCGGACGGGAAGCGCTGGTCCACTTCCGCGTGCAGCGCGCGTTCGAGGACCCGGGTCACGTCCTCCCCCAGTTCGGGGCGGTGTTCTCGAAGCTCGGGGCGCTGGTTGGTCGTCTGGCGCGTCAGGACCTGCTCCACGGTCTGTCCCTTGAACGGCGGCTCTCCCAACAGGGCGAAGTAGGCCACCGCGGCCAGGCTGTACAGATCGGACCGCTGGTCCACCCGCTCGCCCAGCAGCTGTTCTGGGCTCGCGAACATGGGCGTCCCGCTCTGGCTGGTCGCCCCGCCGAACCGCCCCTGGCCGCGCAGGGCCAGGGCCAGGCCGAAATCGGTGATCTGCAGTCGGCCCGTCTGGTCGAGAAGCATGTTCTCCGGCTTGAGATCCCGGTGCACCAGGCCGGCGGCATGGGCCTGGGCCAGCGCGCTCAATGCCTCACGCAACAGCCGGAGCACCTTCTCCCAGGGCAGGGGACCCTCCCGTTCCACCAGTTGGGCGAGGTTGGGCCCCTTCACCAGCTCCATCGTGTACCAGAGCATCCCCGACCGCCCGCCGATATCGTAGATGGCGACGATGTTAGGGTGGCTGAGCCGCGCGGCCAGTTGGGCCTCGCGACGGAACCGCTCCACCACCGCCGGATCGGTCGTGAGCTGTGGGTGCAGGACCTTGAGTGCCACCTCGCGTTCGAGGTGGAGGTCGCGCACCCGGTACACGTGGCCGTACCCGCCCCGACCCAGCGAGGAGAGGAGCTCGTAATCGTCGCCCAGCGCCCGGCGCAGCCGCTTCTCCCAGCGGCGGCCATCCTCGCTGTCGGTGGGGAGGAGGCGCGCATTCACGTCCACGGCGGGGTTCTCGAAGGTCCCGGCGTCGGACGCGAAATCCTCGAGCATTTCCGCTGCGCTCAGGAAGCGATCCTCCGCTTGCGGACGGAGCGCCCGAAGCAGGATCCGCTCGATGGCCTGGGGGCAGTTGGGCCTGAGCTCCGACGGCCGCCGGAGCCCATGGGCGTCGAGCGGCGGCTCCTGTCCCGTCACGGCATAGTAGAGGATGGCGCCCGCCGTATATACGTCACTCGCGGGATCACCGGCGCCCCCGTCCCTGATCTCCGGGGCCATGAACGGCAGCGAGCCCGGCACTTCTCCCGCGGGAATCGCGGGGAGCGTCCAGTTGCAGAAGCGCAGGTCGGTCACCGTGCCGCGACCGGCCAGGCTCACCAGCAGCGATGTGGGCGCGATGCGGCGGACGATGATTCCACGGGCGTGAGCGTGCTCCAGGCCACTCAGGACATCGCGCGCCAGAACGTGCACCGCCGGAAACGGCCGCGGGCCGCGTTGCACCGCATCCAGCAGGCTCTCGCCTTCGATCCAGTTCCCCACCCGGTAGGCGAGCTCGCCGATCACGCCGGCATCGTATACGTGCCGGATCGCCGGATGGTCGAGCTGGGCCAGGGCTTCCGCCTCCCGGAGGAACCAGGCCCGCGTCTGATCGGTGGGATGCAGGTTGACGCGGAGGGAGACCGGCCGGGAGAGCAGCTTGTCGAACGCCGTGAACAGCACCCGTTCGCGCGAGGCGGCGACCATCGATTCCAGGCGGTACCGCTGGCCGAGCGCGCCCTCGACGCGCTCGTAGATCGCCACCGGCGGAGGCGTGCTCAGCGGGTCCGGCGTCATCGCTCCGCGAGCAGGGGGGCCCTAGTCGTCCGCCGGCGCTCGATGCGGCCACGTTGCCCGCAACGATTCGCGCTGCACCAGCGGCGGCCCTGGCCGGGGGTGTCATCAGCGAAGAACAATCCGCACTCCGGATTTGCGCAGCGCCGCACGAAGACCAGCGGGTTGGCCAGGGTCTGGGCGGCGGAGAGCGCAATCGCCTCGGGAGCGGTCGGCGGGCGCGCCGGCGCGAACCGGATTCGCCACGCCCCGGCGATGCGGAGCAATCGCTGCCTCCCCTCGACGGTGAGGAGCCGCGCGTTGATCACCTCTACCGCGCTTGGCGGCGGCTTCCGCCCCAGGTCGAGCGCCTTGGCCAGCTCGGCCAGGCTCGCCCGGAATCGGAGGGCGTCCTCATACGCCGTTCGATCACTCGGGGAGGCCACGCGATTCGCCTTCGTCCAACGCAGGTACGCGGCGGGATCGGGCAGCGCATCCGGCCCGCCCCCTACACCCTGGAGCGTGTTGACGAAATCCAGCCAGAGCGCATCGCCGAGCAGCAGGAACTCGGGGTCCGGCATTCAGCAGGGATCCTCGGCCGTGGCGACCGTGTCGCGCCCGCCCCGCTTGGCCCGGTAGAGCGCCGCGTCGGCCGCGCCGAGAATCGCGTCCGGCGTGTCGCCATGTCGCGGGGCCTCCGCGATGCCCATGCTGAGCGAGGGGCGTCCGAACTCGGGATGGGTCTTCTCGAGAAAGGCGACGGCCCGCTGCACCCGGGCCACGAAGCTGCCGGTCTCCTCACAGGTCGTCATGGGGAGGATGACCAGGAACTCATCGCCACCCATCCGGCCCACCGCGTCGAGCGATCGGCACTGCTGCTTCAGGATCCGCGCCAGCTCCAGCAGCAGCCGGTCTCCCGCGGCGTGGCCCATGGAGTCGTTCACTTCCTTGAATCGGTCCACATCGAGCATGACGACGCTGGTCCGGATGCTGTGGCGCTGGGTGCGCGACAGCTCGGCTGCGAGCCGCTCTTCCATGGCGCGTCGGTTGGAGAGACCGGTCAACGGGTCGGTGCTGGCCGCGCTCTGGAGCTGCTCGACCAGCTGCGCGTTCTTGAGCGCGATCCCCGCCGCGAAAGCAAGCGTCCCCGCCAGGTCGCACTCCGCCGGACCGAACGCCTGATCCTGCAGGCGCGGCCCCAGGGCCAGGACCGCCAGGCGCTCCGGGCCCGCTTCCAGCGACACGATGACCCGTGTTGTCGGGGGGAAGAGCTTGGCCAGCTCCACATCATCGGCCGTCGCCACCGGACTGTCCGCCGGCATGGCATACTCGAGCTCCATCCGGTCGATCGGATTCAGGGACATCGAGCCGCGGTGGGAGCGCACCGCCTTCGGGATGTACACCTCGCCCAGCGGGCGGTACAGACAGGCCCACGCGCAGAAGAAGACCTCGGCCATGAAATCGAGCACCAGGCTCTCGGTCTCCTGGGCCGAGTGGACCGAGGAGAGGAGCCGCGCCACCTGGCGGAGCGCCCGGAGCTGGAAGATCGCGTCGTCGAGCTGGCCCTGCCGCTCCCTGAGCACGGCGTGCAGCTCCAGCATCACCGACAGACCGAGGGCGATGGGCGTCGCGTGCGGGCGCAACCCGCTGGCCACCGCCGGGTCGGCCTGGATCACGATCTCGGTCTGGCCGCTGCTCAGGCGTATCACCTCGACCGCGCCGGAATGCGACTCCGGCGGCAGCTGATCCACCACCAGATTGCCGGGAGACACGATGCTGAACCAGATCCGGTCGCTGCCGAAGCGCTGGACCAGAGCCTCCCGGCAGTTTTCAAGAAGTTCACTATCGGAACGGGCGTGACGACATGCGGCGGCAAAGGCGCTCGGGAGCGAGGCCAGAGGCTGGGCGATGGCGGGGGAATCCATCCTGTTGGGCAATATAGCGATAGCCCTGTCTCCTTGGGGAGGCACGCCGGGAATGGCGCCTGGTTCCGGTTAGCCGCGCTCCAGCAGAGCTCCCAGATTGCCGGCCAGGTGGCGCAGTTCCACGATCATACCGGGCCGCGGGCCGGTGGGATGCCGCTCCAGCGCGTCCACCATCTCGTGAAACCATCGGACCACCGCGGCCCCGCCGCCCTGCGCGTAGCCCGACAGGTACTCGGCGCCCAGTCGGCGCACATCGGTGATCAAAGCGCCGCACTGGTAGATCTCCTGCGCGGCGGCAGCTTCGAGCGCACGCGGCTCCGCCAGCGCCAGGCTCGCGAGGTGGTCCAGCTTGTAGGCTTCCCAGGTGCGTTCCTTCCCCCTGGCATCGTAGCGCGGCTCCACCGCCTGACGCAGCACCACGTCCACGGTCTCGCCGAACTTCCCGCGGACCTTGGCGTGAAGGTCCTGCCGCCGCGCCGGCGACGACTCGTTCAGAACCGGGCACAGCACGCCGGCCACGATAGTTGGCTCGTCCGCGCCGTGCCGCGCGAGGATCACCGCCACGTTCGCCGGCCGCGTCGGCCAGGTCGGCGCCCGCCCGCGAGGAAGCGGGCGGACCCCGTGCTTGGCCGCGAAGGCTAGGGCGTGGGCGATGCTGTCGCAGTACCCTGGGGTCATGGAATGCCCAGCATCTTATGCGTCTGAAGGCTGAGCCGCCACTCGGGATGCGCCAGACAATACTGCACGGCCAGAGCGGTCGCGGTCTCTCGATTCGGGCCGTCCATCGGCTGCAGGAAGAAATGCCGGAACGCGAGCCCGCGATAGCGCTCAGGTTCCGCTCCTGCCTGGGGGAAGACCAGCTTGAGCTCGTCCCCGGAAGTCACCACCAGCGGCGCATTGGCCTTGGGGCTCACGCAGATCCAGTCGACGCCCCGCGGCACGGGCCTGGTGCCGTTGGTCTCGATCGCGATCTCGAAGCCCTCGGCGTGCAGGGCGCCGATCGCGGCCTCGTCCAGCTGGAGCAGCGGTTCGCCACCGGTGCATACCACGAACGGACGGCTGGAGCCGCTGGGTGGTGCGCTGGCGCCCCAGGTAGCGTGCACCGCCTTTGCCAGGGCTAGGGCGGTCGCAAAGCGGCCACCGCCGGTGCCGTCGGTACCCACGAAGTCCGTATCGCAGAACTGGCAGACCGCGGCAGCGCGGTCCGCTTCGTGGCCCGTCCAGAGATTGCACCCGGCAAACCGGCAGAACACCGCCGCCCGCCCCGCATTGGCGCCTTCGCCCTGGAGTGTGTAGAAGATCTCCTTCACGGCGTAGCTCATGCCGACCCGCCCGCCGTAGCCGCTCTCCCGGGATCCGACCGATACGGCGCGGGATCCACCAACCCGTTCTCCGCGAATCCACGAAGCCGGAGCAGGCACGAGTCGCAGCTCCCGCAGGCCAGCCCCTCGGGTGTGGGGTCGTAGCAGCTCCGCGTGATCGAGTAATCCACGCCCAGCTCGCGCCCGAGCGCGATGATCTCCCGCTTGGCGAGGTGGATCAGCGGGGTGTGAATGGTGTACCGGAGGCCCCCTTCCACCCCGGCCTTGGTCGCCAGATTGGCCATCGCCTGATACGCCGCGATGTACTCCGGCCGACAGTCCGGGTATCCGCTGTAGTCAAGGGCGTTGACCCCGAGGAAGATGTCCGCGGCACGCAGCACCTCGGCCCAGGCCAGCGCATACGAGAGGAAGATCGTGTTCCGCGCCGGCACATAGGTCACCGGGATCCTGGCACTCATGTCCGCCACGGTCCGCCCCTTGGGTACCGGCAGGTCGTCGGTCAGCGCCGAGCCACCAAAGACCCGCAGATCGATCGTGAGGACCACGTGAGTTCGCGCTCCCGCTCGCGCGGCCACGGCTCGGGCGGCCGACAGCTCCACTGCGTGGCGCTGTCCGTACTGGAAGCTGAGCGCGTACGGGTCGAATCCGTCCCGTTGGGCCACGGCAAGCACGGTTGCGGAGTCGAGCCCGCCGGATACCAGGACCACGGCCTTCGGGTGAGACGTCATGCTGTAAGGTAGCGCCCGAGCTGGTGGCGCAACGCGGCCTCCAGGTCGCGGTGCCGAAACGGATATCCCAGCGCCAGCAGCCGTTCCGGCATCACCCGGGCGCTCGCCAGCAGGAGTTCGTCCGCCATGGCTCCGAACACCGCCCGGAGCGCGGCCGCCGGCACGGGCAGGACGGTTGGGCGCCCCAGGACAGTACCTAGAGTACTGGTGAACTCGGCGTTGGTCACCGGCATGGGAGCCGTGGCGTTGACCGGACCCCGCGCGGCATCGGTGAAGACGACGTGGTGTACGGCGCCGATCACGTCGTCCAAGCCGATCCAGCTCATGTACTGCTCGCCGGTGCCGATCCGGCCGCCCAGCCCCGCCCGAAACACGGGCAGGAGGCGGGCCAATGCACCGCCCTGCGGTGAGAGCACGATGCCGGTGCGGAGTCGAACCACCCGGATGCCGGCAAGTTCGGCCGGGGCGCTGGCGGCCTCCCAGGCATGCCCGACGCGCTCCACGAAGCTGATGCTCGGCCCCGTCTCGAGCGGTGTGGTCTCGCTGAGGAGCTCGTCTCCGCGGTCACCATAGATCCCAACCGCGCTGGCGCACACCAACACCTGGGGCGGGCGTCGGAGCCTGGCCAGGGTTTCCGCGAGGAGGGCGGTCCCCAATCGGCGGCTCTCGAGAATGCGGCGTCGCCGCTCCTGGGTCCACCGTCCGGCACCGATCGGCTCGCCGGCAAGGTGAACCACGGCATCGGCTCCCTCGAGGCGCTCCGCGTCGAGGCGACCGGTCGCCGGATCCCACCGGATGTCCTCGGGCCCCGCCACCGCGCGGACCAACCCCTGAACCCGATGGCCGCCAGCGCGGAGAAACGGCGCCAGCTGGCGGCCGATGAGCCCCGTCATGCCCGAGATGACGAACGCACGGGGGCCGCGGCTCGCGAAACGCGCCCGCGCCGCCAGGTCCGCTGCGACCGTCGCGTGGCGGTAGTCGAAGGTCCGGCGGAGCTCCCGCGCGACGCGCCCGGCGGCCAGGCTGCCGAAGGCCCCCGCGGGGAGTTCGTACTCGATACGGTCGACATAGCGGCAGGAAGCCGCGCCCCCCGGCTCGAACAGGTGGGTGTGGCGCCACTTCGCGAACGGCCCTTCGACCTGCTCGTCAACGAAACGGCGCCCGGGCTCCGCGTCGCCGTGGCGGGCGACCCACCGCACGCGTATCGGTCCGAGGCGGATCTCCAGAGTGACCGTCCCCTTGCCGAGATCCCCCTGCCGGTCCAGAACCCGTATCGATTGCCAGGGCGGGGACAGGCGTTCGAACGCGGCGGGCCGCGCATGCCAGGCGTAGGCTTCGTCGGCGGAGACTGGGAGCATGCTGCTCTTCTCGAAGTATCGCATCCGTCCTTTTCCGGCGTGGGTGAGAATGAGGCTCCAGTATATTCGCGGACGAGTCGGTGGGCGCAACGCGTGTCGTGCAGCCGGCCGGACTTGCACCTAGACAGCGAAGATGGTGTGGATATCTTGGGTCGAGAGGCGCGGTGTCCTTGCCCTTCCTGACCGACCACTCCATGAACCGCTCGATCGCCCTCCTGGCTCTCCTGGCGTCGCTGCCGCTGCGGCTGCTCCCGGCCCAGGTGACCGACAGCTCGCCGTTTCGCCAGCTCACTCTTCCGACGCCGACCGATACGCGCACCGGCGCCGGGCGCCCCGGGCCGAAGTACTGGCAGCAGCGAGTGGACTACACCATCCGCGCCACGCTGGACCCCGAGACGGATTCGCTGCGTGGGGTGGAGACGATCCATTATCAGAACCGCTCGCCGGACCCGCTCCTCTACCTGTGGATGCATCTGGAGCAGAACATCTGTGCACCGGGAAGCGAAACCGCTCAGCTCGACCAGCCCCCGCTCGTCTTCCTCGGCTCGGTCTTCGATTTCTCCTGCGAAGGCTTCGATGGCGGTCTGTCCCTGGATTCGCTGACCGCGCAGGGCCATCCGCTCGCCCACACCGTGTACGGTACCATCATGCGGGTGGACCTAGACCGCCCCCTCGGGCCCGGCCAGGCCATTGACCTGGTGGTCGGCTGGCGTTTCAAGGTTCCGCCCTACGGTGCCGGCCGTATGGGGCATGACGGCCCGCTCTACGAGCTGGGGCAATGGTACCCGCGTATGGCCGTCTACGATGACATCCGCGGCTGGAACCAGGAGCCTTACATCGGGGCTGGAGAGTTCTACCTCGAATATGGTTCCTTCAACGTGGCCATCACGCTCCCGGCCCGGTTCATCGTCGCCGGAACGGGCGTGCTGACCAACCCGCTGGCGGTGCTGACTTCGACCGAGCGCGCACGGCTCCGCGCCGCGCGGGGCTCGGATACCGCGCTGGCCGTAATTACCCGGGAGGAGGCCGGCGATCCCACGCGGACCAGGCCCGTCACCGGGGGGACGCTGACCTGGCGGTTCCACGCGGACAGCGTGCGCGATTTCGCCTTTGCCGCCGCCCCCAACTTCGCGTGGGACGCCAGCGGGTGGGACGGCATTCTGGTGCAGACCTTCTATCGCCCGAACGCCGATCTCTGGCGAGAGGCCAACAAGATGGTACGCGAGGGCCTCCGCTACTACAGCCAGCAGTGGTACCACTATCCCTATCCCCAGATGTCCAGCATCGAGGGGCCGATCGAGGGCATGGAGTATCCCATGATGACCTTCGATCCGACCGGCCCGGCCCGCATCGACCTGCAGTGGGTTCTCGCCCATGAGCTGGGACATCAGTGGGTACCGATGGTCGTCGGGTCGAACGAGCGTCTCTACCCGTGGATGGACGAGGGGTTCAACACCTTTATTGACCTGGCCAACGCCGCACGTTACTTCGCGGGGACCCCGTACGGCGATACCATCGAGGTGCACCCGCTCCACCTCTATGCCGATCACGCGATCCCCGGGCAGGAGCAGCCGCTCATCACCCGCCCCGTGGAGTCCCGTGACCTGTTCTGGACCGGGTACCAGAAGCCGGCGCTCATGATGCAGCAGCTCCGCTACGAAGTGCTCGGACGGGATCGCTTCGACGCCGCCTTCCGGGAGTACCTGCGGACCTGGGCCTTCAAGCATCCCACGCCGGCTGACTTCTTCCGGATCATGCGCGATGAGTCGGGAATGGACCTCGATTGGTTCTGGCGGGAATGGGTGTATTCCACCGCCCGCCTCGATCAGGCGGTGGACTCCGTCGTGGTGCACGGGGATTCGCTCTCGGAGATCTTCCTCTCCAACCGCGGACAGATGGTCATGCCGACGGTGCTGGGTCTCGAGCTCGAAGACCCGGACGGCAGCGTCCGGACCCGGTTCATCGAGCTGCCGGTTGACATGTGGAACCTCGGGCCACACTTCACGTATCGCTATCGTGGCTCGGCCAAACTGCGGCGCGTCACCGTCGATCCGCATGACGAATTTCCCGACATCAACCGCGCCAACAACAGCTGGAGCCGATGAACCTCCGTTGGCCGTTGCGCCTGGCGGTTGTCCTGGGGGGCTTGGGGCTCATCTGGGCTGGCCGCCAGGTTGTGCCCCCAGCTCCGGTCCAGACGCGTCCTCCGGTTCCCGTCGGCGGCGCGGCCGCGCCGGGCACCGCCACCACCCACCCCGAGATCGGGTTCCGCGATAGCCGGTACCTGTCGGAACATTTTGAGAAGCATGGGCGGGAATTCGGCGACGTGAGCCGCGCCCAGTATCTCCGCCTCGCGCAGCAACTCCGCGACGCGCCGGCCGGCGGGGATATCCTGCAGGCCGTACGGCAGGACGGGGTGGTGACCCGATTCGATCGCCAGAGCGGGGCATTTGTGGCCTTCGATCCGGATCTGACCATCCGGACCTTCTTCCGGCCCAACGACGGCGAGGCTTACTTTGATCGGCAGCTCAAGCGGGGCTACAGCCTTCGATGACCCAGCGCGCCTCCGGTTCTAACGACCCAGTCCGCGACTACCTGCGCCGTAGCGGCGCCTCCTACGCAGTGGTGGCGCAGGGGCTGCGCGGTCTGGTGGAGAACTGGGAACGTGTCGTCGGCCAGATCGTACGCGGGTACGATCTCACCTACGACGACTACCTGAACGATATGGACGGCCGTCAGCTGCTGGAAAATGCCTTCGAGCTGGCACCCGAAGAGGTTCGCAAGGCCTTTCTGCCCCGCGTACACGATGCGGACCTGCAGGCCAGGCTCAACCTCGTTCCCGCTGGCCGCTGCCTCTGGGGCGCCATCGTTGCCGAGGAGGAAGGCTGGACCGAGGACGGCAACTGGTGGTACTTCGAGCGACCCCGGAATCCGGGCCCGCGGCTTCGCCAGGAGCTGGAGGCCGGATAGTGGCGGCCCATCTCTTTCTGCTCTACGGCGGACGATCCGTTCCGCTCGAGCGGCGGGCCGTGGCGGTGGGACGGCTCCCCGACTGCGACGTCGTCCTCGATGGCTGGGAGGTCTCGCGCCGCCACGCCCGTCTGGTTCCCACCCCGGCCGGACCCCTGCTCGTGGATCGCAGCCGCTTCGGCACCTTCGTGAACAACCTGCAGGTCGTCGCGCCGTTGCTCCTGGCCGACGGCGATCTGATCCGCATCGGGGCCGCGGAACTGCGTGTCTCGAGGACGCCCGCCCCGGGCTATATGCCACGGAGTCGGGAGCCAGCCCGTTCCCGTCTGGCCGGCTGGTGGCGCAGGTACGGCGTCTCCGAAATAGGCGGCGCGATCGCGGCGCTGATTGGCGCGCTCTGGGCTCTCGCGGACGGTAAGGGAGTCATCTGGGCAGCCTTGGCGGCCACCCTGGGCGAACTGATCTGGTTCTACCTGAGCCTGGCCCTGCGCGATCTCCGCTACGAGTGGCGCACCCACCGGGACGCCGGGAAGCCGTTCACCGCTGCCGCGGCTGGCATCGTACTGCAGAACCTGAGTCGGGAGTTCGGCCTGCCCGAGGCGCTGGATCTCCTCGTCCGCCCCTTGTCCTTCGGGCTCGGACTCGGACTCGTTGGGGGCATCGTCGGAGTGCTCCTGGGGAAGCTGGTGGCCGATCTGGTGTTCTACGGTCCGCTGCTGGCCCTGGGCCACTGGCGTACGGCGCAGGCCCTGGCCCCCGATCCCCGCCGGCTCCGGCCTACGGCGGCCCACCCGCCGCTCTCGGTCGGGCAGCTCGCCGAACTCAAGCGGGCGCACGAATCGGACTTCCCCGCCGACTCCTCCGAGATCCCGCCGACTCTTTCCTCCGATCGATGACCCGGGCCTTCGGAGCCCAATCGATGGTCGCTCCACTCCGACGGGTGCTGGTGCGCCCGCCGGACGCCGCCTTCGGCGCCGCCGATCCCGTGCTCTGGCACTACTCGGCCGCGCCCGATCTGGCCCGCGCCCGGCGTGAACACGAGGCCTTCGTCCGGATCCTTGCCGCGGCTGGCGTCGAGATCCTCCGACACGAGGCGAGGCTCGATGGCCTGGCGGATGCCATGTACGTGCACGATCCGGTGCTGGTCACCGCGCGTGGCACCGTCGTGTTGCGGATGGGAAAGCCGGCCCGGCGTGGCGAGGAAGCCGCCATCGCACACCGCCTGTCGGAGGACGGGGTTCCCACCTGCTACGAGCTGCGCGGCGATGCCACGGCGGAGGGCGGGGACTGCCTCTGGCTCGACGAGAACACCCTCGCCGTGGGGCTCGGCTTCCGGACCAACGCCGCCGGTCTGGCTCAGCTGAGCCAGGCGCTCGGGCCGTCCATGTCGGTCGTGCCCGTCGAGCTCCCTTACTACCAGGGACCGGCCGCCTGTCTCCATCTCATGTCCCTGATCAGCCTCGTCGATCGGGACCTTGCGGTCGTCTATCTGCCCCTGCTCCCGGTCCCGTTCTATGAGCGACTTCTCTCGCGCGGGATCGAGTTGATCTCGGTGCCGGCGGAGGAATTCGCCACCATGGGAACCAATGTGCTCGCGATCGGCCCGCGGCACTGCATCATGTTGGCCGGGAATCCGGTGACTCAGGGGAGGCTGGTGGCGGCCGGGTGTCGGGTTGAGACCTACGAGGGGGCGGAAGTCTCGCTCAACGCGGAAGGTGGGCCCACCTGCCTGACTCGCCCGGTCTGGCGAAGCTGGTGAGCGGCGCCCGGCCTAGGGCTGCCGCGACCCGTCGTATCGCGGAGCCACTGCCCGGCGCACCAGGATCAGGTCGGTGATGTTGTCCTTGGTGAGCAGCCCCGCGAGGTGCCCTTCGACCGTCACTACCGGCAGGGCCGGGAGGCCGCTGGCCCGGAGTCGCTCCAGGGCTTCGTCGAAGCCGAGGCCGAGCGGCAACGCTGGCACGTCGCGCGCCATAGCCAGGCTGACGGGCGTGTCGGGTCCGTGCGCGGCGAGCGCGCGGATGAGGTGGTCCCGCGTCAGCAGCCCTTCCACCCGACCGGTATTGTCCACCACGGGAAACTCCCGCTGCTCACCCTCCAGCAGAAGATCGACCGCCTGTCGCAGCGTTGCATAGATCGGGATCGTCACGAACCGGGTGATCATCATCTGATCCACCACGATCCCACGGCCCGCTGCCCGTGTCTCGACCATGGAGGCTTCCTGGGCCGCCCCGAAGAACACGAAGAGCGCGATCAGCATGAGCCAGGGTTGGCTCTGTACCAGCCCGTACACCCCCGCCGCCATGGCGAGGCCCTGCCCGACCCGGGCGGCCACCCGGGTTGATCGCACCATTCCGATCCGGGTGCCCAGCACCGCGCGCAGCACGCGCCCCCCGTCCATCGGATACGCGGGAACCAGGTTGAAGGCGAGCAACCCAACGTTTGTGTAGAACAACGCCTGCCACAGGCTGGCTTCGTCCATCGGCTGGCCCGGCCACGGCCAGACCAGGGGTTCGCCGCTGGCGCGGAGCCACACCGAGAGCGCCACCGCGATCAGCAGCGTGACGGCGGGGCCGGCGAGGGCGATCAGGAATTCCTGGCGCGGCTCTTCGGCCAGACGCTCCAGGCGGGCCACGCCGCCGATGGGCAGCAGGATCACGTCCGGTGTCCGGATGCCGAACCGGCGCGCCATGAGGATGTGCCCGAACTCATGGAGCAGGATGCAGAGGAAGAGGGCCAGGAAGAAGACCAGCGTCGTCAGCGCCTCCTCCGGCCCCTGCGAGTTGCGCGTGCCAAGGTAGAGGAATGCCAGGAGGAGCACGAACGTGAAGTGCACCTTCACGTCGGTCCCCATGATGCGGGCCAGACGGATGGACCAGGACATGCCGAATACTAACAGAGCCCCGGCCCCCGCCGCCGCGTGCCGGCCGGCAGCCGCCCGCCGGGTCCTTGAGGGGGCCCTCCACCCCGGCTAGACTTTTCCCGCACTGCAGAATCCGGAGGAGTTCCATCGCCGCCAGCCACTGGTCCACCAAGGACTCGGAAAAGCTCTACAACATGCAGGGATGGGGGCTCGGGTTCTTCCGAGTCAATCCCGAAGGGCGGGTCACCGTCCATCCCGATGGGAATCCCAAGCGCGGGCTGGATCTCTTTCAGCTTGCCATGGATCTCAACGCCCAGGGTGTGGGGCTGCCTCTCCTGCTCCGCTTCTCGGACATCCTGCGGGCCCGCATCCAGACCCTGGCAACCCAGTTCCAGAACGCCATCGCCGAGTTCGGCTATGATGGGCGCTATACCACCGTCTATCCCGTCAAGGTGAACCAGCAGAGGCACGTGGTGCAGGAAATTGTCGAGTTCGGTACCCCCTTGGGCGTGGGGCTCGAGTGCGGGTCGAAGCCCGAGCTTCAGGCGGTGCTGGGGATTACCGAGAGCACCCAGCCGATTATCGTCTGCAACGGCTACAAGGACGAGGAGTACATGCGGCTGGCCCTGATGGGCCAGAAGCTGGGCCATACCGTGTTCATCGTCGTCGAGCAGCTCTCAGAGGTGGAGACCTTCCTCAAGGTCGCCGACGAGCTGGCGCTCACGCCGACCATGGGGGTCCGGGTCAAGCTGGCGACCGAGGGATCCGGGCGCTGGGCCAAGAGCGGTGGCGAGAAGTCCAAGTTCGGACTCTCGGCCATGGAGCTCATGAAGGTCCTCGACAAGCTCGAGGCGGCCGGCCGGAAGGACGTTCTCCGCCTGGTGCACTTTCACCTGGGCAGCCAGATCCCGGACATCCAGTACATCAAGGCCGGGCTCGAAGAGATCGCCCGCTTCTACGTCGAGCTGCGGAAGATGGGGTTCGGCCTGACCCACGTGGATGTGGGGGGCGGCCTGGGCGTCGACTACGACGGCTCGCGGTCGACCCGACCCGCCAGCATGAACTACTCCATGCGGGAGTACGCCAACGACGTCGTCTACACTCTCGGTACGGTCTGTCGCGCCGAGGGCGTGCCGATGCCCCACCTCATCTCCGAGTCGGGCCGCGCCATTACGGCCCACCACTCGCTTCTTCTGGTCAATGTCACGGATGTCGAATCGCAGAGCGACCCGGCCATCCCGGACCTCGGCGTGGACCCGCACCCGATCCTGATCGAGTTGAGAGAGAACCTCGAGTCGATCGCGCCGGAACGGCTGGCGGAGGTCCACCACGACGCGGCCTTCGGGAAGGAACGGGCCCAGGAACTCTTCGCCAGCGGGGTGCTGTCGCTTCGCGACCGGGCCAACGCCGAGCAGCTGTATCTCGCGACGATGAACCGGCTGGCGCGCCTGATCGAGCAGGAGAAGGGAGAGCATCCCGAACTCTGGGCCGACCTGGAATCCACTCTGGTCGATCGCTACTTCTGCAACTTCTCGGTCTTTCAGTCCCTTCCCGACAACTGGGCTATCGATCAGCTGTTTCCGATCATGCCTATCCACCGTTTGGATGAGCAGCCCTCACGGCGCGGGACGATCCAGGACATCACCTGCGACTCGGACGGTGTCATCGATCGCTTCGTGGGCGGGCGCAAGGGCAAGCCGTCTCTCGAGCTGCACCCGATCCGGGACGACGAGCCCTACCTCCTCGGCATCTTCCTCACCGGCGCCTATCAGGAAATCCTGGGCGACCTCCACAATCTCTTCGGGGACACCAACGCCGTTCACGTCCGCCTGACCGACGCGGGCTACGAGATCACCGACATGGTGCACGGCGATACCGTCACCGAGGTGCTCAACTACGTGCAGTTCCAGCCGGCTGACCTGCTAACCACGTTTCGACGGAAGGTGACCGCGGCCAGGGATCTTCCCCGGCACGAGGCCAATCAGTTCATCGCCGACTACGTGGCCGGCCTCGAGGGGTACACGTATCTCGAGGGCGAGGAGCTGCCCGGGGAAGGGGCCGGGGCCGCCGCCCCGGTCGGCGCCGGCGAGGCTGAGGGGGTCCGGTCGTAGCGGAACCGGCCCCCCAGTCCGCTCAAGCGGGCGTTATTTCTCGCGGCTCAAGAGCCCATCCAGAGATGCGGCACCTCCACCCCGGATCAACACGATCAGCGCCAGCGTGATGGCGAGGATGTGGTACTCGAATCCTTCCCCCGCGGCCTTGCCCGTCCAGTTCATGAAGAAGCCGTTGTGCAGGTGCACGAGCAAGACGGCCGCCAGCATGTTGCAGAGGATGCCGAACGCCGCCACTCGACTGAGTAGCCCGAGCACCAGGCCGAGGCTTCCCAGCGCCTCGGCCGCAATCGCGAGATAGCCGAACAGGGCCGGAATGTGCAGTTGCTGGTTGAAGAACCCGATCGTGCCACTCACGCCGTAGCCGCCGAACCACCCAAACAGCTTCTGCGCCCCATGCGGGAACATCACCAGGCCGAGCCCCACCCGCGCGACGAGCGCCGCGCGGTCTCGATCCGTCTTGAGCAGTCGTGCGAGCATGGACAGTCCTCCGCTTGCGCGCTGCCGGTGTTGTAACGCGATAGGTGGTGAAATGGTCGGTGCCGTCATGACTCCCCTCCTTACAGATCGTATCAGGTTAATGCTACAGTAATCAATAATCGACTAATCAAGTAACGGTCGCCGCGCGCGTCAGCTCGACGTCGCGCTACGGCCGGCGGCGCACCCCGGCGCGAACCCGATCCAGCAGCGCCGTCAGTTGGCGGATCTCCTTCTGGTCGAGCGTGCCCAGCAGCTCCTGGTCCGACCGGTCGACCACGGGGTCCAGGCGGCCCAGCATGGCGAGCCCCGCCTTGGTGATCCGGCAGGTGACCTGCCGGCGATCAGTAGGGCAGCGCTCGCGGGCGACCAGTCGCTTCCGCTCCAGCCGGTCCAGGAGTCGCGTGATGCCCGGCGCGGCCTCGATCATGCGCGTGGCTATCTCGAGGGTCGGCAACCCGTCCCGGCCGGCGCCCCGGAGGATCCGGAGCACGTTGTACTGTTGCAGGGTGATTCCTTCCGCCTCGATCCGGACTCCGGCCTCTCGGCGGATCAGGTCCGTGGTCTTGAGCAGGGCGACCAGCGCCTCCTGCCCGGGAGACCGGAACGGCCGGGACTGTTTGATCTCCCCTTGAACCGATTCAGGCTTCGTGGCCATGGAACCAGACTAACATGAATTGCTTGACTAGTCAAGTATATCCGGCAGGCCGGGTCCGGCTCCCGGTTACCGGCCCGCGCCGGGACGGCTGCCGGGAGGCTTGAGGCGCCCCGCTTGCTCAAGTGCCCGGCGCAGCACGAATTCGATCTGCCCGTTCAGGGAGCGCAGGTCGTCCGCCGCCCACCGCTGCAGCGCCGAGTAGAGGTCCGGTTCGACGCGCAGCAGGAACGCCTTTCGTTCGGCCATCAGTACAGCGAGCCGGTATTGACCACCGGCTGCGTTGCCTGCTCGGAGCACAGCACCACCAGCAGGTTGCTCACCATCGTGGCCTTCCGCTCCTCGTCGAGATGGACGATCTGGCGCTGGCTCAGCTGCTCCAGCGCCTGTTCGACCATGCCGACCGCCCCGTCAACGATCTTCTGACGGGCGGCGATGATGGCCGTGGCCTGCTGCCGGCGGAGCATCACTCCAGCGATCTCCGGGGCGTACGCAAGGTGGCTCACCCGGGCTTCGTTGACCTTGACGCCGGCCTTGGCGAGCCGGGCCTGAATCTCGATCTGCAGCTGCTCGGCAACCTCCTGGGTGTTGACCGAAAGGGAACGCTGGTTCTCCTCGTGGGCATCGTACGGATACTGGTTGGCGAGGCCGCGCAGGGCGGACTCGCTCTGGACGTGAACATACTCTTCGTAGTTGTCGACCTCGAACATGGCCTCCGCCGTGTCCGTCACCTGCCAGACCACCACGGCGCCGATCTCGATGGGGTTCGAATTGTGATCGTTCACCTTGAGCTTGGACGTCTCGAAGTTCCGCACCCGAAGCGAGATCGTCCTCTTGGAATAGAAGGGATTGGCCCAGCGGAGCCCGGGTTGACGCACTGTGCCGACGTACCCGCCGAACAGTTGGAGCACCCGTGCCTGCCCCGGCTGCACCGTGAAGAGCCCCGTCCAGAGGATCAGGACCACCACCGCCAGGACCGCCATCAGCACCGCCTGCGCCCCGTTGCCCGTGCGCGCGGCCCCCACAAAGCCCAGCACGATCACGGCCGTGGCGGCAAGGAGGAGGACCAGCATGACCCCGCCCGACGCCGCCTTGCGTTCGATTTCGCGAATCACCGTCACTCCCGGTTGAGGTAATATCACAATGATATCATAGCGATATCCACCTCGCAAGTGCTTGTCGCTACCCCAGCCATTCCTCCCGGTGCTCGGCCACAAAGGCGTCGTCGGCAAGGTCGGGATAGGCCGCGAGCACTCGGTCGATTTCTGCGAGCTGACCGGGCGAGAGCTCCAGGCCGGGATCCAGGCACCAGCGCCCGGCCAGCAGCCCTTGCCGACGCAGGACCTCGTGAATGCCGGGCAGACAGCCGCGGAATCCATGCGCCGCATCAAACAGG
Source organism: Gemmatimonadales bacterium (assembly GCA_035501775.1). Classification (GTDB taxonomy): domain Bacteria; phylum Gemmatimonadota; class Gemmatimonadetes; order Gemmatimonadales; family GWC2-71-9; genus JADJOM01. Next base: position 119,842 of record DATJVM010000003.1, on the reverse strand, counting down.
GCCGCGTTGGCGTCGGTGAGAGCCGCGGCGGTCCGGAGCCAGGCCGGGTCGATCGGTGTCTCCGGCGCCAGCCGGTGCAACGAAGCCAGCATCGCCACCGCGGTTCGGGTCCACACCGCCCACTGACCGAGCAGCCCACCGACGATCCGCCGCTCCCGGCCCCCGAACCGGGGGCGGGACAGAAGATCGTGGACGATGTGATCGTCGTTGCCGGTGTAGAGGGCGATGTCGTCCCGTCCCGCGTCGCTTACCGCCCGCACCACGTCCAGTGTCTGGTAGCGGTTGAACGGCGCGATCTTGATCGCGATCACCCCGGGGATGTCGGCCAGCCCGCGCCAGAAGCCGTAGCTCAGGACCCGTCCGCCGACCGCCGGCTGAAGGTAGAACCCGAACAGCGGGAGCACGCCCGCGACCTCGCGACAGTGCTCGAGCATGGCTCCGTCGCTATCGTCCGGCCACGCCGCGAGGGAGAGGAGGACCGCGTCGTACCCGAGCCGGGCGGCGAGCTCCGCCTCGCGGACCGCCTGCCGCCTCCGGCCCAGGACGCCGGCGATCTTCGCGAACGGGCGCGGCCGCACGGAGAGGTCGGCGGCCACGGTCTCGGCCGCGAGCGCGAGGACCGGTTCGAACAGGTTGTAGGCCGGGTCCCGGATCTCGAACTGCGTGGTATGGACGCCGACCGCGATCCCGCCGGCTCCGGCGGCCAGGTAGTAGCGGGTCAGCGCTCGCTGGTGGCGCTCGTCGAGTCGGCGGTTCGAGGTCAGCGCGAGGGGATGCGCGGGAATGACCTGTCCGGCGAGCAGATGCGTGCGGAGTGAGCACATGCCAAAGCCTACGTCGGCATCCGGCGGCTGGCGAGCCTCACCCGGGGGGGGAATCCGTCAGAACTGCCCGTCGCGGGCTTCGAACCGAGTCGGCTTGTCGAGCGTGGGCCTTCCGGCGAGAAGCCACTCGCTGGTCCACTCGATCATGGTGTCGAGGTCCACCAGGGGAGGCCCAAACAGCTGCAGGGAGCGGGAGGCGTCGCTCAGCAGGGCGTCGGCGGCCTCCGTCCCCGCGAAGCGGGGTGGGCGACCGAGCCGACGCCCAAACTCCTGGGCCAGCTGGCGCACGCCGATCTTCTCGCCGGTAACGTTGACGATTGTCGGCGGCCGGCTGGCGAGTGCCAGGCAACGGAGGGCCCTGTCGTTGGCATCGCCCTGCCAGATGACGTTGACATACCCCATCGCCACCGGGACGGGCTCACCTGCAAGAACCCGGCGACCGATATCCAGCAACACCCCGTAGCGCAGGTCGATTGCGTAGTTGAGCCGCGCGATGGCAACCGATGTCCCCAGCCGATCCGCGGCGTCCTCGAAGATCCGCTCCCGGGCCAGGCAGCTTTGCGCGTACTCGCCAATGGGGCCCACGGGGTCGGCCTCGGACGGCCCGGGGGAGCCGGCCGGGGCCAGCGGGTAGACGTTCCCGGTGGAGAACACGACAAGGCGGCGCCGGGGGAATCGATACGCCACGTATCCTGGGACGACCACGTTCATCACCCAGGTGTCCCGCGGCGCTCTCTCCGTGCCGAACTTCTGGCCGGCCATGAAGACGATGTGCGGGGCATCGGGGAGCCGACCCACCGTCTCGGGATCCCGGAGGTCCCCCTCGATCGTTCTGACGCCCGCGGCTCCCAGGCGCTCGCGCGCCGCCGGGTTCGAGAAACGGGACACGGCGATGACTTCGTGCGCCGGGCCGAGCGCCCGTCGCGCCATCACCGCCAGCGTCGGGCCCATCTTTCCCCCCGCTCCCAGAATCAGAAGGTCCCCCGCGTGTCGCCGGAGGACCTCGATGAGCTCCGGGGTGGGGCGCGACAGGCGCTCCTCGAGCTCGCTCTCGTTGGTCGGGCCGCCGCTCACGGCGGCCCGCCCGTGGTCTCTTGCCAGATCTGGGACGGCGTCACTTCCCGTTGCCACGCATGGCCATGGGGACGAATTCCCGTTCCTCGTAGCCGATGTAGATCTGACGCGGCCGGGCGATCTTCTGCTCCTTGTCGCGCAGCATCTCCTCCCACTGGGCCACCCAGCCAGGAAGCCGCCCCATGGCGAAGAGCACCGTGAAATAATCGGTCGGATACCCCATCGCCTGGTAGATCAGGCCCGAGTAGAAGTCGACATTCGGGTAGAGCTTGCGCTTGATGAAGTAGTCATCCTCGAGCGCGATCCGCTCGAGTTCGAGGGCGATCTCCAGCTTGGGATTCAGGCCGGTCTGCTCGAAGACGTCGTACGCCACCTTCTTGATCAGCTTGGCCCGCGGATCATAGGACTTGTACACCCGATGCCCGAACCCCATCAGCCGGCCGTGCCCCTCCTTCACCGTCGCGATGAAGGCCGGAATGTTCTTCTTGTCGTCGATCTCGTCCAGCATCGTCAGAACGGCCTCGTTGGCACCCCCGTGCAGCGGGCCGTACAGCGCGGCGATGCCGGCGGAGACCGCCGAGAACGGGTCCACGTGTGAGGATCCGACCGCCCGTACGGCGCTGGTCGAGCAGTTCTGCTCGTGGTCGGCATGGAGGATCAGCAGGATCTCGAGGGCCCGCTGCAGAACCGGATTGGGCTCGTGCTTCCCGCCGATCTCGAACGTCATGTTCACGTAGTTGCCGATATACGAGAGGTCGTTCCGCGGAAAGACGAACGGGAGTCCCCGACTGTGGCGGAACGCGAACGCGGCGATGGTCGGGAGCTTCGCCATCAGGCGGACGCGCTGCAGGTACCGGCAAGCCGAGTCCTCGATGTGCTTGGCATCGGGATAGAAGGTCGAGAGAGCTGCCGTCGCGCCTAGCAGGACGCCCATCGGGTGCGCATCGTACCGGTAGCCCTCCAGAAACTTGATGATGTTGGTATGGACGTAGGTGTGGGACCGGACGTCGGTCTCCCACTTCTCGAGCTGGGCCTTGGTGGGGAGTTCCCCCTCGAAGAGCAGGTACGCCACCTCCAGAAAGCTTGCCTTTTCTGCGAGCTGCTCAATTGGGTACCCCCGATATCGGAGGATTCCCTTATCCCCGTCAATGAAGGTGATCGCGCTCCGGCAGCTCGCGGTGTTGAGGTATGCCGGATCATAGGCCATGAGTCCGAAATCATCGTCATTGACCTTGATCTGACGCAGGTCCGCCGCCTTGATGCATCCCTCGGTGACGGGAAGCTCGTAGGATTTGCCGGTGCGGTTGTCGGTGATGATAAGCGAGTCTTTGGGCACGCCAAGCTCCTCAGGGCAGGGTCCTAAGCGCCGCGGGGAGAAAAAAGATAGCGTGCCCGATGGGGACAGGGAAATGGCGGGGCGAGTGGGGCCAGGGGCAGGCCGCGGACGCGACTAGCGCACGTGGTCGAGGATCAGCTGCACCAGCGCCCGGTAGTCTCCGCCGAAGTGGTGGCCGCCCGCGAGTTCGACCTTCTCCGCCAATCCGCTTGGAAGCTCAGGGCAGAGGCTGCCTCGCTCCTGCTCGCCGAAGATGCACAGCATGGGACGGCCCCGGAGCTTCTCCAGCTCCGGGAGCAGGCGGTAGGTGCCCTGGTGCCGCGCGCCCAGCCAGTCGCCCAAGCGAAACTCTAGGTCCGTTTCGCGCTCGAGGCCGAGGTAGGCGAGCAGGCGAACCTGGTCGAGCAGGTCCGAAGGCAGCCGGCTGGCCATGAGCGGCAGGACATCGGCGCCTCGCGAATAGCCCACCAGGATCAGGCTCGGGCGGTCAAAGGCAGCCTGGTAGTGTCGAATGATGCGCGCGAGATCGGCGGCGATCTCATCGGGCGAGCGCTTCTTCCAGAAGTACTGCAGGGAGTTGAGTCCGACGGTGGGGACACCCTCGGCCACCAGCTGCTCGCTAATCTGCTTGTCGATGCTGGCCCATCCGCCGTCGCCGGACAGGACGAGGGCGAAATAGGGGCGGGCACCTGGCGCCGGTGGCACCGGGAGCGTCACCAGTGGGAGGTCGCCGAGGCTTCCCTGGGTGGTGTCCGCGGTGGAGGGCGATGGGGACAGGCGGCGTACCGCCGCTATGAGCCGAGGAAGCCAGGCGCTCTGCTTCGAGAACCCGTGCCCCACCGACGGCAGGGGCTCCAATTCGCCTCCCCGAACCGAAGCGACGAACGCCCGCGCCGAATCGATGGGCGACACCCGATCCAGCTCACCATGCAGGACGATCCACGGTGCCGGGAGCCGAAGCACCCGCGAAACCAGTCGGCCGCGCCCCTTGGGTCCGGCCTGGCTCCGGAGCCCGTTCCGCTCGCAGGCGGGCGTCCGGGTCGGGAGGAGTGGATCGAATCCGATACTGACGGCGCCCTGAAAGGTGTTGTCGGGCGCCTGGGCCAGTGCGGCGTAGACCAGGCCAGCGCCCGAGCTGTACCCGAGGAGCATGGGTGGTTGGTAGTGGAGGAGCCCGAGCGCCTTTTCCGCGTACTGACTCAGCGCTTCCGCGGCCTCCGCAAAGGAAACACACACGGGATGGCTCGCATCGAGCCGCCGGAGGTAACCCGGTGTATCGACGCCGAGGACCAGGACCCCGTCACCGCTGATCGCGCGTGCCATGTCCACCACTCCCTCAGTCCAGCCGCCATCTCCGGAAAAGAAGAGGGCGACCGCGGTCGGCGCGCCGCTGGGGCGGTAGACCGTGACCCTGCCAAAGACGCCAAAGGTCAGCGTATGGTTCGAGGCGAGGTGCGCCGGGGGGATCAGGGCCGCGGTGGCCAGTAGCAGGGAACGGATCACTTGGCGAAGACTCCCTTGAGCCCACCGCCGATCAACGCCGCGATGTCCGTCATGATGAATGGCAAGGCGAAGCCCCCCGGCGAGGCGAGGTAGCGCGGGTCCCAGACCGGGTCGAAGCGGTCCTTGTACTCCCGGAGGCCGCGAAAGTTGTAGAAGCTCTCCCCTTGCCGGAACACGAACGAGCCGATGCGGTTCCAGAGTGGAGCCAGAGCCCGGCTCTCGAGGCCGGCCAGAGGGGCCATCCCCAGGTCGAACCACTGGAATCCCTCCGCGCGTCCCCACAGCATCAGTTGAACAAACAGGTATGACATCACGTTGGGTGGAGCGTTGGAGGCGTAGCGCATCAAGTCCACCGTCAGCTCCTCCCGCGTGTCGGTCATGAACAGAGACGCGAAGGCGACCATGCGGTCACCCTGGCGGACCACCGCGATGGGGAAATGCCGCAGATACGGGCGGGAGAACGAGCCCAGCGAAAACCGCTTCTCGCGGGCCCGCTTCGCCGCGAGCCAGTCGTCCGACACGCGCTGCAGGTCGTCTCCGATTGTCTCGCTGGCGCCCGCAGGGAGCACCTCGCACCGGCACCCGGCGCGCTCGCAGGCATTCCGCCAGTTGCGGAAGCGCGCGCGGGAGCTGCCCTCGAGCGTGAAGGTCGGGAGCGCCACCCGGGCCGTCTCCCCGATCTTGAGCAGGGTAAGGCCCTGCTCGAGATAGATCGGCAGATGGTGGCGGCTGGCCTGGTAGAACACCGGCCAGCCGCCGCCACGGTCCGCGAGCTCTCGGAATCGCCAGGCAAGCTCGGCCGCGTCGTCCTCGCTTCCAACCGGGTCGCCCAGGGCGATCCAGCTTCGCCCCTGGATCCCGAACATCAGGAAGGCAGTCGCCGCGTCATTGAAGAGGAGGGTCTTGTCGCCAAGCAGCGCGATGTTGGCGGAAGCAGCGGATTGGCGGGCGATGATCCCGGCGGCCCGCTCCAGGTCCGGAGCCGAGGGCACCGCGCTCTCGATCCGGGCCGGCCGGAGCAGCCGATAGAGCGCGACGCCCAGCCCGAGGCTGAGCGCTCCGACGGTCGCCCTGAGGAAGCGTGGAGCGTCCGCCCCAAAGGCGAATTGCCACCACAGATCGTTCGAGTACTCCACGTGGCGGTACGCGAAGAAGCCCAGCCATACCGATGTCGCAAGCGCGACCGCCACCGCCACGATCCACCCCGGTGTCCATGGCTCGGCGAGGAGCGAGCTGCGGCGGTAGAAGCGCCCCTTGGCGGGGAGGAGGGCCAGCAGCGCGACCGCCGTCACGACCGCCTCTCCGTAGTCGAGGCCCTTGAGCAGGGAGGTGACGGCACCGGTGGCCAGCAGAACCGCGGTGAGGGCCCACGCCGCGCTCATCCGTCGGTAGAGACCATAGGCGACCAGCACGAGGCCCGCTCCCGCCAGGCTGGCGATGAAGTGCGAGGCCTCGAGAATTGGCAACGGAAGCAGGCCTCGCAGGATCCGGAGTCGCCAGGCCGACGCCGGGGTTGCGCCCGAGAGAAGCAGGATGGTCCCCGTGGCGAACACCCCAACGGCGAGGGCCGGCGCGGCGAATACCGGCACGAGGCGGGCGACCACCGTGGAGGCGCGCCCTAACTGGTGTCGATGGCGCAATCCCTCGGCCCCCGCCATCAGGACGCTGGCGCTCAGGAGCGGCAACAGGTAATAGAGGGCCCGAAACGCGATCAATGCTCCGGCCAGCCCGCTGACGGGAACGCGTTGGCCCACCAGGACCAGCATCGTACCTTCGAAGACGCCCAGCCCTCCCGGGACGTGGCTCGCCAGTCCCAGCCCCTGAGCCACGACGAAGATGCCGGCGAACGCCGGATAGGAGAACCCGGGATCTCCGGGGATCAGCGCGAACAGCACCCCCGCGGCCGCCAGCCACTCCAGAGCCGAGACCACGAGTTGGCCCGCCGCGATCAGGAGCGAGGGGGGCTCGAAGATCCAGCCTCGCACGACCACGGGCCGGCGCCAGCGCGCGCACCAGAGCAGGTAGAAGACCACGGTTGCGAGCGCAACGCCGCCGGCCACGCTGGCCCCCCAGGCCGGCGCCCCGAGAAGTGGCGCGATGGTGCTTGGCTCCAGCACGAGCGCCAACCCCGCGACCGCCAGTACGCCGACCCAGAGCGTGGCCGCGCCGAACGCCACGATGCGGCCGATGACCGGCGTGGGAAGACCCCAGGAGGAGTACAGCCTGGTTCGCACTGACGCCCCCGTGAGGAGGGCAAGGCCCACACTGTTGCTGAAGGCGAAGGAGATGAACGAGGCCAGCCCGATTCGCGGGTAATCGAGGGGCTGCCCGACGTAGCGGAGGGCGAGGGCATCGTAACCGGTGAGGGCGACGTACCCGAGGACCGTCAATAGGACGGCGAATGCCACCTGGCCGGTGGAGAGGGAGAGGATCGCCTGCCACAGCGCCCGATACCGGACTCCAGTGAGGGCGTGATGAATCCCCCACAGCGCGAGCGCGAAGAACAGGGCCGCGAGGTAGGGGGTGAGACGGCCGAGCCCGCCCGCCCGACTTCCGCTTGGCGCGATCTCCATCTGACGGGTTACCTTAGGGGCCGCCACCGGTCGCTTCCTTGCCGCTTGAGGCGGCGGCCAATCGGGTCCTCGCCCAGTGAGCCCATGATTGCTCCCGATCTCTCGCAACGCGCCAGGGGGGCCCTGCTCGGTGCCGCCGTTGGCGGTGCGCTCGCGGAACCGGTCACCGTGCCATCAGGGGCCGGGCCGGTAGCAGCCGCGCTCGATCCCCGGAACGCGCTGACCGTCATTCTCGCCGAGGAGTTGCTCACCTCTGAAGTGGACCTCCGGCGCCTGGCGCATCGTTGGGCGGAATGGGCGGAGGTCGATGGGCGAGGTTTGGGGCAGTGGACGCGCATGGCGCTCGAACATATCCGACGGCACGACGCCCCAGTGATGGCACCCGCGACCCTCTCCGACATTGAGGTAATCTCGTGGTGTCTGCCCGTCGCCCTCAAGAGCGCGGGCCAACCCGCAAACCTGGTGAGCGGCACGTATCACACCGCCGCCCTGACCCATCCCGACGAGCGGGTCGCCTGGGGCGCCGTCGCCATCAACGTGACGGCGGCGTGCTTTCTCTCCGGGCGGCGCGACTTCATCGGGGACGTCCTGGAAGCGCTGCGCGAGAATGGTGCGCCCCCCGACCTGCTCGCGGCCCTGCGCCGGGTGCCGGCGGAGCGTCGGACCGACCTCGCGCCGGCGGAAGGTGCCGCGGCTGACCCGACGTCGGGGGTGGAGGCGGTGTTATGGCTGGCCTATCACGAGCCGAGCTTCGAGCGGGGGCTGATCTGGCTGTCCTCGACCGGCCCGGGACCCGCGTCTCTCGCCGCCGCGGGGGGCCTGATGGGAACGCGTGACGGCGAGGACGCGATTCCCTGGGAATGGCGGGAGCGCCTCGCCGACCGGGAGCGGCTTCGAAAGGTGGCGACGCGGCTGGTCGGAGGGACGCTCGCGTGAGTGGGCTCGCCGCCTTCCTGAAGGCCCGCGATTTCCTGCTCGCGCATCGTGAGGATCCCGACACGGCCACGCGCGACTTTCGGTGGCCCGATCTTCCCGGATTCAACTGGGCCGTGGACTACTTCGACGCGCTTGCCGCAGGCGAGGAGCGGACTGCTCTCAGGATCGTGGCCGAGGACGGTGCGGAGACCAGCCTTTCCTTCCTCGAGTTGAGCGTGCGATCCAATCAGGTCGCGAATTACCTGCGACTTCTCGGCATCCGTCGCGGGGACCGGATCCTGCTCATGCTGGGGAACGTGGTTCCGCTCTGGGAGACTATGCTGGCCGCGCTCAAGCTGGGCGCCGTGGTGATCCCCTCGACCACGCTGCTTGGGCGTGACGACTTGATCGATCGGCTGACGCGTGGACGGGTGTCAGCGGTGGTCGCCAGCGTGGAAGTCGTCGACAAGTTCACCCAGGTGGCGTTCGAGGCCACGCGTGTGGTCGTGGGCGGCTCGGCGCGGGGCTGGGTGCCTTTCGAGGATGCGTACGAGGCCTCCGACGATTTCGTGACGGACGGCCGGACGACCAGCGCGGATCCCTATCTGTTGTACTTCACCTCCGGCACGACAGCCCAGGCCAAGCTGGTTCTCCATACGGCGCACAGCTACCCCGTTGGACACTTATCGACGATGTACTGGCTCGGTCTCCGGCCCGGCGATGTCCACTTCAATATCTCCTCGCCCGGCTGGGCCAAGCATGCGTGGAGCTCCTTCTTCGCGCCATGGAATGCCGGCGCTACCGTGTTCGTGCATGCGGTGCGGCGCTTCCAGGCGGCGCAGACGCTCGGCGTCATCGTCCGCCATCGGGTGACCTCGCTTTGCGCGCCACCAACCGTATGGCGCCTCCTGGTCCAGGAGGACCTCGCGGCCTGGCCGGTCAAGCTGACATCCGCGGTGAGCGCGGGGGAGCCGCTGAACGCCCAGGTGATCGACACGGTTCAGCGCGCCTGGGACATCGACGTCCGCGACGGCTACGGGCAGACCGAGACTACCGCGCAGATCGGCAATGCGCCCGGACAGCCGCTCACACCCGGCTCCATGGGGCGCGCTCTCCCGGGGTATCGCATCGTGCTCCTGGACCACCAGAGCCGGGAGACAGCCGAGGGGGAGATCGCCATTGAATTGAGGCCCTGGCCGACCGGACTGATGGTGGGCTACGAGGACGATCCCCGCCGGACGGGCGAGGTGACGGCCGGAGGCTTCTATCGCACGGGCGACGTGGCGCGGCGGGATGGCGCGGGGACCTTTACCTTCATCGGCAGGGCGGATGACGTCTTCAAGTCGGCCGACTACCGGGTCTCGCCCTTCGAGCTGGAGAGCGCGCTGATCACGCACCCGGCAGTCGCGGAAGCGGCGGTCGTGCCCAGCCCGGATGCCGTGCGTCTCGCCGTCCCGAAGGCGTTCATTGTTCTGGCCGAGGGCTGGGAGCCGACGGCGGAGTCGGCGCTGGCCATCTTCCGGCATATTCGAGAACACGTCTCTCCCTTCAAGCGCATCCGGCGAGTGGAGTTCTCGACCCTGCCGAAGACCATATCGGGCAAGATTCGCCGGAGCGAGCTTCGCCATCAGGAATCAGCGCGCTTTGAGAACGGACTTCCTCCGCGAGTGCCGGGGGAGTTCTGGGAGGAGGATTTCCCTGATCTCCGGGGAGGGTAGGACCGACCAGGTTCAATTCACGACCGCCTACCAGGGCGGCGACAGGGAGTGCTCCATGAAACATCATCCTTCGATGCTCGCGGTGCTGGCTCTTGGCCTGCTGGGCCCGCGCATGGCCCGAGCGCAGTACACCGTCGACACCACCGGCGCTGGTCGCCTGATCTCCGAGGCGATGGACCACTCGCAGGTCATGGCCAACCTCGAACACCTCGGTGACGTGATCGGTCCACGACTCACCGGCTCGGCCGCGGCCCACAACGCGAACGAGTGGACGGCCCAACAGTTCAAGGCGTACGGGCTTACGACGCACCTCGAGCCCTGGAGCTTCGGGATTACCTGGGCCAGGGGGTCAACGTCCTTCCGCATTCTTGCTCCGTTCCCACGGAACCTCGTGGCGCAGAGTTGGGCCTGGACTTCGGGGACAGGTGGGAAGACTCTGGTCGGCCCCGTGGTTCGGATTGATGCCTCGACGCCGGAGAGCATTGCCGTCTACGCGCGTCACGCGCGTGGCGCCTGGTTGCTGCTTCGGCCCCCAGCCATGGTCTGGAATTCGGACGGGCCACCGATGACGGCCGAGGATAGCGCGGCGATGCGGGAGGCCCGCCGGCAGTTCTTCGCAGGGCCGCGGGACACGACGGAGGCTGGCCGAAAGGCTCGGCAACAGTTCGCGATCGATCGGCCCTATCTGCTGAAGAAGGCGGGCGCCCTCGGCATCCTTACGGATGGCGCGAAGGAATTCGGATTGATGACCATGAGCGGTTCGCCGAACAGCGTGTCACCGCTTCCCAACGTGGTCATTGCCCATGAGGACTATGCCATGTTCGACCGTCTGATCGAGCAGGGCATCACGCCGCGGGTCGCCGGTCGCGTCGACAACAGCTTCGGCAAGACGCCAGTCCACCAGTGGAACACTGTGGCGGAGATTCCAGGCAGCGAGAAGCCAGGCGAAGTCGTGATCCTGGGCGCGCATCTGGACAGCTGGGACCTCGGCACGGGCGTGACCGATAACGGGACAGGCGCCATGGTAGTTCTCGAGGCGGCTCGCGTCCTGGCCCAGTCGGGGCTCACGCCGAAGCGGACGATCCGATTCATCCTGTTCACCGGCGAGGAGGAGGGGCTGCTCGGCTCTCGCGCCTACGCGGCTCAGCACGCCGCCGACCTGGACAGCGTGCAGGCCATCCTCGTTTTGGACAACGGGACGGGAATGATCACCGGGCAGGCCCTGCAGGGCAGGAACGAGTTCGAACAGCTGTGGAAGGACCTGCTTGCCCCGGTGAGTTCGCTCGGTGCGACTGGGGTGCGTGACGCAAGGAAGGGTGGTACCGACCACCTCTCGTTCGTTCCCTACGGCGTTCCGGCGTTCAACTTCGATCAGGAGGGCCGGGGCTACAACCACACCCACCACTCTCAGGCCGACACCTACGAGCACGCGGTTGCAGGGGACCTGAAACAGGCCTCCGCCGTGATGGCCGTAACGGCCTATGAACTCGCCAATCTCCCAGACCTGCTTCCCCGTGGAGAACGCACGCCCGTGACTCCGCCGGAAGTCGGAAAGCCGTCGCCGGGGCTCGCAGTGAAATAGGGAATCTCGGGGGGTGGCGCGGGTCGGTCGGGCCCGCGCCCTAGTCCCCGGGGAGCCGCACGGTGCAGGTCGTCAGAAAGCCACCGCGGGGGTTGTAGACCGTTTGCACCTCGAGCCGCCGCGCTTCGAGCAGCCGCTGCAGGTCTTCGGCAATCCTGGCGGTGGCGTGCTCCTGAAAGATCCCCACGTTGCGGTAGCTGATCACGTAGTACTTGAGGCTCTTGAGCTCCACGCACTTCCTGGCCGGCACATAACGGACGATCAACTTCCCGAAGTCCGGCAGGCCGCTGTACGGACAAACCGCACTGAACTCCCCCGTTTCGGTGGTGATCTCCTGCTCCGGACCGCTGTAGGGAAAGGTCTCCAGGACAGCGACGTCAATCTGCTCGGGTCCCACGAAGGGGAGGGTGCGTCCTTCAGCGATGGCCATACGATTCCTACGGGGGAACTTGCCCCGCTCCGCTGGTGTCGGGAAAGGCTGCCTTGTGCTGCCGGCCCAGGGGATAAATCTAAGGAATCCCGTTGTCCAGCGCCCTGAGCGGGGCTTCGATCTCCGCGAGGTCCGCGCGAAACTCCGGATCGCCAGCGCCCTCGGCACGCCGAACCCCTTCTCGAAAGGCCGCGGCCGCGGAGTCGAGTCGGCCCCTTCGCATGCGGGCGCTCGCCAGCGCGTGCCAGGCGGCCACAAACATCGGATCCAGCCGGACCGCCCGGCTGTGCTCGGCCTCCGCCAGTGCGAACTGACGTCGCTGCCCCAAACGGATGCCTGTCAGGTAGCTGCGGAGCGCCGACAGGGATCGGGATCGGGCCGCGCGCAGGCTGGACAGGTACCCGTCCGCATCCCGGGGGAACAGCTTGGTGGTTGCCTTCGCGGCCAGCAAGGCCAGCTCGTCGTCGCTCCCCTCCACGGTGGCGCGCGCCGCGACGTAGTCGGGGTAGGCCGCGTCACGGAGGGCGAGCTGCAGGCGCAGCCCGTCACCGACGCGATCGATCCTGCCGTCGACGGTGAACCGGGCACCTGCCCGTCGGGCGCGATCCGTCGTGCTCGGCCGCGGAAGTCGATCAATGAGCCGGATGCCCCGCGCCTGCTCGAAGGCCACGCGCAGAGCCAGGTCGACGGTGGCCGCCAGATCATCGGCCTCCGAGGGCGCGGAAGCCTCGACCCGGGTGACGGCGATGGATGGGAGTGGCTCGCGGCCGCCGGTCCCGACCGGGGACACCAGCACCAACGCGAGTACCGCCGCAGCCGCTCGCGCTGCCCTCATCCACCTCGATCCCGTCTTACGGGCGCCCTTGGTGCGAAGCCGCTGTTCCAGCTCAGAGCGACGGACTTGCGGCATGTCCGCAAGGATGGCACGCTGCAGCATCCTGCTCTCGAACCGAAGCGGTTCTCGAGCGGATGAACGTACCAGCACGCCGCGGGCGACCAGTTCATCCAGCGCAAGGCTCACCCGCGCCTCGGAGAGGCAGACGAGACAACCGAGGGAGCGCAGCGTGCTTTCGGGAAGCAGCGATGCTGCGTGGGCCACTCGCATGGCATCGGCGGAAGAGGCGTGAAGCCGGGCGAAGGCAGCGGTTCGAATCGATCTCGGGACCGGAAGACCTTCGACCAGCCGCTTCCCGTCATGCTCGCTGGCCGGCCAGGCGCCCCGGCTCGCCAGTACGGGCAGCGTTTCCATCAGAGCCGAGGGATCGCCGCCGACTTCGGCCACGAGCTCCATGGCCAGGTGGCGGCGGGCCACCGGATCGATGCACCCGAGCATTTCGAGCGTCTGGGCGACATCCTCCGCCTTGAGGGGCGCCAATGGAATGGAGGCGTGGGTCTTGGCGCCGGGTCGCGGGCCAAGACCTTCCGGGAGGGCCCCCGGTCGTGAAGTGAGGAGCAGCAGCACTCCGTCGCAACCCTGACGGCAGATGGCTTCGAGCGCCTCAATGAGCTCCGGATCCGCGGCATCGGCGTCGTCGACCGCGACGATGACGGGCGCTTCAGCGGCGAGCTCGGTGATCGCCCTGACGACCGCGATGGGCACGGGATCGCGTGGGCCGTCCGGCAGGCCGGGGAAGCGCGCGGCGAAGTCCGGCACGAAGGCCGCGAGGGTTCGGAGCGCCGTAGCTGGTGCGGCGACGATGCCCGGAGCGTGGCACACGGTGGCCAGGAGTCCCTCAACTCCGGCCTGCCCCTGGGCCCGCACCACGACAGTTCTGGGCCGGCGGGTTCCTCCCCAGTGAAGAAACTCCTCCGTGAGACGGGTCTTGCCCCTTCCCGCCGGGCCATGGATGTGGGCCAGTCCGGCCTGACCTTGCTCAACGGTTCGCCAGAGCGAGGTGAGGGCGAGAAACTCCGTCTCGCGGCCAACCATGTCGAGAGCGCGCGTTCCCGGAGTCTCGGCGTCCATTCCCGGCCGTGGTCGCCGTAGCGCGTGGAGACGCCTGAGATGGGCCTGAGCTCCCAGGTCGCCGGGCAGATCGGCTTTCCAGCGCTCGGCGTGAAGGGATGCCCGTCGCCAGGCACCGCGGAACTCCGCCTCACTCACCAGGGCTCTCCCCAGGGTACTTCGTCGCTGACGAAGGTACTCTCGCTCCGCCTCCAACCAAGCGCGAAGGTCCTCGCCTGCGCCTAGGTCCTCCTCGGAAAGGAAGTCGCCGTGCCAGCGCGCCTCCGCTCGAGTGAGGTGACCGCCCTCGATCTCAGCTTCGAAGGTCGAGGCATCCAGGACGACCGTACCTGGCATCAGCGTGACGGAGTCCTGGGTCACGGCCAGTGCCGCGCCGACTACCGCACGCAGGGTTGATAGCGCCTGACGCAGTGATTGGCGGGCGTGCGCGCTCCCGGCCTCGGGCCAGAACAGCGCGGCCAGTCGCCCGCGGGGAATGGAGACGCTTGAATGTCGGGCGAGATAAGCCAGCAGGCATAACAGCTTCCGCCGGCGGGGCAAGAGCAGCCTTCCCTCATGCTCCAGCTCCAACCGTCCCAGAGTGCGGAGCTGATACGTGGTCATCGGGTAGCTGCCTCGATCGGTGGCGTCCATCGGACGCCTAACTTGCGGCGACCGCTCGAGGCGCGCAAGCCCGCCGAGGTCCACGGACCGCGGCATGCGAGCAGCAAAAAGGAAGCGGGGCTTTCACCCCGCTTCCGGCCAGACCTGGGACTGCCATCACCAGCGGATTACACGGAACGCTCGTGTCCCACAATTCCCTCCTCCAGCCAGAGGAAGTGGTCGTCCAGGAAATGGCGGGCCGTCTGGTACGTCACGTCGTCGTCGTTGGCCCACACCTCGCTGAACTTCTGGTCGACCCGGCGGCGTGCCTGTCGGCTGAACACGTCGGCCAATTCGCGCGGGCCGGTCTGCGACGGATTTTTCCGGAGGAGCATCTGCGCGCGGGCGCAGGTGGCGGAGATCGCCAGCAGCTCGGCCCCGATGTCGACCAGCCGGCCCAGCACGGCCTGCTTCTTCTCGAGGCGCGGGCCGAAGCGGACCATGCAGTGAAACAGGGTCCGAGCCAGTCGCCGGCTGGACCGCTCCACAAACCGGAGATGTCCGGCCAGCCGGCCAAACTCGCCGTAACCGAACCAGCCTTTGAAGGGAACCCACAGCCGGGGATACCAGACGGCGTAGAAGCCCGCCGCCCTGGCCAGGGCGCTCAGCTTTGCCGCGGCCGGAGTCTTGGGGTCGATGAGGGCGCCGGCCACCTTGAGATGCGTGTCCACCGCCTCACGGGCAATGAACAGCCGCATGATTTCGCTCGACCCTTCGAAGATCAGATTGATCCGGTAGTCGCGCAGCATTCGCTCGACCGGATCGGGCCGCTCTCCGCGCATCCGCAGGCTGTCCGCCGTCTCGTAACCCCGTCCGCCCTTGATCTGCAGGGTGTCGTCGACGATCCGCCACCCCAGCTCCGTATTCCACATCTTGGCCATTGCGGCCTCGAGGCGGATATCGCGGTTTCCCTGATCGGCCATCAGGCTGGCCAGGTCGCTCATCGACTCCATCGCGAAGGTCTCGGCGGTCATGCGCCCGATCTTCTGGGCGATGGCGTCGTGCTTGCCGATGGGCTGGCCCCACTGGACCCGCTCGTTGGCCCAGGCGCGGACAATCTCGAGGCATCGCTTGGCGCCGGCCACGCAGGATGCGGGCAGCGTCAGCCGACCGGTGTTCAACGTGATCAGGGCCAGCTTCAGGCCACGGCCTTCTCCCCAGACGATGTTCTCGACGGGGACCTTGACGTTGGTGAACCTGATGACGCCGTTCTCGATTCCCTTGAGCCCCATGAAATGGAGCCGATGCACCACCTCGACGCCGGGCCAGTCTGCCTCGACAATGAAGGCGGTGATTCGCTTCCCCGAGGTCCGCGCCATCACGACGAACAGTTCGGCCACGGTGCCGTTGGTGCACCACAACTTCTCGCCATTCAGGATGTAGTGCGTGCCGTCCGGCGACAGCTCGGCGTGGGTGGAAAGGCCAGCCGGATCCGAGCCCACGTTGGCTTCGGTCAGCGCAAAGGCCGAGATGGCCCCGCGGGCCAGCCGGGGCAGGTACTTCCGCTTCTGCTCCGGAGTGCCGAACAGCTTGAGCGGCGTCGGTACGCCGATGGATTGCGCCGCCGAGAGCAGCGCCGTCAGGCTGCCGTCCTGGCTCGTGACCAATCCGATCGCCTTTGTATACATCAACTGTGAGAGACCGAGCCCGCCGTACTCCTTGGGGATTTTGATGCCGAAGGCGCCGATCTCGCGGAGGCCCTGAATCACCTCCTCGGGCACCTTCCCCTCACGGTCGATCCGATCGCTGTCGACGCGGTTCTGCATGAACGTCTCGAGGCGCTCCAGAAACGGGCGGGCTCGTTCGAGGTCCTCGGCGGTGGGTTCGGGGTAGGGATGGATGAGGCCGATCTGGAAATCACCCTCGAAGAGTTGCCGCACGAAGCTCGGCGCCTGCCACTCTCGTTCACGAGCGGCCTCCGCCACTTCGCGGGCTTCCTTCTCCGTGGCCAGCGCGCCGCCCGCCGACGTGCCGGTTCTGGGCTCTGGGGTCAGGAGGTTGGTCATGGGCGTGCTTCCTTATGATGCGAGTCTACAGTATCGACTGATGGACCAGCGGGCATGAGCGGCGCCGGCTGGCGCTCGGGGAGGTGACTGCGGAGGCCACGAACCACCAGATCAACCACATGCTCGCGTCGTGCCTCGCGAAACCCGGGGTGCCGCGCGTCCAGACCCAGCGCCCGCAGCACGGTAGGGCCGTGCACGACGTGGAACCATGAGAGGGCCAGCATGCTAATCAGGATCTGCCTGGCCTCGGATTCGTCGGACGGCTCGAGGGCCAGCTCGCTCACGATCGCCCCCAAGGCTTCCTGCGCGGCTTCGAGGTGTGGGGGGAGTGTGGCGATGTGGCGTCCGCCGTCGAGTGCTTCGCGCTCGAGCAGGCGGACGAAATCCGGGTTGGCGTCAATGAAGTCGAAGTATTCCCCGACCGCGCCGGCAAGCACCACGTCGCGCGGCTCGGCGCTCGCCAGCGCGCGCTCGCGGCCGCTCCGAACGGCGGCACGGACCCGCTCGAGACACCGCTCCAGCACCTCGCGATAGAGACGCTCCTTCGAGCCGAAGAAATAGCCTGGCGTGCCCCGCGAGACACCTGCCGCTGCCCCGACATCGTGGAGGCTGGTGGCCTCGTACCCTCGATCGGCAAACAGATGCTCTGCCGCGTCGAGGATCGCCTCCCGCGTTCTTACTGGATTGCGCTCTCGCTCCGCAATGCGCTGCACGCTGCCTCCGGCGCTCCGGCTAGCTTGCTTGTTGTTCAGCAAGTTAAGTAATCACCTCAACCCCCGCAAGCGCCTTCCTATTAACTGGATCAGACTGGAAGCCACCCCTGCCTCCTACGAGGCCGAGGCCGGCTCGGGCTCCACCTCTGGCGCGGGCGCCGGTGTGACGGTCTCGGGCTTTGGGGCGGTGGGTGTCGTGTTCGGAACCACCTTCTTGAACTGGGACCGATAGCCGTCCCATTGCTCGATCAGGTGCTTGGCGCGCGCACTGCCCGTGCGTTCCTGGTGCTCGTGAATCAACCGTAGAATCGCCTCCTCATCGGCTTCGCTGCACCGATCCACGCGCACCATGTCCATGTTGACGCGGCTGGCAAAGCTGCCGGTCTCGTCCAGCACGTAGGCCACGCCGTTGGACATGCCCGCGCCGAAGTTCCGGCCCACCGGGCCCAGGACCAGAACCAGGCCTCCGGTCATGTATTCGCAGCAGTGATTCCCGGCGCCCTCGACCACGGCAGTCGCGCCCGAATTCCGCACCGCGAATCGGCTGGCGGCCTGGCCCGCGGCGAACAGCCGCCCCGCCGTGGCTCCGTAGAGGCAGGTATTGCCGACGATGGTGTTCTCGTGACCGAGTTGAGCGTAAGCCGCCTGGCGGAACGGGCGGATGCTGATCTCGCCGCCGGAGAGCCCCTTGCCCACGTAGTCGTTGGCCTCGCCTTCCAGGCTGAGATGCATCCCCCGGATTGCGAACGCGCCGAAGCTCTGGCCCGCGCTGCCTCGGAACCGAAGCTGCAGGTGACCGGGAGGCAGTCCCGCGTCGCCGTGATGCCGGGCGATGGCTCCCGCCACTCGCGCGCCGACGGCCAGGTGGTGATTGCGGATGTCGTAGAAGCCCGAGAAGGGCAGACCCTGGCTGATGTGGCTCGCGCATTCCTGCAGGATCTCATCGTCGAGGTAGGTCACGCCCGGCCTGTCGTTCCGTTCGACGACGCGGCGCACCGCCGTCTCACGCCCGGGGACAGCCGGCGTCATCAGCATCGAGAGGTCGAGCATCTGGGCCCGTGGCACTTCGGGATGCTCGACCCGGGTGAGCAGGTCTGCCCGGCCGATGATTTCATCCAGTGACCGGGCGCCGAGGCTGGCCAGAATCTCCCGGATCTCCATGGCAACGAAGCTGAAATAGGTGACGACCTGGTCGGGTGTCCCCTTGAACTTCGCGCGCAGGTCGGGCCGCTGAGTGGCCACTCCCGTGGGACAGGTATTGAGATGGCACTGGCGGGCCATGGCGCAGCCGATGGCGATGAGCGGGGCGGTCCCGAAACCGTAGGATTCCGCGCCGAGGAGCGCGGCGACCACTACATCGCGCCCGGTCCGGAAGCCCCCATCGGTGCGCACCTCGATCCGATGGCGCAGGCCGTTCGCGACCAGCGTGGTCTGCGCTTCCGCGAGTCCGAGCTCCCACGGACTCCCCGCGTGCTTGATGGACGACAGGGGCGAGGCCCCGGTGCCGCCACTGTGACCGGCGATCAGCACGTAATCGGCGTATGCCTTGGCCACGCCGGCGGCCACCGTGCCGACTCCGGTCTCGGCGACCAGCTTCACTCCCACGCGTGCCCGGGGATTCACGGTCTTCAGGTCCAGGATGAGCTGCGCCAGGTCCTCGATCGAATAGATGTCGTGGTGCGGTGGCGGCGAGATGAGCGGGATGCCTACGACGGCGTGCCGCAGCCGCGCGATCAGCTCCGTGACCTTGTGACCCGGGAGTTGACCGCCTTCGCCGGGCTTGGCGCCCTGCACCACCTTGATCTCGAGCTCCTCCGCGCGGATGAGGTACTCGGTGGTCACCCCGAAGCGGGCCGAGGCGACCTGCTTGATCCGGTTGTCCACCCGGTCTCCGTTGGGCAGCGGAGCGTAGTTGAACGAATCCTCGCCTCCTTCTCCCGAGTTGGACCGGGCGCCGATCCGGTTCATGGCGATGGAGACCGTGGCGTGCGCCTCGGGCGAGAGCGCGCCCAGGGACATCGCGGAGGAGACGAAGCGGCGCATGATCGCGTCGACGGGCTCCACCTCCTCCAGTGGCACCGGGTTCGTGGCGAGGCGGAGACCCAGAAGGTCACGTGGATTCGAGGGCCGGCGATCCTCCGCCCGGGCGACGAACTCCTTGTATCTGGCGTAGCCAGTCTCCACGTCGGCCTCAGGGTGCTTGGTCGACTTGCCACCTCCCACCGCTTTCTGCAGCGACACCACCACCTGGGGGGCCCAGGCGTGTTCTTCACCTTCCTTGCGGAAGCGGATCCGACCGTAGTCGGGGACGTTGGGTGCTTCGCCGCGCTCCAGAGCGGTGTAGGCCTGCCGGTGGCGGAGTAGCACGTCCTCGGCCAGCTCCTCGAACCCCACCCCGCCGATCGCCGAGTCCGTGTCGCGGAAGCAGCGCTGTACCACGTCCTGCCCCAGCCCGAGGCACTCGAAGATCTGCGCGCCGTTGTACGACGGGAGGACCGAGATCCCCATCTTGGACATGATCTTGAGGAGGCCCTTTTCCGCGGCAGCGCGATAGCGGCGCCTGGCTTCTTCCGGGGACGGACGGTCGGCGACGTCGTAGCGGCTCTGCCGCTGACGCCCACCGCCCGCTTCTTCCTCTGGCCCCTCGCCGAACAGGGCGTGCACCGACTGAAGAGCCAGCCACGGGTAGATGACCTCGCCGCCATAGCCGATCAGCGTGGCGAAATGATGGATATCCCAGGCATCCGCCGTCTCGACCACGAGCCCGAGGCGCATCCGAAGGCCCCCATCCATCAGATGCCGGCGCACCGCTCCGAGCGCGAGAAGCATTGGAACCGGGGCCTGCTCCGTATCCGCGGCCCGGTCGGAGAGGACCAGAAGGCGGGCACCGTTCCGCGCGGCACGTTCCGCCTCCGCACAGAGACGGTCGAGGCCAGACTTGAGGCCCTCGACTCCCTCGGCCACCGGCCACACCGTGTTCAGCGTAATGCAGGAGAAGCCGGGGGTGTTGCGCAGCGCCGCCATTTCCTCGTCGAGCAGGATGGGATGGTCCACGCGCAGCACTCGCGCGAGGCTCGGGTGTTCGATCAGGAACGAGCCGTGTTTCCCCATATGGACCCGCAACGACATGACCACCGACTCTCGCAGGGGGTCGATCGGGGGGTTGGTCACCTGCGCGAAGCGCTGCCGGAAGTAGCTGTAGACCCCAATCGGGGTCTTCGCGAGCGGCGGAATCGGGGCATCGTCCCCCATGCTCCAGACCGGGTCCGTTCCGCTTCCCCCCATGGATTCCAGGACGAAACGGAGATCTTCATTGCCGTACCCAAAGACCGCCTGCCGGGTGGCGAGTTCGCTCGAGCCGAGCGGAGCGAAGCGATAGGCGGAATCCGGCTCGAGCACCTGCATGTTCTCGCGGCACCACTGCCCGTAGGGCTGCCGCGAGGCGACCCGGCGTTTGACGTCCATGTTGCGGAGCACGGTGCCGTGATGCAGATCCACCGCGATGAACTCGCAGGGGCCGAGCCGCCCGCTCTCGACGACCTCCCGGGGGTCGAGATCCACCAACCCTACCTCGGAGCCGGCCACCACGAGCTGGTCGCGCGTGACCTTGTACCGGCAGGGCCGGAGGCCATTGCGGTCGGTGGCGGCGCCGGCGATGACCCCGTCCGAGAATGCCAACGCCGCCGGTCCGTCCCAGGGCTCCGTGAGGTGGGCGTGAAAGCGATAGAAGTCCCGGATGGCTGGCTCGACATCGGGGTACTGCTCCCAAGCCTGGGGGACCAGCATCATCATCGTGTGAAGCGGGTCCCGCCCGGACCGCACCAGCAGCTCCATCGTGTTGTCGAAGCCCGCGGAGTCGCTGCCTTCGGGCCAGATCACCGGCTTGAGGCGCTCGATGTCGTTGCCCCAGATCGGGGAGATCAGGTCGGCCTCGCGGCCCGCCATGGCGTTCCGATTGCCCCACAAGGTGTTGATCTCTCCGTTGTGGGCGATCATCCGGAATGGCTGGGCCAGCGCCCAGCTCGGCAGGGTATTCGTCGAATAGCGCTGGTGGAACAGGGCTACGGCGCTCTCGTACTCCGGGTAGCGCAGATCGGGATAGAAGACCGGGAGCTGGGTGCCGGTCAGGAGCGCCTTGTAGACGATCGTGCGGCAGGAAAAGGAGCAGACGAAGAAGGGCGAGACGCCAGCGCTATCGGCCTCGCGTTCCATGTCGCGCCGGGCCAGGTAGAGGGCCCGCTCCCAGGCATCGTCGTCCAGCGCGGTGAGCGGGCGGCCGACGAAAAGCTGGCCGATGGCGGGGCAACTCGCCCGCGCCTGGGGGCCCAGCGCCGCGGGCTCGGTCGGGACGTCACGCCAACCGAGCGAGGGAATCCCGTTGCGCTCCAGCACCTGCTCGACGAATCGGCGGGCCCGACTCAGCTTTTCGTGGTCGTTGGGCAGGAAGAAGACACCCACGCCGAACGCCTGGCCAGGCTGCAGGCGCAGCCCCAGCCGGTACGCTTCCCGGTGGAACAGCCGGTTGGGGATCTGAGTGAGAATCCCGGCCCCGTCCCCGGAGTTGTCGGTCGACGCAGCTCCCCGGTGCGCGACCCGGGCCACCGCCTCGAGGGCCATGCGCACGATCTCGTGGGAGCGCTCACCGTTGGCCCGGGCAACGAAGCCCACCCCGCAGGCATCATGCGCGCGAGTGCTCCCCGCGGACGCGATCCGGTGGTGGGCGGCGGATGCGGGGAAACCGGAGCGGGGATCGGGCACGGGGGTCCTCCTCGACATGGCACGAAAAAGGCCCGCGTCCTCAGGGAGCGGGCCGGTCACTGTCCAGCGCGAAAGCGCGTCAGCGTCCGGGACCGCTCCCGACCGGGAGGGTCATGGCCAGAATGACGGTGGCGCTATTCCAGAGCGGACGCTGCATGTGAATAAAAATACAAGTCTCGCCCGGCCGGTCAAGGGAGGTCATGGGGCGGGACCGAGCCGGCCCTGTGGCCCCGGCTGCCTTGACAGGCTCAGAGTGGGCCGGTACGTTGAGGCTGCGCGGGCGACGCAGCGGGACGCATAAAGTTGTCGCCCGACTCAATTTGACGCAGGGTGCTCGATGCTCGGTTCGCTGTCCCTCGTGCTCGTCCTTATTAGCCTCGTGCTCGTCCTTCTGGGACTGGGACACGGGGAGCGCGGCGTTCACGGGCAGCACTGATCGAGCAAGATTGAGCCCCACTCGCCGCGGACCCCGACAAGGTCCGCGGCTTTCGTTTCTAGGCTCTTCCTTCAGGAGGACGGAGACCCGGTATGGCCAGCAACCTGATCATCTTCGACACGACCCTTCGGGACGGCGAGCAGGCGCCCGGCAATACGATGACGCCGGAGGAAAAGCTGCGGCTCGCCCGGCAGCTGGATGCGCTCGGAGTGGACGTGATGGAGGCCGGGTTCCCCGCGGCGAGCGAAGGGGATTTTCGGAGCGTCCGGGAGATCGCCCAGGAAGTGCGGCGGCCCGTCATCGCGGCGCTGGCTCGCTGCCACGACCGGGACATCGAACTCGCTGGTGAGGCAATCCGGGCGGCGGAACGGGGACGGCTGCACGTGTTCCTGTCGACCTCCGACCTGCATCTGGAGCACAAGCTCCGCATCAACCGCGAGCAGGCCCTGGAGCTGACCCGCCGCTCGATCCGCCAGGCGCGCCAATACACCGACGATGTGGAGTTCTCCGCCGAAGACGCCAGCCGGACCGATCTCGATTTCCTCTGTCAGGTGGCCGAGCTGGCGATTGCCGAGGGCGCAACCACGGTGAATCTGCCGGACACGGTCGGATATGCCCTGCCGGAGGAGTACGCGGCGATGTTCCGGACGGTCCGCGAGCGGGTGGCGGGGAGTGATCGCGTCGTCTGGAGCGCGCACTGCCATGATGACCTCGGCCTGGCGGTGGCCAACTCCCTGGCGGCGATCGAGGCTGGAGTGGGGCAGGTGGAGTGCACCGTCAACGGGATCGGGGAGCGGGCCGGCAATGCCGCGCTGGAGGAGATCGTGATGGCGGCCCGGGTGCGCCCCCAACTGGCCCGCTTCGAGACGGCGATCAACACCCAGGAGATCTTCCGAACCAGCCAGCTCCTGTCCTACCTGACCGGGAGCTTCCCCCAGCCCAACAAAGCGATCGTCGGTCGTAACGCCTTCGCTCACGAGGCCGGAATCCATCAGCATGGAGTGATGCAGCACGGGCTGACCTACGAGATCATTCGCCCCGAGACGGTGGGCATTCCGCGATCAACCCTGGTGCTCGGGAAGCATTCGGGTCGCCATGCCCTCGAACGACGCTACCGGGAGCTCGGGTACGATCTCGGCGAGGAGAAGCTGGCCGAGTTGTACAAGGACTTCACGACGCTGGCGGATCGGAAGCGCGAGATCCTGGACGAGGACCTCCTCGCGCTCCTGCACGAGAGCTTCCACGACGCGCCCGAGGAGCATGTGCTCACCCATCTCCGCGTCGTCTGCGGCAGCGTGAACGCGGAAGCGGACGTCCGCATGACGGGGCCCTGGGTCGGCGAGCGCGCGGCGCGCGGCAAGGGCGACGGCCCCATCGCAGCAGCCTTCGCGGCCATCAGCGAGATCCTGGACCGCTCGGTGGAGGTCATCAATCTCTCGCTGCGTTCGGTTACGCCCGGGCGGGACTCGGTCGGTCAGGTCTTCCTGCAGTGCCGGATTGGCGGGAAGTCCCTCTCCGGCCAGGGCGTGTCGACGGACATCGTCGAAGCCAGCGCGCGGGCCCTGGTCCACGCGCTCAACAAGGAGCGCCACGCGGAACGGCTCGAGGCCACGGCCTACAACTCGACGCAGCACTGGGGCGTATGACCGAACTCCTCTCCGGAGCGCACATCCTCTGCCGCCTGCTCGAGGAGCAGGGGGTCGAGCTCGTCTTCGGGTACCCCGGTGGCGCGATCATGCCGTTCTATCATGCGCTGCCGGAGTCCCCGGCGCTCCGGCACATCCTGGTTCGTCACGAACAAGCGGCGGCCCACGCCGCCGACGGCTACGCCCGCGCGTCCGGGCGACCGGGGGTCTGCGTGGCCACCTCGGGGCCAGGCGCCACCAATCTCGTCACCGGCCTGGCCACGGCGCAGATGGACAGTTCTCCCGTGGTGGCCCTCACGGGACAGGTGCCGCGGGCCATGCTGGGGCGCGATGCATTTCAGGAGACGGATGTCATCGGGATCACACTGCCGATCACCAAGCACAGCGTGATGGTCGACGACGTCACCGAGATGCCGGACAAGGTGCGGGAGGCCTTCGCCATCGCCACCAGCGGCCGGCCTGGTCCGGTCCTGATCGACGTGCCCAAGGACGTGCAAAACCAGAGGATGGAATGGTCTGCCGCGCCGACCGCTTCCGGGCGTGGCGGCCGGCGCGCGACCGGAGCGGGAGCGCGGGCGAGCACCGCGGTGAAGCTCCTCGAGGCCGCGCAGCTCCTGGCCGAGGCCCAGCGTCCGCTGCTGATGGTGGGCCACGGCGTCATTCTGAGCCATGCCTACGCGGAGGTCCAGGCGCTGGCGGAACGGACCGGCATCCCGGTGATCACCACGCTGCTCGGTATCAGCGCCTTTCCGGCTTCTCATCCTCTGCATCTGGGAATGCCGGGAATGCACGGGGAAGTCCACGTGAATCGCGCCATCCAGCACGCGGATGTGATCCTGGGCATCGGGCTCCGCTTCGATGACCGGGTCACGGGCAATACGTCGGCCTTCGCTCCGCAGGCCCGGATCATCCACGTCGACCTGGATCCCACCGAGATCGGCAAGAACGTGCCGGTGGCCGTGGCGCTTGTGGGGGACGCTCGGGCCATCATCGCGGAGCTGCTCGAGGCGGTCACGCCGCGCCGCTGCGATGCCTGGCTGGACGAGATCCGGGGCTATCAGCGGGCCCGGCACGAGACCTATCGGGGAGACATGGCCCCGGAGCGTATTCTCGAGGTGTTGCGGGAAGGAAGCGGCCCGGGCACTACGGTGGTCTCGGACGTGGGCCAGCACCAGATGTGGGTCGCGAAGCTGTACGGCTACCAGGATCGCAACAGCCACATCAGCTCCGGCGGGCTCGGCACGATGGGGTTCGCCGTTCCGGCCGCAATGGGGGTGCACTTTGCCAGGCCCACGCGTCCGGTCTGGGCCATCTCCGGGGACGGCGGCTTCCAGATGAACATGCAGGAGATGGCGACGATGGTGCAGGAGGGCATTCCCGTGAAGATGGCCATCTTCAACAACGGCTACCTCGGCATGGTGCGCCAGTGGCAGCAGTTCTTCCACGGTCGCCGCTATTCGGCGACGCCGATCTGGAGTCCCGACTACGTGAAGCTCGCCGAAGCGTATGGCATTGCCGGCTATCGGGTGGAGCACGCCGGTCAGATCGAGGAGGCGGTGACCCGGGCGATCCGCGATCCGGGCCCCGCTCTGGTGGAGTTCCTGATCGAGCAGGAAGCGAACGTGTTCCCGATGATCCCGCCGGGCGGGTCACTGTCGGAGCCCATCGAGTCCGCTCCAGCCGCCGTACCCGCCTCATGAGTGCCCCGCAGGCGACCTGGATTCTGTCGGTCTGTTTCCCGGATGACCTCCTCTGCCTCAATCGGGCGGTGGGGATTCTCCGCCGTCAGAGCCTGCCGGTGTCGAACGTGGCCCTGGGGCCCACCGGTCGGCCCGGGACGCTCCGGCTCAGCTGCGCTCTTGCCGCGGACCGAGCCACGGCCGAGCGTACCGCGAACGCCCTTCGCAAGATGACCGAGGCTCGCGAGGTGACACTCCACGCCGAGGCAGATTGCGTCATGCGCGAACACCTTCTGGTCCGGGTACGGGTTCCGCCGACCGGGCTCTCGGCCCTGCTGGATACCGTTTCGCTCTTCCAGGCCACGATTGTCGAGGAACGGCCCGACGAACTGCTGCTCGAGGCGACGGGGACCTCGCCGTTCATGGTCTCGTTTCTGCGCGCGCTGGAGCCCTTCGGGATGATCGACCTGGTGCGCGGGGCGTCTCTCGCGCTTCCGCTCCCGACCGGGAGGGCGGTGGGCGACTCCTCCCGGCTACCGGCGGCGCCCTCACGCAATGCCCGGGCAGTACCGGCCTAAACCTCAACCGGTGGTCTGACTTTCACCATTTCAGCTCGGAGCGACGATGACGGCAGCGAGTTCCCGTTCGACGACCGGTCCCCGGATTTACTACGACACAGATGCGGACAGGCAGCGCCTGGCCGGCCGGACGGTTGCCATCATCGGCTACGGCAGCCAGGGGCACGCCCATGCGCTGAATCTCCGGGACTCGGGTGTACGGGTGATCGTGGGTCTCCGCCCGGACGGCGGCTCCTGGAAACGGGCCCAGGCAGCGGGCCTCGAGGTCATGACCGTGGCGGAGGCGGCCAAGGCCGCGGACACGATTATGATGCTGGTGCCGGATCAGGACGGCCGGACCATCTATGACGAATCCGTGGCCCCGGTGCTCGCCCCCGGCAAGACGCTCATGTTCGCGCACGGGTTCAATATCCATTTCAAGGAGATCGTGCCTCCGCCCGGCGTCGATGTCTCGATGATCGCGCCGAAGTCCCCCGGACATCTGGTGCGGAGTGAGTTCGAGGCGGGCCGCGGGGTTCCGGCGCTGGTCGCGGTGCACCAGGACGCGAGCGGGCAGGCGCTCGCCAATGCCCTTGCCTACGGGATGGGGATCGGTTGCACGCGGGCCGGGGTCATCGAGACCACGTTCCGGGAGGAGACCGAGACAGACCTCTTCGGCGAGCAGGCGGTGCTGTGCGGCGGCGTGTCCGCGTTGATCAAGGCCGGGTTCGAGACGCTGGTCGAAGCGGGGTACCGTCCCGAGATGGCCTACTTCGAATGCCTGCACGAGCTCAAGCTCATCGTCGACCTGATCAATCGTGGCGGCCTCAAGTTCATGCGCTATTCCATCAGCGACACCGCCGAATACGGCGACTACACCCGGGGTCCCCGGATCATCACCGATGAGACGCGCGCGGAGATGAAGCGCATCCTCGGCGAGGTCCAGAGCGGTCAGTTCGCGAAGGAATGGCTCGCCGAGCACCGAAGCGGGGGAAAGAACTTCGCCCGGATGCGCGCCGCCGACCTGAACCATCCTGTGGAAGTGATCGGGGCCCAGCTTCGAGCCATGATGCCCTGGACGGAAGAAGGGAAGGCGGCCCAGGTGGCGGCGAAGGCGAAGCCTTCACGCGTCGCGCCGGTGTAGCCCGTGTCAGGGCGCACTCTGTTCGAGAAGGTGTGGGACGGCCACGTCGTGCATCAGTTGCCCGACGGCGGTCCCGCACTGCTGTATGTGGACTTGCATCTGATCCACGAGGTCACGTCGCCGCAGGCGTTCGAGGGGCTGCGACTCGCTGGCCGACGGGTCCGCCGGCCGGACCTCACCCTGGCCACGGTGGACCACAACGTTCCGACCGGAGACCGCACTCTGCCCATCGCGGACCCCATCGCACGGCGTCAGGTCGAGCTCCTGATCGAGAACGCGAGCGCGTACGGGATTCCGCTCTATGATCTTGCGGCGCCCGAGCAGGGCATCGTCCATGTGATCGGGCCCGAACTCGGCGCGACGCAGCCCGGACTGACGATCGTGTGTGGAGATTCCCATACCTCGACCCACGGCGCCTTCGGCGCCTTCGCCTTCGGCATCGGAACCACCGAGGTCGAGCACGTTCTGGCCACGCAGACCGTGGTCGCCACGAAGCCCAGGACGCTTGCCGCGCGGTTCGCCGGCCGCCCCGCGCCGGGAGTGAGCGCCAAGGATCTGGTGCTGGCGCTCATCGGCCAGATCGGTACCGCGGGCGCGACGGGGCACGTCATCGAGTACATGGGCCCCGCGGTGCGGGCCCTCTCGATGGAAGGCCGGATGACGATGTGCAACATGTCGATCGAGGCCGGCGCCCGCGCGGGTATGATCGCGCCCGACGAGACCACCTTCGCCTATCTGATGGACCGTCCCCGCGCGCCTTCAGGCGCCGCGTGGACCCGCGCCGTGGATCGCTGGAGCCTGCTCGTCAGCGATCCCGACGCCCAGTACGACCTGACGGTGGAGGTTGATGCCTCGACCGTCGCGCCCCAGGTAACCTGGGGCACGAGTCCCGGCATGGTCGCCGGCATCGACGGGCGGGTGCCTGCCCCCTCCACCGCCTCCACCGCGGGAGAGCGGGAAGCCATCCAGCGGGCCCTCGAGTACATGGGGCTCGCTCCCGGAACGCCACTGGAAGGGATCCCCATCGACCGGGTGTTCATCGGCAGCTGCACCAACGCCAGGATCGAGGACCTGCGCGACGCCGCGCGCGTGGTCCGGGGCCGCAAGGTGGCGCCGCGGGTGCGCGCGATGGTGGTACCGGGATCGATGATGGTGAAGGCCCAGGCCGAGCGCGAAGGGCTGGACGAGATCTTCCGACGAGCCGGTTTCGAATGGCGCAACGCAGGCTGCTCCATGTGCCTCGGCATGAACCCCGACATTCTGCAGAGCGGGGAGCGCTGTGCCTCGACGTCGAATCGCAATTTCGAGGGGCGCCAGGGCCGTGGTGGACGCACCCACTTGCTGAGCCCCACCATGGCGGCGGCCGCGGCCATCGCCGGATGTCTCACCGATGTCCGACAGTGGACCCTCGCGGATCCCGCGGAAGCCGAGCAGGTGGAGGCCGCCCGGTGACGCCGTTCCGGGTGCACCACGGGATCGTGGCGGCGCTGCCGAGGGTGAATGTCGATACCGACCAGATCATCCCGAAGCAGTTCCTGAAGCGGGTGGAACGGACCGGCTTCGGCCCGGCCCTGTTCTACGACTGGCGTTACCGCCCGGATGGCACGCCGGATCCTGTTTTCGAGTTGAACCGCCCCAAGGCGCGGGGGGCCACCATCCTCCTGGCCGGGGCCAACTTCGGGTGCGGCTCGTCCCGTGAGCACGCGCCGTGGGCACTCGGGGAGTACGGGTTCCGCGCGATTCTCAGCGAGTCGTTCGCCGACATCTTCTACGCCAACAGCTGCCAGAATGGGATTCTGCCGGTGCGGCTTCGCGCCCAGGAGATGGCGGAGCTGTTCCACCGGGCCGCCGCCTCGGAGGGACCGTACCACCTGACGGTGAGCCTGGAGGAGATGAGCGTGGTTGACGGCGACGGGTTCATCGCCCGGTTCACCATGGAGGAGTATCGGCGCGCCGCGCTCCTCGAGGGCCTCGACGAGATTGCCCGGACCCTGCTGCACGAGCCTGCGATCGCGGCGTTCGAGCGGCGCCGGGCCGCCCTGCACGCGCGCCTCGAGGCATGACGGCGGCGCGCATCGCGATTCTACCGGGCGACGGCATCGGTCCCGAGGTCGTGGATGCAGCCGTTCTGGTCCTCAGGGCCGCCGCAGAACAGTTCAAACTCTCCCTGCAGTTCTCCACCCACGCCATCGGCGCTGCCGCGGTGGCCCGGTACGGCGACCCTTTTCCGCCGGATACCCGAGCCGGGGTGCAGGCGGCCGACGCGGTACTCCTCGGAGCCGTGGGCGATCCCTCGCTCGACAGCGCGCCGCGGCCTCTCAAACCGGAGAGCGGGCTGCTGGCCCTCCGGGCCCTGCTCGGGGTCTACGCGAATCTGCGTCCGGTGGCGATTCATCCGTCCCTGATCACGAGTTCGCCGATCCGGCCTGAGCGCCTGCAGGGGACGGATCTGCTCATCGTGCGCGAGCTGACCGGCGGACTGTACTACGGCGAGCCCCGCTCGAACGACGGCGACACCGCGGTGAACACCCTCCGCTACACGCGGGAGGAGATCACGCGGGTGGCGCACCTGGCGTTCAAGGCCGCCCGGGGACGCCGTCGGCGCCTGGTTTCGGTGGACAAGGCGAACGTGCTGGAGACCTCCCAGCTTTGGCGCCAGGTCGTCACGGACGTTGCTCGCGGCTACCCGGATGTGGAACTGGAGCACCTCTACGTCGACTACGCCGCCATGCGCCTGGTCAGCGATCCGTCATCCATCGACGTGCTGCTCACGGAGAACATGTTCGGCGACATCCTGAGCGACGAGGCGGCCGTCCTCGCCGGCTCGCTCGGTCTGCTCCCCTCGGCCTCCCTCGGGAACGGCCCCGGGCTGTACGAGCCGATTCACGGCTCCGCCCCGCCACTCGCGGGGAAGGACGTGGCGAACCCGATCGGCACGATCGCGAGCGGCGCGATGCTGCTCCGCTACAGCCTGGGGGCGGGGAAGGCGGCGGAGGCCATCGAGGCGGCGGTGGCCGGCGCCCTCGCGGCGGGAGCCCGCACCCGCGACATCGCCCGGGAGGGTGATGTCGTCCTGGGGACCCGGGCGATGGCGGAGCGTGTGGCCCTGCTGGTTGGGGCGGCCTAGCCCCGCCGGGAAGGGAGCCCCCGTGGGATGGGCAGGCAGAGGGTGAATTTGAGCATCTGATCCGGGACGGCCGCGAGGTCGGCCTCGCTCAGGTCCGGAGCCCGGGCCGCGATATCCCGCCGCAGCTGCTCCTCGTGAGGTTGCTGCAGCTCGCGCAGACACTCGGGGCAGAAGTACCCATCGATCTCGCCGAAAAGCAGGCAGCGCGCGGGCTCCCCGTCGCGTTCGATGGCCGGCCGGAGATGACAACGTTCGCAGAGCATGGGCGCTCCCACAGTGAGGGCCTCGATCCCGACGGGGCACCGGCGAAATAGTTTCGGCCTCGCTCAGGCGAGATCAGTGACCGCGCCCAGACTGGCACTTGAGACGGACCGCGCGTACTTGGCGAGGACCCCCGTCCGGTACCGCGGAGCCGGTGGCTGCCAGGAACGGCGCCGTCGCGCGATCTCCGTGGCCGGCAGATCGAGCTCGAGTCGGCGCGCCTCCGCATCGATCGTGATCGGGTCTCCCTCCTCGACCAGCGCGATGGTTCCGCCCACGGCCGCCTCCGGGGCAACGTGGCCGACCACCATCCCGTGGGTCCCACCCGAAAACCGGCCATCGGTGATGAGGCCGACCGAGTCGCCCAGGCCGGCCCCGACCAGGGCCGATGTCGGCGAAAGCATCTCGCGCATACCGGGTCCGCCACGCGGGCCCTCGTATCGGATGACGATGACGTCGCCGGGCCGAATGCGACCGGCGAGGATCGCGTCCAGGCACGCTTCTTCGGAGTCGAACACCCGGGCCGGGCCGGTAAGCCTGGTGGTCTTGATGCCGCTGATCTTCGCGACGCCGCCTTCTTCGGCGAGGTTGCCACGCATGATCGCGAGGTGCCCCTGCGGGTAGACCGGCTGGTCCCAGCGGTGGATGACGCTCTGGTTGGCGGGGGGATCGAGCGGCACCCCCTCGAGCAGCTGACTCACGGTCTGGCCCGTGATGGTCAGACACTCGCCATGCAGCAGACCGTGCGCGAGCAGCATCCTCATGACCTGGGGGATTCCGCCGGCGCGGTGCAGGTCCGTGATGACGTAGCGGCCGGACGGCTTGAGGTCGCACAGGACCGGCACCCGAGCGCGGATTGTCTCGAAATCGTCGATGGCGAGGGGGACTTCCGCCGCGTGGGCCATGGCCAGGAGGTGGAGCACCGCATTGGTCGACCCGCCGATCGCCATGACCACCGCGATCGCATTCTCGAACGCAGCCCTGGTCATGATCTGCCTGGGCAGCCGACCGGCACCGATGGCGTCGACCAGCACCGTGCCGGAGCGGGCCGCGCTGTCGGCCTTTTCCGCGTCCTCGGCGGCCATCGTTGACGACCCCATGAGGCTCATCCCCAGCGCCTCGATGGCCGAAGACATCGTGTTCGCCGTGTACATCCCGCCGCAGGATCCGGCGCCGGGGCAGGCATGCCGCTCCACGGCGGCGAGACGCCCGGCATCGATTCGACCCGCGCTGTACTGGCCCACAGCCTCGAAGGCGCTCACCACGGTCAGATCTTCCCCATCAAGGTGCCCCGGCTTGATGGTTCCCCCATAGACGAAGATGCTCGGTATGTTGAGGCGGGCCATCGCGATGAGGGCGCCCGGCATGTTCTTGTCACAGCCGCCGATCGCGATCACCCCGTCCATGCTCTCGGCGTTCACGACCGTCTCGATCGAGTCGGCAATCACTTCCCGAGAAACCAGGGAGAACTTCATTCCCTCGGTGCCCATGGAGATGCCGTCGCTCACCGTGATGGTGCCGAACAGCTGCGGCATGGCCCCGGCCAGGTGCAGGGCCGCCTCGGCGCGTCGGGCGAGCCCATCAAGCCCGATGTTGCACGGCGTGATGGTACTGTAGCCGCTCGCGACTCCCACGATCGGCTTGTCGAAGTCGTTGTCTCCAAAGCCAACGGCACGCAACATGGCGCGGTTCGGCGAACGCTGAACACCCTGCGTGATGAGACGGCTACGGGAATTGAGGCTCATGCGGTCGGCCACGGTTTCTGGGTGAGACTTGAGTTGGTTACAGCGGGACCGGGCAGCGTCCGCTGGACGCTTGCGGACGTCTGCAGCCGAAATCTGGACCGCTTGGCTCGTTACGCAAGTCGAAGGTCACGGAAGCGCTGCAAATCGCGCGCTGTGCGTTGTGAGGCGTGCAGATCGTGCAGAATTACCGGTGCATCCCGGTTGCGCCAGACGAAGGACAATCGTATGATTGCGCCGCGCTGCAATTGGTCCGGGGCGCCCGCCAAGTGTCCCCGAGCTTCACCCAACCTAACCTAGCGGACTCCACATGCTGACTGGCTCCGTGGTTGCCCTTCCCAGCCAGGCCCCCCCTGCGGTGGTCCCGGCCGACACGGCCTGGATGCTGGCGGCAACGGCCCTGGTGCTGTTGATGACACCGGCCCTGGGTTTTTTCTACGGCGGGCTGGTGCGTTCCAAGAACGCTTTGAACACCATGATGATGAGCTTCATCGCGCTCGGTGCCGTCGGCGTGGTATGGGCCCTGGTGGCGTACAGCCTCGCCTTCGGTGATGGGGGAAACTGGATCGGCGGGCTCGATCATATGCTGCTGCGCGGCGTCGGGGTCGAACCGAGGGGGACCATTCCCCACGTGCTCTTCATGGCCTACCAGGCCACGTTCGCGATCATCACCGCCGCGCTCATCTCCGGTGCGATCGTCGAGCGGATGCGGTTCGGGCCGTACCTGCTCTTCATCATCCTGTGGACGGTCGTCGTCTATGCGCCGGTGGCGCACTGGGTGTGGGGCGGGGGGTGGCTGGGTCGTCTGGGAGTGCTCGATTTCGCGGGCGGGACGGTGGTGCACATCAACGCGGGGATCTCCGCGTTGGTGGCGGCAGCGGTGCTGGGCGCTCGCAAGGACTACGGGCGCCAGGCGTTTCTGCCACACAATGTGCCCTTCGTCCTCCTGGGGACAGGCCTGCTCTGGTTCGGGTGGTTCGGGTTCAACGGAGGGAGCGCCCTGGCCGCCAACGAGTCGGCGGCCACCGCTTTCACCAACACCATGCTGGCACCGATGGCGACCCTGCTGGTCTGGGCGCTGCTGGATCACGTGCGCACCGGGCATGTGACTGCCGTGGGTGGGGCGACGGGGATTGTGATCGGCCTGGTCGCCATCACCCCCGCGGCGGGCTTCGTGAGTCCGGTGGGGGCGCTCGCGCTCGGGGCGATCGCGGCGGTTCCCAGCTATTCCGTCATGGTGCTCCGTTCGCGAACCCGGCTCGACGATTCCCTGGATGTCTTTGCCGGGCACGGCATCGGCGGTCTCTCGGGCGCGCTGCTCACGGGTGTGTTTGCCGAAAAGGCGTGGGGCGGCACCGACGGCCTGCTGGCCGGCAACCCGCGCCAGCTCGGCGTGCAGGCCATCGGCGTCGTGGCTTCGCTGGTCTACGCCGGGGCCGTCACTTACCTGCTGCTCAAGGTGCTCGGGATGATCGTTCCGCTCCGGTCGGCCCTCCGGGAGGAGGGCCTCGGAATGGATGTCGCCCAACACGGTGAGGAAGCCTATACCAGCGGGGAGGGCTCCATTCTCGTTCTCTCCGAATCCTCCGCCCCGATTTTCGGCCAGGCGCCCGCGCGACCGCTGAAAGGGAGTCCCCAATGAAGCTCATCATTGCCGTGATTCGCCCCGATCGCCTGAACGATGTGCTGGAGGCGCTGTATCGGGCGGAGGTGCGAGGCCTGACCGCGTCCCGGGTGATGGGACACGGCGGCGAGATGGAGCGGGTCGAGAACTATCGCGGGACGACGGTCAAGATGGGCCTGCAGGAAAAGGTCCGGCTGGAGATCGGAGTCTCTGATTCCTTCGTCGACATCACCGTCAACGCCGTACTGGCCGCCGCGCGCACCGGCGACGTCGGGGATGGCAAGATCTTCGTGCTCGATGTCGAGCAGGTGCGCCGGATCCGCACCGGGGAGCGGGACGAGGCGGCGGTCACGCCGCCTCTGGTGGTGGAGCCGTAGCGCCAGGACGGCGCGCGCGGGTGGAACGCAGCCCGCGCGCGCCGACCGGATTCAGGCGTCGTAGTAGAGGAAGAACTCGTAGGGGTGCGGGCGAAGCGTCACCGCCGCGAGGTCCTTGGTCCGCTTCATCGTCAGCCACGCCTCCAGCACGTCGCTGGTGAAGACGTCTCCCTCCAGCAGGAACTTGTGGTCGCTCTCCAGGGCGCTCAGGGCCTCCCCCAGCGAGCCGGGGACGGTCTTGATGCTGTGCTTCCGGTCGTCGTGCAGCTCGTACAGATCCTCGTCGATCGGCTTGGGCGGCTCGATCTTCCGCTTGATGCCGTCGAGCCCCGCCATCAGCATCGCCGAGAAGGCGAGATAGGGGTTGCATGACGGATCGGGCGCGCGGAACTCCACGCGCCGTGCCTTGGGGTTGCTGGAGTAGGTCGGGATCCGGCAGATCGCGGACCGGTTGCGCTGGGAATACATCAGGTTGACCGGGGCCTCGAATCCGGGGACCAGGCGCCGGTAACTGTTGGTGGTCGGCGCGCACAGGCCCAGCAGCGCGGGGGCGTGGGTGATCAGGCCGCCGATGTACCAGCGCGCGGTGTCCGAGAGGAGGGCATACCCCTTCTCGTCGAAGAAGAGCGGCTTGTCGTCCTTCCAGAGCGACTGGTGGACGTGCATGCCGGAGCCGTTGTCCCCGAAGAGCGGCTTCGGCATGAAGGTGGCCGTCAACCCCAGGTTGTGACAGACGTTCTTCACGATGTACTTGTAGACCAGCAGCCGATCCGCAGTCTGCACCAGGGTTCCAAACCGGAAATCGATCTCGGCCTGGCCGGCGGTGGCGACCTCGTGGTGCTGCACCTCGACCGGTACGCCGGCCGAGATGAGCGCGAGCATGATCTTGGACCGGACATCTTGCAGCCGGTCGCTCGGCGGCGTCGGGAAATAGCCCTCCTTATGCCGCGGCCGATGCCCCAGGTTCGCCGTGCCGTTCGAGCCGGAGTTCCAGATCCCTTCCTCCGAATCAACGTAGTAATAGCCTTCGTTGGCGTTCTGGTCGAAGCGGACCGAATTGAAGATGAAGAACTCCGCTTCCGGGCCCCAGAAGGATGTCGTGGCGATGCCTGAGCTCTTCAGGTACTCCTCGGCCTTGAAGGCGATGAACCGCGGATCGCGCGAATAGGGCTCGAGGGTGATGGGATCGTACACGTCGCAGGTGATCGACAGGGTCGGGACGCTCAGCACGGGGTCCACGAACGCCGTGGACAGGTCCGGCATCAGCAGCATGTCCGATTCGTTGATGGCCTGGAAGCCGCGTATCGAGGACCCGTCGAAGCCCAGTCCTTCCCGCACCATGTCTTCATCCAGCGTGGCGGCGGGAATGGAGAAGTGCTGCCAGGTCCCCGGCAGGTCGCAGAACTTCACGTCCACGACCTGGACCCCGCGGTCCTTGATCAGGTCGAGAACACGCTTGAGATCGCCGCCGGTGCGGGTGCGCTTTGCGCTGGGCTTGGTGGTCGCTGTCATGGGTCCTTTCTCCATACCGTGCTAGGGTCGACGAGCTGAAATGTGAAGAGCCGCGTGGCTCGGGCCGGAGCTCTGGACGATGCCGGCGCCCCCATGGCGACCCACGGGGTGCGCTCGCCGCAGCCAGACGTCTCGAACCACGCCGCCCCAACGATCCAACGAGGTCCAGCCGGTCCCGCCGCCCCAGCCAGCATCGCGTTCGATGGCCACGACCCCGATGCCGGATCGCTTCGATCGCGGGAGTGATCGAATGGGTTTGGCCGCCGCCCGGATCGGTGCTCCGCCACGTGGTGTCGGACCCGGCTCCCTCGCGGGCCAAAGTATAGGGCTCGCCAGAATTGTTGTCAACGGGATTTTGCTAAACATGCAAGATTTTGATGACAATCGGCAGGAACACAACGCTTAAATTGATATATCTGTCGTCAGAATGCGGCAATTGTGCTGCAAATAGGTGACAGTTAGGGGGAACAGGTTTCCACGAAAAACAGGCCAGTCAAGGGGTTAGCTTGAGTTGTCTCCCCCGCGCGTCCCGTCTCAGCCGCGGTCGATTTCGGCGGGCGGTTGCTGGTCGAGCCATCTGAGCTGGGTCTCGATTTCGGCATCGATCGTCTTCCGGATCTCATTCAGTCGAACCGCATGGGCCTCGAGCGCCCGCTCCACCGGCGTGCTCGGCGACCAGACGGGTACTGGCTTCGGCTCGCCCTGCTGGTCCACCGCGACAAAGGTCATGACGCAGTGACAGGCCCGGCGGCGCGTCGTCTGTCGGGGACTCCCGGCGTAGATGTCGATTGCCACGTCCATGCTGGTCCGGCCGGTACGGATGAGCTGGGCGCGTACCTCGACCAGCTCCCCCACGCTGATGGGTTGCAGGAAGCGGATCCCCCCCACGTAGGCCGTGACGCAGTACTCGCCAGTCCAGCTGGCGGCGCAGGTGTAGCCGGCCTGGTCGATCCACTTCATCACGGCTCCCCCGTGAACCTTCCCGCCGAAGTTCACGTGCGTTGGTTCGGCCAGGAAACGGAGGGTGACAGACGCGGGTCGGGCCATAGGGGCTCGCAATGGGGCGGGTCAGGAATGATCCCGGGGTGGAATCGCCCTACAAGTATAGGCGGGCACCGGGGCGGCGGGTCGAGGCGACAAGCGTTCCGCGAGCCTCTACATTTCCCGCATGGCCGACA
Organism: Gemmatimonadales bacterium; assembly: GCA_035501775.1. Taxonomy (GTDB): domain Bacteria; phylum Gemmatimonadota; class Gemmatimonadetes; order Gemmatimonadales; family GWC2-71-9; genus JADJOM01. The sequence goes on along the minus strand of DATJVM010000003.1, from coordinate 82,519 downwards.
CTCCCTGTCCGACCTGCAAGACTCCAGTGCCAGGAAGCGCCCTGTACTGCCCTAACTGCGGCAGCCGCACCGGCGCGGGCGACGTGGCCCCGGGCGTGGATGGCGTGGTCGATGTTCAGGGCCGCCTGGCGCGCGCGCTCGGCCCCAAGTACGAGGTGCGACGGCTGCTCGGTGAGGGGGGCTTCGCGCAGGTCTACGAAGTCTACGACACCGATCTCCAGCGTCGGCTCGCGGTCAAGGTGCTCAAGCCGGACATCGCATGGTCCGCCGGGATGCTCGACCGCTTCCGACAGGAGTGCCGCTCGATCGCCCGCCTGAGCCACCCCAACATCCTGGCGATTCACTTCGTGGGTGAAGGCGAAGGGTTGGTCTACTATGCGATGCCCTTCGTGGAGGGAGAGTCGCTCTCCGCGGTGTTGCGCCGGTCCGGGGCCCTCCCCGTCGACCGCGCGCTCCAGATCGTCCGGCCGCTGCTCGACGCCCTTGCTCACGCCCACGCCCAGGGGCTGATCCATCGGGACATCAAGCCTGACAACATCATGCTGGAGGCCAGCACCGGTCGTCCGTTGTTGGTCGATTTCGGCATCGCCAAGCGGATCGACGGCGAGGGCCACAAGACCCAGACGGGCTTCGTGGTCGGGACCCCGCAGTACATGAGCCCCGAGCAGGCCCTGGGGCAGGGCGATCTCGATGCACGGTCCGACATCTATGCCGTGGGCGCAGTGCTCTACCAGATGGTTACCGGCGCGCCTCCGTTCGAGGGGGCGAGTTCGCAGGAGATCGTCGGCAAGCATCTGAGTGAGCCCGCGCCGGTCGCCACGGCCAAGAACGCCCAGATCCCGATGTGGCTTTCGGACATCATCGTCCGCTGCCTGGCCAAGCGCCCCAACGATCGCTTCCAGTCTGCTGCGATGCTCCTGGATGCCCTCAATGCGGGGCCCCGAACGGGCGCGCAGGAGCCGGTCAGTGCGGAACGGGTGGCCCGCAAGCTCCGAAGCGATGACGCGACCGTGGTGTTGCCGAGCGCGGAGCGGGCGCGGGCCGCGACGCCGGCGCCCCCGGCGCCCGCCCAGCCTGCGGGGGGCGCCCCCCGTCGCCGCGTGGGCTGGTTGCTGCTGCTCGCGGCGCTGATCGGCGGGGCCGCGTGGTTTCTCGGGACGCGTCGGCCCGTGCTGCTGGTCCGGAATCACCTGGTCGAGCCGGTTCGCGTGGTGCTCGGTGCGGAGAGCTTCGAGGTGCCCGCGGGAGCCGAGGCACGGCGAAAGCTCCGGCGGGCTGGTCCTCTGGTGGCCCAGTGGTACCTGGTGCGACCCAACGGCCCAGGTGGAGTACCCCTGGGAGTGGAACTGCAGGGCAGCATCGCGGACTCCACGCCGCGCGGGACCGTGCTGGCCGACGTGACTGCGATGGGGGGTGATCGGCCAGTATTCGCGCCGCTGGTGACCAATGCCACCGAGCAGGCGCTTGCCGTCACGGTGAATGCGGGCACCACGACGGCGCAGCCGTGCGCGTGTGCGGTGCGGCCGGGCGCCGTCCGCGCGCACATCGGGTACTACCCCTTGTACCTCAACAGCACCGTGCAGGCGGACATGTCGGGGGCAGGGGCGGCGACCTTCCGCCAGCTGGGGCCGGAGGTCGACCGGGCGACCGGAACGGTGGGGCTTCGGTTCGAGGCGAAGGACTTCCACCCGGTGGCGGCCGCTAGCGGAGCAGCTCCGCCTTGATGGCCGCCAGGTGGCAGGCGATGACGTTCCCGACGTCGCAGGCCCGTCGGTAAAGCGCGATCGCCTTCCTTCTATCCAGCGTCACGCCGCGGCCCGTCTCATACATCGCCGCGAGTCGAACGCAGCTGTTGGCCTCACTCTGCTCACAGCCTTGCTCGAACAGTTCGGCCGCCCGAGTCGCATCGGGAAAAACGCCAAGGCCTCGCTCATACCGGTCGCCAAGGCGGAGGCAGGCCAGCGGCGCCCCCTGTTGACAAGCGAGCGCGGCGAACCGGACGGCGGACTCCACATTGGGTATGACGCCGAGGCCGTTGTCGTAGGCGAGGCTGAGGCGGTCACATCCCTCCCCGTCTCCGGCATCGCAGGCCCGGCCGTACAGCGCCACCGCGCGCGCGGGATCTGCCTGGACACGAAGCCCCCGCTCGTACCAGAGGCCGAGCTCGGTACAGCCGGACGGTGCTCCCTCGTCGCAGCCTTTGAGGAAGAGGGCCTCGGCGCGCGACACATTCGCACTCTTCCCGATGTCCTGGGCGTAGCGGTGGGCCAGATCGACGCAGGCCTCCCCCTCACCCGCGGAGCAGGCTGAGTCCGGGCCAATGGTGTCGCCCTGCTGGGCGGCGAGCGGCGGAGCAAGGACGAGACAGAGGATGCCCAGGCGAGCCAGGGTCATGGGCGGCCGTCCCGCCTTGACTTGAGCGTACGTGCGGGGGTCACCGCATCGAACCCATATCGCTCCCGAACCCGATCAACCGCATCGGTGAGGCGCCGCAACCGGGCGCGCTCGGGCGCCTCGAACAGATCTCCCGGCGCGCACTGCGTCAGGTTCGTCGCCGCAACCCCGATCAGCCGGATACCCTGCCGCCTGCGCCGCGCCTCGGCAAAGGCGGGCAGAAAGAGCGCCCGAACCGGCTCAAGCAGCTCGCGATCCAGATCGGTCGGAGCGGGCAAGGTGCGGCGGCGGGTCACGGTGCGAAAGTCGCCGTGGCGGAGCTTGAGGACCACGGTTTTCGCCGCCAGCCCCGTCTCGCGCAGGTCGGCGGCAACCAGCCCGACGAAGCGGATCAGAAGCTCATCCAGGTAGGCGGCATCGACCGCATCTCTGGCCAGCGTCGTTTCTCGGCTGACAGAGCGGGCGAGGCGCCCCGGGTGGAGCGAGGCGGAGCCGCGGCCGTGAGCCCGCCATTTGAGCTCGCGCGCGTAACTGCCCACCAGCCGGGCCAGGTCTGCTTCCGACAGGGCCTGGACCTGCGCCACTTCCGTGAGCCCGAGGCGCTCCAGCTTCTGGGCCGTTCGCGGGCCGATGCCAGGCAACGCGCGCAGCGACAGCCCCGCGAGAAACCCCTCCGCCCACCCGTCCCGGACCTCGCAGATCCCACGCGGCTTCGCGAAGTCGGAGGCGAGTTTGGCAAGCATCCGGTTGGGGCCGATGCCCAGGCTGGCATCGAGGCCCGTCTCCCGCTTCACATCATCGCGAATCCGTTCCGCCACCGGGAGCAGGGAGACCGGATGCAGCAGTTCAGTCCCGGCAAAGTCGAGGTAGCCTTCATCGAGGGAGGCCATGGAGACTATCGGGGAATGTCGAGCCAGGACGCGGCGCACGGTACGCGAGGCTTCCCGGTAGTGCTCGAAGCGCCCCTGGAAAAAGGTCGCGTCCGGGCAGCGCCGTACCGCCTCGGCAATGGACATCCCGGACCGGATGCCGAACTGCCGGGCGGCATAGGACGCCGATTGCACCACGCCCCTCGACTCGCGCCGCCCTCCCACCACGAGCAGCGCCACGTCCCGGAGCTCCGGGTGGCGCTGTCGGCACACCTCGACGAAGAACGCGTCGAGGTCCACATGAACGACCCGACTGGACATGGTCAAGAAGCTAGCCGTCGGTACGGGACCGATGTAGCCTTGAGGCATGCGAGCCACATTCCTGGGGCTGGGGGCCATGGGCCGTCCGATGGCGGCTCATCTCGCCGGCCCGTACGACTTGGTCGTTTGGAATCGCACGCCGGCGCGTGCCGAGGCGTTTGCGCAGCGGCATCGGGCGCGAGTGGCGACCACGCCGCGCGAAGCGGTGACTGGCGCGGCAATCGTAGTCAGCTGTCTTCCGACCTCCCACGAGGTCGAGGCAGTGCTGGATGGCCCCGATGGCGTCCTGGCCGGAATCTCCAGAGGGGCGCTCTTCCTCGATTGCACTTCCGGTGAGCCGCAGGGCGCGACGCGCCTGGCCGCGCGGCTGGCCACGACCGGCGTGGCGTATGCCGATTGTCCGGTGAGCGGGGGCACCAACGGCGCCGAATCCGGCCAGCTCACGATCATGGTCGGTGCCGACGACGCGACCTTCGCCCAAGCTCGCCCGGTACTGAGCTGCTTCGGCAAGCGGATCGAGCACCTCGGTCCCGTCGGCTCGGGATCCGCAATGAAGGCCATCAACAACGCGTTGCTGGCCTCGAACATCCTGACCTTCGGCGAGGGATTCGCGGGGCTGGTGAAGCTCGGCGTTCCGGCGCGGCAGGCGCTCGGCGTGCTCAACGCCTCTTCCGGCCGGTCGTTCGTCTCCGAGAGCCTCGTGGGCGACCGAGTGCTGACCGGGCAGTTTCCACGCACCTTCCGCCTGGCGCTGCTGGAGAAGGACGTCCGCATCGCGGTGAGCTTTCTGGAGAGCCAGGGGGTTGCGTCACCGGTGCTGCACCTCGTGGGTGAGCTGTTTCGCGCCGCCCGGGCCGCGCTGGGCGAAGAGGCCGACTACCTCGAAGCGATCCGGCTTCAGGAACGGCAGGCGGGAGCCGAAATCAGAGGATGATGACCGACTGGGCAACGACGCATCGCCTCGCCGTCCGGGTGACGCTGGCCGAGGGCCTCGTCATCCAGGGAGACGTGCACCTGCAGCCGCGGGTGGCGTGGCGGGACGGTCCGGAGACACCGATCGAACTGCTCAACCGGGGTGAGGCGTTCTTTCCCATGACTCTGCCCAATGGCGACATCGTCTTCGTCGCCAAGGAGCAGGTTGCGGTCCTGGGGTATCCGGCCGTGGTCGCGTTTGACGACCCCGAGCGGAAGGTGGCCGCTCGCATGATCCCCCTCGAGGTAATGATGGTCGGCGGCCACGAGCATCGGGGCATTGCCGTGAGCGAGCTGCCGCCGACCCGCTCGCGCGCCCTCGACTTTCTCAATGCCCCGGAACGGTTCTTTCAGCTGTTGACCGATGAAGGCACACTGTGCCTGAACCGGCGTTTCGTCCGCGCCACCCGACCCCTGTCCTGATCCCCGTGGCCCAACTCGATCGTTTCATTCAGGCGATGCACCAGCACAAGGCCCAGGGCCTGGTGCTGGCTCCCGGCAAGCAGGCCAGCCTCCTGTTCGACGGGGCGCCCCGGCCCATCACCCGCGACGCCCTTGCGGCGGGGCAGATCCTCCCGTTGGCGAAGGAGATCGCATCGGGCCCCGATCAGGCTCGGCTCGCGGGGCCGACACCGCTCAGCTTCGCGTATCAGTCTCCAAGCGGCCCCGTGACGGTCGAGGTGGTTCCCGAGGCCGATGGTCCCCGGGTGCTGGTCCGGCCAGTATCACCCGAGCCGCCACCGGGACCGGGCACCTTTGCTCCAGCCGCGCCCCGCCTTGCCGAGGCGGCGGCCCCGGCGGGAAGCCGCGCGGTGATCGAACAGCTGCTCCGCCTCACGGTGGAAACGGGGGCATCCGACCTGCACCTTCGGACTGGCGAGCAGCCGATTCTGCGGCGTGACGGCGACCTGCATCGCCAGGAGGGGCAGGCGCTGGAGGCGGAAGCGCTGGAGCAGATGCTGACCAGCATCATGCCGCCCCGGGAGCAGTCCGCCTTCCGGGACACCGGGGACGTCGATTGGGCCTACGAGCTTCCCGCGGTCGCGCGGTTCCGATGCAATGCCGCCGTGGAGCGCCGCGGCCCGCTGGGCGTGTTCCGAGTAATCCCCTCGCGGATCCTCACGGTCGAGGAGCTTGGGCTCTCCACGGAGATCCAGAAGCTCTGCCAGCTGACCAAGGGACTGGTTCTGGTCACGGGGCCGACGGGATCGGGGAAGTCCACCACGCTCGCCGCCCTGGTGGACCTGGTGAACCGCACCCGGTCGGATCACATCCTCACCATCGAGGATCCGATCGAGTTCGTGCATCCGTCCAAGAAGGCGGTCGTGACTCAACGCCAGGTGGGCGAGCACAGCAGGAGCTTCAAGGCCGCGCTGCGCGCGGCCCTCCGGGAGGACCCCGACATCATTCTGGTGGGCGAGATGCGGGACCTCGAGACGGTCTCCATTGCCATCGAGACGGCCGAGACCGGGCACCTCGTCTTCGGTACCCTGCACACGACGACGGCGGCGTCGACCATCGATCGGATCATCGATCAGTTCCCCGTGGACCGGCAGTCACAGGTCCGCGTGATGCTCGCCGAGTCTCTGAAGGGGGTGATCGCGCAGGTGCTATGCCGAAAGGTCGGCGGCGGACGCGTCGCGGCGCACGAAGTGCTGCTTACGATTCCGGCGGTGTCCAACCTGATCCGGGAAGGAAAGACGTTCCAGATTCCGTCGATCATGCAGACCAACCGGAAGGCCGGGATGGTGACGCTGAACGATGCCCTGCTGGAGCTGGTGGAGCGGAAGCTGGTCGAGCCGCGGGAGGCGTACCTCAAGTCGGCGGAGAAGTCGGCCTTTGCCCAGGCCCTCAAGGCCAAGCGTTTCGACACTTCCTTTCTCGGAGACACTTGAGCCGCCTGCCGCCTCGCGCCTAGATTCCGCACAGTGCCGGTCCGCTCCCCCGCGGACCACTCAGCCTGGAGGGAGCCCTTGCCCGGCTCTCCGGGCGCGCGGAGCGGTTCATGGCCACGCTGTCTGCCGATCAGCTGCCCCCGCTGTTTCCTCCATCACCCCAGGTCTCGGACCGACTCGAGCTTCTCCTCGAGTTGGCGCTCGGCGCGACGGCCGCGACCGGCGCGGCGCTCCTCGCGCCCGAAGGGGACTTCCTGCACGTCTTCGCTTCCCGCGGTGCCAACGCCCCGGCCGCGACCGACCGGCCGTCGCTCCTGGGGAGTGTCGCCGGCGAGGCCTGGTATCGCGCGCGGCTGGTGACCGGCTCGGAGGTATTGCCCGGTCGTCCCGGGATGCATCGTGCCGAGGGGCAGACAGTCGAGGTCATGGCGGCGCCGGTCATGGTGGGCGAGCAGCCGGTTGCCTCGTTCGTGCTGTACCATCGTCACCTCGGGCATTTCCGGCGCAACGAGGCGAACCTGCTCAACCGGCTCGCCGCGGTCGCGGCGGACCTCTGGTCGGCTGCATCGACTGCCGCCCGGCCCGTCCTGGGACGGCCGGAGTTGGAGATTCGAGCCACGGCACGCATGGTCCTGCTGGCGGCCGCGCGGCAGGGTGAAGCCGAGGCCTGGGCTGAAGTGGCCCGCACCGCGGCCGCGATGCTGGAGGCGGCGTCGGCGCGGGTTTCCCTCCTCGATGACGATGAACTCGTGTGTCATGCGGCGATCGGCCGTTTCAGTGGCGATCTCGGCCGCCGCCGATCCCGGGATTTCGGGTTCGAAGGGGTGGCGCTGGCGAGCGCCGAGGGCGTGGTGGCCGGCGAGTGGGCGGCCGAGGCCGGCAGCGCGGGATCGTCGGCCTGGATCCGATCACTGGTGTCGGTGCCGCTCCGTCGAGGAGGCGAGGCGGTGGGAGTACTGACCGTCGCCGACGACTCGGCGGGCCGCTTCACTGAAGCGGACCGGGAGGCCCTGCACCGGTTCGCGCTGCATGCGGCTGCGGCGCTGATGGAGGTGCGGCTCAACGTCGAGGCGGAGCGCCACGAGGCTGAGGGACGGCTGGCCACCAAGGTCGCCGCGGCGCTCGCCGCCGCCACAGATACGCCCGGGCTCCGACGGACGATCGTGCGGGAGATCCGGGCCGCGCTCAGGGCCGACGGCGCGATGCTGAGCGAGATGGTGCAACGACACCTGGCCGTGACGGCCGTGGAGGGGGACCACCCGCTCATCGGGCGGCCGCCGATTCCGGGGGCTTGGCTGCTGTGTGGACACGAGCTGCCGGCCGGCGAGGGCTCGCATCGCTGCACGCTGCACGGCGAAGCCTTCCTGCTCGGGGCGCGCCTCGGCCATCTCACGGACCACACCGGCTGTCTCCAACTGCTGCGCCGGAACCAGCCGTTCGAGCCACACGAGGAGCACCTGCTCCGGCGCCTGACGGAGATTGCCGAGTTGGCGCTCCTGTCTCGACTGACCAATGTCCGCGTCAGTCAGTACGCGGACCGTATCCGGACGGTGGCCGAGGTCTCGGCCAGTCTCCATCAGTCGCTGCGGCCGACCGACGCGATGAGCCAGGCCGCGGAAATGCTGCGGCGTGCCCTCGCGATCGGGTCGGTTCGCATCGGGATGGTGGACGAGGTGTGGCAGGAAATGACCTTTCCCATTCACCGTCGGGGGAACCAGGTCCGCGACGGCTATCGGCGGCCGCTGGGGCGCGGGCTGCTGGAGGAAGCTTGGCGAACCGGCCGGACCTACTTCTTCCCGGCGAACGCCACCGAAGAAGTGCTGGCCCAGGGGTTGACGCTGGACGCGTCGCCACGGTGCATAGCGGCGGTCCCGCTCCGGACCCGGGGCCGGATCGCCGGCGTGGTGACGATCGAGGATGAGTCGCACGACCACGCCTTCGAAGCCGAGGATGTGCGGATCCTCGAGATCGTTGCCCAGCAGCTGGGCGTGACCCTCGAGAATCTCGAGAGCCTCGAGGAAGAGCGACGGCAGCGGATCACCGCGGAGTGGCTCCGCCAGATGGCCCGCACCGCCACCGACCCTGAGGCCAAGCCCTTCCAGGTCTTCGAGCTTGCCGCGGACGCCGCATTTCAAGGGGTTGGAGGGCAGGCGTCCACGGTGGGATTCCTGACCACCGACGGGGCGCGGATGGTCGTCGCGAGCCGGGGGCAGGCTGGGCCCGGGCTCACCGAGGCCGCCCCCGCCGCGCTGACCATCGTGGGATGGATGCTTGAGGAACAGGGAGCCGTCTTCATCTCGGCCAACTTGGCCGAAGACCCTCGCCTAGGCGCAGAGTCGCCGGAGCGGCGGGAGCACACCGCGCTCGCCGCGGTGCCGATCTGGTGTGAGGGCCGGATCATCGCGGTTCTGACCCTCGGGCGCCCGGCCGGGACCTCCTATGCCGTGGCTGAGATCGAGCGGCTCGCGCAGATCGCCGATCACGCGGGAGCCGGGTACCAGACCGGGCGGGCGGGGGAGGCGCTCCGCAAATCGGAGGAGCGCTACCGACGGCTCTTCTCTGGCGCCACCGATGCCATCTTCACGATCGACCGGCAGGGGGTGGTCACCTCCTTCAACCAGGCCGCCGAACGGGTGTGGAACGTCAGGGCCTCGAGCGTAGTCGGCCGGCGCTGGGATACGATCCTGGCCTTCGAGCCGGTCGAAATGGTGGCGGAGCAGATCGGACGCGCCCTCAATGGCGAGTCGTGCGCCTTCGAGGTGGCGCTGCGGCGATCCGATGGAGAGCGCGGGGCGGTGGCAATGACCATCTCCCCGCTGGTCGAAGAGGGCGTCGTGACTACGGTGCTCGGCATCGCGAGGGACGTCACGGATGCCCGTCGGGTGCAGGCCCAGCTGCTGCAGGCCGAGAAGATGTCCGCGATCGGCCAGCTGGTGGGGGGGATGGCGCACGAGATCAACAATCCGCTCGCCAGCATCCTCGTCAACATGGAGATGCTGCTCAACGAGGCGAAGGACCCGACGCTGCTTGAGACGCTGCAATCTATAAAGGTCGAAACGGACCGGGCCGCCGTGATCGTGCGAAACCTCCTCACCTACGTCCGGGGTCAGGGCTCGGAGCGGGCCGGCGTGGATCTGCGCGAAGCGGTGCGTGGCGCGATCGCCCTCCGCCGGAACCAGCTGCTCAACCGCCAGATCGACGTTCTGGTCGACGTGCCGGGCGTTCCAGTGCTGGTCTGGGGCAACACCGTGAACCTCCAGCAGGTGATGATGAACCTGCTGGTGAACGCGGAGCACGCCATTCGGAGCCACCGGGGACATGGGCAGGTCTGGGTGCGCCTCGCGGTCCAGGAGGGTCAGGCGATCGTCACGGTGGACGATGATGGACCCGGCATTCCGCCCGAACTCCTCACCCGGGTCTTCGACCCGTTCTACACGACCAAGCCCGAGGGCGAGGGAACCGGCTTGGGATTATCGGTCAGCGCCGGCATCGTCGTCGACCACCAGGGGAAGATCACCGCGGCCCAGCGACCGGGTGGCGGGGCGCGCTTCATCGTGGAGCTGCCGCTCTGTACCGCCGAGCCGGCCACGCCAAAAGCCGACCCCCCGCCGGCCCCGCCCACCCCCACCGAGCCCGCGGCCAGGGGGCACGTGCTGCTGCTCGACGACGAGCCCGACATCCGGCGCAGCGTGTCCCGCTTCCTCACCCGGTCAGGCTGGAAGGTGGACCTCGCGGAGTCGGGAGAGGAGGGGCTCCGCCGCCTGGCAACGACGGATTACGCCGCGGTGCTGTGCGACCTGCGGATGCCGGGGATGAGCGGCCACGAGTTCTACCGGCACCTCCAGACGGAGGGTTCGCCGGCGGTGGAGAAGCTGATCTTCATGACGGGAGATGTCCTCTCGCCCGAGGCGTCCCGCTTCCTGAACGAGGCGGGGCGGCCGGTGCTCTCGAAGCCGTTCGCGCTCAGGGACCTCACGGAGGTGCTGGCCCTCGTAGTGCCGGGCTAGGTCGGGCGGGGCCCGAGGCAGCGAGCCATCTTAGATTGGTACCGCTCGGTTCCGGCTTCCGGCTCGCTACCCTACTGGTTCCATGCTCCCGGCTCCCATCCTGGTCCTGGTGGCGCCCCAGGACATCGTCAACATCGGCAGCGCGGTTCGCATCGCCAAGAATTTCGGGTTGGCCGGGGTGCGCCTGGTCACGCCCGAGATCTTCGATCCGTGGCGGATCGAGGGGATCGCGCACAACACCGCTGACCTGATCGAACGGATCACCCTCCACGACACGCTGGCCGACGCGGTAGCCGATTGCGTATGGACGGCGGCCCTCACGGCGCGGGAGCGAGCGGCGAAGCGGACCGTGTATCGCCCCGGGGCAGGCGCCACCGAGCTGGTGGCCCGGGCGGCCGGGGGACCGGTGGCGATCGTGGCGGGGCGGGAGGACCGCGGTCTTACCAACGAGGAACTCGACGCCTGCTCGGCCCTGGTCAGCATCCCGACGGACCCGGGCTACAAGTCACTCAACCTCGCCCAGGCCGTGGCCATCATCTGTTACGAGAGTTGGCTGGCACGCGGCGGGGAGCGCCGGCCGATCAAGCCGCCGCGTAACCCCGCCACTCCGGCTCCGATGGCCCTGCTCGAGCGCCTGTTCACGGACTGGCAGCGCGCCCTGTGGGCGATCGACTTCTTCAAGACGCGGCAGCCGGATCACGTCATGCGGGCGTTCCGTGAGCTGTTGTATCGCGCCGATCTGGACGCCCGGGAGGCCTCCCTGGTCCGGGCGATGGGGATCGAGGTAGTGCGCTTTCTCCAGCGGCAGGGTATCGCGATCCCGGTCCAGGCGCAGAATCCCGGAACGGATCCAATCGACGACGACCTCGCGACCGGCTTGGAGGAACCCGACTCCCCCGGTTAGAATTCCGGTCCACCAGCATCAACCGGAGCCGCATCCGTGGGGCGATCCGCCGCCTACTGGGCCACCAACCTGTACTCGAATCCCCGCCAGGAGCCCAAGGCCTCGGCACCGTACAAGGACCTGCCACCTGCCGCCGCAGCGCGGTTCCGTCGGCTCCGAGAGGGGCTGCAGAAGCTGCCCGGGGTCACGGAGCACGTGAAATTCATGGGCCCGTCGTGGCAATGGGCGTGGGAATACGCGGTGGGGCATCGCAAGCTCTGCTGGGTGCACGTGATGCAAAGCGGTCCCGCGGTCACCTTCACTATCGCCGATCAGGAAGAGCCCAAAGCGTTGGCCGTGCCGCGGCTACCGGCCGCGATCGGCGCCGCCATTCGGAGCGCGCAGCGGACCGGCCCGGTGCGGTGGTGCGCGCTGGACGTCGGCGACCAGAAGGCGGCCGACGCCTTCCTCAGCTTTGTCAGGCGCAAGCTGGCCTGGCTCGTCGCCGAGACGCCGGGCCCGCAGGGGCGGCGCTCTCTGGCGAGCTGATAAAGCCGATCGGTTTGATCAGAATAGCGCCCTTCCGAGCATTGGTGCGGGGCAGGGGGGCCGCTATACTTGTTCGCCAATTATTGCTCCCGCAATGCGTTGCGTTTCGTGAAATAATTCACAACTGAGCGGACCTGACGCCGTCCAGGCCCTCACTCCTGCGGTCGTGAGCGATCATGCGAAAGCTGGCATTCCTCGGAGCAGGTTCTCTCTCGTTAGCGATCGGCGCCGTTGTCCTGATTCACCATTCAACCTCCGCAGAGCAGACCCCAGCCAAGGCCGATACCCTGCCGGCCTGGGTCCTCGCCGCCGGGGATACCGCCCATCTCAAGGGGCCGCGCCAACCGATCTTCTTTCGGCACGATATCCACGCGGGACTGAACAAGATTCCGTGCCAGTACTGTCACTACTCGGTGGCGGAGTCGAGCGAGCCGGGCATCCCCTCCATGCAGACCTGCATGGGCTGCCATCTGGTCATCAGCGGCTCGGATTCCGGCAACAAGGTCGAGATCCGTAAACTGCGTGACGCTGTGGCCAAGGGGCAGCCAGTCGAGTGGGTCCGGGTCCACTTTCTGGCGAGATTTGCGCACTTCCCTCACATGCGGCACATCAAGGCGCTGGGGCCCAACGCCTGCCAGACCTGCCATGGCGACGTGGCCCGGATGCCGCAGGTCTTCAAGGTGAACAACGTGAACAACATGGGCTTTTGCGTGACCTGCCACCTGGAGCGGCGGGTGAATCGCGACTGCACCGTGTGTCACTACTGAGCGGCCCGATGTCCCTCGGTTGGCTGCCAGCAGTTGCCGGCGAGAGTGATGCTTCGGGCATGAGACCCACCCCGCCTCCCGGAGACTGGCCCGCCCTCGACCTGCCGTGCGCGGTCATCGGTGCCAGGCCCCTCCGCGACGCGGACTGATCTATAGGGAGCTCGAATGTCGGACGAGACACCGCGCGAAGGTATCGATCGCAGGCGCTTTCTTTCCATCCTCGGCGTGACCGGGCTCGGGGCGGCGCTGACGTCCGGGTGCTCCAGCGAAGGGGTGGAGAAGCTGGTGCCATACCTGGTGCAGTCCGAGGATCAGGTGCCTGGCATTCCAACGTGGTATGCCAGCACCTGCACCGAGTGCTCGGCGGGGTGCGGGCTGCACGTGAAGACCCGGGAGGGCCGCGCCATCAAGCTGGAGGGCAATCCCGATCACCCGGTGAATGCCGGGAAGCTCTGTGCCCATGGCCAGTCGGCGCTGCAGGCGCTGTACAATCCCGGGCGGCTCAAGGAGCCGATGGCGCGCCAAGCCGATGGGTCGTTCGCTCCCATCACCTGGGATCAGGCCATCGCGACGCTTGCCGAGAAGCTGAAGGGCGCCGCGGGCAAAGTGGCGGTCTTGAGCGGCTCGGGTCGGGGGACCTTCGCGGACTTTCTGGCGGCCTGGACCCGGGCGCAGGGCGGGCGGGTAGTGGGCTACCAGCCCTTCGACTTCGAAGCGCTGCGTTCGGCGGCGGAGCTGGTGTTCGGGGTGTCCGAGATTCCGTCCTACGATTTCGCGCGAGCCCGCTACATCCTGTCGTTCGGGGCGGACTTTCTGGACGGCGGCTGGCTGTCACCGGTGGAGGCCCAGCGGGGCTTCGCTCGGGCGCACGGCTTCGCGGACGGTCAGATGGCCAAGCACGTCGCGCTGGCGCCGCGGATGTCGCTCACCTGCCAGAACGCCGACGAGTGGTACGCTCCCCGGCCCGGCACCGAGGCGGCGGTCGCCTTGGCCATGGCGAGCGTCATCCTGGGCGAGCGGAGCGGCGCGCCGGCAGATGCCGGACAGCTCCGGATCGTGCTGCAACCCTGGACGCCGGAAGCGGCCGCGGCGGAAAGCGGCATCCCGGCGGAGATCATCCGACGGGTGGCCCGGGAGTTCGCCTCGGCCCAGCCGGGTGTGGCCGTGGCGGGCGGGGTGTCGGGACAGCACCGCGGCGCCATCGAGACCTGTGCGGCCGTCTATGTCCTCAACTACGTGGCCGGCAATGTGGGGGAGACCGTCCGTTTCGGCGCCGACCTCGACGTTGGAGATGGCTATGGCGCGGTGACGGCGCTGCTCGAGTCCTGCGATCGCGGCGAGGTGCAGGTCGCGGTGGTGCACGAAGCCAACCCGGCGTACAGCCTGCCCAAGGCGGCCGACTTCGCGGGGCGATTCAAGAAGGTGCCGTTCAAGGTCTCGACGTCGCTCTACCTCGACGAGACGGCCCAGCTCGCGGACCTGCTTCTGCCCAACCATCACGCCCTAGAGCGGTGGGACGATGCCCGGCCACGGAAGGGGGTGGCCGGTCTGCTGCAACCGGTGATGGAGCCGGTCTTCAAGACGATGGCGACCGGGGACCTGCTCCTCAAGGTGTCCCAGAAGGTGGGTGGCCCTCTGGCGTCGTTCACCGCGGCGAGCTGGGAAGTCTACCTCAAAGGGCAATGGTCGAAGGTGGTCGCAGGGGATGATGGCTGGCGCCAGGCGCTGCAGCACGGCGGCGTGTTTGCCGAGGCCCCCGCGCAGTCCGTGCGACTGGCGGCGACGGCAGCCGGCCTCAAGTACGTCGCGCCGGCGTTCGACGGCGAGGCCGGTCCCGAGAGCTTCTATCTCGCGACGGTCACCTCGCCGATGGGCGACGGCCGGTTCGCCAACCGACCCTGGATGCTCGAGCTCTCGGACCCCGTTACTAAGATCACCTGGCACTCCTGGGTCGAGATTCACCCCGACGTGGCCCGGCGGATGGACGTTCAGGAAGGAGAGATTCTCGCGGTCACCTCGCCGCACGGGACGCTCGAAGCGCCAGCCTACCTCTACGCGGGGTTGCACCCGCAGCTGGTGGCGATGCCGCTCGGCCTTGGGCATACCTCGTACGGGCAGTTCGCGACGGGGCGCGGCGTGAACGCGCTCGATCTGCTCGACGCCAAGGATGGCCGCGGGTTCCTGCCCTATTTCGCGACGCGGGTGACGCTCCGGAAGACGGGGAAGTGGAAGCAGGTCGCGAAGACCGAGGGCACCGCCCGACAGCTGGGACGCGGTCTGGCGGATGCGATGACGCTCGCCGAGGCCAGGAAGGGGATGACTCCGGCGCTGGCCGCCAAGGCTCCGGGGAAGGAGGAGCCCGAGGTCAACACTCCGTCGGAGGTCACGGCCATCGCCGGATTTCGCCAATCGGTACTCGAGAAGCGGCGACACGGCGACTACGCGAACGACCACCCGATGTGGGGGATGGTGATCGATCTGGCCCGCTGCACGGGCTGCTCGGCCTGCGTCACTGCGTGCTACGCCGAAAACAACATTCCCTTTGTGGGCGAGGATCAGATCCTGCGCGGTCGCGAGCTGACCTGGATGCGGATCGAGCGCTACTGGGAGGGCGGGGCGGACGGGGAGCCCCTCGAGGCGCGGTTCCTCCCCATGCTCTGTCAGCAGTGCGACGCCGCTCCCTGTGAGCCGGTCTGCCCGGTCTATGCCGCGTATCACACGGCCGACGGCCTGAACGGCCAGGTCTACAACCGGTGCGTCGGCACGAGGTACTGTGCCAACAACTGTCCCTACAAGGTCCGCTACTTCAACTGGTACGCCTATAGCAAGGCGGCGTTCCCCGAGCCGCTCAACCTGCAGCTCAATCCGGACGTGACCGTGCGCGCCCGCGGCGTGATGGAGAAGTGCACCTTCTGCATCCAGCGGATCCGCGGCGCGCAGAATACGGCTCGACTGGCCGATCGGGCGCTGGCGGATGGAGACGTGATCACGGCCTGTGCGCAGGCTTGTCCCTCGGAGGCGATCATTTTCGGCAATCTGAAGGACCCGGAGAGCCGGGTCGTCAAGGTGGGCGGTGATTCGCGCGGGTACCACGTGCTGGAAGACCTCAACGTTCGTCCGGCCGTGACCTATCTGGCCAAGGTCCTGCATCGGACGGAGGCGTAACCGATGGCTGCCATCGCGCACGACACCGTGCCCACCCAGACCCACCATGACGTCACGCGGGACGTCGTCAACACCCTGGGGACCGCGGGGCGGGGCTACATGCTCCTGCTGGGCGGCGCGGTCGCCCTGTTCCTGGTGGGGCTCGTCACTTTCATCCTGCTGCTCAAGAGCGGCCTGGGCCTCGCCGGCTACAATCCGCCGGTGTTCTGGTCGGTCTACATCACGACGTTCGTGTTCTGGATCGGCATCGGCCACGCCGGGACGCTGATTTCGGCCATTCTCTTTCTGTTCCGCAGCCCGTGGCGCAACGCGATCTATCGCGCCACGGAGGCCATGACGGTCTTTGCCGTGATGACGGCGGGTCTGTTTCCGATCATCCACATCGGTCGGCAGTGGTTCTTCTACTGGCTGTTGCCGTACCCGAACCAGCGCTGGCTCTGGCCGAACTTCAAGTCGCCTCTGTTGTGGGACGTGTTCGCCATCTCCACCTACCTCACGGTGTCCACCACGTTCTTGTGCGTGGGGCTGGTGCCGGACGTTGCCGCTGCGCGCGACCTGGTGCGGGGCTGGCGATCGAAGGTCTACGGGTTCTTCTCCCTCGGCTGGAAGGGCACCGACAGTCAGTGGCGGCATTACACCCGCGGCTACCTCTACCTCGCCGCGCTCGCCACGCCGCTGGTGCTCTCGGTGCATTCGGTCGTGTCATGGGATTTCGCGATGAGCATCGTCCCTGGCTGGCACGGGACGATCTTCGCTCCCTACTTCGTGGCCGGCGCCATCTATTCTGGACTCGGCATGGTGCTGACTCTCATGATCCCGCTCCGGAAGGCACTGCACCTGGAGCACATGATCACCGAGTACCACTTCGACAACATCGGCAAACTCGCCCTGCTGACCGGCTGCATCCTGTTCTATGCCTATGGCATGGAGTATTTCATCGCCTGGTACAGCGGGAACACCTTCGAGCAGACGACGTTCTGGCGCCGCGCCTTCGGGCCCATGTGGTGGGGCGGATGGACGATGATCATCTGCAACCCGTTCGTCTCCCAGCTGTTCTGGTTCAAGAAGATCCGACGGAACCTCACGGCGCTGTTCGTGATCTCGATTTTCGTCAACATCGGGATGTGGTTCGAACGGTACGTGATCATCGTCTCGTCCCTCCAGAACGACTTCGTCCCGTGGGCATGGGGGCAGCTCACACCGACTTGGGCCGACTGGGGGATCCTGGCCGGATCGTTCGGCTGGTTCAGCATGTGGTTCCTCCTGTTCGCGCGCACCTTCCCGGTGGTGGCCATCCAGGAGGTGAAGGAACAGATCCCGATGCCCCGGCTCCGCCGAGGAGGGCACTGATGCGGCGACCGATCGCCGGCGTTCTGGGCGCGTTCGAGCACATCGACGCGGCGTGCGACGCCATTACCGCGCTGCGGGCCCAGGGCCGCAGCGACTTCACCGTCTATTCGGCCGCGCCGAGCCACGACCTGGAACACGCACTGGGCATCGAGACCAGCCCGGTTCGCCTGTTCACCCTGATTGGGGGCGTCACGGGCGTCGGTGCCGGGATCGGCATGACGTTCTGGATGTCGCTCGACTGGCCGCTCTTGACCGGCGGAAAGGCGATCGCGACGTTCCCGCCGTTCGTTGTTTTCATGTTCGAATTGATGGTGCTGCTCGGCTCGCTCGCGACGGTGGCCGGCATCATCATCCTCTCCCTTCTCCGACCGACCACCGGCATGGCCTACGATCCGCGGTTCAGCGATGACCGGATCGGCATCTTCGTCCCCTGTCAGGGCGGCGAAGCGACGCGGGTGGAGGGCATGTTCAAGCAAGCGGGTGCGGTGGAGGTCCGTCATGCGGCCTAGGCTGCTCCTTCGGGCGCTCCCCCTTGCACTCGTGCTGCTCAGCGGGTGCGACTACTGGTACAACGACGTCCCCTCGCCCGACGATCTGATGCATCTCGTGCCGTGGTTCGACGCCATGATCACCCAGCCGTCGATCCATCCCTACCAGCGCGCGGACATACCCCGCACCACCGTGCCGGGCACCGTGCCGATCACCGGCGGCGAGGCAGACTGGTTCTCGGAGTGGTCGGTTGGCAACACTACCACGGCCGACAAGCTGGTGAATCCGCTGGCCGGGCAGCCGGCCAGCGCCACGGGCGACTCGGTGTACCACACCTTCTGCGCCGTCTGCCACGGCAATGCCGGCGCGGCCGACGGCCCGGTGGGGCCGCGCCTCGCCGCCCTGCCGCTCATTACCCCTCGCGCCATGGCCTGGAGCGACGGGTACATCTACAGCATCATCCGGTATGGACGAGGCGTCATGCCCCGCTACGGTGACAAGATTCCCAGCCACACCCGCTGGGACATAGTGAACTACGTCCGGTCCCTGCAGGCGGCGGCGCGAGCGGCCAGCGACTCGGCGGCCAAGGCGGCGGGAGGGTCCAAGTGACGCTCTCGTCCTCCGTGCGCGACCAGCTTGCCAGCCGGTCGCTGCAGGCGCGGTACAATCTCTTCGTGGGGCTCGGCACCGCGCTCGCGATCGTGGGCGGGGTGCTGTTCGTCGTCTTCGCCCGGGGAGATCAAGCCGACCGCGCCTGGCAGCTCTTCCACGTGAACTGGATCTACTACAACGGACTTACCGCCGGGAGCTTCGCCTTCGTCGCCGTGCAGAAGGTGACGGGCGCCAGGTGGTCGGGCGTGATCATCCGGTTCGCCGAGGCGGCGCCGTTCTTCTTCTTCCCCGTTTCGCTGGTCGGTTTCCTCCTGATCTTCACCATCGGGTACCCGCACATCTTCCCGCCCATGGAGGGGCTGAGCCCGGGCAAGACCCTGTGGCTCTCGCACGGCTTCATGTTCGCGCGGCTGGCTGTGGGGCTCGGCGTGCTCTACTGGCTCGGCTTCGAGCTCATCAAGGCGGACCTGGTGCCGGACCTGCACGAGGTGAAAGGGATGGTCGCGGGCCGGCGGCGGTCGCTGTATGAGCGGTGGACCCGGGCCTTCGACGGATCTCCCGGGATTCGCACGGCGCACGATGCGCGGATCGCCAGACTGGCCCCGACCTATATCGTCGTGTACGCCATTGTGGCCACGATGGTGGCGTTCGATACGATCATGGCGCTGCAACCGCACTGGTTCTCGAACCTGTTCGGTGGATGGTACTTCATGGGGTCGTTTCTGGGGGCGCTTACGCTGCTGGCCCTCATGATGTTGTACGGCCGAACGGAAGTTGGCCTGACGGAGTACATCAGTGGCAAGCAGCGCCACGACCTTGGGAAGCTGTGCTTCGGCTTCTCGGTGTTCTGGGCCTACCTGATGTGGTCGCAGTTCCTGGTCATCTGGTACGGCAACCTGCCGGAGGAGACCGGGTTCGTGTTCGCCCGACTGTGGGGAGAGTGGCGACCGATCGGCACACTCGTCTTCCTCGGGCTGTTCGTGATTCCGTTCATCGGCCTGCTGGGGGTCGCGCCGAAGAAGACCCCGGTAACACTCGGCTTCTTCACGGCCATCAGCCTGCTCGCGTTGTGGCTGGAGCGCTACCTGCTGGTCATGCCGTCGGTGACCCGTGCGCCCGGCCCGGTATTCGGCCTGGCGGAATTGGGGCCCACGCTGGCCTTTCTGGGACTGTTCCTGCTCTGCTACGGATGGTTCGCGCGGGTCTTTCCCATGGTCTCGCCTCGTTTGGCGATGATCACTCTGGAAAAAGAAGCCGCACACCACTGAGGAGCCCGCCGGTCTCGTACAAACGGGCGGGCGCCGAACCACGGCGCCCGCCCGTTCTGTTATCGGGGTCCTGGTCTCAGTAGCGACGCTTGACGTTCACGCGGGAGAGGAGCGAGCCGAGGGCTTGGGAAGGGCCGGTCACCGCCACCATTCGGTCCCCCTGGCGGATGGTAACGGTCATTCGCCCGCCGGCATCGGTGTCGGCGTGTCCCCTCGCGGTGGCAACCTCGCCATCCACGAGCGAGTAGACCCGAGCCGCTGGTCCGGCGATCGTGCGAATCGTCTCTCCCGACTCGAGCAGCTGATCAACCGCCGTCACCTCGCTGCTGCCGTTGCCGGGCTGGACGCGCAGCTGAACGACCGGGAGGCCGGGCACCAGCGGCACGTCATTGGCGGGCGAAGGCCCGGTGCTGTCCGGCAGGATAGTGCGCCACAGACCCTGCAGGGCGGGATCGCCGCCGACCGGCTGCGCCTGGAGGTCAGGGATGTCTGCCGAGGCGAGCCGCGCGACTGGTGCTGCCGCCGAGCGGTTCGGATCATCGGTATCCGGGTCGGAAGGGGAGACGCGCGCAAACTGCACAGCCGCCGCGGTTGCCTGCGCCACCGGCGCGGGTCGGCCGGCTCGGACGCGATGCTCGGTCGGGGAGCGGGTCGTGCCAATCGGCTGTGAGCGCGGCGGCTCGACCGCGACATGCCCGATCTTCGGCGGCGGGGTTTGCGCCGGGGCCGCCGCAAGCTGGGCCGGGCGGGGCGGCTCCGACATTCCTGCTTGCACGGCCGCGCGGCGCAGGTGGCCGTCAACCTGCCAGCCCAGGGCCACGGCGGCGACAAGGCTTGCGGCCCACACCCCCCGCTGGGCCCAGTGCCAGCGCCGCCGGATGCGCTGGGCACGTCGAAGCCTCAGGACCTCGAAGGCGGGTGGAATGATCGGCGGCGGGCCCAGCCGAGAGAGGAGCTCCGTGGTGCGGTCGCGCAGGGCGGCGATGGCGTCGCGCCCCTCCTGGCATTGCGGGCACCGCGCGAGGTGGCGCTCGATCTCGACGCACTGCGACCGGCTGAGGGCCTGGTCGAGATAGGCGTGCAGTTCTTCGTCAGGAATGTGCCGCACGGCGCTCCTGCTCCACTCGATCGTAGGCGTCTACCAGGCGCTTGCGGGCGCGAGCCAGCGTGGTTCCGACCGCTCCCAGCGCGAGTCCGGTCTGCTGGGCGATTTCGGGATAGCTGAGCCCCGCGTCCCACAGCAGCAGGACCTCCCGGTCCCGCTTGGTCAGAATCGCGAGGGCCTCGTCCACCCGCGCCCGCCGCTCATCGTCCTCCACCTGCTGATCCGCCGGAACCGGTGAGGCGGGCAGCGTGGCCGGGTCTTCCTTGAGGAGCGTCAGGTGCCGCTTGCGTCGCACCGCGGCCCGCGCTTCGTCTCGCGCCAGATTCGCGGCGACCGCGAAGAGCCACGCCCGAGGCTTCTCGGGCCGGTGGGCCATGGCCCGGATGAATACCTCCTGGGCCAGATCGTGGGCGCGGTCGGCGTCCCAGACCTTGCGGTAGAGGAAACGGACGACGGTGGCGTAGGTCGTCCGGTAGAGTTCCTCGAGCTCATCGCCCATCGTGTCTCCGGGGCTCAACGCAGTTCCCCACGACCAAGCTTCCTACACATATACGGCGGATAGCCTTAGGACGCGCGCCGAGGTCCAGCCGCGCACACCCGGGTAGGAGGGCTCAGGTCCGCCGTTTCGGTTTCTTGACGGTCGGGTGGTAGAAGATACAGCCAGGATGCAGTCCCTTGCCATCATCAGGCCAGTCGGAGCACAGGTCCGGTTTGGCCGGCCGACCGTCGGGGCGCAGCCGCCCATGCAGGGTGCAACTGGTGCCCTCATCATCGAGGAATCCGCAGGCGGAGATCATCTCCGCCTCGAGAGCGTCCTCTGCCTCCCGGGTCACCTTGCACAGATAAGGCGAAAGCCGCGATCGCACCAGAGCCTCAAGCCGGGTGTCGCTCCGGGAGCAGAGGATCTCGACCTGAAGGTCCCGGCAACAGGCAGAACCCCGGCGATGATCGGCGGTGGCGCAGGGGGCGATCGCACAGGGATTGTCGTTCTCGCCCTCGGCCAGGACGGGTAGGGTCCTGCGGGGGAAGGGAAGGTCAATCGCGGCGAGCTCATGGTTCTGCACCACGAGGAATCGGTCGGCTCCGAGGCGCCTGGGCTGGGGTGGAGGTCGGTTGTCCCCGCGCACCTCGTCGCTGAATCCGTGAGCCGCGCAGCGCCGCTCGCCGGGGTGAAGGCCGGGCTTGAGATAACGACACCGTACCTGGAGCAGGGCATCGACCAGGAGCGTCGTGCCCTGGCGTCTCAGGTTCCTGAAGGAGATGCGCTCGGTATGACCAAGGAGCCACGTGGCCTCCGGGTCCGCCGAGGCGGGACCATCAGTGATGGATCCAATCCGGAGCGTCACCGGTATTTCCTGGCAGTGAGCGCCGAGGGCGGTACAGGGTGGGGGTGCCGGCACAGCGAAAATCTAACGTGGTAAGTTCCCCTCTCCCCCTTTCTCGACTGCGGCTTTATGTTTGTGAACCTTTTCACAAGGTTACCCTTTCCCAGTTAGCGGAGGCGGCTCCTGATGCGCGCGATGACGATGGTGGCGGGACTCGCAATGGCCCTCGTGGCCTGCGGCAAAGGCAATGAGCAGAAGCCTGCGGAGCAGGCGGCGGCCCCGGCGGCCGCGCCCGCGGCAGCGCCGGCGGCGACCGGAGAGACTCACGAAGTCACGATGGATTTCGACGGAAAGAAGGGCTGGTTTACCCCGAAGGACCTCACGATCAAGGCGGGTGATGTGGTGAAGTGGGTCGTGAAGAGCGGCCCGCCGCACAACGTGGCGTTCGTCGCGGACAGCATCCCCGCGGGCGCCGCTGACGTTCTGAACAAGGCGATGCCGGAGACGATGAGTCCGTTGATGGGGCCGATGAAGGTGGGCATCGGTGACACCTACGAGGTCTCGTTCGCCGGGGCCCCCGCCGGGGTCTACCATTATCACTGCACGCCGCATCTTCCGTTCGGGATGATCGGCACGATCACGGTTCAGTAGGGCTCGACAGCAGTTCCTGGGGGGGAGTCAGTGGGGCGTCTGGCGCCCTGCTCGACTCCCCCTGGCCTTTGCCCCGCCAGCTTGAGAAGAGGACGATCCCCGCCGCCACGACGAGCCCCGCCGCCGCGTCGACCGCGTAGTGCATCTGGCAGTAGACCACGCCGATCACCAGCAGCGCGGCGGGGAGGACGAGGCTCCACCCGAGCCGACGGGAGATGCCGAACGCCGCGATCACGGCCACGATGGTGGCCGCAACGTGGGAAGACGGGAAGGCGGCGCCATAGGCGCTTCCGCGAGCCAGCGTGGCGTACACCGTGCGCGCCGCCCAGTTGTCGAGGAACGACGCGGGTGGGCGGGGGAACTCGTAGTACGGCCCGGCCACGGGAAAGAACAGGAAGCCGACGTAGCACAGGAGAAAGGTGCTCATCAGCCAGAATACGGCACGGTCCGCGGCAGCGTGGCGCCCCCTTCGCAAGGCCACCAGGACCGGCGCCGCGACGATCGGATAGTAGGCGAGGTAGGCCGCATGGAAGAGGGGCGACCAGAGTGTGCCCGTCCACGCGGTCCGTAGAGTGCGGCTCGGTTCTTCGTGGAAGAGGGCAAGCTCCCATCCCTGGACGATACGATCGTGCACCGCCACGCCGCCGAACCGGTTCAGAATGTCTATCGCCGGGTACAGCACCAGGAGCAAGCCGAGCGGGTAGAGGGTGCGAAGGGTGGCCGCCCCACCCCGGCGGTTGCCCCACGCGACCAGCGCCACCAGAAACGCTGTCAGGAGGTTGGCCAGCACGACCCAGCCGCACGAGGGCGCCCCCTGAACTCGCACCAATGCCAGCGTGGTCGTAAGCGCGAGATAGGCGAGGAGCAGACGCTCCACCGGCCTCAGAGCCACCCCTGTTCCCGGTACCAGGCCGCGGTCGCGCGGAGTCCCTCTTCGAGGCTCCGTGAGGGCTTCCAACTGGTGTGGTCGGCTAGCGGGCCGGCATCAGCGGTCCAGGCGTCCTGAAAGAACTCGTTCGCCTTGTCCCTGGTGAGGATGGTGGAGCGGCCGGTCAGGCGGGCGGCGGTTTCGGTGACCCCAAGGGCACTTGCGGCGAGCCAGCGAGGCAGCGGCACGACCGTGACCTTGCGACCGATCGACGCGCCGACCGTTCGAACGAACTCCGCAGTGGTGCAGGTTTCGGCATGGCAGGCGTAGAAGACGCCCCCGACGGTGGTCTCTCGATCCGTAACGGCCACCAGGGCTTCGGCGAGATCCGGGGCGTAGACCGCGGAGATCTCCTGCCGCCCGTCCCCAAACACGGGAGCGATGCCGGTGCGGCACAGCCGGAACACTTTGAGGACCTCGGTATCCCGGGGTCCATAGACCATTGGCGGCCGCACGATCGTCCAGGGGAGGCTGCTGCGGCGGACCACGTTTTCGGCCGCGAGCTTGCTGCGCCCATATGCCGTCACGGGGTTGGCGGGCTCGTCTCCCACGCGGGGCTGGCCCCGCGTCGCTGGCCCGCCCGCGGCCAGCGAGGAGACGACCACCAGTCGCGGTGGAGACTGGCCCCGCCCCCCTCGGCTGGCCGCGGCGACCAGGTTTTCGGTGCCTTCGCGGTTGGCCTTGAGGAAGGCTGCTTCGTCCTTCGCGGCGACGGCCCCCGCCACGTGATAGATGACGTTCTGATCCTGCGCCGCTTCGCGAAGTGCGGCAGGATTGTGCAGGTCGCCCTGGATCTGGCGGACGCCGAGCCGGGCGAGAAGGGCTGCTTTGTCAGGGGAGCGGACCAGCGCGGTGACCTCGACCCTTGCCCGAAGGAGGGCTTCGACGAGATGTCCGCCGACGAAGCCCGTCGCCCCGGTGACCAGCGCCCTCATATGGGGCGATCGTACAGGCGGTAGGTCTTGTAGACGGTGAACTCCATCTTCTCGAGGCCAGCGTTCATGGCGGCATTGTCTTCGAGTATCCAACCGGCTTCGCCCCAGTAGATCCGGTAGTTGGCGGCCCGGGTCCAGATCCAGTGGTAGAGCATGGCATCGACGCCCTTCCCGCGGAGCTCCGGCAGGACGCCGAGCAGCAGGATCCGGGTGCGATGTACGCGCTTGAAGCGAAGCGAGAACAGCAGGTCGGCCAGCAGCGCCGGGGTGAGGCGCCCGGACCGGTGGCGGTGAAACACCTCGTTGAGGTCCGGCAGGGCGAGGCCGAAGCCGACGACCTCTCCATCCTTCTCGGCGAACGGCACCAGGTCGGCGATCGCGACCGGCTTGAACTGCTCGGCCAGATGATCGATCTCGTGGTCGGTCATGGGGATGAATCCCCAGTTCCGTTCCCAGCACCGATTGTACAGCACCTTGATCCGCTCCACCTCGGCCTTGAAGTCCTTCATGTTCATGGGCCGGATGGTGATGCCGAGACGTTTCTGGAGCAGCTCGGTGCCTCGCGCCAGACGTTCCGGAACCGGCAGGTACTCTGCCATCCACCCGCCGCGGTAGACCAGGAGGTCCTTGGCCTTCTTGAATCCGCCGGCGTCCAGAAGCCGCGGATAGTAGGGCGGATTGTGCGGCATCATCAGCGTGGGAGGCGTATCGAATCCGTCGACGAGAAGGCCGCATTCGTCGTTGGTCGAGAAGGACGCGGGCCCCCGCATGACATCGTGGCCCCGGGCCTTGAGCCAGGTATGAGCGGCCTCGAACAAGGCATCGGCCACCGCCTGCTCGTAGACGGACTCGAAGAAGCCGAAGAAGCCGACGCGGTCGTTGTGGAATTCGTTATGCAGCCGGTTGGTGATGGCCGCGATTCGTCCGACCACCACTCCGCCACGCTCGGCCAGGAAGTACTCCGCTTCGGCGTGCTCGAAGAAGGGGTTCCGCTTTCGGTCGAGGAGGTTGCGGATATCCATACGCAACGGCGGGACCCAGTAGGGGTCCCGCGCGTGGTGCTGGTAAGGAAACGCGATGAATCGCTGGAGATCGGCCCGGCCCTGCACGGGCCGGACCGTGATGCCTGCGTTCAGATGACCCCCAGATCCTTTCCGATGCGGGCGAACTGCTCGAGGCAGAAGTCGATCTGCTCGAAGGTGTGGGTAGCCATGAGGCTGGTCCGGAGCCGGCACTGCGACGGCGGCACGGCGGGCGGCATCACCGGGTTGGTGAAGACTCCGGCATCGAACAGCTTCCGCCAGAACCGGAAGGTGGTCTCCATGGGGCCGATCAGCACCGGCACGATGGGGGTCTCGGTTTCGCCGATGTTGTATCCGAGCTGGCGCATGCCCTCCTGCAGCCGGCGGGTGTTGGCCCAGAGGGAATCGCGCCGCTGGGGCTCGGCCTGGAGCACGTGGAGCGCGGCCAGGACACCGGCCGTGTTGGACGGGGGCAGCGAGGCGGTGAAGATGAGGGGCCGGCTGTGATGCTTGAGGAAGTGCACCACGTTCTCGGAGCCGGCCACGAAGCCGCCGATGGAGGCGAGGGACTTGGAGAAGGTGCCGGCGACGAGGTCGACCTCGTCCACCAGGCCGAAATGGGCCGCCGTCCCGTCGCCGCGGGGCCCGAGGACGCCGATCGAGTGCGCATCGTCGAGCGCCAGCGCGATGCCGTACTTGCGGGCGATGCGGACCAGTTCCGGCACGTTCGCGATGTCGCCTTCCATCGAGTACACGCCGTCCACCACGATCAGGGCCCCGCGGTTGTTCCGGGTGCGCTCGATCATCCGGTCCAGTCCCGCCAGATCGCCATGATTGAAGCGCAGGGTATCGCCGTAGGACATCTTGGCGCCATCGACGATCGACGCATGATCGAGCTTGTCGAGGTATACCAGCTCACCCCGGCCGACCAACCCCGAGATGAGCCCGAGATTGGCCTGGTAGCCGGTCGAAAAGACCAAGCAGTCTTCCTTGCCGAGGAACTCCGCGAGCGCGGTCTCCAGCTGGGCGTGCAGATCGAGCGTCCCGTTCAGGAATCGGCTACCGGTGCAGCCTGAGCCGTACCGGGCCAGCGCCCGCGCCGCCGCCTCGAGCACCTTCGGGTGATGCGTGAGACCCAGGTAATTGTTCGAGCCCAGCATGATCCGCTTCTGACCTTCAATGACGACGCTCGTATCCTCGGAATCCGAGATCGGCTTGAAATACGGATAGAGGCCGGCCGCCTGAACTTCGCGCGCCTTGGTGAACTGCCGGCACTTGTCGAAGAGCTGGATGCTCTGCAGCGTCTGGATATCCACGAAGCCTCATTCCTCGTGCGGGGGCAGCGGATTCCTACCACTAAGGGGTTTCAACCTAAGGGCTTGAGCGGGCTCGCACAAGCCAAGGCCGGCCCCGGCCGCAACGGGCGGGGTTACCCAACACCAGCCAGCTGGAGGATCCTGAGGAGCCGACCTGGGCTCAAGGGCTGCCCGGCGGGGCCGGATCTCCGGCCGCCGTCGTGGCGTGCGTGTGGCAGGTCCACGCGTAGCCGAACTGGGTGATGCGGTCGCGCCCTCGATCCAGCAGGGCGGTCAGCGTGACGCACGGCTCGACGTCGACCTGGAACTGATCGTAGCTTCCCGACTGCTGCACTCGGAGTGCTCGCGGGTAGTGGCTCAGGAAGTCGATTCGGGTAAGCTCCGGCCTGGTGATCCGATCAAGCGCGAAGATGAGACGCTCATTCTCGTCGAAGTACAGCTCGAAGTAGCCGGCGCCGGGGTCGAACTCCCACCGCGGGCGCAGCGTGACTCCTCCGATCTCCCAAGCCCGATCCTCGGGGACCCGGCTCGGGGCGGTAGCCTCCGGTGCCGACGAGAGCATCCGCCGGGCACCGGCCAGGGTGGTCTTGCCAAGGATGAGCTCCCCGTCCTTCCAGGTCCCGCCCTGCACCGGCTCCTCCAGTGGAATCGGACGAGCCCGAAGCGTCTGTGCCAGCAGCGGCAGCGGGGTCAGGCCGTAGCTCAGGGCCAGCATCCCCGCCAGGTGACCGAGTCGCATGTGAAACTCCTATGCAGAATCCGGTCATTGGCTGCGCAAGCTTCAAGCCCCGGGCGCGTGGCTGGTAAAACCTCTCCCCACAACCGGTTGTGTGTGGCGGCCGGGCCATGGCTTCCGCTGGGCGGCGAAGATTGCCGGCGAGATTGCGTGGTGCCAGTGCGGGAGATCACCGTGCCGCCGCTTGACCCGCGGTCGCCAGAGCCACACCTTGAGATGCAGAATCGTCCACTTCGAGGAAGTGCATGGCAGGAGATGAGCTGGTCGGCCGACGTTCGTTTCTGAAGGTCTGCGGTATCGTCGGGGTGGCACTCGCCGCCGAGGGGGTGAGCGCGGTGTCGCGGCGCTTGCCGGCGCTGCTTCCTCCGCGGCTCGGCCCCGACGATCCGCCGATTCCCAACGACGCCGTCCAGCGGATCTACACCGAGCGGTTTCAAGGCAGGACCATCCAGCGCGGACATGTCACGCTCGACATGGCGTCGATGTCCGAGGATGGGCGCTACGTCCCGGTGGCGATCGCGAGCGACCTTCCGATGGCGGACGACCAGTATGTGAAGAGTGTCTTCCTGATCGTGGACCACAACCCCGATCCGCTGGTGACGGCTTTCCATCTGACCCCCGCTCTCGGCCCGGTGCAGATCCAGACCCGCATCAAGATGCGGCGCACCAGTTGGATCCGCGCCATCGCCGAGACCAGCACGGGCGAGCTCTGGGCCGATTATCGCAGCGTCGAAACCACGCTCAATGGGTGCGGCTGACATGCCGGAAATCGGACGGACCCGAGTCATTGTCCCGGAGCGGATCCAGCGCGGCGACATCATCCGCGTGCAGATCGTCATTCAGCACCCCATGGACACCGGCTTCTTCCGTGATGCCAATGCGATGGTGATCCCGGCCTGGTTCATCAACGACGTGCGCGTGCTGTATGGAGACGCAGAGGTCGCCCGCTTCGAGTGGACCTCCGGCATCAGCCGGGACCCGATGGTGGCGTTTCAGCTTCGGGCGGAGCGGGAGGGCACACTCAGCGTGCACTCGAGCGACAACCGAGGGAATGCGTATCAGGGGAGCGCCGAGATCAAGTTCGCGACCACGTGACGCCCCAATCCCTCAGGGCGATCGGCCTGGTGGTCGTCCTGGCAGCGGCTCCCCTCGCCGCCCTCCGCGCCCAGGACTCGCTCCGGCTCCGCGCTTTCTCACTCACGACCGATAGCACGATCTACCCCCTGGTTGCTCTGGCGCCCGGCGTCTACGCGGTGCCGGGTGACTCGGGCTCCGGTGCTGAAGGGCGGCCCAACGCCGGGTTCGTCGTGACTCGAGCGGGGATCATCGCCGTGGGCGGGGTCGCGAGCCCGGCGCAGGGTCGGGCCGTGATTCGCACCATCCGCACGGTCTCCGCGCAGCCGATCCGGTACCTCATTCTCTACGCCCATCACCCTGACATGATGTTCGGGGCAATCGAGTTCAAGCGGTTGGGGGCGCGAATCGTGGCGCACCCCGACTTGCGGGTGCTGGCCGCGGAAGGGGGCCGCGATGCCATGGTCGCGGATTGGGACCAGGTGGTCGGCCTGCAGGAGCTGCTCGGCTTCGAATACGCTGACGTTCCAGACCTTCCCGTGACCGGATGGGATACGCTCGCCCTTGGGAGCCGGACCGTCGTTGCCATTCATCCAGGGCCGGCGCATTCCGCGGGAGACCTGATGGTCTGGTTGCCGGCGGAGCGGGTGCTCTTCGCGGGTGATATCCTGCTCCCCGATGGAGTAACGATGGTCGTGGATGGCAATTCGACGGTCCTGCTTCGCACCCTTGACCTCATCGACTCCTTGAACCCGGCGGTCATCGTGCCCGGCCACGGGGATCTGTCCCGGGACCCTAGGGCCCTGACCCGCCTGACGCGCTCCTACGTCACCGCCCTCCGCGATTCGATGCGGGCGGAGGTGAAGCGCGGCACGTCGATGCGTGAGGCCCTGGAGCGCCTGCCGCCCCCCGACCGGGGCCGGCCGGTGTCGCTCCACTCCAGGGAGCGCCGCAACGCGCTGCGCGTCTATCTCGAGATGGAACGCGAGGTCCTCGGCCTGGAGGATGAGCCGTGAGACGGGTCAGTCTGCTGCTGCTTGGTCTCGGAATGAGCACGCCGTGCCGGGCCCAGGTGCCCCGGCTGCTCACCACGGATTCTCTGGCGGGGTGGCTACGCGCGCCGTCAGGGTCGGAAGTGGTGCTGCTCGATGTCCGGGAGCCCTGGGTGAGCTACCTGCAGGACCATCTTCCTGGCGCCGCCTGGCTCAACGTGGAGACACTCCGGGCGACCGAAGGGGAGCTTCCCTTTCAACTCCTTCCCCCAAGCCACTACGCGGAACTGTTCCGCCGTTTGGGCCTCGCTCCGGAGACGCCAGTCGTGGTCTACAGCGCCGGCGACCAGCTGGACATCGACGCGACGTTCGTGGCCTGGCTGCTGGCGAGCGCCGGCGCCACCCGGGTCTATCTCCTGGACGGGGGGTACGCGAAGTGGGTGCTCGAAGGGCGGCCGCTCACGCAACACTACCCGCGCCGCCCGTTGCCGATTGCGCGCTTCGACGCCGGGCAGTTCCACCCGACCGTGGCCAGTCTGGCCGACGTCCAGGCCGCCCTGCGTGACGGCGGGCCGCTGCTAGTGGATGCCCGGCCGGCGGATCAGTACAGTGGAGCGGCCGGGGCGCAGCTCCGCCGAGGCCACATTCCGGGCGCGCGGAACCATCCCTGGAAGGACGATCTGGTCCGCACCGATTCCGCCCTGGTGTGGAAGTCGGTGACCGCCCTGCGGGCGGTGTATATGGCGCAGGGGATCACGCCGGACCGGGATATCATCCTCTACTGCAACAGCAGCACGGAGGCGAGCCATGTGCTGTTCACGTTGAGCTATCTGCTCGGCTATCCTCGGGTCCGCATCTTCACCGGGGCCTGGTCGGAATGGTCCGAGCGCGAGGACCTGCCGATCGAGCGGTAGGTGCTCTTGACCGCCTCCTGCTCCAGATCCAAGATCCAAGGCGCTTTTCACGGTGTTCCTTTCCGAGGTGGTTCATGATCACACTGACTGTCAACGGCAAGGCCCAATCGGTTGACGTCTCCCCGGACGTACCGCTTCTCTGGGTGCTTCGGGACGGACTCAAGCTCACCGGAACGAAGTACGGTTGCGGAATGGCGCTCTGCGGTGCCTGCACCGTCCACCTCGACGGCGAGGCGGTGCGCTCGTGCAGCGTGCCGGTGTCCGCCGCGAGCGGAAAACAGATCACGACGATCGAGGGGTTGAGCGGCGACGGCAGCCACCCGCTCCAGCTGGCCTGGGTTGCCGAGCAGGTGCCCCAGTGCGGCTACTGCCAGTCCGGGCAGATCATGCAGGCCGCCGCACTGCTGGCCAAGACACCCGCGCCGACGGACGCGGATATCGACGCCGCCATGAGCGGCAACATCTGCCGCTGCGGGACCTACCAGCGCATCCGCGCAGCCATCCATCGCGCGTCCGCGGGGAGGGGCTGAGCCATGCCGAACACCCAGGTCAGCCGCCGGGAGTTCATCAAGGTCGGGGCCGCCACCGGCGCGGGCCTCACACTGGCCTTTTCCCTCGCGGGGTGCGGGCGCGGTGAGAGAGGTGGCGCGACGAGCGCCGCTCCGGCGCCTCCTGCCTTCGCGCCCAATGCGTTCGTCAAGGTGGGCTCCGATGGGTCAGTCACCGTCGTCGCCAAGCACCTCGAGATGGGGCAGGGGACGTACACCGGGCTCGCGACGATCCTGGCGGAGGAACTCGACGCCGATTGGTCAAGGGTGCGCGTAGAGGGAGCACCGGCTGATGCGTCGAAGTACAACAATCTCCTGCTGGGCCCGATCCAGGGCACCGGCGGAAGCACCGCCATGGCCAACTCGTACGATCAGCTCCGCAAGGCGGGGGCGACCGCCCGCGCGATGCTGGTCGCGGCGGCGGCGCAGGACTGGGGGGTCGATCCCTCCGGGCTCGCGACCGAGGCCGGTGTCGTGTCGGACCCGAAGAGCGGCAAGCGCGCCGATTACGGCTCGCTCGCGATGAAGGCGGCCGGGCTCCCGGTGCCTCAGACCGTTCAACTCAAGGACCCCAAGGACTTCCGCCTGATCGGGAAGGTCGCGCCCCGCGTCGATGCGAAGGACAAGTCCACCGGGCGGGCCGTATTCACGCAGGACATGTACCTCGAGGGGATGCTGACCGCGGTAGTAGCTCACCCGCCACGCTTCGGGGCCAAGGTGAAATCGTTCGACGGCTCCGCGGCCAAGGGGGTGAAGGGCGTGCGGGAAGTGGTCCAGGTTCCCAACGGCGTCGCGGTGGTCGCCGAGGGGTTCTGGCCGGCCAAGCAGGGCCGCGATCTTCTCAAGGTCGAGTGGGATGAGTCGGGGGCGATGGCCCAGGGAACCGACGAGATCGCCGCGCAGTTCCGAGAGCTCGGAAGCAAGCCCGGTCTGGTTGCCCGCAAGGACGGCAACATCGAGGCGGCTCTGGCGGGGCACAAGGTGATCGAGGCCTCGTACGAGGTTCCCTATCTCGCGCACGCGACCATGGAGCCGATGGATTGCGTGGTGCGGCTCGGGCCCGACCGGTGCGAGATCTGGAACGGAGAGCAGCTCCAGACGCCGGATCAGGGGGCGATCGCCCACCTCACGGGCCTCAAGCCCGAGCAGGTCTTCCTGAACCAGCTGTACGCCGGCGGCAGTTTCGGGAGGCGGGCGAGCAGCACCTCGGATTACGTGCTCGAGGCGGTGTCCATCGCCAAGGCCATCGCTGGCAGGGCGCCCGTCAAGCTGGTGTGGACCCGCGAGGACGACACCCGGGCCGGTTCGTTCCGGCCAATGACCTCCCATTTCCTGCGCGGTGCCGTGGACGGCTCCGGCCATCCCGTAGCGTGGCATCAACGAATTGTGGGCCAGTCGATCGGTGTGGGGACGCCCTTCGAGAGCTTCCTGGTCAAGGACGGCATCGACGCCACATCCGTCGAGGGCGCGGCGACCACGCGCTACGCCATTCCCAATCTGCAGGTGGAGCTGCATTCGCCGGTGCTCCCGGTGCCCGTCTTGTGGTGGCGCTCCGTGGGGAACACGCACACGGCCTTCGCGGTGGAATCCTTCATCGATGAACTGGCGGCGGCCGGCCACAAGGATCCGGTGGAGCTCCGCCGATCGCTCCTGGCCAAGAGCCCGCGCCACCTTGGGGTGCTCAATCTCGCGGCGCAAAAGGCGGGGTGGGGCACGCCGCTCCCTGCGGGCCGAGCGCGCGGTGTCGCCGTCCATGAGTCCTTCTCGTCGTTCGTCGCCGAGGTGGCAGAGGTCTCGGTTGAAGACGGCAAGCCCCGGGTGCACCGGGTGGTCGCCGCGGTGGACTGCGGCATCGCGATCAATCCCGATGTCATCCGCATGCAGGTGGAGAGCGCGGTCGCCTATGGCCTCTCCGCCGCTCTATATGGCGCGATCACGCTGAAGGAGGGACGGGTCATCGAGGGGAACTTCGACACCTACCGGCCGCTCCGAATATCGGACATGCCGCAGGTCGAGGTGCACATCGTGCCGTCGACCGAGCCGCCGACGGGCATCGGCGAGCCAGGCCTGCCGCCGATCGCGCCGGCCGTCGCCAACGCGCTCTATAAGCTTACCGGAAAGCGCATTCGGAAACTGCCGATCAGCCTGTAGCCGGGGCCCGAAGCGGCCCGAGTCGCTCCGGGGGGTCCGTGCCTCGCCACGGGCCCCCTGGTGCGTTCACCCCGCTCGGCCGCCCGTGGACTCGCGAGTGGAGCGGTTCTGCCAGAGCACGGTGGCGCCAAGGAGGAGCAGGCTTCCGAAGAGGATCGCCGTTGCCACCACGTTGATCTGGGGCGGGTAGGCGGAGCGTTGCGCCCCATAGATGTAGAGCGGATACGTCACCCGGCTGCCAGAATTGAAGAGGGTGATGATGAAGTCATCGAGCGACAGCGCAAAGGAGAGCATGGCCGCCGCGGCGATGCCGGGAGCGATGAGCGGCAGGGTGACCCGCGTGACGACACGGAACGGGCCCGCGCCGAGATCCATTGCCGCCTCCTCCAGCGTCCAGTCGAAGCCGCGGATGCGGGCCCGGACAGTGAGTGCCACGTAGCTCACCGAGAACATGACGTGCGCCACGACGATGGTGGCGAATCCCATGGCGACGTTCAGGCTCAGGAACAGGGAGAGCAGCGACGATCCGAGCACGACCTCGGGGGTCGTGAGGGGCAGGACCAGCAGCAGATTGACGAGGCCGCTTCCGCGGAAGCGGTAGCGGCAGAGAGCCAGCGCAATGAGGGCGCCAAATACGGTCGCGACGGAGGTCGAGATCAGGGCGACCCCCAGACTCAGCTTCATCGCATCTACCAGGGGCCGGTACTTGAACGGGTCGGTCCACGCCTCGGTCGAAAACGCCTTCCAGACGAAATTGAACTTACCTTCCGGCTTGTTGAAGCTGTACAGGATGATGACCCCGATGGGAAGGAACAGATAGAGCAGCACCAGGATGGCGTACGCATCCAGGGCCCGCTGCGCGATCTTCCGGACAGGAGAGGCCATCAGGCGAGGTCCTCCGTCCCGATGACGCGCGCGTAAAGGAGCACGCCGAGGGTGATCAGCGCCATGAGCGTGAAGGAGAGCGCGGCGGCCAGCGGGTAGTCACGGACCTGGAGGAACTGGTTCTGGATGACCGTTCCGATCATCTGCTGGTTGGGGCTGCCCAGCAATTCCGCGTTGATGAAGTCTCCCATGGCCGGAATGAAGGTCAGCAGGCTGCCGGCGAACACCCCGGGCAGAGACAGCGGCAGCACCACTCTGCCAAACGCCCGGAGGGGGCCCGAATAGAGATCCTGTGCGGCTTCGACCAGCCGCCGGTCGATCTTCTCCAGGCTCACGTAGATCGGCATGACCATGAAGGGCAGAAAGTTATAGGTCAGCCCCCCGATGACCGCGACGGCGGTATCCAGGAGGCGCCCGCCCGCGGGCAGCAGGTGCAGACGGGTGAGCACCCATACCGCCGGGCCACGATCGTTCAGAATCGTCTTCCAGGCAAAGGTGCGCACCAGAAAGGTGGTGAAGAACGGGAGGATGACGAGTCCGAGGAGCAGGTTGCGGAGCCGTCCCGAACGGAACGCCATCACATATGCGAGTGGGTAGCCGAGCGCCAGGGCGAGGGCCGTCGCGATGAGCGCGTAGTCGAGAGAGCGGACCAGGTGGTGTCCGTACACCGTGAAGGCCCGGGCGAACCCGTCGTACCACGGCCCGGCCGCCCCCGCCACGGCAGTGCGCCCGAGGGTGAGTAGGGGGATCAGGTAGAACGCCACGAGCCAGAGGACGCCCGGCGCGACCAGCAGGTAGGGCGCAAGTGGGTGGCGGCGGGCGCCGCCCGCGGCGATGCCGGCCATCCGGTCTCAGGCTCCGATCGCGTCCTGGAAGAGCCGGTTGAACTCGCGGTCGTCCGCCTCGTCGAGCCAGCGGAAGATGTGCAGCCGCTGCCTGAGCTCCGGCGGCGGATTGACCAGCGGACTCCTGGCGAGCTGCGGATTGATCGTGGCCAGCGCCTCCACCGCGCCCTTGACGGCGGAGATGTAGGGGGTAGCCGTGAAGATCTGCGCCGAGTGGGCCGGGACGTAGACGTAGTTCATCCACGCCGCGGCCAGATCGGCCTGGGTCGAGGTCCGGGGAATCATCATGTTGTCGGAGAACAGCATGGCGCCCTCGGCAGGGGCGATCCAGCGGAGGTCCGGATTGTCGGCGGCCAGGCCCTGGATGTCGCCAGACCAGGCGATGGCGGCGGCGATATTGCCGGCCGCGAGGTCCGCGGCGTAGTCGTTGCCCGTGAACTTCCGGATGTGGCCGTTCTCCCGGTACTGCTTGATCTTGGCGCAGGCGGCCTTCGCGTCGTCGAGGGTGCAGGCGGCGGGATCCTTGCCCAGGCCGAGCATGATGAGCCCGAGTGTATCTCGCATCTCGGTCAGCATGGTGACCTGCCCCTTGAACTGCGGATCGAAGATATCGTTGATGCTGGTGAGATCCCGGCCGGTCCGCTTGGGGTTGTAGCCGAGGCCGGCCATCCCGGAGAGCCACGGCACGGTGTACTTGCGGCCCGGATCGAACTCCACGTTCCGGAGGGAGTCGATCAGATTGGCCTTGTTGGGGAACTGGTCATCGGGGATCGGCTGGACGTAACCGAGGCGGATCAGCCTGCCAGCCATCCAGTCGGTGAGAACGATGATGTCCCGGTCGATGCTCTGGCCACGCTTGAGGGGCTCATCGATCTTGGCGAAGAACTCGTTATTGTCGTTCACATCCTCGTTGTATTCCACATCGATCCCGGTCGCGGCCTCGAATTGAGGGACGGTATCCTTGTCGATGTAGAGCGGCCAGTTGGAGATCCTGAGCGGCCCCCGCCGTCGCGCGCCCCCGGCTTCGGCACCCTTGCGGCCGCAGGCAGCGAGAAAGCCGCTTCCGAGCGCGAGTCCTCCGGCCGCGATCACCGCTCCATCCAGGAACTCACGGCGGGTGAGTACGTGCTCTGGGGCTGGCGCGCGCCTGGCTTTCTCGGCCGACTCGTGTGCGGTCATCTGCGAGCTCCTAGGTTGCGGGGCGGGCCCGAACTCCTTCCGCCGGATTCAGGGCGGGCTCCGCATCCAACTCGACCACCGGGGCCGTGGGCGTGGGCGGCAGGAACCGCGCGCCGTCCGCCTCCCAGCTGACCACGTACTTGCGACCGGCCTCCAGGGCCGGGTAGGGGCCATCGGACGGCACGTGGACGATCATCTCGGTTCCGCCCACAGTGCGGAGCGCCAGGCGGAGCGAAGGTCCTGAGAACGCGAGGGCGGACAGAGTCACAGGGAGTCCATGGCCGGATTCGCGGAACCGAACCCGCTCCGGCCGGATCATTATGGTGCCGTGGGTCCCATGCTGGATGGACCAGTCTGGGGCCGCGGCCTCCATCCGCACGTCGCCTTCGAGGGCCACCACGATCCGTCCATCCACCCTGCCGACCGCCCGCGCGGGAAGCAGGTTGGCCACGCCGATGAAGTTCGCGACGAACACGGTGGCCGGCGAGTGGTAGATCTCTTCCGGAGTGCCGATCTGTTCGACCTTGCCTTCGTTCATCACGGCGATCCGGTCGGACATCGTGAGCGCCTCTTCCTGGTCATGCGTGACGTAGATGAACGTGATGTTGACGTCACGCTGGATGCGCTTGAGCTCGAACTGCATTGCCTGACGCAGCTTGAGGTCCAGCGCGCCGAGCGGCTCATCGAGGAGCAGGGCACTGGGATAGTTGACCAGGGCGCGCGCCAGGGCGACACGCTGTTGTTGCCCTCCCGAGAGTTGCGCAGGCTTGCGGCCGGCGAGCGCGGTGAGGCGGGTGACCGCCAGCAGGTCGTCGACCCGCTTCGCGACCTCGGTCGCCGGCAGTTTGCGGCTCCTGGGGCCAAAGGCGACGTTGTCCCGCACGGTCATGTGCGGGAAGAGGGCGTAGTGCTGGAAGACCGTATTCACATTCCGCCGGTAGGGCGGCACCTCCGAGACATCCTGTCCCTCGAGGAGAATGCGGCCGGAGGTCGGGGTTTCGAACCCGGCGATCATCCGAAGGGTGGTGGTCTTGCCGCACCCCGAGGGCCCGAGCAGCGAAAAGAACTCGCCGCGCGCGATGTCGAAGTTGGCCTCCTCCACCGCGATATAATCCCCGAATCGCTTGGTGACGTGACTCAGGGTGATGACCGATTGCATGCAGTCTGGCCTCGGAGGGCTACGGGCTGGACGGGACGAAGGGGCAATCTGCAGGCCGCAGGACGACCGCACAACCCATCCCGCCGCTCCCGTCTTCGGCGGAGCGTCGCTCATCGGCGCCAAAGAGAAGCGGGGTCGGGAAACGTGCTCCCCGACCCCGCCCTGGGCTCCGACCACGGAGAACTATCTGTCGAAGCGGGCCCAGTGCTCGCCGAAGTCGAAGGCGCCGCTGAGCGGGTCGGCGGACGCGTCTCGACTCGTGAGCGGCTCGAGGTGCCAGCGCCGTTCAATGAGCGCCAGGATCGAGGTGGTGTCGTAGCGGCGGTGGTCGACCTCGCCACGCCGCGCGAAGGGCGCGATGACGAGGGTGGGAACCCGGCTCCCCGGCCCCCATCGGTCCACCCTGGGTGGTCGGACGTGGTCCCAGTAGCCACCGTGCTCATCGTAGGTGATGATGATCGCCGTGTGCTCCCACTGCGGGCCATTCCGCACCGCGTTGATGAGCTGCTCGGTGTGAAGCTCGCCACCGATCACATCGGTGTACCCCGGGTGCTCGTTGTCGGACCCGTAGGGCTTCACGAATGCGACCGCCGGCAGCGTGCCCGCCTGCGCGGCAGCAAGGAAGTCGGACTCGTCCTTCAGATGCTCCGCCTTGCCCTGGGTGCCGTCCGCGTAATTGGCGAAGTAGGCGAACGGCTGATGGTGGAACTGGAAGAGCGTCCCCGGGTGGCCGGCCAGCGCGTCGTTCCAGCCCCCGGAATACCAGGCCCAGGAGATTCCCCGGTCGCTGAGCCGGTCGCCGATGGTGGCAAAGGTCTGGTTGGGGACCAGGTTGGCCACGGGAGTAGACGCGGGGTGCGGCGTGTTGACGGTGAAGGAGGTGTTCACATCGTAGCCGTCCGGTGTCACGAATCCGTCGGTCACGAGCTTGCCGGTCGAGTCGAGCACCGCGACGACGCTGGCCGGCGCGTTCGGGAACACGGGGGTCCGTGCCGCGATGAGCCAGACGTGATTCAGGAACGACCCGCCGAAGGCGGCGTGAAAGAAGTGGTCGCAGAGCGTGTAGCGCCGCGCCTCCGCGGCCAGCGGCAGGTTGGCCGTATGGTAGTACCCCATCGATTCGCCCTTGACGTCACTGACCAGCGCGAACTGGTCCATTCGGCCGTTGTCGATCTGCATCTGTTCCTGGTAGAAGCGATGCACCAGGTCGGGCGGCGCCACGGTGGCGGGCACGTACTGTTCGATCGCGAACGGGGCGTTGGGGAGGTTGGTGGGGAACGGCGAACCGGCCACGACCGGCAGCGAGTCGTAGGGCTGGCCGCTGGCGTCGACCTGCGGAAACCGGGGCTGGTCGGGCCGCCCATCCGCGCCGGGGAAGTCTCCGTACAGGTTGTCGAAGCTGTGGTTCTCCAGATAGATGACGACGACGTGCTCCAGCCTTTCCATTCCGCGATGATGGTCCCCGGTGGCCGCCGCACGGTCGGCCACCGGGGCGCTCGGTGTGGTGGGTACGGGGGCACTCTGGTCTGAACAGCTCGCGATTGCTGCCATGGAGACAGCGGCCCCGAACAACGTCGTCATCCAGCCGACTGCCCGTCGGTGACGCGGCATCTGCATCCTCCCGGTGCTGGTGTGGTGCCTGCGGTGTGGGGAACGAGCCCAATTTCCGGACCAGCGTCACGGCCATCTCAAGTGGCGACCGCGGAGCTGTAACGATCGAGGCACGCGCCCGAGGCGGCGGAGGCCGCCGGAGCAGTGGTTGTTTTGTTACCCGATGATGCGGGAACCGTGATCGAAGTCCGGCTCTCTTGCCGGTGCGATCATGCGTTCCATGCCGACGTTCCTCGCGCGTCGCGCCGGGCTGGTGGCCGTGGGCCTTGGTGTCCTGACTGGACTGGGCACCATGGTGCGGGTGGGCGCGCGCCATAAGCTCCGGGCGTGGCCCGTGCCCATCGCGGTCTATCCTGCCACGCCGGCGCGCCGCGTGCTCGAAGCGGGGCTGGGTGCGCTCCAGGCATCCCTCGACAGTCTGGATGGGGCCATCGGTCGTGGGCATGTGCCTGAGCAGCGCGTGGCCTTCCGCGCTGCCCGTGCCCGCTACAAGCGCGTCGAGAGTCTGCTCGCCGTCTACGGCCCTGGCGTCGCGTCACTGCTCAATGGACCACTCGCAGACGAGACCGAGGACCGGCCGGCGGGGCCGCTGGGCGCTCCTGCCGGGTTCCAGGTGGTGGAGGCCTCGCTCTTTCCTGACGGAACACGAGTAGGGAGGGACTCGCTGGCCAGGACGGTACGGAGCATGGAGAACGCCGTCGGCCGGTTTCGCCGGCTGACGATCCATCTCGACATTCCGCAGGCCGCGGTTCTCGATGCCGCGCGCCTGGAAGTGGCTCGGATCACGTCCCTGGGGCTGGCGGGGTTCGATGCGCCCCTGTCGGGCGACGGGCTGGTCGAATCAGCAGCGGCGCTGGAAGGGCTCCGCGACCTGGTGCGTGCCGAGCCTCGCCGGGCCTTCTGGGTGCGCATCGATGAGGCCCTGGCCGCGGCGTCTGGCGAGCTCGCCACGCACCCGGACTTCGACAGCCTCGATCGTCTCGCCTTCATTACCCGGTTTGCCAATCCGGCCGCGTGGGCGATCGAGGCTGCTCGCGCGAAGCTCCCCGACACGCTCCCACTCCGCCGGCTGTGGCGGCGAACGGCGGCGACCATTTTTGACAGTGCTGCCTTCGACGCGGGGGCCTACGCCCCCGACTATGCCCTGCCTCCCACCACGGCTCTCCTCGCGCTGGGCAGCAGGCTCTTCGTCGAGCCCAGGCTTTCCGGTCCCGGGACCAGGGCTTGCACCTTCTGCCACGACCCCGCTCGGGCGTTCACCGACGGACACGCGCGAAGCGCGCTTCTCATCGCCGGCGGGGTTACACCCAGGAACACGCCAACTCTCGTCAACGCTGCCCTGCAGCCGGCCCTGTTCGACGATTCACGAGTGGGTTCCCTCGAGGCGCAGGCCGCAGCGGTCCTGGCCAATCCTGCCGAGATGGGAGGCAGCGACGAGCTGGCTGCAAGACGGCTGCGGGAAGATCCATCGTACCGGGAGGCGTTCGCGGCGTTGTGGCGGGGTCGGCCTGATTCCGGGCTAACGGGGCGTGCCGTGCGGGTCGCGATCGCGGCGTACGTGCGCAGCCTCGTGGCGTTGAATTCACGCTTCGATCGCGCGGCCCGAGGGGACACTGCCCTTCTTACTGCGTCAGAGCGCCGGGGCTTCACCCTGTTCATGGGCAAGGGGCATTGTGGGACGTGCCATTTCGTGCCGCTCTTCAACGGCACCATGCCTCCTGATTTCGTGACGTCGGAGCCCGAGATCATCGGGGTTCCCACGCGGCCCGCACACCAGGGTGCGCGGCTCGATCCGGACCCCGGCCGCGGAGGCGTCGATCACGAACCCGCCCATCAATTCGCGTTCAGGGTTCCGACGCTCAGGAACGTCGCGCTCACCGCTCCGTACATGCACAACGGAGTCTTTCAGACCCTGGAGGCGGTGGTGGACTTCTATAACCGAGGGGGCGGGAGTGGCGTCGGCGCCCGGGTTCCGGACCAGACCCTGCCCGGCCATCCTTTACATCTGACGCCGGAGGAACGGGCCGACCTCATCGCCTTCCTGGGCAGCCTGACCGACACCATCCCCCCGCCCTCCGCGGTCCCGCCGCCCCTCGCCGTGGGGCGTCCGGGAAGCGGGGAAAACCGCGAGCAGGCCTCAGGTCGTTGACAAGGGAACCCTTCACGGAGCATCGCTCATGTCGCGACTGCCTGTATTGAGCCTGGCCGGGGCCACGCTGGCGATAGGTTTCCTGCCCTGGCACCCGGCGCCCAAGCCTGCTTCCGCCGCCGGGGATTCCGTGTCGGTGGCCGTCTTCGCGGGGGGATGCTTCTGGGGCGTGGAGGGGGTGTTCGAACACCTGAAGGGAGTCGTCTCGGCAACGGCAGGGTACGCGGGAGGCACGGTGGACCGGCCCTCGTACGAGGCGGTGAGCAGCGGCACCACGGGGCACGCCGAATCGGTGCGGGTCGTTTTCGATCCGGCCGTGATCTCCTATCGCCAGCTGCTCGAGGTCTTCTTCCTGGTGGCGCACGACCCGACGGAGCTTGACCGTCAGGGTCCGGACGTCGGCACGCAGTATCGTTCGATTGTCTTTTATCGGAATGACGACCAGCGCGACCAGGCGAATGCGTACATCGCCGAACTCAATTCAACGCACCGCTTTGCGGCAGCGATCGTGACGGAGGTCGTGCCCCTCAAAGCCTTCTTCCCTGCAGAAGCCTACCACCAGCGCTACATGATGCGCCACCCAGACCAACCGTACATCGTGTTCAACGACTCGCCGAAGCTGGTCCAGCTCCATCGGCAATTCCCGAGCCTCTACGTCGATCTTCGGGGCGAGTGAGCGGACGCGACTCGGGGCGATCGGCCGTTCCGACGCCTCAGTCCGGATCCGGGGTTATCTTGCAGGATCTCCAACCTGGCCTTCTGTTGCAAACCACCGCGAGCGCGGCTCTCACAAGACGATTCCAGTTGCAGATCATCGGGGCGTTCCGGACCAGGCGCGCCCTCTCGGGTGCCACTGCGCGTCGCCTGCGTGATCTCGGACTCAGGGATTCACAGGCCCTTCGAGAGCTGATCGCCGGGGCGGTTATCCGGAAAGCCGGTCCCGAGCGCTACTTTCTCGATGAAACGGCCTGGGCTTCCCGCCGCGACTGGCCGGTCTGGCAGCTGCTGCTGGTTGTGCTTGGGGTCTTCATAGCCCTGGGGCTCGGAGCAGCCGTTCTCAGCTTGCGGCCCTGGTAACTACACCCTCCTCGGTGCGCAGGCCGCCGGGGCGGGTCGCTGTTCCCAGTAGTTCCACGGCTGGCGCCTCGGTACCGCGATCCTCCGGCCCTACCTACTCGCGTCATTGGGGAGGATGCGGTGTCCAAGTTCAAGCCTCAGCAGAGGTACCTAACCATCAGGGGTCGGGAGTACCACTTCGTCTCGTACGAAGGCCGTTCCGCCAGCCGTCGCCACCCACAGCCGGCGCCCGCGATGTGGTACCTGATGGTCGAGGGGCACCGATGCCCGGTGGTTCCGTGCAATCCTGCGCTCTCTCCCGCCGACCTCGACGCAGCGCTGGCGGCCTGGGTGTCGAGCAATGCCCAGGGGCCGGCGCCAGTGCGGGCAGCCGGTCTCGCGGTCGGCGCGATCTCTTCGATTGCCCGGAGGGCAGGGAATTGGTGGTGAGCGGCGCTTGCCGTGTAGGGACGCGTGGCCCTGAAAGCAGGTCAGCCGGCCCGACGGAGGTCGGACCGGCTGAGTGAGACGATTTCCGGCGTCTGGGTTCGTTGATTCTACTGGCTGGCGCCGACGCGGCTCACCTTTTCGGCCGCAGGGCCTTTGGGGCCTTGCACCACGTCGAACTCTACGCGCTCACCTTCCGTGAGCGATTTGAAACCATCCCCCATGATTGCCGAGTGATGGACAAAGCAGTCCTTCGCTCCACCCTCTGGGGTGATGAATCCAAAGCCCTTGGCATCATTGAACCACTTTACTGTGCCGGTCGTACGCATTGCCTAACTCCTTTGTAAGAAACAGCCCCGGGTCGATCCCGAGTTACTGACTCTGCTGCCGTGATGAGCCCTCACGGGAGGTCGTTCCCACTGTGATGGGGAACCTCCCCATCACCGAGCGCGATCATCAGAAGCAAAAAAGGCCCGATGCAATCTGGGCCTCTCACGTCAACTCGGAACTGGTCCGCGCACTGGCGCATCAATCGCAAGGGAAAATCTAGCCATTTCCCCCATAGAGCGCAATGGCCCGGGCTCCGACCGGAAGGCGACCCGATTACTATTCATCTCCGCGTGTTACAGAGCCGACTCAATTCCTTCAGGCAGGTGTTCATGTCCGATGCCACGGATGCACCCAGTTCTTCCCGGCCGGCACCTTCGCCCGAGTCCATAGCCGAGCGTGTCGCCCAGCGCTTGGCGCTTGCCGGCCTCGCAATCGACCGGCGAAGCAGAGCCTCGCGACCGCGGGCAGGACGGCGCAGGTCGACGACCACACCACCCCCTGCGACCAGCCCCGCGACGGATGATGCGGCCCGGCGACGTGAGCGTGCCTGCTTACGCTCGGTTTTTCGTGAGCTGGGTGATGCCCACCGGCACTATCGCACTCAGACAGGAACTCCCGGCACACCGGCGTTGCGTGAGGCTGCGTACGCATTCAAGCGGGAGCCGAGTGTGGCATCTCTGGTTCCCGTTGCGGCATTTCTGGACGAACTGGGCATACTGGCCTGGTAGCGACGCCGGTGCTCCGATCAAGTCCGTGCACCACAGGGCACCGCCGCAATCTCTGGCGGAGCTGGATCAGGGGGATTCGGTGTCTTCCACCCGCAGTAGCCGCGCGTCAATCTCGGCGAGAAGCCGCTCCTGTGCCTCCTGGCTAAGGAGACCCTGGCGGGCGCTCTCCAGGGTCTGGGCCTTCTCGACCATCAGGAGGTGACGCCGCGCGCGCCGGATGTCCTCGGCGCGTAGATCGGTGTGCTCGACCCTCAACTTCTCGAGCCTCCCCAGGACGCCGCTGAGTTTGGCATCGTACTCCGCCTTGAGTGTGGTGAGACCGGCCTGGTCCATCTGGCCGGCACGAGCCATTTGGTCCACTTCCCTCCTGGCGGCCGTCAGGGCGTTGAGTTCGCCGCGGTACTGCTCGTAGGCCGTGCGGTCCGTCTCCGGGCGCACTACACCCAGGCGACGGAGCAGGCGAGCCATGGTAAGACCCTGCAGCACGATCGAGAGGAGCACCACCCCGAACGTGGTGGCGATCAGGAGATCGCGGTTGGAGAGATCGGCGGGAAGGCTGAGGGCGAGCACCATCGAAAGACCACCGCGGAGCCCGCCCCAGCTCAGGATGGCACGCCAGCTGTGGGGAATGGCCATGGCGCCCCGCGCCGCCACCACTGAGCCCGCATAGACCATCAGTGCGCGCCCGAGCAGCACCGCGAGGTAGGCCGGCAGGATCAACATCCAGGCCGCGAGAACGTCCTTGAGGTGTACCTCGAACCCGATCAGCAGAAAGATGATCGAGTTGAGCGCGAAGGCGACGTACTCCCAGAAGGTCTCGACCGCGACGCGGGTGGTGGGTGTCATCCCGATCCGGGCACCGTAGTTGCCGCAGACCATTCCGGCAACGACCGTGGCGATGACGCCCGAGCCGTGGAGTTGCTCGGCGCCGACGAAGGACCCGTAGGCAGCGATGGTGGTGAGGGTCGTCTCGATCATCGGGTCGT
Organism: Gemmatimonadales bacterium; assembly: GCA_035501775.1. GTDB lineage: Bacteria > Gemmatimonadota > Gemmatimonadetes > Gemmatimonadales > GWC2-71-9 > JADJOM01. The sequence goes on along the minus strand of DATJVM010000003.1, from coordinate 37,906 downwards.
CGATGCGCTGCACGATGGTGGAGACGACGAGCCCGATCAGCAGGCCGATACCGGAGCCGATCCCCACGACGCGGGCGAAGTCCACAATCACCCCTGAGGCCGTGACCGCTGCGCCACCGGCGACGCCCAGGATCAGGCCGAAGAAGACGATTGACGTGCCGTCGTTGAGCAGGCTCTCCGCCTCCAGAAGGGCCGCGAGGCGGCGCGGCGCGCCCATGCTTCGGAAGAGACCTACAACCGCGATCGGATCGGTCGCCGCGACGAGCGCGCCGAAGATCAGTGCATGGTGCCAGGTCAGAACCTCCTTGAGGGGCAGGAGGGTGGCCGCGGGCATCAGGATCGCGGCCGTGAGGAGGATTGCGACCAGAACTCCGGGAACGGCCAGCGTGAGGATGAAGGCCTGATCCCGACGGACGAGAGGGAAGTCCAGGTGGAAAGCGGCCTCGAAGAGGAGACCAGGCAGGAAGACCGTAAACAGCAGCCGCTGCGTCAGGTGCGGCGGCTCGAACGCGTGCAGCTGGCCCAGGACCAGCCCGGTCACCACCAGGGCGACGGTGTAGGGCAGACGGAGGCGCCGGGCGACGATGGCCACGGCGGTAGCAACGATGAAGAGGAGGATCAGAATCGGTTCGGCTGGCATGGTCCCGGAACAGGGCGTGCGCGGGGCTTACGGGGAAGCCGGGGGCCGCATGGCCGGCTTGCCCTCCCGATCGTTGGCGTACCAGCGGGTGGTCGGATAGGCCAGGTCGATCGTGGGACTGGAGGCAAAGGCATCGAGTACGTCCTGCCAGACGGCGTCCGTCACTTGGCGCCGTTCCCTCGGCAGGCACGGTATCCTCAATGTGAGCAGGACGCCGCTGTCTTCGACCGACAGATAGACCGCAGGCTCGATGGCACTCTGCGGGAGGGCGTAACGCTGCGCGGCGGCCGCCAGTTCCGTTCCGGCCCGCTCGGCAGCCGTCGTCCCGTGCCGGGTGGCGATCTCCTGAAGCAGATCTCTGGCCTTTCGCCAATCGCTTTCGAACGTCACGAGGACGGGGAGCTCGGTCCAGATGAACTCGAATCCGCGAGTGTAGTTGGCGAGCGGCGTGGCAAAGAGCATCGCGTTCGGGATGTGAACCAGGCGCCCCGTCGTCTGGTCGGCTGCGACCCAGCGGCCAATCTCGAGCAGGGTAAACTGGAATAGACGGATATCGACGACGTCCCCGGCATAGTCACCCAGGGCTATACGGTCTCCGACCTCTAAAGGGCGACGCCAGAGAATGAACAGCCAGGCGGCGAGGTTGGTCAGGGGATCCTTGAGGGCGATGGCGAGGCCTGCGGACAAGAGGCCCAGATAGGTGGCAAATCCCGCGAAATCCACCAGCCAGGTGCGCGCGAGGAGAATGGCGCCCAGCAGGAACGCCAGATAGGTGCTGCCCTTGTGCCATCGATACCGGTCGCGCGGATCAGCGATCCGCCGGCGCACCAGCGCCAGCACAATCCACCGTGCGAGGACGAGGGCGGCGATAACGCTAGTGCTGAGCAGCAGCCGGAGCTGTGTATCTGAGTTCAGGCCCAGGGTGTCCGCAGCCCAGTGACGGATGGGGGTCATGCAACCTCTGCCTCAATCGCTGCGGATCGATGAGCCTCTGAGGCCGACAAGTTGGGGTGAGGTGCGCGGCACGGCAACTGCCTGACGAGTAGAGAGGTGATCTCGCGATCAGACGCCCCCCTGGAAAACGGCTCAGCGGGCGAGGCTTGGAAATTAGCGCCCATTGCTGGGAGACTCAATGAGTCGCGGCGAGGCTTGCGCCGGTGCGTCGACGAACGTTGCCGACACCGGAATCAGCGTCGGAGGGCGCTCTCGCTTCGAGTGTAACCTCCCAAAGGGGTCCGATCAGGGTTCTCTTGCGCCGTTGACCTCGACCCGGGTGCCGCCATGAAAGTCGTCCGACAGACACCGACTCAACTGGTACTGCACGAAGGTCCGCTCGGCATGATCCTGATGGGCGCTGTCTTCCTGGCCTCTGGGGGTGGCGCGATCACGCTCTGGATCGTGGACCCCAAGGGCTGGAGCGGCAACGGCGGGTCCTGGGTGATCTACCTCGTGGGCGGTCTGTTTGTCCTCGTCGGGACCCTCCTTCTCTCCTTCTCGGCGGATCGTCGGTACGAAATCGATCGGACGAGCGGGGCCGTGCACTTTGTCACACAGGGGGTGGTGCACCGCCGCGTCAAGGACTATCGCCTTGATGACCTCACGGACACAGCCCTCGAACGAGCGCAGATGCAGTCGAAGGACGGTCCCACCTTTCGCATCGTGTTTCTCACCAGGGATGGTACTCGGGTCCCATGGACGCCGTTCTACACGAGCGATGAGGCAGGCCTCGCGGCATGTGCCTCGGTGGTGCGGGAGTTCTGTGGATGGGTCGGCGACGAGGCCGTTCCCGCGGCTCCCCCCAGGCCACTGGTCAGCGCCGGGGCCGTGAGCGGGCACCCCGTGGCTACGACCTGGGGGTGTTTGGGAGCGTTCCTTTCCATCTTCGTCGCTGTGGGACTTGGGGTTTTTGGCTCCGAACTGATTCGCCTCGAGACGTGGCGACCGGTGAGCGCGAGGGTCCTGTCCACCGGCGTCAAGACGGTCAGCGGGAGCAAAGGCAATACCTATGCCCCGCTCGTGACCTACGAGTACTCGGTGGCCGGCGCATCGTATTCCTGTGACCAGGTCCTGACCATCAGCTTCTCCTCGGGGGAGAAGTGGGCCGAGGGGATCCGGGATCGGTTTCACCCCGGGGACGCCGTAACCGCGTACGTCAACCCCGGCGATCCCTCGAAGGCCTACCTCGTGCGTGACCTCCTCTATTTCCCTCTTCTCTTCGTGGCGATCCCCATCGGAATGGCACTGCTCGTCGCCTGGGCCATTCGCAAGCAGCGCCAACAGGTGGCGGCAGTCGCGCGGTATGCGGTGCCGATCCTGGACGCGTAGCCGTATCAGGACCTGGGTTTTGGGGTGGAGAAGGGACTGATTATGTTCCTGACTTCCGAGGGGCGGTAGCTCAGCTGGGAGAGCACCTGCTTTGCAAGCAGGGGGTCACCGGTTCGATCCCGGTCCGCTCCATTCGATGACGCAAAGCCCCACCGCCGAGGATGGGGCTTTCGGCTTTCTCACCCCGGCGGTGTTTGCGATCAAGTCAGGGACGCGGGACCGCCAGATAAGCCCGGGAGCCCCAAGACCATGAACAAGGGACGACTCGAAGCCTTCAGCGACGGCGTGCTCGCGATCATCATCACCATCATGGTGCTGGAGATGAAGGTGCCCCATGAGCCGACCGTCCAGGGACTCGTCGGCGTGGTGCCGGTGTTCCTGAGCTACGTCCTGAGCTTCTTCAACATCGGCATCTACTGGAACAATCATCACCACATGCTGCAGGTCACCCATCGCATCACCGGCGCCAGCCTCTGGGCGAATCTGCATCTCCTTTTCTGGCTCTCGCTCTTTCCGTTCACGACCGCCTGGATGGGCGAGAATCACTTCGCTCCGCTCCCCACCTCGGTCTACGGGCTGGTGCTGCTCATGGCGGCGATCGCCTACTACATCCTGCAGGGGACCATTCTGAGGGAAGAAGGGCCCCACTCCGTGCTGGCGGAGGCCATCGGGCGGGACCTCAAGGGGAAGCTCTCTCCCCTCGCCTATCTCACCGCGATTCCCCTGGCCTTCGTGTCCCCCTGGATCGCCGGGTCGATTTACATCGCCGTCGCGCTCATGTGGCTGATTCCAGATCGGCGGATCGAGCGCGTTTTGTCCCGCGGGCCTGGCCCAGCGGAGTAGATCCGCCGCTCGGATCGGCCCGGCCACCCTGTGAGACGACGCCGGACGTCCCCCGACGGGTAGCCGGTGCCACTGGTGGCCCCCATATTTGCCGTCGTCAAGAATCCCGAACCCCGACTCACATGGAACTTCGCGCATGCGATATCTGACGCTCTTGGTTCTCCTGGGCAGCGTTCCTCCGGCGGTGGCGCAGGAGCCCTACGCGCCTGCAAGGCTGACCGCCGACGACTACCATCACGCCGAACAGTTCCTGCTGTACAACACCGGTCGCCTGGTTCTGAATGGCCCGGTACGGGCTACCTGGCTTTCCGGCGACCGGTTCTGGTACCGCAATCAGGTGTCGGGCGGGTACGAGTTCGTCATGATCAATCCCGCGCACGCATCTCGGAGCCCGGCATTCGATCAGGCGGCGATCGCGGCGGCCCTCTCGTCGGCGGCCGACACCACGTTCGACCCGATGCACCTGCCCTTTTCCGAGGTGACATTCGCGGAGGACGGCCAGTCGATCAGTTTCGAGGTCGGGGCAAAGCACTGGAGCTGCACGCTGGCGCCGGCCAAGTGCATGGCCTCGGAGGGGGGCCGCCAGCACGATCAGTCGAGTCGTAACGCGGTCACTTCACCGGACGGCAAACGAGCCGTATTCATCCGGGACAACAACCTCTGGGTCCGCGAGCTCGCCACGGGCAAGGAGACCCAGCTGACGACGGACGGCGTCCCCGATTTCGGCTATGCGACCGACAACGCGGGCTGGATCCGCAGCGACCGGCCGGTCGTGCTCTGGTCGCCCGATTCGAAGAAGGTCGCGACCTTCCAGCAGGACCAGCGCAGGGTTGGCGAGATGTACCTGGTCGACACGCGGGTCGGGCACCCGGTCCTGGAGCAGTGGAAGTACCCGCTGCCGGGCGACAGCATCGTGACCATGATCCAGCGGGTGATCATCGACGTGGACCAGCCGAGGGTCGTCCGGCTGCAGATGCCTCCCGATCAGCACCGCTCGACGATCTGCGATGACGTGCGCTGCGGTGGCGTCTGGGCGGATGTCGCGTGGAGCCCCGACGCGTCACGCCTCGTGTTCGTCTCCACCTCGCGCGACCACAAGCACGAATGGGTCCGGATGGCCGATGCCAATACCGGCCAGGTCCGGGAGCTGTTCGAGGAGTCGAGCCCCACCCAGTTCGAGTCCGGGTTCGACAAGGTGAACTGGCGTCCGCTCTGGAAGAGCAACGAGCTGCTGTGGTTCTCCGAGCGCGACAACTGGGGGCGCCTCTACCTGTACGACATGACGACCGGCCGGCTCGAGCGTCAGATCACTCAGGGAGAATGGCCGGTCCTACAGGTTCTGTGGCTGGATGAGGCATCGCATACCGTGTGGTTCGTCGGAGCCGGCCGAGAACCCGGCAACCCCTACTACCGGCATCTGTACAGCATTCGCCTCGACGGCTCGCATCTGACAGCGCTCACGCCCGAGGATGGAGATCACGACGTGAGCTTCGCGCCTGATGGACGGTACTTCGTCGACAACTACTCCCGCCCGGACACCCCACCGGTGTCAGTAGTACGCGATGCCTCGGGGAAGGTGGCGCTGCCGCTCGAGCGGGCCGACATCTCGCGACTCCTCGCGGCCGGGTGGAAGCCCCCGCAGGTGATCACCGTCAAGGCTCGCGATGGCAAGACCGATCTCTATGGGCTCCTCTTTCGCCCCACGGCGATGGATTCGACGCGGAAATACCCCATCGTGAACAACATCTACCCGGGCCCCCAGATCGGCAGCGTCGGTCGGTGGGACTTCGCCGCCTCCCGTGGTGATGCCCAGGCCATGGCCGAGCTCGGGTTCGTGGTGGTCCAGATCAATGCGATGGGGACTCCCATGCGCTCCAAGGCCTTTCATGACGCCTACTATGGCAACATGGGCGACAACGGGCTTCCCGATCAGATTGCGGCGATGCGGCAGCTGGCGGACCGATACCCGTGGATCGATCTCGCGCGGGCCGGCATCTGGGGGCACTCGGGGGGCGGGTATGCTTCGGCCGACGGCATCCTCCGGTATCCCGACTTCTTCAAGGTGGCGGTGTCCGAGGCGGGTAACCACGACAATCGCGAGTACGAGGACGACTGGGGAGAGCGCTACCAGGGGCTCCTGACGGATTCCGGCGGCCGGACCAACTACGACGACCAGGCGAACGAAAACCTGGCCCACAATCTCAAGGGGAAGCTGCTGATCGCCTTCGGGACAACCGACAACAACGTCCCGCCATACAATTCACTGCTGCTCGTGGATTCGCTGATCGCGGCCAACAAGGACTTCGATCTGCTGGCGCTCCCCAATCGCCGACACGGGTTCGGCAATGAGCCGTACATGATCCGGCGGCGGTGGGATTACTTCGTGAAGAACCTGCTGGGCGCGGAGCCGCCTGCGGAATACCAGCTTCACCCGACGCGCCCGGAGTAAGCGCTTTCTCAGAACGTCACCGGCGGCCCGCGATGGCGGGTCGGTTCAGCGACGCGGCTGCCGCCCCGGCGGGATGAGCCGATATTCCTCCGGGGCCACTAGCTCGAAGCACGGATGTCGATCCGGCAGCCAAGTTGCGCTCCCAGGGGTGTAATCCTCCAGCACCTTTCGAACTGCCACGCCCAGGCGCGCCGCGCCGCCTGCCTCGGCGGCCCAGGCGGGAAAGAGCTCCTGAACGCTACGACAGATCCCCGTCAGCGAGCCCCTGCCGCCCAGGCGCTGCAGCGCTACCGTCACGAAGCTCACTTCACGGGGCAGCTCGGCCGTTACCATTCTCCGCCATCCCCTCGACACTGAAACTCAGTTGACCATCCATGCAGGCGCGGGGCCCCGGAAGCAGGGCCCCGCGCTCTGATGGAAGGCTCAGGACCGGCTTACCGTGTATGTCCCGCAGCCGGTGAAGGTGATTGTAATCGTGGTAGTCTCCGACGGCCTCGTGGCGACCACCGTCATTGTGCCGGAGTCAAACAGTGGGACCGTGGTACAGGCATCCTGCCGGTGGAGCGGCGGGTTCGTCGTCACCGAGAAGTCCCAGGTCGTGTTGCGCCAGGTCCATTGGGAAGTCCCGGTGATGTTCCGCGTCCCGCTCGGCAGCGGCGCGTCATCCTGGATCGAGCCAGCCGTGTCCGCGATGAAGGTGGATGACCAGGTCCGCACGTGGGACGCGGTGTTGCCGTTGGGGAACGTGTGCACCAGCGTAAACGCGTTCTCGGTGAACTGGGTGTGGTTCGAATCGCGGGTCCAGCTCTGCGGGCCGTTCCATTCATCCATGATCGTGTCGCCGCGAATGATGCGCCGAGTCTGAATGAAGAAGTTGTCGAAGATGCGGGTCACCGCGTGGTCGGTGACGGTAGGGGTCGGGTCCTCGAAGATGATGGCCCCGCCCAACGACTCGGTCGCGAAGGGGTGGTTGATGAGGCAGCCCGTGAAGTCCCACTTCACCGAATCCGGCACGGCGTCCGCGTCGCTGTTGGTGGGCGGATTGGGCGACCGGGTCGGGCTGCAGAGGAGCGGCGGGTTGCTCATGGTCCGCGCCATCGGGGAGGCGGGTACGATCGCGAACGCTGCGGCGATGTTTGTGCCGCCCGTGGAGGTAGCTCCATCGCTCAAGTTATCGGCTTCTGTGGTCAACGCCGCCGCAGCCGTGTCGGCCTGGCCCTGGCTCATGGAGGCGGTGGTCGTGGTGGCGGTCGGGCTGCTGCTGCACGCCGCCAGAATTGCCGCCAGCGTCACGCTGGTGAGGCAGATCACAGTCTGGGGACGACCGAACATGGTGTGCTCTCCGGTGCAGGTGGACCTACCGTGAATCGCGTCTGATGACACTCCCATGGACGCAGCCGATGCTCGTTAGTTAAGCCAACCGGGTGCCGGCGGAACGAGATGGCCCGCAGTCTAAGGGAACGGACGCGAGGAGAGCCAGAAAGAATCTCGTCCGTTGGCGCTAAGATCCCGCTAAGAAGACGCGGGGCCGGTCCGAGGACCGGCCCCCGCGTGATCAGAACCCAAGGTTCAGGCGTGCCTGGAACGTTCGGGGGCGCCCCACCGACGCCCCGCTGAAGAAGGCGCCCTTCAGGAGGTACTGGTGATTGAAGACATTATCGACGTAGAGCTGAGGGCGAAGCGACACGCCGGGGAAGTCGATGGTATAGCCTGCGCTCGCGTCCATGATGAAGCTCGGCGTCACATGGATCGAGCGGTTGAAGTCGAAGAGCCCCGTGCCGTAGCTCGCGTCCGGACTCTGCCCATTGGTCAGGCCAGTGCCGTAAATGCCCGTCGCGCTCAGGAAGAGCCGTTTCGGCGCGTAATTGATCGTCGCGAGCGCACTGATGCGCTGGTCGTGGTCCAGGTCGAAATAGCCGGCCGGATTGTCAGTGGGGAAGAATCCGCCTGTCACCGGCCCATGCCCATAGGCGTGATTGAGCGCGAAGTTCAGGTACCCGCTCACGGGGCCACCCGGGCGGACCTCCAGCACCGCTTCCAGGCCGGTAATCCAGACGTGCGAGATGTTGACGCTGGTGGTGATGGCCGAGCCGGGGACGGTGTTATCATCGATGCCGGGGCTGCTGTACTTGTGGTAGCCCGAGAGCTTGGCCACCACCCCGAACGGGAAGCGATGGACGTAGCCTATTTCGAAGAAATGGTCGCGTTCCGGCAGGGTGGGGACCGTGGCCACCCCCGCCTGCGCGACGCTGGTGATGGCTCGGAGGTCCTCGACGTTCGTGGGAATGAAGAGTCGCCCGTAGTAGATCCAGAAAGTATTGGCGGGATCCGGGAAGAAGCTCAGGCGAACACGAGGGCTGACTTGGTCTTCGTTCGGTGCGAAGGGGGCCTCGTGAAGGTCGTAGCGCACGCCCGTCCGCAATTCCCACTGCTCCGACAAACCAAGGACCGTCTGGGCGTAGACGCCCAGGTCCCCGCCCGAAAGACCGGAGTTTGAGGCTGGGCCAGGGTTGCCGGACTGATCGCGCGACTCGAAATCTTCGTGACCCCTCGTCAATGAGGAGAGCGTGCCCATCTTGATCTGGGTATGCTCGGAAAAACTGTACGTGTAGTCCAGCTTGAGGCCGGTGGTGTTGAACGACCGGCTCTCGCTCAGGTTGTAGGGGGTGGTCGTGTCCGGATAGAAGATGAATTGCGCCGAGTCCCCGGCCCCAGGCGTGTAGTTCAGGCTGCCGTTGCGATGGAACAGCCCGACGAACAGTTCCGATCCGCGGCCGACGTCGTCGGACGAGTGGTGCCGCCATGAGAGGTTCTCGAAGCTGTTGACGTCCTGCTGGTGGTCGTTGAGGTAGACCGCTCCCGTCGAGTCATAGGGAACCTCGAAGCGCGTGCGCGACCAGTTGACATCGAGATTTACCACGTCTCGTGGCGAGGCCAGGTACTGCACCTTCCCGAAGGTGAACAGGTCCTGTCCGTGGTTGTGGAAGTTGATCGGGGAGCCCGTGGCCGTATCGAAGACCACGGGCTCCTGGCGCATGTCGGTCTCCTGGCGCGCCCCCGAAGCGAAGAAGCCCCACTTGCCGGCATTGGTGCTGGCGCTGATGGACTGCCCGTTCGTGGTGTAGTTCCCCAGGTAGCTCCCGAGATCGGCGTGGAAGCCGCCGGCCGGAATCTTGGTCGTCACGTTGATGATGGCTGTGTTCTTGTCGCCGTACTCCGCATCCCATCCCCCAGTCTGAAAGTCGATTTCGTTCACGACCGCCGGGTCGAACAGTTCGTTGAGACTCCCGGAGATGCCGGCGGGGACGGGTACACCGTCCACGTAGTAGGTGTATTCGGCGTGTTGGCCACGGATGTGCACCTCACCGGTTGGGGCACGGGCAGCGCCGGCGATGGACTGCTGGATGATCTGCGATGTGGTATTGGTGGGCGCCCCGTGGTACTCGTCCTGCTTGAAGACCTGGTCGCCCGTCCGGGTATCGACCGCCACGGGGGCCGGTGCCTGCACCTCGATCGACTGCAGCTGGATCGGTGCCGATCGCATCGCGACCGCGAGCGTCGCGCCGCCGGTGGCCGGAATCTCGATGCCCGTCTGGAAGGGGTGGAACCCGAGGAATCGGATCTCCACCTGGTACGTGCCGGTGGCCAGGTTGTGAACGACGAACCGACCGAACGGGTCGGTGTTGGTCCTCGCCACCACGTTCGCGTTCTGGCGCACGATCACCTCGGCGCCCGGCAGCGGCTCACGGGTGGCGCTGTCAACCACCGTGCCGGTCAAATCCCCGTTCGCGGCAGCGCCGATCCGCCCCGTCGATATACGGGCCGACGCCGGCGCCGCCAGGGCCAACAGCTGCACAACGACAAGCGCGATGACTGCGAAAACCCACGACCTACCGGGGCGCTGAACGCCCTCGACCAGAAAAGCGGACACGATGCACCTCCTTGCACGCCTGAGTTTGCACGCAGGCCTCCGGCCTACGTGCGCGGATAACGGCTGCTGCTCTGCTCAGGTGGTTGACTCGGGAGGTGCGCGCTGCGGGAGGTCGAATCCGCTGTAGCCGGAGAGCGAGGGAAGGGGCAGGAAGGCAGGCTTCACCACAGCAGCGGCGACGGCCAGTAGGGTCGGCGCCGGTGCGTGGTTCAGCCCGAAGGGCCGGGTGAATATCGAGTTGTAAAGGAGGCAGTGGGCGCCGTGGTTCGGCGAGCCATTGGGCCCGTCAAACTCGCTCCCGAAGACTTGCTGCTGACCGGCGGCGTGGAACACCACACCATCCAGCACCGGCGCTATCATTGCGCCGATGAGCGTCAGGGCGAAGGCCAACGCCCAGATTCGAGACCAGTGCCGTCGAATCATCGCATCCACCCTAAAGGGTGGCGGCGGTGATGTCCAGCCCGGTCATGAGGGGCCTGAAAGGACGAAACGCCCGATCCGCATCCGGATCGAGCGCTGCACCACGGCCTGGCATCACCCGGTTGCCGCCTCCGGGGCCCCAAAGGGCTATGTCTCTGTTCGAGAGAAGCTAGTCTGCCCCCACCGTCCACGCAAGTGGCGCGGTTTCATCCGCCGTACAGGACGCGGTATAGCGCGAGATTGCGGGTGATGATGCGCACGTAGTCCCGTGTTTCCCGTAGCGCGATGCGCTCGACAAACAGCTCCGAGTCGGTGGCGGCTCGCCCCGTCGCCCAGGGCTTGGCCCGGTTGGCACCCGCGTTGTACGCGGCCAGAGCCCTTGCCACGTCGTTCCCGAATTCGTGGAGAGACTGGGCTAGGTACCAGATGCCGAACCGAAGGTTGGTTTCAGGCTCGAACAACTGGTCGGGATGATAGCCGTGAATCCGCAGAGAACGGGCAATGAGGCGCCCCGTGGCGGGCATGACCTGCATCAGGCCCAGCGCCCCCACATGGGACCGGGCTCGGGTCTGCCAGCCGGACTCCTGGCGGATCAGCGCCGTCACCAGAAGCGGATCGAGGCCGGCCGCGGCGGCATTGGCTTCGATGTGGTCGCCAAACTCCCGAGGATAGAGCAGCCGGTAGGTGCGCGTGTCGGGTGGCGCGCCGAGGCCGATCGCGCGGCGCGCCGCGGCCACCGCAGCGGCGGGCTCCCCGGCGCGGCGGAAGGCGTCTCCCACCGAAAGCAGACGCTCCACCGAGCGCTCCCGAGCACCGATCAGCCAGTCGATCTCGTACTGTGCCTCCTCGTCCATGCCGAGGTCGCGAAGTTCCCTTACCCGATCAACGGCCGAGTCGACGTCCGCAAAGGACCGGAATTCCTCCAGCTCCGGGCGGGGGCGCCAGGTCGGAAGGTCGAGGCGGCGGGCGCTGAGCACCGCATAGTAGGAAGTGGAATCCTGAGCGATCACGGAGCGCCACAGCCCCACCGCGCGTGCCGTATCTCCCGCCTCGCTCCAGGCGCGACCAGCCCAATACCCTGCCGCGAGACCATCGGCCCGACCTCCCAGCCGATGAACCCGTTCCCACAGGGAGGCGGCCTCCGTCGTTCCTCCTTCCTCATATAAGGCGAGCCCGGAGAGGAAGCCTGCACGGGCCGCGGAATCCGACTGTGGGAAGCGCTGCAGCAGCTCGTTCCATCGCGCCAGTGCGGTGTCACGCTGGCCGGCCTGCCAGGCCAGGGTGCCAGCGAGGAAGAGCGCCTTGGGGCGCACCGCCGCGTCATCCGGAATCCGGGCGAGGAGCCGTTCGAGGGTCTCCCGGACTCGGCCCGTCTGACCCAGGCGCGAAGCGGCCCAGGCGGACCGATACTCGGCCTCCCTGCTCAGGGTGGAATCGGTCTTGAGTCTCTGATATTCCCGAATCGCTTGGCGATACCGGCGATCCTGGGCCAGGGCGTTCCCGTAGTCGAGCCGGTCCGCCGGACTGAGCACACCACCGGCCCTTGCTTTTTCGTAGAGTGGGACGGCCGCGGCGACGTTCCCCTGCCGCTTGGCGAGCCTGGCGGACTCAAGAGCTTCCTGTGGCGCCAACTCCACAGCGATCGACGACAGGAAATCGACCGCATCCTGGGCCTGGGGGCCCGCCGGATACTCCCGAACCACGGCGACGAGGCCGGCCCGGAGCGCCCTCTGCTGCTCGCGTGTGCGCGCGAGTTTCAGCCAGAGGCGGGTGGCGTCGGCGAGTTGGCCGAGGGAGTCATACCGAGCGGCTGCGCCCGCGAAATCGCCGAGCTCCTCTCGGACCAGGGCCTCCGTCGGCAGGATCCGCGAACGGACGACCGGGGTATGGATCCGACCGTAAATGTCCTGACGCTCGAGGCTGTCCCGGCTCAGGCTGGCCGCGCGCAACAGCAGCCACTCGGCCACGATCGGGGAGTGCTCGGCGGAGTCGATGTACTGTTGGCGGGCCTCGGCAACCCGGGGACCCGTCAGTCCGTGCTCCCACCGAGGCGCCCCACGGCCCCCGAACCGTGGGACCCAGGCGTCCCCTGGAGCAGGCGCGGCCTCATGGCCGGGCGCGCCGCCGGCCACGACGGTTGCGAGTAGAAGGACCCCGGGCAAGGAAAAGCCGTTAAGACGCATGACTCTCAGGGAGGCAGAAGACATGCCACGGTCGCGGGCTGTCCCGTCCTGCTCAAACGCAAGACCTGCGGTCCACGGGATTTAGCGCGCCCCGCGCTGGGGCGCCAGTCCGTTTCTATGTTTGACGTCATGCCCCTCCTCCGAATCTCAGTCACGAGCGTCTGCGGGGTTCTCCCGATGCTCATGATCGGCCTGCTCGCAGTGCTTGAGCAGGACACCGCTCGCCGGAGACGAGTGCTCGCGGGAGGCGCCGTGCTGGCTCTTGGTCTGGCGAGCCTCAGTCTGATGGCCCCGGCGCTCAAGGCCGCTCCTCTGAGCGGATCCGCCGTCATCGGCTTCGCGATCGCGTGGCTGGGAGCCGGTATCGCGGGGGTGGTGACCGGACTCGGGCTCCGGGATCGGCTCCCGACTCCAGCCGGGCTCCTGGGAGGCGCCGCGGTGGCGGTTCTCGCGTTGAGCCTGCCCTGCGCCGCAGGCATCGAGCTGGGGAGCGGCGCCGGCCTTCGGGCTTTGGCAATCGCCGGAGCAGGCGGCCTCGCGCTGTTTCTCCTTCGGTTCCTCTGGCTTCCGCTTCGGTCGGCTATCATGTCGCGTTGGCTGGCCAGGATGCCGCGGAGCAGCCCGCCACCGACTGGCGTGACGCGCGAGACGCGGTCCCTGCTCCTGCTCCAGACCGCGGGAGCCGTTGTGGCGCTCGTGTCGCCTCAGCTCGACCTGTGCCTGGCGGGCGCCGTGGTTGCCATCCTGGCGGGGGCCCTCGCGGAGCGGCGGGCGGGGATGACTCGCTGGCCGCTCCTTCTCGCTGCTTGCGGTGTGGCCCTCGGCCTCGCCTGGTTCCTGCTGGATCGGGTGGCAGCGGGTGAGCCGCGGTTACTCTCACTACTTCCGGATGCCCCCTACAGCTCCGCTTTCGAGCTGCTGGTTGCGGCGCTTCTGCTTGGCACAGCGATCATTCTGATGGGTGCCTGGCCTTTCCAGAGTGCGCGCCGCGGCCCGTGGTCGCCGATCGTGGGGGCGACGCTGGTGGTCCGCGTGGTAGCGCCCGTGTTGCCAGTAGGCTTGGTCCATTGGCAACCCCTTGCGTATCCCTTCGTCGCTTTGACCGCCTGGTATGCCGCGCTTGCGCTCCGGCCGGAGGCCGCGTTCACGGCGTGGGGCGCGCTGGGGGTGCTGTCGGGCGACCCCTTGGGCGGTTGGATCGGCACGACCTTGCTCGGTGCGGGAGCGCTCACCCGCGTTTCCCTCACGGCACCGGGTCCCGGGCCGGGTCGGTGGGCTGGTTTCTGCCGGGCATTCCTCGTCGTGGGGTGTGTGCTGGCCGTCCCACTGCTGACGGCGGCGCTGAGTGCCCAGGTGGTCTACAGTGTGGTGGCCGTCGCGGGAATCGTAGTCGCGCTGGCTCGTCGCGATCTTGATCGTTGACCGCCGTGGACGGCGCGGACATATTCCGATCCGCTCGCCGGCAATTTGATTCCGGCGAACCTTCTTTCCCGGTGAGGTCAACCATGGCGCATGTTCTGCCGCCCCTTCCTTATGACTACGCCGCACTGGAGCCGTCGATCGACGAGCAGACCATGCGGATTCACCACGACAAGCACCACGCGGCGTACGTCAACAACCTGAATACCGCGCTCGAGGGGCAGGCGGCGCTTCAGGCGAAATCGCTGGACGACCTGATCGCCAACCTCGACGCGGTCCCCGAGAGCATCCGCACGGCCGTCCGGAACAATGGCGGCGGTCATCACAATCACACGATGTTCTGGGAGATCATGACGCCCGGGGGCGCCAAGGAGCCCCAGGGGACGCTGGCGGACGCCATCACGAAAACGTTTGGCGGCGTCGCGCAGTTCAAGGAGACCTTCAGCAAGGCCTGTCTCTCGCGGTTCGGGAGCGGGTGGGGCTGGCTGGTTCGGAAGAAGGATGGGTCGCTCGAAGTATACAGTACGGCCAACCAGGACAGTCCGGTCAAGGAGGGGAAGAAGCCGCTGGTGGGTTGCGACGTCTGGGAGCACGCCTACTACCTCAAGTACCAGAACCGGAGGCCGGATTACGTCGCCGCCTGGTGGAACGTGGTCAACTGGACCGAGGTCGGCAAACGCTTCACGGGGAAATAGCCATGCCTACGCCCGCCATCGGCTCAGCGGCTCCCGATTTTACCCTCCCCTCGACCTCCGGAGCGGAGGTGACCCTGTCCGCCCTTCGGGGAAAGAACGTCCTGCTCGCGTTCTTTCCCCTGGCCTTTACCGGCGTCTGCACCCAGGAGATGTGCGCGTTCTCGGAGGATTACTCGCAGTTCCAGAGCGCGGACACCGTGGTGCTGCCCATCAGCGTCGATTCCATCCCGACGCTCAAGGAGTTCAAGGCGAAGGAGCGGATGACCATCGATCTGCTCAGCGACTTCAAGCGGGAGGTGTGCCGGAAGTACGGCACCCTGCTCGAGGACAAGTTCCACTCGAGCCGGGCCTATTTCGTGATCGATCGCAAGGGGACCCTTCGGTGGTCCTTCGTCGAGGCATCGACGGGAAACCGGCGGGACAACGCCGAGCTGCTGGCGCAACTCAAGAAGCTCTAGAGCTCACCGCGTCAGGTTGAGCACCAGCATCCGGGGCTCGGTCATCTCCTCCATCGCGTAACGGATTCCTTCTCTTCCGAAGCCGGACGCCTTCACTCCGCCATACGGAAAGTTGTCCACCCGGAGGGTTGGGAAGTCGTTGACCACGACGCCGCCCACCTCCAGGGTGTTGAACGCGGTGAAGATCCGCTTCACGTCCCGGGTGAAGACGCCTGCCTGGAGCCCGTACTCCGAGTCGTTGACCGTGCGGAGGGCCTCCGCCCAGTCTTCATATGGCGCAACGGTGGCGACCGGACCGAAGATCTCCTGACAGGTGACCTTCGCGTCCCGAGGCGCGTTGGCCAGGATGGTGGGGGAGAGGACGTTGCCGTCCCGCCGGGCGGGCAGCAGAGCACGTGCGCCGGCGGCCACGGCCTCGCCAATCCAGCGTTCGACGCGGTCCGCCGCCGCCGCATCGATCATCGGGCCGACGACCGTTCGGGGTTCGAGCGGGTCCCCCGTGACGAGCGCGGCGCTGGCATCGACGAACTTCTGAACGAACCGGTCATAGATCGGCCGGTGCACCAGCAGGCGCTGGACCTTGATGCAGACCTGTCCCGCGTACGAGAACGCGCCCACCGCCAGCCGCTGCGCCACCCAGTCGAGATTCTCCGCGTCCTCGTGGATCACGGCGGCCGCATTCCCGCCCAGCTCCAGGACCACCTTCTTCCGCCCGGCAACCTGCTTGAGATGCCACCCCACGCCCGGGCTGCCGGTGAAGCTGAGCATGGCGAACCGCGGGTCGGTCGCCAGCCGTTCGGCAACGGGGACAGGCAGGTGGAGGACGTTGCAGGCCCCTTTGGGTAAGCCGCATTCGGCCATGAGCCGTGCCAGGCGGAACGCGAGCTGGGGGCACTGCGGGGGCGGCTTCACCACGAGGCTGCTGCCCACGGCAATGGCCGGGGCCACTTTGTGGGCCAGCAGATTGAGCGGGAAGTTGAAGGGTGAGATGGCACTGATCGGCCCCACCGCGAAGCGTGAAGTGAGTCCGGCATAGCCGATGGTGCGCGGGTCTACGTCGAGCGGGACGGTTTCTCCGCCGAAGCGTCGTGCCTCGTCGGCGGCGAACGAGAAGGTCAGGATCGCCCGATCCACCTCGCCCAGCGCCTGACCGATGGGCTTTCCCGCCGACCGGGCCAGCTCTTCTCCCAGTGAAGCCCGCTCTCGCAGCAGAGCATCGGCGATGCGGGCCAGGATGTCCCGTCGCTCGTGCCGCGCCAGCGCCCGCATCCGACTGAAGCCGGCCTGCGCGGCGCCAATCGCGAGCTCGAGATCCGCCTCGGTGCCCCGTGCGGCGCGGGCCGCGGCGGTCCCCGAGTACGGATGGCGGATCGGGTCGATGACCCGGTTGTCGAGAGGAAGGGATGCTCCGTCAATCCACGGGGTGAGTACCGGTGTCTCGTCCATCGCTGCAATCTTGCGTCGCGCACCAATGGCGGCAACTTACTCAGTAGATGCGTCTCCCTCTCGCCTCACCTCGCTCCATGGTTCGGCTGGCCGGGCTGTTCCTCGGGGTGGGATCCGTGGCAGGCCAGGTGTGGACCGCGGCGCGCTCCGAGGCGCGGATTCGGGGCGCGAACGATGCCGCCCTGGCTGGAGAGGCAGCGCGCTATCTCGCGGTCGTCACGCCCAACAATCCGTCGACCGGCTTCGACGCCCGGCGGCTGGTCTCGGGCGCCAACACAGTCCCCGGCTCTTCCTTCTGGCCGGGAGGCTTCCAGCTGGCGCTCGGCCGAGCGCCGGTGATGCCAGATCAGGTCGGCTTGCTGCCGCTGCCCGATTCGGTCACCGCGCGCCTCGCGGCCGGCGGAAGCGCCATGGTCGCCACGCGGACCGGTGAGCGCGTTGCCCTGGTGCCGTTCGAGGGCCAGCCAGGCGAGGCGGCGGCAGGCTGGGCGGCTGCCTGGAACACCCTGCCGGAGCGGCTCCATTCCTGGCCAACGATCGCGGCGATCTGCCTCGCGCTTGGGGGGTGCGGGTGGACCCTCCTGGCTCGCCACCGCCGCGCAGCCGGAGTAGTCGCTTTCACCTTCCTTCTATTGCTCACGCTCACGCTGGGGCTCTCGGTGCGCCGTACGGCGGTGGCCTCCACGCGGCTCCGGCTCATCACCGCGCGTCGCCTGATTGAGCTCGCCGCCACGGCACCCGGGGTGCCGCGAGCCCGCCTTCCCGAGATCGGAATCGGAATCGAGGCCCGGGATACCGGTCAGTCGGACTTTCCTCGCGACAGTCTGGTCGTCGAACGGGGGGCGCTCGGGCCCATGGCGTGGACCGTCGCCCCGACCCCCCGCACCCAGGACGGGCTGACCCTTCGCCTCACGCCGGTCGAGGCCGGCCTTGGCGGCCTCTGGTTCACGCTGCTGGCGTGGCTGGCCCTGGGGGTGATCGGCCTGTTCATTGCGGGCGAGCCTGCTGGTCTTTCGGGCCCGGGCGGGCTATTTCATTCGGCGGGGATGCACGGGCCACGGCTTGACGAGGGGCACGGGACTACATGATGGAAGAAGGGGTCGTTCGGCAGGACGCGTTTGCGCTGGTGGGGCGGATCGCGCGGCTGCTCAACACCGGGCTCGGACCGGAGGAGACGCTCTCCTCCGTGGCGGACGTGCTTCGCCAGGGCCTGCAGGTGGAGTCGGTACAACTCTGGCTCCGGGAGCCCAACGCGACGACCCTGCGAGCCATAGGTGCGCCGCCCCAGACCGGCGGTCCGCGCACCAGTCGCTCGTTCGCCGTGCTGCCGGACATCGAGCCCGGCACGCTGCGTCTTCCCCTCCTGCACGAGGGAGAGCGCCTCGGCATGCTGGAGGTGTCGCCCGCCCCGACGGCGCCCGGCGCCGACACCCTGCTGCCGGTCGTGGCGGACGTGCTGGCCCCGTTCCTCGCCTCGATCGAGCTTTCCGAGGACCTGGCCTACGAGGTGGCCCTCCGGTCCCGGGAGATCGAGGAGCAGCGGCGCTTCATCACGCTGGTGATCGACTGCCTTCCCGTCGGGCTGTACGTGGTCGACCGCGAGTATCGGATCCAGATCTGGAACCGGAAACGGGAGATGGGCACCCAGGGGCTGCGGCGCGACGAGGTGGTCGGCCGCCCCGTCTTCGAGGTCCTCACCCGCCAGAACGCGAAGCAGCTCCGGGAGGAATTCGACGACGTCTTCAGTACGGGACATATCCGGCAGATGGACCTGGAGGTGGCGGTTCGCGGGGACGCCAAGTACTACCGCATCAGCAAGATTCCGATGCGCCAGGACGGTGAGACCATTACCCACGTGATCACGATCGGCGAGGACGTGACCGAGACCCACGTGGCGCAGCAGCGGATTCTGCAGAGCGAAAAGCTGGCCGCCATCGGGCAGCTCGCCGCCGGCATCATGCACGAGATCAATAATCCCCTGGCCACGATCGGCGCCTGTGTGGCGGCGCTGGAGAATCGGATCGCGGATGACCTGCCGGCCGAGCTGCAGGCCGGGTTCCGCGAGTACCTCCAGATCATCGACAAGGAGGTCCAGCGGTGCGAGGGGATCGTGGACGGGCTGCTGGACTTCAGCCGTCCCAAGGGGAAGGCCAAGGGGCCGATCAATGTCGGCGCCATCCTGGAGGACACCCTCTTCCTCCTCAAGCACCACGAGCGCTTCAAGAAGATCGAGGTGCGGCGAGAGCTGGATGAGCGCCTCCCCAACATCCACGGCAACGGAGAGCAGCTCATCCAGGTCTTCATGGCGATCATGCTGAACGCGCTCGACGCGATGGAGGAGGGCGGGGCCCTCACGGTGCGCGCGATGCCCGGGCGGGTTCACGACGACGAGGTCGAAGTGCAGATCGAGGACACCGGGGTGGGGATTCCGCGGGCCGATCTCACCAAGATCTTCGAGCCGTTCTATACCACGAAGCCGCCAGGACGCGGCACCGGGCTGGGTCTCTCTGTCTGCTACGGGATCGTGGAGGAGCACGGCGGCCGCATCACGGCCGACAGTCAGCCGGGCCGGGGGTCGATCTTCCGGGTCTTCCTGCCCGTGGCTGAGAAGGTCATTCGCCAGTAACAGTCCTCGCCACGCTGCCGGCCCCATCCGGGACGCCTGCCATGAAGATTCTCGTGGTCGAAGACGACCGTACCGTCGGAGCCTACGTGGTCCGGGGCCTCACGGAGCAGGGCTTCCAGGCCGATCTGGTGAGCGATGGATCCGAGGGACTCACCGCGGCGTCGACCGGCAGCTACGACCTGCTGATTCTCGACCTCAGGCTTCCCGGGCTCAGCGGGTTTGAAGTGCTCCGCACCCTGCGCGATCGGGGAATCACCACTCCGATCCTGGTGCTCACCGCCCAGGAGTCGGTCGACTTCAAGGTGCAGGCGCTCCGGGCCGGGGCCGACGACTACGTCACCAAGCCCTTCGCCTTCGAGGAACTTCTGGCCCGGGTGGAGGCCCTGGGCCGGCGGCCCAAGCAGATCGCCCCGCGAAAGCTCAAGGTCGGCGATCTCGAGCTCGACCTGGGGTCCCGGGAGGTCACCCGCGGGGGCCGCCTGATCGAGCTCACCCCCAAGGAATACGCGGTGCTCGAGTACCTGATGCGCCACACCGGGCGAGTCATGTCGCGGACCCTCATCACGGAGTACGCCTGGGATTACCACTTCGACCCGGGAACCAACATCGTGGACGTCGTGATCAACCGCCTGCGGAAGAAAGTGGATCAGGGCCAGGCGACACGCCTCATCCACACGGTCCGCGGTGTCGGGTACGTGATCAGGGGCTGAGGCTGCCGTGTCCTCCATTCGCCATCGGCTCACCATCTGGTATGCGGTCGCGCTCCTCACCTCGGTAGGGGCGTTCGGCGCCGCGCTGTACTTCGAGCGCCGCCAGTCGAGCCTCAGGGAGCTGGACGAGCGCCTGGCCCTCGAAGGCAACGCTGCGGCGCAATACTTCATATCGTTCCAGCAGCGGGTGGGCCGGAAGCTGGTCACGGGCGAGATGCCGGGTCTCGCCATCAGCGCCGTCGGCGGCTACCTAGATGCCGTCCGGGACTTCGTCGTGGTCTTCGACCCGGACCGCCAGCCCATCTACCGGAACCCCCTCGCCAAGCCCTACAGCGTGGGTGAGCTCACTCAGATGCTCGGCACCATTCCGGTTGACACCAGCGGAGCGCCGCGGGGCGGGGTGGTCCGGCTTCCCGGCGAGGCCTCTCCCTTCCGCTACCTGGAAGTGCCGCTCGAAGGCATCTGGGAGCGGCCGGCCGGCATCTTCGTGGCCGCGCCGCTGGACGCGGTGCCCTTCGGCGCTCCCCAGCTGCTCCGCGCGATGCTGGTAATCGCTCCGGTAATCCTCGTGGGTAGCGTCGGGCTGGGCTATGTCCTGGCCGACACCAGCCTCCGCCCTCTTGAGGGGATGGTGGACGAGCTGGAAGCCGTGACCGACGGGACCAGCCTCCACCGCCGGGTGGCCGTTCCGGTCTCTGCCGACGAACTGGCGCGGCTCGCCGCAACGATGAACCGCATGCTGGCCCGGCTCGAGCAGAGCTTCGTGAGCCTCCGCCGGTTCACCGCGGACGCGAGCCACGAACTCAAGACGCCGCTGATGGTGCTGCGCGCCGGGGCGGAGCGGGCGATGACCAACCCCGGCACACCCACCGAGGCGCTGCAGGCGCTCGAGGAGGTGCTGCAGGAGATCCACCGGATGAGTGATCTCGTGGACGACCTGCTGACCCTCGCTCGGGCGGACGAGGGCGGCGTGACGCTCGCCCGCGAACCGACCGACCTTCGGGAGCTCATCAACGAGGCCGCCGAGACCGCCGGCATCCTCGGCGAGGAACCCGGGATCGGAGTGCGGAGCGAGGTCCCGGCCACCCCCGTGGAGCTGGGTGTGGACCGGAGCCGGATCCGTCAGCTGCTGCTCAACCTCGTGACCAACGCCATCAAGTACACTCCGCCCGGGGGCAGGGTGTCCCTGGGTCTCGTCGACCAGGGTGACACCGTCGCGATCGTCGTGGGCGATGACGGGATCGGGATTCCCGCCGCCGACCTGCCGCACATCTTCGATCGCTTCTATCGCGTGGACACGGCGCGATCCCGCACCGGCGCCCGCCCCGGGGTTGGGCTGGGGTTGGCCATTACCAAATGGATCGCGGAGGCGCACGGCGGCACCATCGGCGTACAGAGCCGACCGGGCCGGGGGACCGTCTTCACGGTCACCCTCCCCAGGCACCCCGAGGCGCCGATGGTGCAGCCTGAATTAGGCCAGCCGGCGCTCTAGCGCGCCGCTGCCCGGGCCATATATTCGCGCCTCGGGTAGTCGCGGTCCCTCGATCGGGTACCGCTAATCCTGCTGTCATCATTTTGTCATCTGGGTGAGCGGCGCCCTGCAATGGGCCGCCGGTAGCTTTGCGTCACCGCTCAACAGTCGGAGGGCCGGCCGTGTTCGAGAACCTCATTGAATCAAACCACAAGCGTCAGGCGAGCCTCGGCCAGCAGGTCGTGTCGCTACTGATCCACGTAGGTTTGATCTTCGGGGCGATCAAGGCGACGCAGGGCGCGGCCGAGGTGATCAAGGACATCAAGGTGGACACCACGATGGTGTTCCTGAAGCCGCCGGCGCCCCCGCCGCCGCCACCGCAACAGCAGGTCCAGAATGTAGTGGTCACCGCCAATCCGCCGCCGCAGGGCTTCCAAGTCGTGACGCCGCCGGAAAATATTCCAACCACTATTCCCCCGGTGGATCTCAACCAGCACTTCGACCCCAAGGACTTTACCGGCAAAGGGGTGGAGGGCGGGATCGCGGCGGGCGTCGTGGGCGGGACGGGTCCGGTACCGATTGACGGTCAGGTGTTCCTGGCGGCCGAGGTTGATCAGACGCCAAGCCTGATGAACGGGACGGCTTGTCAGACCGAGCTCCAAAACAACTATCCACCGGTGATGAGAACGGCGGGGATCCCGGGGCGGGTGGTGATGCAGTTCGTGGTGAACACGGACGGGCACGTCGATCCGGGCAGCGTGAAGATCAGCAGCAGCACCAACAAGGCCTTCGAGGACCCGGCCCGCAAGATCATTAGCAGCCCGGCCTGCGCCTACAAGGCGGGGACCTCCCGCGGGCAGCCGGTGCGAGTGCTGGTATCGCAGGCCGTCTCCTTCAAGCTCCAGCAGTAGGGGTTCTTTAGCGGCCGGACCGGCGGGTCCGGCATCATCAATTCACGGAGGCTCTTCACTCATGCAGCACGGCATTGATATCCTCAAGCTCTGGGATGCCGCGGGGACGTTCGCCCGGGGCGTCATCGCGGTGATGGCGATCATGTCGCTGTGGTCACTGTCGGTGGCGATCCAGAAGTTCATCGTCATCCGGCGCAGCCAGAACGCGACCAAGAAGTTCGCCCCCGACTTCTCCCGCGCCATCCAGGAGGAGAATCTCGAGAAGGCGATCGCGCTGGCGGAGAAAAATCAGAAGAGCCACATCGCGAAGGTGCTGGGCGGGGCCCTGGGCGAGGTGAAGACCCTGATCCAGGACCGCGCCACCATCACCTCGGCCGACATCAACTCGGCGGAGCGGGCGGTGGAGCGCCAGATGCTGATTACGCTGGCTGATTTCAAGCGCGGCATGGGCGTCATGGCCACGGTGGGCGCCACGGCGCCGTTCGTCGGCCTGCTCGGCACCACGATGGGTATCGTGACGGCCTTCACCGGGATGGCGGCGGCCGGCGCCTCCGGCGGGTTGGCGGGAATCTCGGCCGGTATCGCCGAGGCCCTGATCACGACGGCCTTCGGCCTCATGGTCGCGATCCCGGCGGTGTGGTTCTACAACTACTTCACCACCAAGATCGAGAACCTCACGGTCGAGATGACCTATTCGTCCAAGGAACTCATCGACTACCTGATCAAGAGCGTCGGCAGCGAGTTCGGCCGCTCGATCTTCACCAAGGAATTCCAGGCACAGAAGGCGGTGAGTGGGCATGGACACGTCAGCGGGTAACGCCGGCCGCAGTACGGTCAAGGCGGAGCCGAACGTGATCCCGATGATCGACATCATGCTGGTGCTGTTGATCATCTTCATGATCGTGACCCCGCTCATCGCGGCCGGTTTCAAGGCCACGATGCCGAAGGGGAAGAACCTCGACAAGCGGCCGGAACAGAAGGACGAGGTCGTGCTCGGCATCGACGCCGGCGGGCAGTACTTCCTGGATGGCAAGGGGCCCGTGGCCCCCGGCGTCCTCGAGGAGCAGCTCAAGGCGATCTATGACGCGCGGACCGAGGACAAGATCATCTACTTCAAGGCGGACAATCAGCTCAAGTTCGCCAAAATTGATGAAGCGGTCGAAATGGCGCGCCGCGCGGGCGCACGCGTGATGGCGGCCATTACCGAGCCGAAGGTGAGCGGCGGCCTGTTCGACGCCGCCGCCACGAAGGAGAACTGAGATGGCCGGCGGAACAGGCACGGCACCCGGCCAGGTGGCCGCGGAGCCCAACGTCATCCCGATGATCGACATCATGCTGGTGATGCTGATCATCTTCATGGTATCGCAGCCGCTCGCCCGGATGGCGATCGACGTCCAGGTGCCGCCGCAGGAGACGGCCACCAAGTCGAACGCGCAGTCGAATCAGATCGTGCTGGAGCTCAAGGACGACGGCAGCTATGCGATCAACAGCCAGCCGGTGCCCAAGGACCAGCTCGACACCCAGATCCATGCCATCTACGACAACCGTCCGGCCAAGCTCATGTTCATCAAGTCGGCGCCTGAGCGGACCTACCAGGACGTGATCGAGGCGATGGATATTGCTCGCGGAGCGGGGGTGCAGGTCATCGGGTTCACGCCGCAGGAGGCCGGAGGAGGCGGGGCAACCCAGCCCTAGCAGGCTCCTGCCCATCCTCGGGCATCATCGCTCTCCTATGGAGCGTGACACGGAGGGTCGTCCGCCGACGGCCCTCCGTGTCGTATCTTTGGGGGTGCACTGAGCGGCGCCGGTGTCGTCTACCCCTATGACCGGCGCCTGCTGCCGGACCCTTGCGAAGAGGTTGCCCTGAGGCCGCGCTACAGCTTCACCGCCGAAACGGACTCTCGTGGCTCTCGGTCGGCCAGCGTCGTCCTCTCCGTCCTGGCGCACTGCCTGGCGATTCTCCTGCTCCTGGTACCGCTTCGACGGGACTTTGCGCGCGTGCTGAACGCGGGCCAACCTCTGCTCGGCCTGGGCGGAGGCGGCGGCGGTAGCGGCGGGAGCCGCCTGACCTATATTACGCTCCCCGCGGCTCCTGCCCCCGCGCAAAGCCGAGCGCGACAGCCTGCGGTCGCGCCGAAGCCCGCGCCGCCGCCGGTCCCGGTTGTCACGCCGGTCGCCGCGCCGCAACATCTACCCCCGCCTCCGCCGCCCGAGTCGGCGGCTCCGCCCGACTCCGCGCCGCCGGCCGTCGCCGCGGGCAGCGACAGCGGGTCAGGTGAGCCCAGTGGGGGGACCGGTGGCGGTGCGGGAGGCGGGGCGGGCGGAGGCGTCGGGCCCGGCCAGGGGTCGGGGGTCGGGCCCGGGACGGGCAACGGCGTCGGCGGGGCGGGCCGGCCGCCGGAAGGTCGACATCAGGTCCTGCCGCCTTCGGACGATGCACCGAAGGAGATGCGTGGTGTTGAAATCCGGGTGACCTTCTGGGTCGATGCCACCGGCAAGGTCGTTCGCGTGGCGATCGATCCGCCGATTCGAGACCGGAAGTACCGCGACGAGTTCACTGAGAGCATGTTGAGCTACCGCTTTCACCCGGCCCTCGGTCCTGACGGCGTCCCGATCTCCGCCACGACTACCCTCGTAGTGACCATCTTCTGAACCGCGGGAGCACCCCGCCATTCCCCAGGCGCCCATGAACGGCCTTCTCGTGCGCAAGTCGGTCGAAGACTGCGAAAGCGACATCCTTGAGCGTGGCGGACTCAAGCGCTCGCTCAACAAGTGGCATCTCACCGCACTGGGGATCGGTGCCACGATCGGGGCCGGCATCTTCGCCACTACAGGCACGGCCATCGCCGGGGACTCGTTCCGCCCCGGCGCCGGGCCGGCGATCATATTCTCGTTTCTGCTCACGGCCATCGCCTGCGGGTTCGCGGCGCTCTGCTATGCGGAGTTCGCGGCCATGGTTCCCATCTCCGGTTCGGCGTACACCTATGCGTACGCCTCGCTCGGAGAGTTCGTGGCCTGGATCATCGGGTGGGACCTGATCGTCGAGTACGCCGTCGGGAACATCGGCGTGGCGATCGGCTGGTCGGGCTACTTCCGGGAACTGCTGAATACCTTCGGCTGGGACCTTCCCTCGTGGCTCGCCACCGATTTCCGCTCCGCCCACGACGCCGCTCGGGCGGTGGCCGCCGGCGGGGCCGATGCCACTGCCGCCTACCTGGCGTCCGCGCTCACGACCGCGCCACGCCTCCTGGGTCTCCCGATCATTGTCAACCTGCCGGCGTTTCTGGTCGTGGTGCTCATCACGGTGATCCTAGTGATCGGGATCCGTGAGTCGGCCAACTCGAACAACGCCATGGTGCTCCTCAAGATCGGGATCATCATCTTCTTCCTCGCCGTCGGCCTGCTCTTCATCAAGCCGATCAACTGGAGCAACCCCGCCACGGGCGGCTTTGCCCCGAACGGTTTTGCCGGAATCGGCGCGGCCGCGGCCATCATCTTCTTCAGCTATATCGGGTTCGACGCGGTCTCGACCGCGGCCGAGGAAGCAGAGAATCCGGGGCGAGACATGCCCTTCGGGATCATCATGAGCCTCGCGGTGACCACGGGGCTCTACATCCTCATCTCGATCGTGATGACCGGCCTTGCTCCGTGGCAGCAGCTGGGTACGGCGGAACCGATGATTACGGCACTCCGCTACGCTGATGGGCCCGAGGGGATCCTGCGAGCCTCGCGCTTCATCGTCGCGATCGGCGCGGTGGTAGCCATGGGGAGCGTGCTCCTTGTCTTCCAGCTCGGCCAGCCGCGAATCTTCATGTCGATGGCTCGGGACGGGCTCTTGCCGCCGGTGTTCTGCAAGGTCCATCCGAAGTTCAAGACCCCCTACGTCGGGACCATCCTCACGGGGATCTTCGTGGCCGTCTTTGCGGCCTTCGCGAACATCGCCGAGGTGGTCGATCTCACCAACATCGGGACGCTGTTCGCATTCATCCTGGTGTCGGTGGGCGTGATCGTCTTGAGGCGAGTGGACCCGGCGCGGCCGCGACCGTTCCGGGTGCCGTGGGTGCCGATCACGCCGCTGATCTCGGTCGTGGCCTGTTTCTACCTGATGTACAACCTGCCCCGCATCACCTGGATCCGGTTTGGAGTCTGGCTCCTGCTCGGGTTCGTGATCTACTTCCTCTACAGTGCACGGCACAGCCGGCTTCGCGGCCGTCGCGTAGCCCAGGGCTGAGCAGCGCATGTCGCTCCCGAGCGTCAGCTCAGGAACTTGGCCGCGAGGTGAATCGCGCCGGTCGCCGCGTCCAGGGGCGTTTCTCGAAGCCGGATCCTCGGCTCGGCGGAGAGCCGCTCGCGGAGCAGCCGGCTGAGGGGGCCTTCGTGAATGAGCAAGCCGCCGTTGGTCGCCGTGTCGACCGGTGCGCGCTCATCGACGCCGAAGTGCGGCAGCAGCCGATACACGAGGGCGGCCAGCTCACGCGCGGCGTAGTCCACGATCCCCGCCGCGATGGTGTCGCCCTTCTGGGCCCCCTCCATCACGGCGGGCGCCAGCGCGGCCACCTCTGAGACGCCGGCGGCCGCCGCCCACCTCACTAGGCCTTCGATCGTTTCACTGTGCGTGGCCTGGAGGAGGAGCGGGGTGAGTTCCGTCCGGGGGCTCCGGCCATCCGCTGCCCGACCTACCGCCCCCAGCGCCGCGCGGCCTATGGCGTAACCGCTCCCCTCGTCTCCCATCTGCCAGCCGAGCCCACCGGCTCGGTGCAGTCGTCCGACGACATCGCGGGCGACGGCTATGCTTCCGGTTCCGGCCGTAACCACGATGCCTGGCCGATCGCCGAAGGCCGCGGCTAACGCGATCTCCGTGTCTCCCGTGACGAGCAGCCGCTCGGCGCAGTCCTCGCTCCGGAGGGCCTGGCGTAGTTCCTCGCGCTCCTCCTCGCGACCGGCCCCGGCCACCCCTGCCACCAGGGCCTCCGCACGGCGGCGGCCCGTGTCCGCGAGGGCGCGCCGCGCCACCTCCGCGATGGCGGCCGCGCAGGCGATGCCCCTTCCGCTCCGCATCTTGGCCGCGGGGCCGGCCGCCCGGGCAATGATCCGCGCTCCCTCCGCGACGATGGCGATCGTCTTGGTCCCTCCGGCATCGACGCCGACGACGATGTCACTCATGTCGGTTCGCCGGGAGCAGGGAAGTGCGGGACAGCGCTAGACCGGTGAGCACCGTGATGGCGGTTCCGAGCGGGACATACCAGGGCCAGGCCAGACGGGTTGCCGCAAGAAAGACCACGAGCATCACTCCCAGCCCCGCGGCGATGCCGGCGACAACGTGCGGCCCCTGGATCCGCGCCGGGCCGCCGGCCAGCACATAGGCGCCGAGCAGCGCGCCGTACGTGATCGAGGCGATAGACAGCGCGAAGATCACGACCGGCGTCTGCCCTCCTCCGGCCGTCGCGTTGAAGGCCAGCGCCACGACCGTGATGAGCGCGCCCCAGGCGAGCGAAGCCCCGCGTCCGACGCGGAACAGCTCCCCCGGATCGAGCTCGCGTCCCCGCGCGGCGTAGAAGTCGTACGTGACCGAGCTGGCCAGGGCGCTGATCGCCGAGCTGTGCGTGGCCATGGAGGCCGCGAGCACGGCGGCCACCATGAGGCCGGCGAGCCCTTCGGGAAAGTGGTCCACGACGAACCGCGGAAAGACCTGATCCGCGGGAATGGTTGCCGGGGCGAGCCCCGCGGCCCAGATCGCGATGCCGATCATCAGGAAGAGGCTGAATTGCGCGATGACCAGCACACCCGACCCGACGAGCGCGGTCCGCGCGGCGCGGAGACCGCGGCTGGCCAGCAGGCGCTGGACGATGAGTTGATCGGTCCCATGCGAGGCGGCCGAGAGCATCGCTCCGCCCACCACGCCTCCGACCAGCGTGTAAGTCCGGGTGAAACTCCAGCTGAGGTCCAGCACCCGCAGCTTGCCGGCGCCCGCCGCCGCTTTGAGCATCGAGGGCAGGCCACCGGCCAGGTGAGCCGCGAGCCCGAACGCAATGATCCCGCCCGCCACGTAGACCAGGAGCTGCAGGACGTCGACCCACACGACCGCCTTGAGCCCCCCGTGCCAGGTATAGAGAAGTGTTACCAGACTCATGATCACGATCGTGAGCGGGACATTCCAGCCGGCGAGGAGCGCCAGTGGAATCGCGCCGGCGTACACCCGCACGCCGTCGGCCAGGAGCCGGGTTACCAGGAAGATCCCGGAGGCCACTCTGCGTGTCCGGCCGCCGAATCGCTGCTCCAGTCGGGCATAGGCGGTCTCCTGGGCTCCGGTGAAATATCCCGGCAGGAGCCACACCGCTACCCCGATCCGACCGATGAGATAGCCGAAGGGAAGCTGCAGGAAGGTGAGATCGCCACGGGCCGCAACGGCCGGCACCGAGATGACCGTCAGGGCCGACGTTTCGGTGGCGACGATCGAGAGCAGGATGGCCCAGGCGGGGAGATCGCGGGCGCCCAGGAAATACTCCCCCGCGGTGTCCTGGCGGCGCGAGACCCAGGCCCCCACACCGAGTGTGAAGCCGAAATAGAGGAGAATGACGACCAGGTCGAGGGTGTGCAGTCCAAGGTCCTCGCCGAGACCGGGTGCGATAGGAGCCAGTGCGACGGGTGGCTAGCGAAGCGGGGGAGCGAGACCACCGTCTCACTCCCCCGCGCGTCCTCTACGGCGGACCAGCTTCGATCAGGCCGTGAAGCTGCTCCCGCACCCGCAGCCACCGGTGGCGTTCGGGTTATGGAAGGTGAAGCCCGAACCCTGCATCGAGGTCACGTAATCCACGACGACCCCGTTCAGGTACTGCATGCTGAACCCATCGACGAAAACTCGAACGCCACTCACGTCCAGCACCGCATCGTCCTCGAGGGCCCGCTCTTCGATGTTGAGGCTGTACTTGAAACCGGAGCATCCGCCCGGCAGTACGCTGACCCGTAACCCAGCCGTCTCCGCCGGGACCTGCTCCGCTACCATGAACTTCTGCACTTCCGCCGCTGCCCGTTCGGTGAGCACCAGCGTGAAGCCCGGTGTCGCGACCTGTGGTTCCGTGCTTGCCATTTGCCTGCTCCATTCGTTCGTGGTGCGCCGCCTGCCGTGGTTCACGGCGGCGGCGTCATTACACAAGCTACGAAGTCGATGGGGCCACTGTCAATTCCGCTAGGTTGCCGGGGCCGGGCCTAAGCGCAAGCACTTCAATGACTAGCGCCCTCCGGAAAGAAGGCTGCCACCACCCGGTCTGCCACCAGGCCCCGGACCGCGCCCCACCGGTTGTTCTGTCGGGTGGGATGCACGCGGTTGCTCAGGAGAACGATCACGAGAGCCCGGTCCGGGTCGATCCAGATCGAGGTTCCGGTAAACCCGGTATGCCCGAACCCGCGCGGGCCGAGATGACTCCCCCCGCTGCTCACCCCCGAGGGCGTGTCCCAGCCGAGGGCTCGACTCGAGCCGGGCGGAATGTCCTGGCGCTCGACAAATACGCCGGCATGGGCGACGCGGAGACCGGCTGGGTGTCGCGGCGTCTGGCCGTCCACCTGTTCAGCCAGCCAGTCCCCGAAGCGGAGCAGGTCTCTTGCTGAGCTGAAGAGGCCGGCGTTCCCGGAGACGCCGTCGAGTCGCGCGGCATTCTCATCGTGAACTTCGCCCCGGAGCACGCGGCCGCGCCACGGATCGTTCTCGGTCGGTGCGATCTCCGGGAGCCAGGTGGCGGGCGGAAGATAGCGCGTCTCGGTAAGGTCCAACGGCTGCGCGATACGCTCGGCGAAAAGGGTGTCGATCCGGTGCCTGAACAGCTGTTCGATGACCTGGGTGAGCACGATCGCGCCGAGGTCGGAGTAGAGAAAGGTCGTGCCGGGCGGCGCTAGCAAGGCGGTCGTGTCGGCCAGGGCGAAGGCGGCCTCGCGGGTCGCGGCTTCCTGATAGAGAGGACGCCAGGCCGGCAAGCCGCTCGAATGCGTCAACAGGTGCCGGATGGTCACCCCCTCCCGTTCCGGATCCGCTGGGCGCGGGGCAAAACCCGGCAGGTATCGGACCACCGGAGCGTCGAGGTCCAGGAGCCCCGAGTCCACGGCGATCATCGCAAGCGTGGTCAGACTCACCACCTTCGTGACGGAGGCGAGGTCGTAGCGGGTCTCGCTGTCGGGCCTGGTGGGATCGTCCAGCCCGAGGCGACCGGTGCCGTAGTAGTAGTGCCGGCCTCTTACGCTCACGCCCAGGACGGCACCGGGTGCCGCGCCAGCCGTGATCGCGGAGTCGAGCAGGCCTCTCACCGACGTCCACCCTGCAGGTGTCGGCGAGGGTGTCGGCCGAGCGCAGCCGACGGCCAGCAGGAAGGTGAGCCCCGTCCGGACCCGACTCATTCCTGCTTCGGAACGCCGCGGAGGAGGCCCCCCCCGAGAGGGTACGCCGGAGGAAGGCTCACCGGCAGATGACCGGTGATCGGCACGTTGCTCGAGAGGGCCCGTCCTGCGGCCCACTCGCTCACCCGGCTCCCGCTCCACGCGAGGAGATAGGACCGGAGGTGGGGCAGCTCGGCCCCGATGTAGGGCGATCCGAAGGAAACCAGCACGGCGTGGCGCCGCTGGGCCAGGCGGTCGAAGGCCCTGGCAAACGGCGGCGGAAGGGCCACGCTGCCCTTGCCGGAGATCGCCTTGACCGAGACCGCGAGAATCGTGTACGGGTTCCGCCGGGCGATGGCGCGCGCCGAATCGAGACTCGCCGGCCCGCTCGCCGGCCAGAGGCGGAACAGCGTCACCCGGTGGCCGGCTGCCCGCAGTTCCTTGAGGAAGTCCGCGCCGATCGTCCCCGCGTTCTCCTCCCCATAGGTGATGAGGGCGACGGTGCGCGGCCGCGCGCGGAGGCTGTCCACTGTTCCACCGCGGTCGGCGACCAGGGTGATCGAGCGTCGGGCGATGTCCCGCGCGGTCTCGAGGAACCGGGCGCTCCCCACGATGTCCGGCACACTGTCGAGCGATACCGTCCGGGACCGGAACAGGCCCAGGCGTTCCTTGAGCTCGAGGATCCGGCGCACCGACTGGTCGAGCCGGTCGACGGTGATCCGGCCTTCCTCCACCGCGCGGGTCACGGCGTCGATGGCCGAAGCCGGATCGGCCGGCTGCAGGAGGAGATCCGCTCCCGCCTGAAACGCGAGCACCGCGGCGTCGCCCGGACCGTAGGTGTTGACGATGGCGCCCATGTCCAGCGCGTCGGTCACCACCACGCCCTTGAAGTGGAGGGAATCACGCAGCAGCCCATCGAGGATCGCGGGCGCGAGGGTGGCCGGTCGATGGTCCCCGCTGATCCTTGGAAGGACGATATGGGCGGACATCACGAGCCCGGTCCCCGCCTCGATGGCCGCGCGGAAGGGGACCATCTCGACGGTGTCGAGCTGCGACCAGGGCGCGGGAATGACCGGCAGCTCGAGATGGGAATCGACCTGAGTGTCGCCGTGCCCCGGAAAGTGCTTCGCCGTGGCCAGCATGCCGTTGTCCTGCATGCCCCGGATGGAGGCGGCGACCAGGCGCGCCACCGCGTAGGCGTTCTCGCCGAAGGATCGAGTGTTGATGATGGGGTTGGCGGGGTTGTTGTTGACGTCCGCCACCGGCGCGAACGCCACCCGGATCCCCACCGCTCGCCCTTCAAGCGCGGCGATCCGCCCGACATCGTATGCGTCCTGTTCGCTCCCCGC
Organism: Gemmatimonadales bacterium; assembly: GCA_035501775.1. Lineage (GTDB taxonomy): Bacteria > Gemmatimonadota > Gemmatimonadetes > Gemmatimonadales > GWC2-71-9 > JADJOM01. Next base: position 5,666 of record DATJVM010000003.1, on the reverse strand, counting down.
GGCGGCCACCCCCATATTGGACGGGAAGGGCGTTGCCCCATACAGGCGGAGGCTGGCCCCGCTCTCCAGGTCGGCCGCAACGAGGAGCGGCAGCCGCGAGCGGCGCTGCAGGCGATTCAGCTTCATCGCGACGTCGACCGGCGCGCCGACCGATACGATGAGGCCGCCCACCCCCAGGGAGTCCACCCATCCCTGCATCACCGTGAAGGCGCTGTCGTCAAACGCTGCGTAATTGCCCGGGATCCAGGGCATGACGACCTGCGCCACCCGGGCCCGGAGGGGCAGGGAGTCGATCATCCGCTCCACGGCCATGGAGTCCGCCGGCGTCGGCATCCAGAACGGCTGCCCGTGGGACGTGGCCTGTTGTCCCGCGAGGCGGAGCGCGCCACTCAGGAAGAGAACGATGCCGATGCTATGAGAACGAGACACTGGGTGCTCGGTGTGATGGCGGTTGTGGTGATCACCGGCGTCGCGCGGCCCGGCCGGGGCCCGGCGGCCAAGCGTGGCCAGGCTCCTGCCGGTGTGCGCCCCGCGATTGACGTGTTGCTGACCGACAGCTTCCGACTGATCCGCGGCAGGCGCGTCGGCCTCTTGAGCAACCGGGCCGGCGTGGATCAGGCGGGCGTTCGGAGCGTCGACCGACTGCTGGCGCAGGGAGTGCACCTGGCGGCCCTGTTCAGCCCGGAGCACGGATTCTCGGGCACCGCCGCCCCCGGCGCGGCGGTGGGGTCGACCACTGATTCGGCCACCGGACTCCCAATCTACAGCCTCTATGGAAAGTCGGCCGCGCCGAGCGACGCCATCCTGGACAGTCTCGACGTCATGCTCATCGACCTGCAGGACGTCGGGGCCCGATATTACACCTACCTGTGGACGGTCACCGAGGTGATGCGCGCGGCCGCGCGGCATTCCGTCCCCGTGGTCGTGCTGGACCGGCCGAATCCGATCGGAGGTGCGGTGCAGGGGGATGTGCTCCTTCCCGCGTACCGTTCGCCGGTCGGGCTGCTCGCGATCCCCGCCCGCCACGGCATGACCCTGGGCGAGCTCGCCCGGCTCGCCGCCCACGACCTGGGCATCGCCGGCCGGCTGATCGTCGTCCCCATGGCGGGCTGGAGCCGACGCATGTACTGGGACGAAACCGGTCTGCCCTTCGTGCCACCCTCGCCCAACCTGCCCCGGTTCGAGGCCGAGCTGCACTATCCCGGGCTCTGCCTCTTCGAGGGAACGACCCTGTCAGTAGGGCGCGGTACGGACCATCCGTTCGAGCAGGTGGGCGCGCCCTGGGTCGACACCACCGCGCTCTTGCGTGTGCTGCGAAGGGCCTCGCCGCCCGGCGTCGCCTTCGCGGGCGTGGCCTTCACCCCGCGCCGCCCCGGCGACGGGAAATACGCCGACACGCTGGTGTACGGCGTCCGGCTGGCCGTGCTCGACCGCAGGCGCTACGATCCGGTCCGCACCGCCATGTTCCTGCTCAACGCGGTGGCCCGGCAGGCCGGCCCCCTCAAGCATGCCGTCTTCCCATCGCCGCCTCGTCAGTTCGAGCGTTTGCTGGGTCGCCCGCTCGAGTCGCTTCGGCCGTGGCTGCGCCCGCACCCCGACTGGGCCCGCCTGGCGCTGGTGTGGCAGGCGGAGCAATCCCGATTCCTCGCGCGCCGGCGTCCCTTCCTCCTCTACCCGGAATGAGGCGAGTCGGGGCCCGCCACGGGTAATGCGACTTCCCCTAACCCGTTCACGCGGTTATAGTTTGCCGCGGTTTTCGGGGGGCATCGACGCTGGTTCCCCTCCCGTCGAACTTCCGAGGGACACACGCGCCAGGTGAAGCTGATCGCCAAGCCGGTGGAGCGGGCGTTCCGTGTCGTGACCCAGCCCGTGGTGGACCGCCTGCTCCGGGCGGGCGTCCGGCCCAACGCGATCACCACGCTCGGGACCCTGATTGTGGTGGCTTCGGCCCTGGCCTACGGCCTTGGGCGGGTGCGGCTGGGCGGCGTCCTCTATCTCGTGAGCGGCGTCGTAGACACGCTCGACGGAGCGGTGGCGCGGGCTCGCGGAGAGGTCACCCGGTTCGGGGCGTTTTACGACTCGACGCTCGACCGGCTGGGCGATGGAGCCACCTTCATGGGGATCGCGGTGTTCTACCTGCGCGCCCCGGCGGGGACGGTGGCGTACGGGGATCTCGCCATCATCATCAGCATGACGGCGATCGTCACGTCCCTGGTGGTATCGTACGCCCGGGCGCGCGCGGAAGGCCTGGGCATCGACTGCCGCGTCGGGCTGGTGCAGCGAGCGGAGCGCATCGTGCTGCTCGGGCTACCCACGGCGATCGGGGGAGCCGGGCCGGATGGACTGCTGCTGTTCTGGATCGTGTCGATTCTCGCGCTGGCCTCGGTGGTCACGATCGTTCAGCGCATTGTGTATGTCTACCGCGTAACCGGGGGCGCCAGCGCCCCGGATGCGCCGAAAGGATCCTAGCGTGGCACCAGAGAACACCCGGACCGTTGCACCGGCGACGGGCAAGCTCGGCATCCTGTGCGTCGGCCTCGGAGCCGTCGCCACGACGTTCATCGCCGGAGTGGAGCTCATCCGCCGCGGAAAGGCGCGTCCTATCGGCTCGCTGACCCAGATGGGGACCATCCGCCTGGGCAAGCGGACCGAGTCTCGCGCGCCGCTCATCAAGGAGTTCGTTCCGCTGGCCGCGCTGGACGATCTGGTGTTCGGGGCGTGGGACCCGGTGCCGGACAATGCCTATCAGAGCTGCCTGCACTGTGGGGTGCTGGATCGGCATGAGCACGTCGAGCCCATCAAGGAGTTCCTGCAGGGCATCGCGCCCATGCCGGCGGCGTTCGATCAGAACTACGTGAAGCGCCTCGAGGGCAAGAACGTCAAGACCGGTCGCACCAAGCGGGAGCTGACCGAGGCGCTCCGGAAGGACATCCGCGACTTCAAGGCGAAACACAAGTGTGACCGGCTGGTGATGGTGTGGTGCGCGTCGACCGAAATCTTCATTACCCCCGGTCCGGCCCATCAGACGCTCGCCGCGTTCGAGAAGGGGATGGAGACCAACGACGCCTCAATCGCCCCCTCCATGCTCTACGCCTATGCGGCGATCATGGAAGGCGTCCCCTTCGCCAATGGCGCCCCCAACCTCACCTGCGACATTCCGGCGCTGGAGCAACTGGCCAAGGACAAGGGCGTGGCGATCGGCGGCAAGGACTTCAAGACCGGGCAGACTCTGATCAAGACGGTGCTCTCGCCCATGTTCAAGGCGCGGATGCTGGGCGTGGCAGGCTGGTATTCCACCAACATTCTCGGCAACCGCGACGGCGAGGTCCTCGACGACCCGGAGAGCTTCAAGACCAAGGAAGAGTCCAAGCTCGGCGTGCTCGAGTACATCCTGCAGCCGCAGCTGTACCCGGAATTGTACGGCAAGCTCTTCCACAAGGTGCGGATCAACTACTATCCGCCCCGGGGCGACAACAAGGAAGGCTGGGACAACATCGACATCTTCGGCTGGTGCGGCTACCCGATGCAGATCAAGGTGGACTTCCTCTGCCGGGACTCGATTCTGGCCGCGCCGCTGGTGCTGGACCTGGCGCTGTTCTTCGACCTGGCCCAGCGGGCCAAGCTGACGGGCATCCAGGAATGGCTCTCCTTCTACTTCAAGAGCCCGCACGTGGCGCCGGGCCTCTACCCCGAGCACGACCTCTTCATTCAGCAGACCAAGCTCAAGAATACGCTGCGCTGGCTGATGGGTGAGCCGTCGATCACCCACCTGGGCGTCGAATACTACGAATACAGCGAGAAGTGACCCGCCACGATGAAGTACTTTCACCGCACCTCGATCCCGCCTGAGACTGTCATCGACCAGGCGAACGCCTTCTTCGGCCGACGGCTGGCTCCCAGCGAAGAGACCTCCAGCGGCCGGCGCTATTCCGGCACGATCGGCCAGATCGGCGTGCGGGTTGCGGCCGAAGGCGGGCATTACACGCTGGTGACGGTGGAAACGAACCAGCCGGGAGAGAGCGAAGCTGACCGGCTCGCCAAGCAGTTCCTCACCCGGGTCCATGCCCTGGCGGAACCGGGTCACGTGGTGCGGGGCGCGTACTGACCGGCGGGCGGGCCCTCCGCCCCGCCGTAGTGGTTCCGATGGCGCGGGCCGCAAGGCCTGGCCGCAATCCTGAATCCGAGGAGAAGGTCTCCATGAAGCAGACGATGGACGCCGTCTATCGCCAGAGTGTCCGCTGGATCGCCTTGGCCGCGGCAGTGGGGCTGGCTCTCGTCCCGCGCGTGCTCTCGGCCCAGGAGCCGGGCACCCACGCGGGCGGGGAGGCCAACCTGATCCTCCCCGATCTTGGATCCGTCACCTTCCTCGGGCTGACTGGACACAACCTGCTCCTGTTCGGCCTGATCGTGTCGGCGCTGGGGATCGGCTTCGGCCTGTTCAATTACGGCCGCCTCAAGCGGCTGCCGGTGCACCAGTCGATGCTCGAGGTCTCCGAGCTGATCTACGAGACGTGCAAGACCTACCTGGTCACCCAGGGCAAGTTCCTGATGCTGCTGTGGGTCTTCATCGCCGTGATCATCGGGTTCTACTTCGGCGTGCTGCTGAGCTTCCCGGCGGGACGGGTCGCGATCATCCTGGCCTTCAGCCTCATCGGCATCGCCGGCAGCTACACGGTGGCCTGGTTCGGCATCCGGGTCAACACCTTCGCCAACTCCCGGACCGCCTTCGCCGCGCTCAAGGGCAAGCCGTATCCATGCTACGCCATTCCGCTGCAGGCCGGCATGAGCATCGGGATGCTGCTGATCAGCGTCGAGCTGCTTCTGATGCTGTTCATCCTGCTCTTCGTTCCCGGAGCGTACGCGGGGCCGTGCTTCATCGGATTCGCGATCGGCGAGTCACTGGGAGCCGCAGTATTGCGTGTGGCGGGCGGCATTTTCACGAAGATCGCCGATATCGGCGCGGATTTGATGAAAATCGTTTTCAAGATCAAAGAAGACGACGCTCGCAACCCGGGAGTAATCGCGGATTGCACAGGCGATAACGCGGGCGATTCCGTGGGCCCCTCGGCGGACGGGTTTGAGACTTACGGCGTGACCGGCGTGGCGCTGATCACGTTCATCCTGCTTGCGGTGAACCTCGATACCGTGAAGGTGGATCTACTGGTGTGGATTTTCGTCATGCGCGTGATGATGATCATCTCGAGCGGACTGTCGTATTTCATCAATGGAGCGTGGGCGAAGGCGCGCTACGCGAACGCGGACAAGATGGATTTCGAAGCGCCGCTCACTTCGCTGGTGTGGCTGACTTCCTTCGTTTCGATCGGCGTGACGTACCTGTTCACCTACTTGACGATTCCGGATTTGGGCGGCGATACCAGCATGTGGTGGAAGCTTTCGAGCATCATTACGTGCGGAACACTCGCCGGGGCGCTGATTCCCGAGCTCGTGAAGGTGTTTACGTCCGTGAATTCGGCGCATACCAAAGAAGTGGTGACATCGTCGCGAGAAGGCGGCGCGTCGCTCAATATTCTGTCGGGCTTTGTCGCCGGCAATTTCAGCGCATTCTGGCTGGGCATGTCGATCATGACGCTGATGGCGGTCGGCTACTGGATCAGCACGTTGTTCCCCGACGGGATGATGGTAGCCGCGCCAGTGTTCGCGTTCGG
>DATJVM010000002.1:0-29452 GCA_035501775.1 Gemmatimonadales bacterium | reverse complement strand
GTTCCCCACGAGACCGCCGAATCGGTCCTGGTGCAGGCGGCGGATGCCATCAGCGGCTCCCGACCCGGGGCGCGCCGCGAGGCATTCGAGAGCTACGTGAAGCGGCTCACCAAGCTGGAGGAGATCGCCAACGGCTTCCAGGGCGTCGAGAAGTCGAACGTGATCCAGGCCGGCCGCGAAGTCCGGGTGATCGTCACGCCCGACAAGATCGACGACGGGCAGGCCGTCCAGCTCGCCGACCAGATCGCCCGCCGCATCGAAGGGGAGCTGCAGTATCCGGGTCAGATAAAGGTGGTCGTGATCCGGGAAACCCGAGCCACGGACGTCGCGCGATGACCGCTCGCCTGATCGATGGCGTGTCGCTGGGCAAGACCATCCGCCAGGAGGTGGCCGAGGAGATCGCCCGGCTCCGCGCCGGGGGTGTGGTGCCCGGCCTGGCGGTCGTGCTGGTGGGTGAGGACCCCGCGTCCAGGGCGTACGTCGGCAGCAAGGAGAAAGCGTGCCTCGAGGCCGGCATGCATTCCGTCAAGATCACCCGCGAGGCGACCCTGCCCGAGGCCGAGCTGCTCGACATCGTCGATGGCCTCGACCGCGATCCCGCGGTGCACGGCATTCTGGTCCAGCTGCCGCTCCCCAAGCATATCAACGCGGAGAAGGTCCTCAACCGGATCGACCCGATGAAGGATGTGGACGGGTTCCATCCGGTGAACGTGGGCAAGCTCGTCATCGGCGATCCCACGGCGCTCCGTCCCTGCACCCCCTGGGGAGTGATCCAGATGCTGATCCGGAACGGCATCGAGACCCGCGGCGCCCACGCCGTGGTGCTGGGCCGGAGCACCATCGTCGGGAAGCCGATGGCCAACCTGCTGATCCAGACCGGCACCGGCGGCGACGCCACGGTGACCGTCTGCCACTCCAAGACCCGCGACCTGCCGGGTGTCTGCCGCTCGGCCGACATCCTGATCGCGGCCATCGGCAAGGCCGAGTTCGTCAAGCGGGACATGGTGAAGCCGGGCGCGGTCGTCATCGATGTCGGCATCAACCGGGTTGACGATCCGAGCCAGCCCAAGGGCTATCGCCTGACCGGCGACGTGGCCTTCAAGGAGTGCGCCGAGGTCGCCTCCGCCATCACTCCGGTGCCGGGCGGCGTGGGACCGATGACCATCGCCATGCTCATGGCCAACACTCTCCAGGCGATGAAGCAGAGGCGGTAGTACGGACCAGCCTTCGCTCTTCTCCGCCGACGCGCCCTGGACCCCCGGGCTGCTCGCCAAGGCGGCCCGCCGGGTCCTCGAGGGAAGCCTGGGTCCGGTCTGGGTGCGCGGCGAGCTCTCCGGGCTCAAGGTGTACCAGAGCGGCCACTGGTACTTCACCCTGCGCGATGCCGAGGCCCAGGTGCGCGCCGTGATGTGGAAGCGGTACGCTCCGCCGGCAGAGGCCGCGCCGCCCGATGGGACGCAGGTCTTCGCCTATGGTATCCCCACCGTGTGGGAAGAGCGGGGCGAGTTCCGGCTCACCGTGACGGAGTTGCTCGCCACCGATCGGCTCGGCAAGGCCCAGCTGGCGCTGGAACGGGTGCGGAAGGCCCTCGAACGGGATGGCCTGTTCGATCTGGCGCGGAAGCGGCCGCTGCCGTCCCTTCCCGAGCGAGTCGCCATCGTCACCAGTCTGGACGGCGCGGCGCTGCACGACATCGTCACCGTGGCGCGGAAGCGCTGGCCGGTGGTGGAGCTGTTCGTGGTCGGCACCAAGGTGCAGGGCGCCGAGGCCGCGGCTGGGGTGGTGCGCGCCCTGGGCATCGTGAACCGGCTGCGCCGGATCGACCTGTGCATCGTGGGGCGGGGCGGCGGCGCCAAGGAGGATCTCGCCGTCTTCAACTCGGAAGCGGTGTGCCGTGCCCTTGCCGCCGTCGTGGTGCCGACCATCTCGGCGGTGGGGCACGAGACCGACATCACCCTGGCCGACCTCGTGGCTGATGTCCGCGCGCCCACCCCGTCCGCGGCGGTGGAGATGGCGCTTCCCGATCGTACCGACATCACCCGTCACGCCGCTGGGCTGGCGCTCCGGCTGGGCAACGCCCTGGGACGCGGTACCCGCATCGCGGGAGAGCGGCTGGCCCGGACCGCGGATCGGCTGGAGGCCGCGCTCGAGCGGCAGCTCGAGGGTCCCCGGCGAGACCTGGAGCGCCTCAAGGCGCAGCTCGACGCCCTCTCGCCGCTCCGTGTCCTCGAACGCGGGTACAGCGTGGCGCGGGATGGGCACGGGAAGGTGCTCAGACGCCGCGCCGACTTCGCGCCCGGCGCGCCCTTTCAGCTCCGCGTGAGCGATGGCGACGTTGCCGCGCGGGCGGACGGGACCTCATGACCGGCGACGCCCCCACTTCCCCCAGCCTCGCGGAAGATCTCAAGCGGCTCGAGGAGATCGTCCGGGCGCTCGAGCGGGAAGAGGGTGATCTGGACCGGTCGCTCGCGCTGTTCGAGGAAGGGGTGGCGCGGCTCCGCGCGGCCCGGCAGCGCCTCACCGAGGCCGAGGCCCGGGTCCGGAAGGTGCTGGAGGACGCGGAAGGCGCCTTGCGCACCGAGTCGCTCGATGACGACTGAGGCCCGGGCCCTCCTCACCGACGCGAGGGATCGGGTCGACGGCCTGCTCGAGGCTTGGAGCGAGCGGGTGCAGACCATCGTCCCCGGGCGCACCGGCGAGGCGCTGGGCTATGCCCTGACCACGCCCGGCAAGCGGATCCGCGCCGCGCTGGTGATGGCTGCCTATCAGTCGGCGGGCGGGGTTTCTCCCGCGATTGCGGCGGTGGCGGCGGCGGTGGAGACGGTGCACACCTATTCGTTGGTCCACGACGATCTCCCCTGCATGGACAACGACGACCTCCGGCGCGGGCGCCCGACCACGCACCGCGTCTACGACGTGCCGACGGCCACGCGGGTCGGGTTCCTGCTGGTGCCCGTGGCTGCGCTGGTGCTGGCGCAGGCCGCCCGGGACCTGGTGCTCGGCGCGGAAACGCTGGGACGGATGGCGCGCGAGCTGTTCGCCTCGGGGGGGATCGAGGGCATGGTGGGTGGCCAATGGCTCGACCTCGAGGCCGAGGGGAAGACGCTCGATCTCGACGGGCTGATCGCCGTGCACCGGGGAAAGACCGGGGCGCTGATCCGGGCCGCGTGCATTCTGGGCGGCATCGCCGCCGAGGCGCCGGAGCCGACGGTGGCCGCCCTGGCGGGGTATGGAGAAGAGATCGGCCTGGCCTTTCAGATCGCGGACGACCTGCTGGACGTGACCGGCACCAGCGCGACGCTGGGCAAGACGGCGGGCCGGGACGCCGCCCTGGCCAAGTCCACCTATGTGAGCGTGTTGGGCATGGACCGGGCCCGGGCGGAGGGCGCGGCGCTCTGCAGCCATGCTATCCGGCACCTCGAGCAGGCCAGTGTTCCCGCTGACGCCCTCGGCGCCCTGGCACAGTATATTGTGAATCGGGAATCGTAAGCCCGAGCCGAACCCGTCGACGACCCATGAGCCTGCTCGACACCATCCGATCGCCCGCGGATCTCAAGCGCCTCACCCGGGACCAACTGCCCGCCCTCGCGGAGGAGATTCGTCTCCGCCTGATCGACTGCTGCTCCCGCACCGGCGGGCACATCGGGGCCAGCCTGGGGGTGGTGGAACTCGCCATCGCGCTGCTGTACGTGTTTGATTCGCCCACTGACAAGATCGTCTGGGACGTCGGGCACCAGGCCTATGCCTGGAAGCTCCTCACCGGCCGGAACGAGGCGTTCCCCACTCTCCGTCAGACCGATGGGGTGTCAGGGTTCCTCAAGCGCAGCGAGAGCGAGCACGACCAGTTCGGCGCCGGTCATGCCGGGACCGCCATGTCTGCCGCGCTGGGCATGGCCACGGCGCGAGATCTCCAGGGCGGCCACCACAAGGTGGTGGCGGTGGTGGGCGACGGCGCGCTCACCTGCGGGCTCTCGTACGAGGGGATGAACAACGCCGGACACTCCGACCGGGACATCATTCTGATCGTGAACGACAACGGGATGTCGATCTCGGAGAACGTCGGGGCCATCAGCAAGACCCTGGGGTCGATCGCGGCGAGCCCCGCCACCAACCGGCTCCGGGAGCACCTCAAGCACTGGACGCTCCGGCTCGGCAAGGTGTTCGGCCCGGAGGTGGTGGAGTTCGCCAAGAACCTGGAGGAGAGCGCCAAGAACCTCTTCTCCGAGGGAATGTTCTTCGAGGAGCTGGGCTTCCGCTACTTCGGCCCGATCGACGGGCACGATCTCAAGAAGCTCATCGCGACGCTCCATTTCGTGCGGCCCATGACCGGGCCCCGGGTGATTCACGTGATCACCGAGAAGGGGAAGGGGTTCGCGCTGGCGGAGGCCAACAAGGAGAAGTGGCATGGCCTGGCCGCCTACGACCCGGAGACCGGCGAGCCCCGGAAGAAGTCGAGCGGCCCGCCCACCTGGACCCAGGTCTTCGGCGAGGGGCTCACCGCGCTGGCCGCCGAGTACCCATCACTGGTGGCGATCACTGCGGCGATGCCGAGCGGCACCGGCACGAGCGTCTTCCAGGCCCGGTGGCCGGAGCGGTTCTTCGATGTGGGGATCGCGGAAGGCCACGCGGTGACCTTCGCGGGCGGCCTCGCCACCCAGGGGATCCGTCCGGTGGTGGCCATCTACAGCACCTTCCTGCAGCGCGCCTACGACAACGTCATCCACGACATCGCCGTGCAGGAGCTGCCGGTGGTGTTCTGCATGGACCGGGCGGGGCTGGTGGGCGAAGACGGCCAGACCCACATGGGGCTCTACGATATCGCCTACATGCTCGCAGTGCCGGGGATGACGGTCACCGCTCCCAAGGACGGCGATGAGCTGATCGGCTTGCTCCGGACCGCGATCACCCACCAGGGCGGTCCCTTCTCGACCCGCTACCCGCGGGACAAGGCGCCGGCCTTCCCCAAGCCGGCGGCGGAGATCGCTCCGGTGCCTTACGGCACGTGGGAGCGGCTCAGGGACGGGAAGGACCTGGCCATCCTGGCGGTGGGGACGATGGTTCAGCCGAGCCTCGAGGCGGCGGCGCAGCTCGCGCTCGAAGGGATAGACTGCGCGGTGGTGAACTGCCGCTTCCTCAAGCCCATGGACAGCGGGCTCCTCCAGGTCCTTGCCGCCCAGTACCGCACCCTGGTGACGGCGGAAGAAGGCACCGTGGTGAACGGGTTCGGCGCCTATCTCGCCGAGACGCTGCAGACCACTCACCCTGAGGTGCGGATCATCGCGCTCGGCGTGCCGGACCGGCTCATCGAGCAGGCGCCGCGCGCCGAGCAGCTCGAGGCCTGCGGCCTGACCGCCGGCGGCCTGGCGCGTCGCCTGCGCGCCCTCCATAGCGAGGAGAGCGTCGAGGCGCGATGAAGGTTGGCGTCGTCGGGAATCCGCGCTATGCCGACCTCAAGGCGGTGCTGCTCGAACTCCAGAACGCGGCTCCCGCCCGGGGAGTCCGCCTGCTCACCGAGCCCAGCCTGATTCCGCTCTGGGCCGGTGTCCTCCCACTCATCGACGACGAGGTGCCAGACGCCCTGATCACCTTCGGGGGGGATGGCACGCTGCTTCGCGGCGCGCGCCTGCTTCACGGCCACGAGGTTCCCATAATGGGAGTCAACCTCGGCCGGGTCGGGTTCCTTACGACGGCTACGAGGGATGAGCTTCCCTCCGCGTTCGATGCCCTGGTCACGGGGCGCTACATCCTGGAGCGGCGCCTCGCGCTTCACGCCACGATCCTGAGCGACGAAGGAGGCGTTCGGAGCGAGCAGAGCGCTCTCAACGACGTCGCGATCCACAAGTCCGGGGTGGCGCGCGTGGTCCGGATCCGGGTGAGCGTTGACGGCGAAGAGCTCGGCCCCTACAGCTCGGACGGGATCGTGGTCGCGAGCCCCACCGGGTCCACGGCCTACTCGCTCTCCGCCGGCGGTCCCATCGTGGCGCCCGGTGTCGAAGCCATGATTCTCACGCCGGTCTGCGCCCATACCCTGGCGGTGCGGCCGGTGGTCGTCCCGTCCGACTCCACCATCTGTGCCGAACCGGTCTCCCCCGCGGCCGACGATCTCATCGTCTCCTACGATGGGCAGCTCGGCACCATGCTCGCCCCGGGGGACCGCGTCTACGTGCGCCGGGCCCAGTCCTCGGTGCTTCTGGTACGCCTCGGGTCGGAAGGGTACTTCACCCGGATGCGGCAGAAGCTCAATTGGGGCGACCTCTCCGAACGGGAAGTGATTCGGTGATCCGCGAGCTCAGGGTGCGCGATCTGGTGACGATCGCCGAGGTGGCGCTGGAGCTGGGCCCCGGGCTCAACGTGCTCACCGGCGAGACCGGGGCAGGGAAGTCCATGCTGGTTGATGCCGTGGCCCTGCTTCTGGGCGGCCGCGCCGACAGCACGATGGTGCGTCCCGGCGCCGGTCGGGCCATCCTCGAGGGCGCCTTCGAGCTGGAAGACGCCACACTCCGGCGCCGACTGTCCGCGCAGGGGCTCGACACGGACGAAGGGCTGCTGGTGGTCCGCCGGGAGATCGGCGCCGATGGGCGTTCCAAGGCCTGGGTCAATGGCAGCCCTACCACCGTCGGCGTACTGAGCCGGATCGGCAGCGTGCTGGTGGACCTGCACGGGCAATACGAGACCCAGTCCCTGCTCCACGCCGAGGCCCAGCGGGACATCCTCGACGACTATGCCGGCGCCGGCCCCGAGCGGGCCGCACTGGCCGAATGCCACGCGGCCCTTACTAGTGTAGAGGAAGAGGAGGCGAGCCTCAGTGCCCGGCTGGCCGAGGCGCGCCGTCGGGCCGACTACCTGCGGCACGTGGTTCAGGAGATTGACGCGGCGCGACTCAGCGCGGCCGAAGATGCGGCCCTCGACGCCGAGTCCCGTCGGCTGGGCCACGCCGTCTCCCTTGCGGACCAGGCCAGGAGGCTTACCGACCTCCTCGATGGCGAGGAGGGCGGCATCCGCTCGCAGCTGGCCCAGGCGGAGCGCACCCTGAGCGGACTCGAGCGGATAGACCCCGGACTCGCGGGGTGGCGCGAGCTGCTCGACGGGGCGGAAGCGAACGTCGGCGAGCTGGCTCGGCTCGCCCGAGACTATGCCGACGGGCTGCAGGAGGACCCCGCGCGGTTGGCTGAGATCGAGCAGCGGCGCGACCTCATCTACCGGCTCAAGCAGAAGCACGGCGCCACGCTCGAGGCGGTGCTCGAGACCCGGGCCGAAGCCGCGCGGGAACTCGAGTTGATCGACACCGCCGACCTCGACCTCCGGCAGCTCGCCGCAAGACGGGTCGCGGCGGCCGGGGCCACCGAGGCCGCCGCGCAGGCCCTCTCGGCCAAGCGACGCGAGGCCGCGGGACGCCTGGCCCGCGCGGTCACTCGACTGCTGCCGCAGTTGGGGCTCCCCGGCGGTAAGCTGGAAGTCGAGCTCCGGCCGCTGGGTCGGATCGAGATGGTGGGCCAGGAGAGCGTCGGCTTCACCGTGCGTCTCAATACCGGGCTCGAGGCCCGTCCGCTGGCCAAGGCCGCGTCCGGGGGTGAGCTGTCCAGGATCATGCTGGCGCTCAAGGTCGTGCTGGCCAGACACGACGCCGTGCCGACTCTGATCTTCGACGAGATCGATCAGGGGATTGGCGGAGAAATCGGGGGCGAAATCGGCGGGGCTCTGGCCGAGGTCGCGAGCCGGCGACAGGTCCTCGTGATCACTCACCTGCCTCAGATCGCTGCCCACGCGGCGCGCCACCTCGTGGTCTCCAAGGCTTCGCGCAAGGGCGTGGCGACCAGCGATGTCGCGGTGATACATGGGGAGGATCGCATCACCGAGCTGGCTCGCATGCTGGGCGATGCCGATGCGGAGACGGCGCGGAGGCATGCGGAGGTGTTGCTCAGGGCGGTAGGGCGCTAGGGCCCCCGCAAGCTTCTGGACCGCTCACCGCTCACCGCTCACTTCTCACCTCTCACTTCTCACTTCTCACTCACTTCCCCCCCCAAATCCTCTGATACCACCTGATCTCCAGGCTCGTCGTCTTGAGCTTGAGTACTCGTCCGCCGGTGGCGCTCACGACCGTCGAGTAGTTCCACGCGGCATCGATGGGCCAGCCGCAGGGATGTCCCTCCTCGCACTCGTGCGCCGAGCGGCCCACGTAGCTCACCCCGCCGCCCAGCGAGATGGAAGTGCTCGACGGGTTGGCCAGGACGCTGGCGGGAACACCGGGAATGGCATCGGCCGCGGTGTAGTAGGAGGCGTTGTCGGCGCCGGTCCGGGTGTAGCCGACCGTGGCGTGGATGGCGAGGTTCCGTTCCAGTCGGAAGAACGGCCGCGCCTCGAGGTCGAGAATGTCTCCCGCATTGAAGCGGACGTTGGTGAGATTGGTGGCCACGGAGTAGGGAGCGGCGAGCGGCGTCACGCGGAGCACGCGGAGCGATGCCAGTCGGAGGAGGTAGCCGCCGGAGAGTCGGGTTCCCCAGCGGCCGGCGCCGAGGTCGAGGTCGCCGCTCAGCCCCAGCTCGTATCGCCCGTTGCCGGTGCCGACTGCGAGAGGATCGTTGGGATTGGCTCGTAGCCCGGTGGGGAGCCGGAGGAGGCCGGTCGTGGCGAGTCGAATGCCGCCCGTCGTGCCGGGCCGGTCGAACCGGTCGATCAGAGTATAGGTCGCTCCCACGTCCATGTCGCCGAGGCGGGAGATCAGTTGCTCGCCGAGCGGGAAGAGCTGCAGCGGCCCCGACGTGCTGGTCGCGAAGTCCTGGAACTGGGACTCGGTGGCACGCGCGGATGCGAGCACGGGGTCAGTATTGAACCCGCTCCCCGCGACTCCGAGGGTGTTGGCGAGCGTGTCCTGCAGCCCGCGCACCTTGGCGATGATCGCGGCGCCGGCGGCGCTGGCGGTGGTCGGCAGGAACGGCGAGGCGGCGGACGGGTCGTTGGTCAGCGTCATGAGCTGCTGCTCCAGGGTGGAGCCCCGCGTGTAGGTCGCGCGCGCCAGGCTGTCGAGCGACGGATTGCCGGCGTAGGTTCCTCCCATGATCTGATTCTGCAGGATGCTCATCGCGTTGGCGAAGTTGGTGAAGAAGCTGGCGGCCAGGGCCTGGTCGGACGCGTCGCCAAAGGTGGGATGGGCGGGGTTGAGCCCCGCATCGGCGCGGGCCGAGTCGAGCTTGAAGTTGGCCTGCACCCGCGTGGCCACGTAGGGAAAGTCGGCGAACAGGGTCAGGCGACGGGTGACACCCAGGGCGAGACTGATCGTTCCGGTCCCGACGGTCAACTCTCCCTGCGCCTGCTGCGCTCCGAGATTGAGATGGTAGCCCGGCTGGCCGAGGATGGCGCCGAGCAGGGAGTCCGCCGTGAGGAGGTAGGGAACTTGGCTGGCACCAAAGTTGGGGCTTCCGAAGTCGCCCAGGTAATCCTGGGTCATTCCCTGGAAGAGGCGTCGGTCCGCGCTCTGGAACATCCCCTGGATGTCGAAGCGGAGCGTCCCGGCTGGTACGCCGACCGGCGCGAGTTGCGCCGCGACCGGCACCGCCGCCAGCAGCAAGAGAAGCCCGGCAGCGAGCCGGCCAGACCGATGCAAGCAACCTCCCCGAGACCACGTTCGTGACGGCGCCAGCCTCCCCAACCCGGCAGGCAACATCGCTCTTTCAGGAGCGGTTTGGAAGCCGGCCCACGGTGCTGGTCTCGGCGCCGGGGCGCGTGAACCTGATCGGGGAGCATACCGACTACAACGGCGGGCCGGTGCTCCCGCTCGCCATCGAGCGCCGCACCGTCGTCGCCGCCGCGCGGGCCCGCGGCTGGTCTCTCGCGTCCACGCTCGACGGGCCGCTCCGCCGGGTGGATCCCGGCGAAGACAAGCCCGAGGGATGGCTTGCGTACGCCTGGGGAGTGATCCGGGTGCTCGAGGCCGAGAGGCTGGCCCCGCCGGGCGCCCGCATCGGCGTGGGGAGCTCGGTGCCGGTGGGCGCAGGGCTGTCCTCGTCCGCCGCGCTGGCGGTGTCGCTCACCCGCGCGCTCCTGGTGCTGGCGGGGCGCCGTCTAAATCCTCGCGACGTGGCCGAGCTCGCCTATCGGGCCGAGCATGACGAGGTCGGCGTCGGGTGCGGGCGCATGGATCAGACCGTGGTGGCGCGCGCCCGGCGGGGCCACGCGCTCTACTTCGACACCGAGACGCGGGAGGTGAAGCATCTCCCGCTCGACATCCCGGTCTGGATCCTGGAGACCGGCGTGGTGCACCGGCTGGTGGGGGGGCGGCTCGATGAGCGCCGTCGTGAGTGCGAGACCGCTCTCCAGTTGGTGCAGCAGCAGGGATACCGGGTGACCCAGCTGGCGCAGGTGGATCCCGCGGACCTCGGTGCCCTGTCTCGCGCGCTCCCGGCGCCCTTTGCCTCGAGAGTTCAGCACGTGGTCACCGAGGTTCGGCGCACCCGCGCGGCGGCGGCCGCGCTGGCCCATCATCAATACGCCGAGCTGGGGCGTCTCCTGTTCGAGGGCCACCTGTCGCTGCGGGACCACTATCAGTCGAGCTGTGCCGAGGCGGATTGCCTGGTGCGGGAGGCGGAGGAGGCCGGAGCCATGGGGGCCAGGCTCACCGGGGCCGGCTGGGGCGGCGCGGTGATCGCGATCCTGCCTCCCGGCAGGGAGGCCGGCGCCCTTGCCCGGATCCAGGAACGCTTCCGTAAGGCGTTCGGCCGCCTGCCAACGGCGTGGGTGACGCGCGCCGCGCCCGGACTCCGGAGCGAGAGGTGACCGCCTGACTTTGACCTGCCGACAGGAACCCCGTATGATTGACTGTCCCCCGCGCCCCCACCTCCGTCTGCCTGACGCAACGCTCCTGTGTCGAATCCGGGCATCCTGGTCATCGAAGACGATCCTCTGGTACGGCACGCCGTGCGGACGGCACTGGCATCGCTGCCGAACCAGCTGCTCGAGGCCGGCACCGGCGCCGATGGGATACGCCTCGCCGTCGCCCAGGAGCCGGCGCTCGTCATCCTCGACCTGGGGTTGCCCGATGCGCAGGGCATCGAGATCTGCCAGGAACTCCGCGCCCGGACCGGCGCTCCGATCATCGTGCTTTCGGCGCGGCGCGCGGAAGAAGAGAAAGTGGCACTGCTCAACGCCGGCGCCGACGACTACATCACCAAGCCGTTCAGTCCGCCCGAACTGCTGGCCCGTGCTCAGGCCCATCTTCGGCGCGGGAAGACCGTTGCCCAAGCCAACGGCGTCCTCACGGTAGGCGGGCTCACCATTGATTTCGCGGATCGGCGCATCTCCCGGGCGGGGAAGCCGATCCACCTCACGCCCACGGAGTGGGAGATTCTCCGGGCGCTGGCCGCGGAGGCGGGACGCACCGTGCCGCATCAGCGGATCTTCGACGTGGTCTGGGGCCGCCCCTTCGGCCATCCGCAGCAGTATCTCCGCGTCTATCTCACCAATCTGCGGCGAAAGATCGAGGTCGATCCCACCCGGCCCACGCTGATCGTGACGGAGCCAGGGGTAGGATATCGGTTCAATGGGGAGGAATAGAGACCAGGCTGCCGGCCTTGCCGGCGCGCCGGCTGGTACGGAGGTTTAGCCGAGCGAGATCCTGGCGCCATTGTGCCACTCGGAGTTGGCTCGGCCGTGGGCCGCACAGTCCTGATCCTCCGGCAGCTTCTGGCCGTCGCGGTACGCCCTTCACCGTGAGGGTGGTGGTTCCCGCCGTGATCGTCGGCCGGGACGGCCTCAAGCCGGCCCTCGGCGACACCTGCCCAGTCCTGGCGCTCCAGGCGGCTGGTCTGGCAGTCTTCGCCATCGGTCTCCTGCTCTTCTTCTCGTCGCTCCACCGCTTCTCCACCGAGGGCGAAGGAACCCTCGCTCCGTGGGACCCGCCCCGGCGGCTGGTCGTGCGGGGCTCCTACCGGTTCGTCAGAAACCGGATGATCTCTGGGGTCATCTGCATCCTGGCGGCGGAGGCGATGCTTCTCGTGTCTCTGGCGCTGGCCCGATCGGCCCTCATCTTTCTCGCTATGAATCTCGTCTACATCCCGCTGGTCGAAGAGCCCGGCCTCCGTGCGCGTTTCGGCGACGCCTATCGGGAGCACTGCAGGCACGTGCCGCGGGTCGTGCTGCGGCTCAAGCCGTGGAGGGCAGAGCGTGGCAGTGGGGCCGGTTCCTAGGGCCGGGAGTCCCAGGAGCCCGCGGCGTTATCCGCGGGCTCGTTCTCTGTTCCAGTGATGCTTCGGCTAGGCCTTGGGCAGTGCACAGGTCGCCGGGTCGAGGCTCATTCCATGGCCCTCGATGGCAGCCTGTGGCCGTCATGCCGCATCGCGTGAGCGCTCTTCCTCCACTGATTGGTCCGGCGCTGGCATGGGTTCTTTGAGTCCGGCTGAGACACCGACGAGGATCGCCACGAGGATCGCGAGCGAAATCAGCCAGGCGATCACTACAATCGTCTGACCGGAATCAACCGGGGGCTCGCCAAGAGGGGCGCCCATGGCGGCGCTGCCGGGCACGACGAGCAGGCTAGAGATCACAGCCAAGAAGCGCAGGGTATTCCGCATGTCGAACCTCCTGACAGAATGGTATCGACTCATCTCAGTCGGTGTACGTCAGGCACTCGTCGACTTTCTCACCTTCCGGGCTTCTCGTTAAGCCCCCTCACAACGAGCTCAGGAACGCGACCAGGTCCGATTCTTCCTGGGACGTGAGCCCCATCTGAAACCGAGCGTTGTAGAACGCCACCACCTGTGCCAGGGACGCGGCGGCCCCGTTGTGGAAGTAGGGCGCCCGGGCCGCGAGTCCGCGGAGGATTGGCCCTTTGATCCGCCCCAGGTCCGCGCATTTGCCGGTGATCAGGGCGCGGCCCGGGTCGGTGGTGAAGCCGTTCGATCCACTGCAAGTCACCTGATACACCGGCAGGTCGGGCGCCGCGAGCTGTGCCAGGGCCGCCAGGATGTGGGGATCCTGCTCGTACTGGGGCGCATGACTGGTGCCGATGTCGAGAGGGAGCGGGAGGGAATGGTCGCCGACATTCGGGGCGTTGTGGCAGGTGGTACAGGTGCCAGTGATGGTGGCCACTCCCAGCGCGTCGTTCAGCCCCTTCACATCGGTGATCAGCAGCGGATGGGTGTCGAAGATCTGCTCCCCGCGGGCCACGCCCTGTCGAGCCGCCGTCTCACGACCGCGGCCCGCGATCCCCAGCCACCGCTGGAAGATGGTCATCGCCGCAGGGTCGAACGCGGCTCCTGTCGGGTTCCCGCCGAGGGGATCGTTGATGCCCGGATAGAATCCCTGCGCGATCAGGGCCGCAGGGCCGCCCCGGGCGCCGGCGGCCATCAGATCTCCAGCTGCTGCGTCCGAGCTCTGGGCGGTGGAGAGCGAAAGCTCGAAGGCCACGATCGCCCGGACCTGGGCGGTGGTCGGCGGCGCCGCGGCTTGCGCGTGGCCGAGCGTCGCGTCTACCGCCTGGTGGGCAAGATCGGTCTGGAGATTGGCGGCGAAGGTGGCGGAGCTGTTCAACGGATTCACCGTCTCCCGCCCGTCGAACATTACCGCGGTCAGGAACCGCAGGTTCGTGGACGGGAGCGGACGCCGGTACACCGATACCGTCGTGCCGGTTGCATCCGAATGCACCGCGCAGTGATACGGATCGTGGACCACCGTCAAGGCGAATTCGGGGGTCGCGGGCTCGGTGATCCCTACGCGGATCAGCCCGTTGTTGATCAGGAGGCTGTGGGCCTCGAGCCCGCTCCCCGGGGCGGCATCGGGACAGTTGGCGCCGTCCACCGCTGCGAAGAGGGGGTCCTGGCCGTGGCTGGTGGCGAAGAGGGCCCGGGCGTAGCTGGCCGACAGCCCGAACCCGTTTTCGATGATATGGCAGGAGGCGCAGCTCCGGCCGTTGGTGCCCAGCGACTGGAAGAACGGGTTCCGGAGGTCGAACGCGCGCGCGCCAAGAGTCGCGATCGTACCGGAGGGATCGGCGTCCCGGAACGCTCCCTCGTGATCCACACCCGCGAGGATGGCGCGCGTGGTCCCCTGTGGCTGGGACTGGCTCGTGGGATTCTGGTCGCACGCGCACAACCAGACCACCAGAGTGGCGCTGAGCAGGGCGCGGACGCTTGGCAGCGGGGCGCGGGTGATGACGGACGCCACATGACCTCCTGGGGGTGAGGGCCTTCAGGAGGTATATCGAAATCGGGCCGCCAAACCCGACAGCTAGGGCAGGCTGCCCAGCCTTGTGAGGAGGGTGTCCGCCGCCCGGCTCTGGGGGTGGTCGTCCCCGAAGCCTACTCCGAGCGCCCGGCGCGCCTGGGTCGCGGCGGCCCGGGCGGCCGCGGTATCACCCAGAGCGAGCAGCGCCCGGGCTTCGAGGAGCCGGGCCGCGCCGACCCACCCGCTCCGGGTGGTGGTCAGGGAATCGAGGACCGCTGTTTCTGCGGCGCCCCGGGCATACGTCAGGGCAGTGTCCGGAAGGCCGAGCTGGAGCGCCGCCTCCGCGGTGAGGAGCGCCACAGGCCGGAGCCGGCCCCGGCGCTTCCCCTGGAAATAGCCGTAGCCGCTCAACGCCGAGAGGAAATACGCCCGCGCCATACCTGGATGTCCGCCAGCCAGGGACAGGATGCCGTCCAGTGTGGTGGTATCGGGGACGACGTCGTCGGTGCTCCGCATGTGGCGCAGGCTCCGCAGAGTCGCCCTCAACAGCCCTCCGCTGGCACGCGCGTCCGCCAGGTCGCCCAGGGCCACCTGGGCCCGCGCCAGGCCATAGAGGCCGCGGACCTCCCAGTAGGAGTCGTGCTGGTTGCTCGCGCGGGAGGCGATCAGGCGAAAATACTTGGCGGCCGAGTCCGGATGCGCCTCTACCAGAGCGGTCTCCGCGTAGTGGATGAGGGGCTGCCAGTCGATTCGGCCCTCGGGGTCGGCCCGAGCGGCGCGAACCAACACATCATGGTACATGCGCTCCGCCTCGGCCGTCTCTCCCAGCTTGGAGAGCGTGAACGCAGCATCGTGCTCCATGATGACCCGGCTCAGCATCCCGCCGCGCCCGGAGCTGTCCATGCCTTGCAGCGCCTGAGCGTACACCGGCAGGGCGGCGCGGGGATGGCCGCCCTCGTCCAGGGCACCAGCCAGCCCGGCCAGAAGCCCGAAATACGCGACGCCCCGGGGTTCGTCGTCGGCGGTTTCCATGGCGAGTGCTCTCCGGAACGCCGCCGCGCTGGAATCACTGCTGCCGGATTCGAGCGCCAAGCCTCCCCGGATGCTCAGGCATTCCACCGTGACGTCCGGGTCGGCGGCCCGGGCCGAAAGCGACTCGGCTGCGGCCAGTACCCGCCAGGCCTCGTCGTACCGTCCTTCGCTGCGCAGGGCGTCTACACGCTCGCAGCGTACCTCGGCCATGAGGGCGGGAGAGCCGAGGCTCGTCGCCATCGAGTCCGCCACGCGCAGCAGGCTGTCTCGCGCCTGCCGGTCTCCGATTTCTCCGTACCGGTCCGAAAGGGTCACCAAGAGGGAAGGCAGGAACCGGGGGTCGCCGCCAGCCTGGTGGAGGAGCAGGGCGCGGCCCCGGTCGAGCAGCTCCCCCATGGTCATCGGCCGCTCCCCGACCTCGGAGAGCAGAAGCGACTCGAACTCGACCTGGGCGTCGGCCCGTTGCGCCTGATAGCGAGCCGCGTCGCGCTGCATCCGGGCCGCTCGTGCTTGCAGGGTGGTGACCACCGCCGCGCCGAGCAGGGCGAGCCACATCAGCGTCCCGGCGACGACTGCGCCACGGTTACGCCGGACGAACTTCGAAATGCGGTAGGTCCAGGTCGCGGGGCGGGCCAGGACCGGCCGGTGCCGCGAGAATCGGATGAGGTCGTCGCCCAGAGCGGACACACTCTGATAGCGGCGGGCGGGATCCTTGTCCAGCGCCTTGGCGAGGATGTTCTCGAGGTCCCCGGCGAACATGGCCCGCAGCTTCTCCACGGGCGCGGCCCGGGTCGCCGCGCTTTCCGGGGTGACGGCCCGTGACAGCCGCATCGGCTCCACCTCCATGATGGCCCGGGCCTGCGCTGCCGGTGTGGGCGAGTCTTCGTTCGTGGGATGCCGGCCGGCCAGGAGCTGGTAGAGCAGGATGCCGAGGGCATAGGTGTCGGTGGCGGTCGAGACCGGATCGCCACGGATCTGCTCGGGCGCGGCGGCATCGAACGACAGGGCGCGCTCCCGGGTCACGGTGGCGCTATCGGGTGCGTCCTCGAGCAGCTTGGCGATGCCGAAATCGAGGAGCTTCACCGTGCCATCCCGGGTGACCAGGATGTTCGAGGGCTTCAGATCCCGGTGCACGATCAGGTTGGCGTGGGCGTGCGCGACCGCCGCCAGCACCTGCTGAAACAGGGCGAGGCGTTCGCTAACACTCTTTCCCTGTTCGTCGCACCAGCGGTCGATGGCGGCGCCGTCCACGTACTCGAGGACCAGGTACGGCTGGCCCCCGGGGCTGACCCCGGCATCCAGAAGGCGCGCGATGTTCGGATGGGTGAGACGCGCCAGCACGTGGCCCTCAGCGCGGAATCGGGCCTCTCCGTCGGCCCCGCTGAGCGCCAGGGCCAGGAACTTGATCGCGGCGCTCCCCTCGAACCGGCCGTCGGCGCGATGCGCGAGCCAGACCGTCCCCATGCCGCCCTGCCCGATGGGCCGGTCCAGGCGCCACGGTCCGAGGACCCGTGCTTCGGGGGAGGCCAGGAGGTCGGCGGCGGCGGGCGCGCGCGAGGGAGAGAGGAACTCCTCGGCATCGGCCCGCGTCTCCCGGCTCAGCAACTCCTCGAGCCGGGCGGCGAGTTCGGGGCGGTCCCGGCGCAGTCCGTCGAGCCAGGCGGCGCGGGCCGGCGGGTCCAGCTCCAGGGCCTGGTCGAGGAGGGGACTGAGGTCGTCCCACTCGCGGGCGTCGAGGGGCTTGCTCACGAGGGCCGGAGATGCTGGTGCAGGATGACTCGGGCTTTCCGCCAGTCGCGCTGCACGGTGCGTTCGGAGATCCCCCGCATGCTGGCGATCTCCGCGAAGGTCAGCCCGCAGAAGAAGTGCAGGTCGACCAACTCGGCGAGCGGCGGGTCGACCACGGCCAGCTCGTCCAGCGCGCTGCCGAGCGCGCGTAGCTCGTCGGGATCGGGGCCCGGCGGGCCCTCCGGGGCGTCCGACGCCTCGAGCGGCAGGAGCCGGAACTCGCCTCCCCGCTTCGCGGCGGAGCGGCGGCGGGCGTAGTCGATGATCAGCCCTCGCATGGCTCGCGACGCATATGAAAGGAAGCGGGACCGGTCCGGGAACTGGAGCTGGTCGTTGCCCGCAAGGCTCAGGTAGGCCTCGTGCAGCAGGGTAGTGGTGCTGAGGGTCACCCCGGACGGGAGGCCGCGCAGGCGGCGCCGCGCTACGGCGTGCAGCTCATGGTAGAGCGCCGCGAAGAGCTGATCGGAAGAACCGCTGGCGCTCGGATCGACATCGGCCATGGGACGACCCTGGGGACGACGCTGGCGAATATATTCGTCGGGACCGCTACAGCTAGGCACCGCCCTTCTGGCCCGGGTAGCGGAGCGCGGGTCCGGAGGATTCATTGGTCCGTGACGGCGACTGCGACGGTGTCCCCGGCTCCCCGCAGGCACGGCGGGCGAAACCGCGATTGGATTGTGGGCGATGCAGCATCCTGTGAGGCAGGGGTCCGGAGGTGCTGCCTGAGGCGTCGAGCTCACCGATGTTGCAGGCCAGCGGCTCGGGTGGCGAAACTGGCAGACGCAAGGGACTTAAAAGCCAGCCCACGACTCCGGGCATCACCAGCTATCGTTAGCCATCAACCACTTACGGAATCCCCCGGCCAGCCATGACCGGGGGATTCTGCTATGTTTGGTGATGACAATGCCGCAAAAGGGGCACAGTGCGACCTGAGATCGCGTCCGCGATCGCGGCCAGTATCCAGGCCGCCGCCGCCCTTCTAACCTTCGGCGTCACTCTGAACCTGGCGCGGAGCACTCGGGAGTACGTCGAGGCCACCCGGGAGCAGAACCGAACTGCGCGCGCAGAGCGCGAGGAACGATCGGCCAAGGCTTTAAGTGCCACCTCTGAGCTTGCGGTGGGGCTGCTCGACATCGTCAAGAAGTACCCTTCGATGCCAGACGGGAATGCGCTTGGACTGCTGCCGATGTGGACCTCAGACCAGGAGACGGAGCTCCGAGACCTCGCGAAGGAGGGGGGCCTTCGCTCAATTCGAAGGCCGTATTGGCGAGTCAGCAATTGGCGGCGCTCCGTGAACAGGTGCGAAGGCTCATCGATGTCACTGTCGCCAACCCCAACGATGGGCTGAGGAGACAGGTCCCTACGCCGCACCAGTGGGCCTCGCTCCGTCAAGAATGCGAGGATACTCTCGGGGCGGTTGTCCATGACGCGCGGCTCCTCGCGGCCGCTAGCTGGGAGAAAGCGCAGTCTGCCTCTAATACGCCGACAAGTCAGACGCCGGCCTGACGGGCAGTCGGAGCAACGGACTTCCAAGACACCCCCTGCCGCGGGCTTGCGGCAGGGGGGTGCTTGTTTCAACGAGTTCGCGCCAGATGCCAGCCGCCCGGATGGGCTCCCACCAAGGGCTTGTCACCCGGGGCTGACACTCTGCACCTTTTCTGTCCCCGAGGTCGACCGCCCCCTACGCCACCTTTTCCCAACTGTCGGCCTCTCTGTCGGCACAAATCAAGCGAGAAGAACGGGCGACGTACGCTGGGTCTTTACGATCGATAGTAACGACCACCTTGGTCCGATAGCTCGCAGCGACCAGACGTCCGGAGATCCGTCGTCAGCTGCATGAGCTGGTCGACCGCGAAATGCCGGTGGTCTTGATACCGCTGACTCCTATGCTTGCGGGGCCCGGTCCGAAGGGTAGGTTGGAGACCATCCGCAATGCTGAGGGGCGAACGCCCGAGCCATCTCCGGAACAGTACGGTCGCTTTTCGGAACTGGTCCACCTCGTCAAGGTGGAATTCCAGGCGCGGACCGGTCGGAGCACGATCGCGGTCACGGGCGTGCGCCCGATTCTCGAGATCGAGATCGATCACGCGGATGGCCACGGGTCGCCTTGGCTCCGCACGGTGACCACCGAGGAGCTGACCCGGCCGAATCTGGACGCCGTGGCGCGCGCGATTGTGGCGCAGTTTCTCAGCGCTCGGTGACGGGTTGATCCTCGGCCAACGTCCCCGTGAATCCCGACGGCACGCACACCATCGTCTTCGGCCCCGACGTGATCCTCTGCCGGCTCGAGACCGCGGCCTCACTCGCCGGGGGGTCACTCCACACGCCGTGGCGGAAATATTGGGTGGCGGAGTGGCAGGAGCGGCGGGTCGTGATTGCGCCGGAGGAAGCCTTCGATCCCTCCAGGGCGGCCAGGAAGCGGCGTTCCGCCAGCTCGTGCTCGAGCGATTAGGGCTCCTGCGATGACCGGAGGCGCCGCTGATAGGGAATGAGGTGGTCTGCACGCGATGTGGCGCGCGTTTTCACCCGCCGGATCCCGACGCGGGAGCAGCTGACGCGCTCCAGGCCCTGGACGCCTGGCTGGCTGAGCATAAACGTGACTGTCCGCGCGCCCCCGCGGCGTTCAAACTGACCGCTCGGCCGCGCTGAGCACGCCCGCATGACCGAGCCGATCGACCTCTACTACGTCGCGGACTTCCCGACCCCCCTTCACGCGGAGAAGG
The DNA here is from genome assembly GCA_035501775.1 of Gemmatimonadales bacterium. Classification (GTDB taxonomy): domain Bacteria; phylum Gemmatimonadota; class Gemmatimonadetes; order Gemmatimonadales; family GWC2-71-9; genus JADJOM01. The sequence goes on along the minus strand of DATJVM010000002.1, from coordinate 9,755 downwards.
TGGCGCTGCGCATCGCGGCCGTGTGGGAGACCGACCCCGGCGAACGGACCACTCCGCCCCGTCGTCTGGACCGCCTCGCTTGGCATCCACGCGCCCTGGCTCGCGCGGCCGTGCTCGGCGATCGCGCCGAAGCGCCCGCGCACGCCGTGGCCCAGAACACCCCTGCGGCCGGTACCAGAGACGCGCCACCGGCGTTCGGAATGCCGCTCTGGAGGATCGATCGAGAATACAGGCTGAACGGAATGCCCTGGCTTGATGCGAGCGCGGAGGTGATCCCAAGCCGTTCAGTAGCCTGGCGTTCCTGAGAGGGGAGCGGCCGAGCCGGGAGGGCAGTGAATGGCGGCGGCGCCTCTCAGGACGCCGGATGTAGCCAGAGGTTCGGCGCAGGACTTTGGAGTCTAGGGTTGCCTCTAGTGGATGATCCCTGCTCCCAAGAGGAAATTATGGACCCCCCCATCCTCTCAGGTTGCGGCAATGGCGACCAATCTCCAGATCCATTGCGTTAACAAGTCCGACCGAATGAACCCCCACGAGCGAATCCGGAACGTCGACGGAGTGAAACCCTGACGGCTCTCGGTGGAAGCTGACCGAACGGCAAGCCATCGACGGGATCAAGGCTGGGAAATGGGCCTTCTACACCAGTGTTCAGGGTAAGGTCGCGAGGGTCGTAATCTCAAAGCACCGGGCACGAATATCTGAAGACAGAGGCGGGTAGCTTTCAGCCCGACAACCTCCTCCGCCTTCCCGAATGCCCATCGCGGAGCAGGGCGTGCAGGCTGAGGAGCGATCCCCCTGAGAGCTGCCGCCATGGGCGCCATCCTTCTGGCGATGCCCGGATGCCGAAAGGTATCGGTACCCAGGGACTTCGCGAGCGACTTCCGCGACTGCGTAAAGCTGGAGGGCCCGCCAACCCGCGTCGACCATTCGGCACTTACGAAATGCTTGATCGACCGGTATCACCGGCCCGTCGAAACAGCCGATCGACGAGCGGATTCAATCCTGGCCAGTGTCTTCGGGGCCATCGACTCTGCGGCACAGTCGATCCGCGACTCGACCCAACGAGCGGCAGAGGCTGCGGCAGCCGCTATGGCCGCCAAACGGGATTCAGCCCTCGCCGTCGCCGCAGCTCGGCAAAGCGCGGGTTCGCCAAGCAGTGAATGCGGCCGGCCAGACACGAGTCGTTGCCGATCGGCTCACGCACATCTTCTTCGGCGATGACAGTACGAGCTGCCCGGCGATTAAAAGCATCCCCCCGTGCGCCCACAAGGCTCCAATCCAACTAGCCCAACGACGGCTACCTAGGGTTCTCCCTAATTGCCTATTGCATGTCCCGACCCTACCTTTCATGTAGTGTCTCAGCCTCATAGGCCAACTACCATTGGGCAAAGAAGTTAGGGGCGGCGATCGCAGTACTCTGCCCTGGCACTCCGAGCAGAAAGAAGGTCCACGGGTTGCGCTGGCCAGCAAGCGCTTCACCCATGAGTATTGCGCGATTCCGGTCGCGCCACCGGAGAGCTACTGACCCTCCTGCCACAGGCGTGATCCCACCGGTTTTCGGTCCTGGCTCAGAGCTGCAGTTGCAGCGCTCGCAATCTCACGCCGCGATTCGAGGCACATCCCACAGCAGGGAGCAGGGGGCCCCGCGGGGGCTCTTCGACATCCTCAGCCCAGGGACGACCAACGTGAGCTCCGAGAGCGAGGCGCGTGAGGATGCTTAAGCGTGAGATCGTCGCGCACAGCCTGGGAATCATCGCTGGCATCTTCGCCATTGAGCTCATCAGCGAACTCCTGATACAGCCCGCACTGCCCCAGATGGGGAAGGTCACCGGAGCAGTACTCCAAGGCATCCTGCTATCGCTGGTGGTCACGCCGGTGATCGTGAGAGTCCTGGTGCGGCAGCGCGCAATCCCGGATCGGGCAAACGAGCTGACTCTTCTGTGGGCCGCAGTCGAACAGCTGCCGGTGACGGTTGTTCTGACCGACGCCAACGGTCACATCGAGTACGTCAACCCGGCATTCACCAAGATCACCGGGTACTTGCCAGAGGAGGCGTTCCACTCTACTCCTCGGCTGCTCAAGTCTGGCGTGCAGGATGAGGAATTCTACCGGGGACTGTGGGGCTCGATTCGCTCCGGTCGCGATTGGCGGGGAGAGGTCGTCAACCGCCGGAAGGACGGAACCCTCTACGTCCAGGAGCTGGTCATCCAACCGGTACGAGATGCCCAGGGGCAGATCGCCAACTTCGTGGGGATCGGTCAAGATGTGACCGAGCGCCGTCAGACACAGGAGGCACTCGAGCTAGCGCAGCTCTCCATGGACCAGGCCACCGATATGATCCTGTGGGTGAACTCAGACGGTCGCTTCACCTACGCCAATGCGAGCGCAGTGCGGGGCACCGGCTATCCGCTTGACGAGCTGCTGACACTCTCGGTGTGGGAGCTGACCGATGCCGTCCCTCGCGAGAGCTGGCGGAGTACCTGGGAGGGCGTGCGACAGACGGGATCCTTGAGGATGGAGGGCTCGGTCCGCCGCAAGGATGGATCGGCACTCCCGGGCGAAGTCGTCGTGACTCACCTCAATCTCGGCAGGAGGGAGTTCCAATGTGCGATCTTCCGTGATCTCACGGAGCGCCAACGGTCGGAGGAAGCGCTCCGGGAGAGCGAGGCACGTCACCGGGCGCTGCTCCGGGGCGTGCCCGACGCGATCTTCCTGCTGGACTCGTCTGGCGTGTTCCTGGACTACCACCTCGCCCAGTTCGGTCAGTCGCCCGAACCTCGGGAGCGCTTCCTCGGGCGGCAGCTTACCGAAGTGCTACCACCGAATGTGGCCGCACGGTTCCAGGCGGCCATGACGGAGGCCCAGCGTAGTGGCGCCACCCAGGAGTTCGAGTACAGCCTCGTGATCGACGCCGACACCCGGCACTTTGAGGCGCGGGTCGTTCCGATGGAAGGTGCCACGCTCACGGTCGTCTCCCGCGACATCACCAGCAGGAGGACGCTCGAAACCCAGCTCCGGCAGGCCCAGAAGATGGAGGCGGTGGGCCAGCTCACCGGCGGTATCGCGCACGACTTCAACAACATCCTGATGGCGGTCGTCGGCTACACGGACTTCCTGCTGGCGGCGATCAAGGGCTCCCCGCAACTCGTTGAGGACGTCCGGGAGATACGCAAGGCCGCGGATCGCGCTACTGTCCTGATCCGCCAACTCCTGGCCTTCAGCCGGCGCCAGGTCCTGGTGCCGCAACTCCTCGACCTGAACGCCGTCATCTCCGAGTTCGGAAAGATGCTGAAGCGACTGATCGGCGAGGATGTGAGTCTGGCACTGCACCTCGCGGACGATCTCGGTACGGTCCGTGCCGATCCGGGCCAGTTGGAGCAAGTCCTCATGAATCTGGCGCTCAACGCACGCGATGCCATGCCCACCGGCGGTACTCTCGATATTGGCACCGCCAATGTTGACCTCGATCAGAGTTACGTGCAGACGCATCCGTATGTGCCAGCGGGGCGCTACGTGGCTCTCTGGGTGAGCGATTCCGGCAGCGGGATGTCGAAGGAGACCATCAGCCACCTCTTCGAACCGTTCTTCACGACCAAAGGGATCGGCAAGGGGACGGGTCTGGGCCTGGCGACGGTCTATGGCATCGTCAAGCAGAGTGGGGGACATATCTCCGTGTACAGCGAGCCGGACCAGGGCAGCAGCTTCAAGATCTACCTGCCCATGGTCGAGGAGGCCGCCCAGTCAATCCCGGCGGCCATAGCCGTGGCGCCAACCGGAGGGCAGGAGACGATTCTGGTGGCGGACGACGACGACAGCGTGCGGGCGCTGGTGCGACGGGTACTCGCTGACCAAGGCTATACCGTCCTCGCCGCCTCCAGTCCGGCGACTGCCCTCCAGGCCGCCCGGGAGCACGTGGGCCGCATCGACCTGCTGGTGACCGACGTGGTCATGCCGGGGCAGAGTGGCCGACAACTGGCCGATGAGTTGACTGCGGTGCTTCCCGGTCTCCGAGTCCTCTACATGTCGGGGTACACCCATGACGCCATCGTGCACCGCGGCATCCTCGATGCTGGCCTGCATTATCTGAGCAAACCGGTCACCGCCGAGGTGCTGCTTCGGACCGTGCGGAATTTGCTGGATAGTCCAGCCGATGCCGAGTCGTGACACCGTGGGCGATGCTCCGGGCGTCACGGAGGAGCCGGAGCCGGCACTGAGGCCCAGGGTACTCCTGGTCGAGGATGATCTAGGCTCTCGTGCCGTGCTGTTGCGGGCGCTCGAGTCGGTCCCCTACGAGGTGGATGCGGTGGGGACTGGAGAGGAGGGCTTGCGATGTATCGGCGCCCAGGTCTATGACCTGGCCCTCTTTGATCTCAATCTTCCCGGCCTCGACGGGATGTCATTGCTCAGCGCGGCCACCGCGCAGCAACCCGACGCACAGTTCATCATGATCACCGGTGACGCGTCGGTGGAAACGGCCATCGAGGCGATGCGCCTCGGGGCCTACGACTACCTCCGCAAGCCCCTTCATGTTCCCGAATTGCTGGTGGTGCTCGAACGGGCCCTGGAGGAACGAGAGCGGCGCCGAGAGGTTGCCCGCCTGCGGCGCAAGGTCGAGCGGGAGGGAATGCCGACGATAATCGGTCAGGCGCCGGCCATGAAGCGCATGCATGACCTGATCGAGCGGGTGGCCCCGTCGCGGGCAACGGTCTTGATCACCGGCGAAACGGGGACGGGCAAGGAGTTGGTCGCCCAGACCATCCACGCGCTTTCGGACCGCGCCCGCAAGCCGTTCGTCACGGTCCAGTGCTCGGCTTTGTCGGAGTCCTTGCTGGAGTCAGAGCTGTTCGGTCACATGAAAGGCAGCTTCACCGGGGCGATTGGGACCCGGCGTGGGCTGTTCGAGGAAGCCGCGGATGGGACCCTGTTTCTCGACGAGGTGGCCACTCTGAGTCCGACGATTCAGGTCAAGCTGCTCCGCACCCTCCAGGAGCGACGGGTACAGCGGGTTGGTGCCAATCAACCGATTCCGATCGCCTTCCGCCTGATCGCCGCGACCAATGCCGATCTCTCGACCGAGGTCGCGCAAGGCCGCTTCCGGGAAGATCTCTTCTATCGGCTCAACGTTTTTCCCATCAAGGTTCCGCCGCTCCGGGAGCGGCGCAGCGATATTCCGCTCCTAGCCTCGTTCTTCTGCGTCCGCGCCGCCGAGCGCAACGGGGTCCTCTCGCCGGAACTCTCTGCGGCGGTCGTGACGAAGATGACTGCCTACGATTGGCCGGGAAATGTCCGCGAGCTGGAGAACTTCATCGAACGGGCGGTGATCATGTACGGCGGGAGCCGGGCCGTCCCCGTGGACGCCGCGCAGTGGGCCCGCGACGCGGGACCGATTCCCAGCGCGGTTGCCGAACAGTGGACGCTGGAGCGGCTTGAGCGGGAGTTCATCCTGGCGGTTCTCGGCGCCAAGGATGGCAACGTCGCCGAATCTGCGGTCGCGCTCGGGATCGACCGACGAACTCTCTTCCGAAAGCTGCGGCGGTACCGGGAGGGCGGACTCATCGACCCGGCGCTGCCGTCCGATGAGCCGGAGCCTCTCTCCTGAAGGCTCAGGTATCACCGCCTTCATCCTCTCTTCAATTCTCATCCGGAACTCGAGACACCAAACTGCCCCGCCTGCGGGGCAGTCTGGCGCGCCGGCACCGCGTTCCGCCTCGCGCTTCAAAATGAAGGCCGTTTCTCCGCAAAGACTTAGGGCAGCATAGGTCAGGTTGTCGGGTTGGCACACAGCTGGCTTTACTCTCCAACTGAGCCGGGCAGTCTGGTGAGCCCCGAAAGTCTGAATCCGCAGTGGAGAGCCCCAATGTTCGACGTCACTGAAAGCCGAATCCTCATCGTGGACGACGATGCCAGCGTGGTCCGGAGCCTGCGCCAGATTCTCGCTCGCCACGGCTTCGGGCAGATCGCCAGCACCACGGACCCACACCTGGCGAAGGCACTCTTCCAGGAGTTCTCGCCGGACATCGTCGTACTCGACCTGCGGATGCCGGGCCTGGACGGCTTTGCGGTGATGGAGCAGCTGACTCCGCTGGTGCCGGAGGAGTCCTACCTTCCGATACTGATTCTGACTGGGGAATCCTCCACCGAAATCAGGCGGCGCGCCCTGGCGGCAGGAGCGCACGACTTCCTGGAGAAGCCCTTCGATGTGGTGGAAGTCGACCTGCGCATCCGGCACCTGTTGCAGACCCGGCTGCTGCACCTCCGGCTCGCCAATCAGAACCAGACGCTGGAGATGCGGGTCCGTGAACGGACCCGTCAACGTGACAGGGCCCAGGAGGAGATGCTGCAGCGCCTCGCGGCGGCGGGTGAGGCACGCGACGACGAGACCGGTCAACACACCCAGCGGGTCGGCCATCTGGCCGCCGATGTCGCCCGGGCCCTCGGGCTACCCGAGGCTCAGGTTGAGCTGATCCGTCGGGCTGCACCGCTGCACGACATTGGCAAGATCGGCATCCCGGATGCCGTGCTCCTCAAGCCGGGCAAGCTCTCTCAGGAAGAATTCGCGATCATGAAGCGCCATACGATCATCGGCGCCCGCATCCTGGCGGATGGGCAGTGTGACGTCGTGCAGCTCGCCGCGTCAATCGCTCGCCACCACCACGAACGCTGGGATGGCACCGGGTACCCGGACGGCCTCGTGGGAGAGGCGATCCCCATCGAGGCCCGGATCGTCGCACTGGTTGATGTCTTTGATGCATTGACGCACGATCGCCCGTACCGACCGGCATGGCCGCCGCAGAAGGTGTGCGAGTATCTGACGCAGGAGAGCGGGCGCCACTTCGATCCCGCCATCTGCGAAGTCTTTGTCGCAGAGGCCATGGCTCCGGCACAGGCCCAAGCGCACAGACACTCAATTCAGGAGGTGACTCATGCTGCCGCTGCTTGATACCGAATCGGCATCCGCCACTGGCACCGGGGCGCACGCCAGCGGCACTGGGGCGCAGGGGACGATCCTCCTGGTGGACGACGACGATGCCGTCCGAAGCGTGATCGCCCGATATCTCGTGACGCTTGGCTATGTAGTGATCGAAGCCGGGGATGCGGTGCACGCCCTCTATCTCACCACTTCGGAGTCGCCAGTCGACTTGGTCCTGAGCGACATCGTACTGCCCGGCCTCCGCGGTCCGGCCTTGTTGCACGAATTGCGGGGGCGCTGGCCGTCGGTCAAGACTCTCCTGATGACCGGTTTTGCTGAGGAAGCTCTGCAGCCCGAGGATTGGCCTTCCGGGACCGGTTTCTTGAGCAAGCCGTTCACGATCGAGGAGCTGCGCCTGGTCCTGGCCCGCGCAATCGGCCCCGGGACCAACCTCTTACCATGCCCGACTCATGCAGCGGAAGAGCGACCCCAAAGCCCTTGCAGCCGCGATGCCGCGACCGGGAGGATAGCGTCATGACACCCCAACGCCCGATGATCCTCGTGGCCTTGAGAGATCATACCCTCAGGCGGACCGCTGGCAGAGTCCTGGCCGAGCGGGGCTACAGAGTGAGAACCGCCTCAACGGGAACCAAGGTGCTGGCCACGCTCAAGGCCGCCCCAATTGCCTGCACCGTCGTCGACGCAGTCCTGCCTGACATTTATGGATTGGACCTGCTGCGGTCGATCGCCATCGATTACCCGGCACTACCCGCCATCCTTGTCCAGGGCAGCGGCGATACTCGGGCGGTTCTTGCCTCACGGCAGCTGGGCGCCGTCGAGTACCTGGCAGGACCGCTGGTTGCCTCGGCTCTGATCGCCGCCGTCGCCCGTGCGGTACGCGAGGAGGTAGCGAGTGTGGTAAGAAATGCTTCTCCAGAACCGACCGCGACCCCGGAGCGTGCCATTCTGACGTCCCGTCCGGACGGGGCGCGCCAGGTACAGCAGCTCGCGGCGGCAGCCCTGGACGCGTTGGTCAATGCGATGGAAGCGAAGGACCCCCATCTGGCGGGTCACTCCATCCGGGTCGCCGAACTGGCGGCCTCGATCGCCACCCACATGGGCCGGAGCGACTGGGAGGTGGAGGAAGTCAGGCTGGCCGGCCGGCTGCATGACATCGGCATGATCGCGATCAGCGATGGGATTCTCACCAAGCCGGGGAAGCTCTCGCCAGAAGAGTTTGCCGAGGTCAAGCGCCACCCGATCCTGGGACACCAGATCCTGGTCGCGTATCCGACCATGGAACGGGTCGCCAGCTTCGTGCGCGGACACCACGAGCGTTGGGACGGGGAAGGGTATCCCGACGGGCTGGCCGGCGCCGCGATCCCATGGGGTGCGAGGGTGCTCGCGGCGGCCGAGATCTTCGATGCTCTGACCACCAGCAGGTCGTACCGATCGGCGGCTTCGGTCGTCGACGCGCTGGAGCGGATGCATCTGACATCGGCGGAGGCGGTGGACCCGATGGTCATGCGCTCTCTGCAGACTGTTGTCTGTCGGCGCCGGACGCTGGAATTCGTCCGCGATGACAACTGCGATGTCGAGGCCGCGATGTTGCCCAACATCCTGAGTCAGGACCAGGATCACGAGCGGATCGCCTCATGATCACGCGCCCTCACAGACCGCGGGCGGTTGGCATCGCGGCACGAGACCATTGGTGGTGGACCGGGGCCCTCCTGGCCCTCCTGACCAGTACCGTCGAGTCGGGAGCGGCGGTCGCGCAGCAAGCGTCCAGCATCGCGGCGATGGCCCAAGTGGCTCCCATGAGCATGGCGGTGACGCCTGAGGTGGTGAACATGGTGCTCCACAACCTCTCGAGTCACGTCGGCGCAGCGGGGTCGTGGCGTACCGCGTCCTCGTCGCTATCGCGGTCAGTAGCCTTGAACGCGGGTCTCTCGACGATGGAGGTGCGCGCCGATTGCGCGCAGGAAAGCGAGGCCTGTGAGCTCCTGGTGACTGTCCAGTTCATGGCAGATTGAAGCGAGGCACCGCGGTGCCGGGGCTCGCCTGGATCACATTCGGTCCGCCGGAGCCGCTTCCAGAGCGACTCGGGCGAGCAGCCGACCTTCTGGGCGAGCGACGCGATGGCCCCCCACTGCGAGGGGTACTCAGCCACATGCTCCTGGACCAGCCCGAACGGCGCACTCACGCACTGCGGGGGAAGACCAAGCCCCGTCTTGGGCATGACTCCATCCTCTCACGACATGGGGTTCCGGCAATCCTGAGGCGATTCACAACGTCAGTAGATGGCCGAAGAATGGGGTGCGTCACCACCAGCGTCACCAAGCGGCCGGCCGCTCCTTGGGTCTCTTTCGGAGGGACATGGCGGATAGGAACCCGGAGATCCTCAAGTCGCGATGAAGCCAGCGGGCATCCAGCCCGACCCCTACGGGCGCTATCAGTACGCCTCGCTGCCGGCCCCGCCGGCGACGTGCAAGCCAAGAAGCCCAGGCAAGAGCACGCCCTCGGCCAACGCCCGGCGCAAGCCCGGCAACATCGTGACGGAGCCGGGAGTAGGATATCGGTTCATGGCGGGCAGTAGGGGGCGGCGGTAGTGCGAAAGCTCACGAGGTCCACGACCGGCCGCGTCGTGGGCCTCTTGTTGCATTCGAGAGCAGCGCGACGGGACACGGATGCGGGCCATCCTGATTCGTAGGGGCTTCATGTGGCTCGCCCGAGCCTGTCATCAGGCCTTTCGGACGGCGGTGATCGTGCCGTGAGCATGGTGCCGGCGGAGATGGTACCTTAGAGGCGCGCTCGGGTGGCGAAACTGGCAGACGCAAGGGACTTAAAA
>DATJVM010000001.1:0-2806 GCA_035501775.1 Gemmatimonadales bacterium | reverse complement strand
CCGGCTTGGAAGGTTCGATTCCTTCGCCGCGTCGCTACGGGGAATTTCGGCCTATTTCCAGGCTATTCTTAGATCTTCTAGAGCAGATGCGGGGACTTACTCAGGTCGCTGGGATGTCACCGAAACTCGCCTGAGAGAGCCAAAACTATCCCACGACTATCCCACGGACATTCCACGAGATGCCGTCGAGTCCTGCTGCCGTGCCCGCTTGACCTGCTCCAGCGCGACGACCTTGAGCAGCTCGTAGCCGGAGTAGCCGCCCTTCTTGACCTCGGCCCTGTTCGGCGTTTGCTCCCGGTTTCGGAAGGCTCGATCGACGCCATCCAGGAGGCCATGCGTCGAAGAAGAAGCGGTCGGCGGCTACCGTGCTTGGCGGTGCGTGGTGTCCGAGTGGCGCCCGGTGTACAGTTCTGTGCATAGCCCCCTAGGCAATGCCTTGATCAGGGCGCCGAGCAGGTCCGGCCCCTGTGGAAGGAAAGACCGGACTTATCCATGCTTTGAGACGACGGAACGACCTCCCTGGGTGACGCCAGGGCTATCGGACGTCCCGGGCGGAACCCGGAGGCTCAGTACAGCGCCCAGTGTCGTCTCGACGGCCGAGTGTACCGTGGCGTGTGGTCGCCGACGAGCCGCTACCGTTGAGGCGCTAGATGCGGCTGTCCGCTCGCCAGTTCTGCTGGCCTCAGCTCAGGCGCTTACGTAGCGCCACTAGCGCCAGCACGATCAGGAGCGCGGCCGTCAGTGCGGCGATCAGCTCCATCCACGATTCGGGAGCCTGGCGCTGGTGTGCCCCGGGGTGGCGCCTGTGGTGAAGCACGTGGGCGTACGTGCAGGGGATGGAATCCCTTGACCTGTATCCGGGAGAGGTCTGACAGCGAGCGGGTGGAGACCATCTCGGGCGGGGCCATCGACAGGGTGCCGTGGGCCTGGCAGGGCGAGTAGTAGGAGCCGTCGAGGTTGACGCTGAACAGCGATCCGGTGATCCCGGCCGCCTCGTCCGCGGGGCAGAATTTGGCCGTGGTCTCCTTATCGGAGTCCTCGTACTCGGCGTTCAGCGCCGGCTTCCCGGTGTTGAGCGTCACGGTGGCTCGGCATGGGATGGGCTTGGGGTGACATCGAGCGTAGGCATGGCTGGCGCCGCTGTCGGCGTGTAGTTCGTCACGCTTCGCGCGTTCGTTGATGCGTGAGAGCCCTCCCGCCAGCTTGGTGGTTGCGTCGGGTGGGCCCTCCGGATGCCGGAGGTGGCACCCAGATGGTGATGGTAGGTGTGGTGGTGGCCGAGGTCGAGGCCGATCTTCGGGTGGGTCGTTGTCGTGCCCGTTGTGCGGGGGTGTGTTGGCGCCGTGGGGGTGGGCGCGGGGGCGGTCGGTTCGGCTGCGGTGGGGGAAGCCGGTGGCGCTGCGGCCGCGTCGGGGGATCTGCCGCGGCTGTCGGGGAACGCACGTTTTGCTGGCGGATCTGTGCCTTTTGCGGCGCCGGTACGAGGTGGAGGTGATCGGCAGGGCGATCGAGGCGAAGGCGCGCGGGCTGGGGTACGTGCGGATCGCCCGGGAGCTTGCCGTGCCGGTCGGCACGGTCAGGGCGTGGTTGCGGCGGTTCGCGGGTAACGCTGAGGCGATCCGTTCGCATTTCACGCGGTGGGCGTTCGCGTTGGACGCAGAGCTCTCGCCGATCGCGCCGACGGGCGGCGGGTTCGCGGATGCGCTCGAGGCGATCGGGGTGGCGGTCCGAGCGTGGGTGCTGCGGCTCGGTCGGCGCGCGACGTGGCGGTTGGTGGCGGTTCTGTCCGGCGGGGTGCTGTTGGCAACACGAGGTGACCTCTTCCGAGCGGTGCCGTGAGCGGGCACCCTTCCGCGCTCCGTGCAATTCAGGCGGAAGGGAGCAGACGTTGAACGGCAGAGACGAGCGTGCGCTCGAGGTCGGGCTGTTTAGGTACGCGTTGATTCGCGAGGCGGCGGACCCGTCGTTGTCGAAGGCCGAGCGGGGCCGGCTGGTCAGGGAGCTGGCCAGCGGCGAGCATGTTGGCCCCGATGGTCGGCTTTGTCGGGTGGGGCGCTCGACGATCGATGATTGGATCCGGGCGTACCGTGTGGGCGGGTTTGAGGCCTTGTCTCCCCGCTCGCGCCAGTCGGGGCCGCTGACCGCGGCACGCGTGTTGTGCTTGGCCGAGGCGCTGAAGCGCGAGCTGCCCGCGCGCACGGTCGCGCAGGTGCATCAGGTGATGCTCGCCTCGGGCGAGCAGGTGCCGACGGTGCGTACGCTGCAGCGCCACTTCGCCCGCCTGGGGTTGAACGTCCGCGCCGACGGGCGCACACCGGACCGGGCGTATGGGCGCTTCGAGGCCTCGGCGCGCAACGAGCTGTGGACGGGCGATGGGTTACACGGCCCGAAGATCGCCGGGCGCACCGCGATCCTGTTGGCGTTTATCGATGATTACAGCCGCGCGCTGGTCGGCTACCGGTGGGGGAGCGCCGAGGACGTGCTGCGCTTGGAGGCCGCGCTGCGCGCCGGGCTTGCCGCGCGCGGGGTGCCGGACGGGATCCTCGTCGACCGCGGCTCGGCGTTCGTCTCGCACCAAGTGTTGCGCGCCTGCGCCGTGTTGGGCGTGCGGCTGATTCACGCAGGCCCGCGGGCGGCGACCACGAAGGGCAAGATCGAGCGGTTTTTGTGCGCCACGAGGCGCCTTGTTGCATCCCCGGCAGAGCCGGGAGGGACTCGAAGGGAGGTCCTTGGGTCTGCTGACTGACCTGGACCCGAAAGGGAAAGGGGACAAGAGCATGTCAGGAAACCGCAGGCCGCGTCCAGG